>NZ_JAKZLE010000004.1:0-284562 GCF_022808885.1 Geothrix alkalitolerans | reverse complement strand
AGGTGTCCTGGCCGGCCAGGGCGGGCACGGCCGCCAGGGCGAGGGTGGCGAGCAGGGTGCGGAAGGGGTGTCGCATGGAGCCTCCAGAAATTAGGTGTTTCACCATGCAATTCAGTCTAGGCGCTTCAACCGAAGTTGCAACACCTTTTTTTGAAAATCGCCGCCCCGACCCCTGTACGCCCCGTTTCGCGAGGGGCGCTGCTGGGGAACCCGGCGTCTCCGCCTGGGTCAAGTGGCCGGGTTCAGGTCCGCCAGGTGGCGCCGGACGCCTGACGGATCGGGCTTCGAACCGGCCTTCGCGCCGGGAGTGGCTCCCGGCCGCTCGCCTCCGGTCCGGAAGAACCCGAGGGTGGCCTGGAGGTGCGCAGCCTGGGCGGAGAGTTCCTCCGCCGTCGAGGCCATCTCCTCCGCGGCTCCAGCATTCTCCTGGATCACGCGGCTGAGCTGCTGGATGGCCGCGTTGATCTGTCCCGCTCCCGTGGCCTGCTCCCGCGAGGCGGCGCTGATCTCCTGGACCAGCTCGGCGGTCTTCCGGATGTCGGGCACCAGCTTCGCGAGCATCTTGCCCGCCCGCTCGGCCACGTCGACACTGGCCGAAGACAGCTGGCTGATTTCGCCGGCCGCCACCTGGCTGCGCTCGGCCAACTTGCGGACTTCGGAAGCCACGACCGCGAAGCCCTTCCCATGCTCGCCGGCCCGCGCCGCCTCGATGGACGCATTGAGGGCGAGGAGGTTGGTCTGCCAGGCGATGTCGTCGATGATCTCGATCCGGGCGGCGATGTCCTTCATGGCCGCCATGGCCTCCGCCACCGCGGCTCCGGTCTTCCCCGCGTCGCCGGCGGCCTGCATGGCCATCCGTTCCGTCTGGCTGGCGTTGTCCGCGTTCTGCCGGATGGTGGCGTTCATCTCCTCGATGGAGGCGGCGGCCTCCTCGGCCGACGCCGCCTGCCGGGAGGTGCCGCTGGAGAGCTGCTCGGCGCCGATCGCGATCTGCTGGCTGCCCCGGGCCACCTCGGCCGCGGCGCCCCGGATCTCCGTCACCACCTGGTTCATGCTCTCCATCATCTTCTTCATGGCGTAGAGCACCCAGCTGGCTTCGTCCCTCCCGGGCACCTGGATCTTGACCGCCAGGTCGCCCTTGGCGAGCTGCTTGACGGCCTCCACGCTCAAGCGGAGCGGCTTGGCGACGCTGCGGGCGATCGCCAGGGTGAACAGGATGAAGAGGAACCCGGCGAGGCCCAGGCCGATGGCGAGGAGGTTCCGGGTCCTCGCCATGCTGGCGACTTCCGCGTCCTTCTTGGCGGTGAAGGCCTTCTGCTGCTCTCCAATGAGCCTGATCAGGAGACCCTTGGCCTCGCGCCAGGCGGGCTTCTCCTTCTGCACCAGCAGTGCCGTGGCGGCATCCTGGTGCCCCAGGGAAGCCTGGCGCTGGACCTCGACCTGAAGGGCATGGTCCTCGGCCCAGAGGGCGAGCAGGGTCGGCAGGCGCACCCGCATGCCTTCGGGGGCCAGGCGCTCCGCGTGCGCCAGGGCCTCGGCCGACTGCCGGTAGGCTTCTTCGAAATTCTGCCTGGCCTGGGCGTCGGCTGGATCGATCAGGAGATTCCGGGTGGCTTGGCCCATCTGCAGGCCTTCGGCCTGGGCCCGGTTGAGGTCCACGAGCAGCTGGAGGTCCCGATCGACCATCGCCGTGATCGAGGCCTCCATCTGGCGCCGTTGGACATGCGACAGCACCCCGATCGTGCCGAGGCTCAGGACGGTGAACCCGAGGAGCAGGTTCAGCTTCCATCTGATCGTCATGTTCTTGAACACCAGGGGCCCCTCCGGGAAAGGTGACGGAACAATAAAGGGCAATGCTCAATAAGTAACAAGCAATACAGGGGCCAGCGACCTCGTCTCGACCCATTTCATGGACCGCATGCAGTTGACGCCTTAAATCGCCCAGAGGCAGGAACATCAGGTCGATCAAATCCTGTCCACCCGGTCAACACCTGACCAGAAGGCCCCGAACCGGTTCACCCCCAGCCGCCACCGGGCCTACATTGGAGCCATGGACCCGGGATCCCAGGCGCTCCAGCGCGCCCCCCTGCTCTCCGAGAGGCCCGCCGACGGGGTGCTGCTCCGGGCGGAATACTTCCAGGGCCAGATCGACTTCCGGGCTTTCTGCGCGGCCTACCCCCACCACCGGGTGCTGTCCACCAACCCCCTGGTGCTGGAACCCGAGGCCGGAACCTGGGTGTACCTCGCCCGGTTCGGAGCGGCGGTGTTCTGGGGCGCCTCCCCCGAGGTCACGGCCTCGGTCCTCCAGGACCTGGCGCGCCTGCCGGGAACGGGCGCGCGGGCCGAGGCCGCCCGGGACGAGCTGCGGGTCCACCTCGGCGCCGAGGCGGACCGGGTGGGCTTCTCGGAGGTCTGGCTGCGGGAGCTCACCCTGGACAAGCTGAAGATCGTCTCGCTCGCCCTCGCCCAGAGCGTGGCCCTGGACGCGGTGGAGGCGGAGGTGAGCCAGGCCCTGGCCCGCTTCGGACCGGTGGTGACCGCCCTCCGCGAGGAGGGACGCCTGGTGCCCGGCCAGAAGGATCTGCTGCGTACCGTGGGCTTCGCCATGGCAGTGCGCGCGGCGGTGCTGGACACCCTCACCCTCTTCGACGATCCGCCGGAGACCTGGGAGAGCGAGGCGCTGGCCCACCTGGATGGGGCCCTCTTCGATCAGTTCGACCTGGAGGAGCGCCTGTCCGCCGTGAACCAGAAGGTGGCCTATCTCCAGGACGCCGGCGCCACCGTGCTCGACGTGCTGGCCCACCGCAAGGACCAACGCCTGGAGTGGATCATCATCGTGCTCATCCTGGTCGAGGTGGTCCTCTTCGTCTGGAAGGAGTTCCCCCTGAAGTGAGCCGAACAGGCTACACCTTCGGCGCCGCCATCCCGAACTGGGCCCAGCCCTCCTTCGTCGGCCCATAGATGCTGGGCACATGGAGGCCGGCCTGGCGCATGAGGACTGTCATCTGGCCCCGGTGGTGCGCCTGGTGGCTCACGAGCACGTAGAGTGCGAAGGCGCCCGTCCAGGTCTCGCCGTAGAGCGTGAAGTTCCGCCCCAGCTCCGTGTTGCTCCAGCTGCCCATGTGGTCCAGCAGGGAGTCGCTCACGGCGCGGTAGGCGGCGATGATCTCGGCCATGGTGGGCGGCGGCGGCGTGGCGATGAAACCGTCGGGCCCCAGCCCCACGGGACCCTTCACCTTCAGCCCGAGGTTCTGGGGCAGCTCCAGGATGGTCTCCACCAGATGCCAGGCCATGCGCCGCAAATCCCGGTGCTGCTCATCCACAGCCTGGTGGGCCGCGGCGTCCGGAATGGCCTCGAAGACGGCCAGGGTCTTCTCCGCCTCCTGCTGCCAGATGGTCTTGAAGTCCTCCACGCGACGGAACATGCGGCCTCCGGAAAGATCCCCGGAAGCATAGCGCAAACCCGCGCGGAGGAGGTCAGACCGGCGTGACGCTCCGGCGCTTGGCGAGCCAGGACTCGCGTCGGCGGGCGCGGGCCAGGCGCGTGATGAGTTCGTGGCGGAGGTCGGCGGGATCCACGATGGCGTCAACGTGCAGGTCGGCGCCCAGCTTCTTCAGGTCGATGTCCTCGTTGTACTCGTCGCGGAGCTGCTGAACGTAGGCGGCCCGCTCTTCTTCGGGCTTCTCGGCGATCTTGTTGGCGAAGACGGCGTTCACCGCGGCTTCGGCGCCCATGACGGCGATGCTGGCTGTGGGCAGGGCCAGGGTGGCGTCGGGGTCGAAGCCCGGGCCGCTCATGGCGTAGAGGCCCGCGCCGTAAGCTTTGCGCACCACCACGCAGATGCGCGGCGTGCTGCAGGAGGCCATGGCGCTGATCATCTTGGCGCCGTGGCGGATGATGCCCTGCTTCTCCACGGCGCTGCCGATCATGAAGCCCGGCACGTCGCTGAGAAACAACAGGGGAATGCCGAAGGCGTCGCAGAGCGTCATGAACCGCGTGGCCTTGTCGGCGCTGTCCACGAAGAGCACGCCGCCCTTCACGCGGGGCTGGTTGGCCAGGATGCCCACGGGCTTGCCCTCGAGGCGGGCGAGGCCCGTGATGATCTCGCCGGCATAGAGCTTCTTCACTTCCAGGAAGCTCCCCTCGTCCACCAGGCCCTCGATGAAATCCTTCATCTGGAAGGGGGAGTTGATGTCCTTGGGAACCAGTCCGCCCAGGGCTTTCGCTTTGGGCGATACCGCCTTCGGCGGAGCGGCGGGCAAGGCGTCTTCGCAGTGCCGGGGGAAGTAGGAGAGATACTGGCGGCAGAGGGCGATGGCCTCCTGCTCGGTCTTGCAGAGGAAGTCGCCGCAGCCGCTCACGGAGCAGTGCATGCGGGCGCCGCCCAGGTCCTCCAGGCTGATCTTCTCGCCGATGACCATCTCCGCCATGCGCGGCGAGCCCAGGTACATGCTGGCGTTGCCCTCCACCATCATCACCACGTCACAGAATGCGGGGATGTAGGCGCCGCCCGCGGCCGAGGGGCCGAAGAGCAGGCAGACCTGGGGCACCAGGCCCGAGAGCGCCACCTCCATGTGGAAGATGGTGCCGGCGTGCCGGCGGCCGGGGAACATGTCGAGCTGGTCCGTGATGCGGGCCCCGGCGCTGTCCACCAGGTAGAGCATGGGGACCTTCATGCGCATCGCCACTTCCTGGATGCGGATGATCTTCTCCACCGTCCGCGCGCCCCAGCTGCCGGCCTTGATGGTGCTGTCGTTGGCCATGAGCGCCACTGGGCGCCCATCCACCGTGGCCGTGCCCGTGATGACGCCATCGGCAGGCAGGTCCTTATGCAGCGCGTTGGCGAAGAGGCCGTCCTCGGTGAAGCTGCCTTCGTCCACCAGCAGGCGGATGCGCTCCCGGGCGAAGAGCTTGCCGGCCTCCGTGTTCTTCTCGTGGGCCTTGGCCGCGCCGCCTTTCTTGATGCGCTCAACTTCCGAATGGAACTGGTCCAGCTGCATGGGTGCCTCGGGATGGATCCTTCAGCATAGCGGCCCGGCGTGCGATCCTGGAGGGATGCAAGACGCAGACGGGTCGCGGCGGACCGGGTTCCTGACGGTGCCTTTTCTCGTCGTCTGCGTTTTTTATTTCCTGGTCTTCGCCGCGGGCTACCAGCTCTTCCCCGTGGTGCCCCTGCGGCTCCGGGAGTTCGGCGCCAGCCTGGCGGAGAGCGGGCGCTTCCAGACCGCCTTCATGCTGGGCTCGGGCTTCGGGGCGCTGGTCACGGGTCCCCTGGGCGACCGGCTGGGCCCGCGCCGCGTGCTGCGGGTGGCCACGCTCGCGGTGGTGGGCATCCTCCTCGTCTACGCTCTGCTGCGAGTCCGCTGGGTGTTCTACCTGCTGGCGCCCCTGCACGGCCTGCTCTGGTCGGCCTTGCGCACGGCCTCCGTGGCCAAGGTGGGCGGCATCCTGCCCCTGGCCCACCGGGCCCAGGGGCTCTCGATCTTCGGCCTGACGGGCCCCGGCGGCGTGGCAGTGGGCCCCCTGGTGGGGCTCTGGCTGATGCCCCACCTGGGCTTCTCATGGATGCTGGCCCTGCTGGCGGGCGTCTTCGTGGCGCTGCACCTGCTGATCGGCTTCCTGCCCCGCGAGGAGCCCCGCGAGATCGAGGCCGCGGGCCTCTTCCAATGGCCGGACCGCAGCGTGTGGGGGGCGGTGGCGGTCATGGGGCTGGTGGGCCTCAGCTTCGGCCCCATGCCGCCCTACAGCGCCCAGGAGGCGAAGGCCCTGGGCCTGCCCTGGCCGTCCGCATTCCTGACCTGCTTCGCCCTGGGCATGATGGGCATGCGCGGCCTGCTCGCCCTCACCGGCATGGGCCGGCGGCCCGTGGCCCTGCTGCCGTGGATGGCCGCGCTCACCGCCCTGGGCTACGGGCTGCTGGCCTTCCTGCCGGGGGGCCTGGTCCGGCACCTGTCCTCAGGCCTCGTCTACGGCGCGGGCTACGGCATGGTGCACACGCTCATGCTCACCCATGTCATGGAGACCACGCCGCCCCACCACCGGGGCGCGGCCACCGGCGCCTTCTTCTTCGCCTTCGACGCGGCCACCGCCATAGGGTCCCTGGGCCTGGGCTGGGTCATGCAGCACGCCAGCTTCCGCTGGGGCTGGGCCGTCGGGGCTGGCCTGATGACCCTGTGCATTCCCGTGGCGCAGCGCGTGGTCCGCAGACCGGCCGTGACATCCGTGCCGGGGGCCTCTGTCATCGTAGAGGGATGACGGATCTTTCGAGCCCGCGGCCGCGCCTGATGACGCGGCAGTTCGCCCTCGTCTGGGCCATCACGTTCGTGACCTTCTTCGCGGCCTTCCAGCTCTTCCCCACGGTGCCGCTGCGCCTGCGCGCCCTGGGGGCCAGCCTGGCGGAAAGCGGCCGGTTCATGAGCCTCTTCACCGCCGGCAGCGCCCTGGGCGCGCTTTTCACGGGTCCGCTGGGCGACCGCGTGGGCCACCGCCGCCTGGTGGTCACTTCCGCCTCGCTCTACGCGCTCTTCCTGGGCGCCTATGCGCTGATGCCGATGCGTTGGGGTTTCTACGCCCTCGCCTTCCCGCACGGCATCGTCTGGTCCGGCCTGCTGACGGCCACCATGGCTTCCCTCTCCCATGTGTTGCCGGAAGATCGCCGCGCCGACGGGCTCAGCCTCTATGGCCTGGCCAGCCCCGGCGGCGTCATCGTGGGCCCCTTGCTGGGCCTGTGGATCCAACAGCATTGGGGATTCGCCCCCATCGGGTGGTACCTGGCCGCCCTGTTCCTGGCCCTTGCCGCCTTGGGCACCACCCTGCCCAAGGACCAGCCCCACGGCCGGGCCGAGGGTTTCCAGTGGCCGGATGCGTCGGCCCTGGGCCCCAGCCTCGTGCTCTTCTGCGTGGCCCTGGGCTACGGGGCGCTGGGGAGCTACACGGCCCAGGAGGCCCTGGCCCTCGGCATGCCCCTGCCCTCCGCCTTCCTCTCCTGCATGGCCCTGGGCATGGTGCTCATGCGCATCGCCATGCTGCGGACGGGCTTCGGCAGGCGCCCCATCCGCCTGCTCCCGGCCATGCTGGTGGGCGCTCTGGCGGGCATGATCCTGCTGGCCGCCCTGCCCGGAGCCATGGCCCGCCATGTGGCCTCCGCCGTGCTCTACGGGGCCGGCTACAGCATGGTCCACACCCTGCTCAACGCGAAGCTCCTGGAAACGGCCGACCCCAAGCGCCGGGGCGCGGCCTTCGGGGCCCTGCTCTTCGCCTTCGACTCGGGCATCGGCCTCGGAAGCTTCGGCCTGGGCTGGATCATCGGCCACCAGGGCTACCGCATGGGCTGGGCCCTGGGTGCGGCGGCCATCCTGGCCTCTCTGCCCGTGGCCCTCCGGCTCAGCCGGCCCGCGACCGTCTGCCCCTGACCCCTGGATCTTGGCCTCTGGAAGAGCCAAGTCCAGGCCCCGGCTTGACGTCATTTTAATTTGGGTGCAAACTATTTGAATGCAAATCAATAACCCTGAGACTCAGGAAAAACACCTCCACGCCGAGGAGGTCATGCAAAGCCTGAGGCGCATCGTCAAGGCGCTGCACGACTACTCGATGCAGGTGGAGAAGCAATGCGGGCTCACCGGTCCCCAGCTCTGGGCCCTCTGGGAGTTGAACCGGGCCGGCACGCTCTCGCTGAAGGCCCTCTCGAAACAGATGCACCTCGAACCCAGCACGGTCACGGGTGTGGTGGAGCGCCTCCACAAGCGGGGCCTGCTCACGCGGGAGCCCGACCCCGCCGACCGCCGCCGGGTGATGCTCTCCCTCACGGCGGAAGGGTCCCAGCTCCTCAAGGGCGCGCCGCATCCGGCCCAGGGGCAGCTCCTCTACGCCCTCCACGGCATGGACCTCGACTCCGTGGCGAGCCTCAACCAGTCCCTGAAGCGGCTCGCCTCGGACATGGAGGTGGATGCGACCGACGCCCGGTTCTTCTTTGCGGAGGGCTAGGATGACGGTCTTCCATCTCGCGACCGACCTGGATGGCACCTGGCTGCCGGGCCCCGGCCAAGTTCCCGACCTCCGGCGGCTGGAGGCGACCCTGCTCGCGCAACCGGGGGCGGTGCTCACCTTCGCCACGGGCCGCACCTTCCTGTCCGCGCTCGAAGCCATCGAGCGGTGGGGCCTCCTGCCCCCGCAGCACCTGATTTCCGATGTGGGGACGGCCCTCTTCCACCGCAGGCCCGATGGCTCCTGGGAGGAGGACCGCGCCTGGGCCGACCGCGTGGCCGGACACTGGGACGCTGGCGCGGCGCAGCGCCTCCTCGAGGCCGGCCTGCCCGACGGCCTCCAGGTCCAGCCGGGCCTGGCCCCCATCCGCAGGCTCGGGCTTCAGCGGGCCGCAGGCGCGGACATGGCGGACGCTGGGCGGAAGCTCCACCTGGCCTGCGAAGCTCACGGGCTGAAGGCTGACATTCTGCCGTCCCACGATCTCTACTTCGACGTCCTGCCGCCAGGCGTCCACAAGGGCGCGGCGCTCGCGTTCCTCCAGCAGACCCAGGATCTCCCGCGGCCCGTGGTGGGCTGCGGAGACTCCGCCAACGACCTGGGCCTGTTCGAATTCGCGGACCACCCCGTTCTCATGCCGGCCGGGCTCGATGACCGGGAAGCGCCTCCCGCCCTGATCCGCCGGGCCCGCAGGGCCTCCTTCCCCGGCCCCCGGGGGATCCATGAGGCCCTCGCCGCCTTCGGCCTGCTTGATGAGGAGGAACATGACCATTGACCTGATCGCATCCGAACGGGAACCCTCCCAGCTCATCGTGGCCTCGCATCGGGGACCCTTCGCCCAACAGCCCGAGGGCGGGTGGCACCGCAGGGTGAACGGCGTGTTCGGCGCGATGGAGCCGGTCATGCGCGCCAACGGAGGAACCTGGGTCTGCTGGGGCCTGCGGGAAGAGGGTGAGGTCATGCCGGAGCGGCACCGGACCGTGCTCATCGAGGAGGAGGAGCGGTTCCGGATCCACGAGGTGCTCCTGACGGGCGAGGAGGCCAAGGAGTTCTACGAGGGATTCACCACGGAATCCCTCTGGCCGATCCTCTTCTGCTTCCCCAGCAGGCTCCAGTTCACACCGGGACTCTGGGACACCTACCGGATGGTGAACGAGCGCTTCGCCCATGCCATCGCCCGCCTTGCGGCCCCCCGGGCCACCGTCTGGGTGCAGGACTTCCACCTGATGCTCCTTCCCGGGCTCCTGCGCAAGCTCCGGCCGGACCTCAAGCTGGGGTTCTTCCTCCACACGGCCTTTCCTCCCCCGGATGTGTTCGGCATCCTGCCCTGGCGGGAGGAGCTGCTCGACGGGGTGCTGGGATGCGACCTCGTCGGGTTCCACATTCCGCTCTACGCCACGAATTTCGCCCGGAGCTGCGGCCGGTTCCTGGGCGCCAAGCCCCACTGGCGGAGGAGCAACCTGGAAAGCCACGCCCTCGCCCCCACCCTGGTCTGTGATTCGCTGATGCACGGCGGACGCGCGGTGAAGCTCCTCTCCCTGGGCATCGGCGCCGCGAGGGAGGACCTGGAGCGCCTCGTCGACTCTCCCGAGGCCAAGGCCTACGCCTCCGACCTGAGGTCCCAGATGGCGGTGGATCATCTGCTCCTCTCGGCGGAACGCCTGGACTATGTGAAAGGCCCCGTCGAGCGCGTCAAGGCCATGGAGGCCCTCTTTGACCGGCATCCGGAATGGATTGGCCGGGTGACGCTCCTCCAGATCGCCGTCCCGAGCCGGGAGGGGGTGCCGGAGTTCGAGCGGCTCCGCGATCAGACCCACCAGGCCGTGGGAGAGGTGAACAGCCGCCTCGGCACGCCCACCTGGCTCCCCATCATCAACCTCGGCAGGACCCTGCCCCTCAAGGAGCTGGTGGGTTTCTACCTGGCCGCGGACGTCTGCCTCGTGACGCCCCTGCGCGACGGCATGAACCTCGTCGCCAAGGAATACGCCCTCTGCCGCGAGGACGGCGCGGTGGTCCTCTCGGAATTCGCCGGCGCCGCCTTCGACCTCCCGGGCGCGGTGCTCGTCAATCCCTTCTCCCCCGAGCATGTGGCCGAGGGCATCCACACCGCGCTCACGCTGCCCGCCAGTGAGCGGAAGAAGCGGTTCCGGGCCATGCGCCGCGTCAGCCGGAACCGGGATCTCGGCTGGTGGCGGAAGGCATTCACGAAGGAACTGGAGGAGGCCTAGCCTCCGCCCGGACCGGTTCGGAGTCGGCATGCATGTGAAAAAGGCGCTGGAGGAGTTCGAGGGCTTCGCGCTGCGTGGGAACGTCCTGGATTTCGTCATGGCCGTGGTCATCGGCGGCGCCATCGGACGGATCATCACCGCCTGCGTCGATGGCCTGGTGATGCCCACCTTCGCATTCTGGTTGAGAGAAACCCAGTGGGAGAAATGGACCTACTGGCAATGGCGGATCGGCCCGGTGATCTCGGCGATCCTGGACTTCCTGGCCAAGGTCGGAGTGATGTATCTGCTTCTGATCAAGGGGCTTGGAAGCCTGCGAAGGGGGGCCGAGACCGGGGGTTCGGGGGTGGGATCCAGGGTCTGCTCCTTCTGCAGGGAGCCCATCCACCCCGAGGCCACCCGCTGCCGGTGGTGCGGGAGCAGCCTGCCGGTCCCCCTGGTTCCCGGGAAGTAGCCCGCCCGGGCGATGGAGGTACCATCGAGGCACCTGCCCCACGGGAGTCCGCCATGACGCCATGCAGGACCCTAGTCCGGACCGCGACCTTCCTCCTTCTCGGCATCCTGCTCCCGCTTCAGGCCGTCGCCCCGACGCCCCAGGGCTTCCCTGTGAGCCACCATGGCGTGGAATTGTTCCGGATCTCCACGGGCCTCGGCGCCTTCTCCGCCGAAGAGCGTGCGAAGGCGCTCGAAGGGAGGCTCGCGGAACTGGACAGGAACCCTTTCGCCCCCCTCCCGCCCCTGCGGGTGATCCAGGAGGGGCCTGATGCCCAGGTCACCGCAGGAGACGTGATCCTGTTCACCGTGACGGAGGCCGATGCAGCCGCGGCGGGCACCGAAAAGTCTGCCCTTGCGGAGCAGCGCCGGGCCGCCGTGGAGCAGGTCCTCGTCCAGTTCCGGCCCGCCAACCGCCTGAAGCGCCTGGCCGCCGGCGCCGCCCTGGCGCTCCTGGCCAGCCTGGCGGCCTGGGTCCTCTACCGGCTGATCCGGCGCCTGATGGGGGCCCTCAGAATCAGGCTTGAGCCTCGCGCCCTGGCCATGGCCGCCCAACTGAGATTCCAGGACCTGGAGCTGATCCCGAAGGACCGGGCCCGCCAGCTCCTGAACCTCCTCGGAGGGGGCCTGCAGATCCTGGTGCTCCTCGTCGTGGGCTACGCCTACCTGAGTGTGCTGTTCGGGATGTTTCCCTGGACCCGCGGGCTGACCTGGCGGTTGTTCCATGCCGTCCTGCAGCCTCTGAGCGTGGCAGGGCGCGCCATCCTGGACTACCTTCCGAACCTGTTCTACCTGGCCATCATCTTCCTGGGAACCCGGTACGCGCTCCGGTTCCTCCGCCTGATCTTCGAAGCCATCCAGGACCATCGCCTGAAGTTCGCCAGCTTCCACCCGGACTGGGCTGACCCCACCCACAAGCTGGCCAAACTCGTGACTCTGGCCATCGCCCTCGTGCTGGCCTTCCCCTACCTTCCCGGTTCGGGGTCCGAGGCCTTCAAGGGCGTCAGCCTCTTCCTCGGCGTCATCGTCAGCTTCGGTTCCTCGGGCGCCATGGGGAATGTCATCGCAGGCGTCCTGCTCACCTACATGCGCCCCTTCCGGATCGGGGACCGCGTGCAGATCGGCGACGCGACCGGCGACGTGATCGAACGTTCGGCCCTGGCCACGCGGCTCCGCACGATCAAGAACGTGGAGATCAGCATCCCCAATGCCACCATCCTCGCAAGCCAGGTGCACAACTACTCCGCCAGCGCCGGGGAGGGCGGCCTCATCCTCCACAGCACAGTCACCATCGGGTACGACGTGCCCTGGCGGACGGTGCATGGCCTGCTGTTGGATGCGGCCGTCGCCACAGAGGGCCTCCTGGAGGTCCCCGCGCCGTTCGTCCTCCAGACCAGCCTCGACGATTTCTACGTGTCGTACCAGATCAACGCCTACACCCTGGAACCCAGGCGCATGGCCGACCTCCGATCGAGCCTTCACCAGCACATCCAGGAAGCCTTCAACCGGGCCGGGGTGGAGATCATGAGCCCCCACTATCGCGCCCTGAGGGACGGGAACACCGCCACGGTCCCCGAGTCCCATCGCCCTCCGGATTACCGGGCTCCCGCCTTCCGGGTGGACCTGGAGCGGGAGGACACCTAGAGGGTCCGGGGAGGGAAAGCCCTCCCGCGAAACCGGCCTGTCGGATGGGTGAACATCAGCTCCGGCGGTGCAACTTGTAGGCGCTGGCCTGATCGACGCACTTCACGAGGATCTCGTCGATGTTCACGTGGTCCGGGAGCATGAGGCACCAGCGCACGCACTCGGCCACATCGAAGGCGCTGAGGGGCTTCACACCCTGGTAGACCGCGGCGGCCTTGGCGCCGTCCTTGAGCCGGACGTTGGAGAACTCGGTCTCGGCCATGCCGGGGTCCACGGAGGTGACGCGGATCTGCTCGCCGTTCAGCTCCAGGCGCAGGCTGTGGGCCATGGCCTTCACGCCGAACTTGGAGGCGCAGTAGACGCTGCCGCCCTCGTAGGGCTGATGGCCCGCCGTGGACCCGATGAAGAAGACGTGGCCCCAGCCGGCCTTGCGCAGGTGCGGCAGGCCCGCACGGACGGTCTTCACCACGCCTTCGACGTTGGTGCGCATCATGGCTTCCAGGTCCTCGTCCGGCGTTTCCCACATCTTGTAGGTGCCGCTGGCCAGGCCCGCGTTGGCGATGAGGACGTGGAGGCCCCCCAGCTCGGCGGCGGCCTCCGCCACGAACGTATCCACGCTGGCGGTGTGGCGTGTGTCCACGGCCCCGGCAAAGACCTTCACGCCATGGGCCTTCTGGAGCTCGTCGGCCAGGGCCTGCACGCGCTCCACCCGGCGGGCGCCCAGGGCCAGGTGGCACCCCTGGGAGGCCAGCAGCCGCGCCATGGCTTCGCCGAAGCCGCTGGACGCGCCGGTGATGAGGACGATGGGGTGCTCGGGGCGCATGGCGTCTCCTGTGGGATTCAGCGGTAGTTCCGGTGGAATTCGCCCAGGGCTTCGACGACCTTCTGGAGCTTGTCCGTGGGCGGCAGGATGGTGGTGCGGAAGTGGGCCGTGCCATCGGCCTGGCCGAAGCCGGAGCCGGGCACCACGCAGATCCCCGTCTGCTCGAGCAGCGCCATGGCGTAGTCGAAGTCCGTGCGGCCGGGCGGCAGCGTGATGCTGGGGAAGGCGTACATGGCACCCGCGATCACGTTGCAGGCGATGCCCTCGATGCGGTTCAGGCCCTCGGCCAGCAGGATGGCCCGCTGCTTCAGCGCGCCGAGGATGGCAGCCTTCTCCTCGGCGTACCGGGCGTACGAGGGCATGCCCGGCTTCGGAGGACGCACCATCGCGCAGGTGGCCGCCTGCCCCGCCAAGTTGGCGCAGAGGCTCACGCTCTGGAGCTTGAGGATCTGGGCGGCCACGTCCTCGGGCACGTTCCGGTACTCGAAGTAGCCGCCGCGCACGCCGCACTCGCCCAGATAGCCCTTGGAACAGGAGTGGAAGCTGAAGAGGGAGACCTCCTTCGCCTCCATCTGGTGGAGCACCTTGGCGAAGGACACGAACTCGTCGCCCGGCAGGTAGATGTTCTCCTGGTAGACCTCGTCGGCCAGGATCGAGAGTCCGTGATCCCTCGCGAACCCGATGACCATCTCGATGTTGGCCTCGTCCAGCACCGCGCCCGTGGGATTGCCCGGGTTGATGACGCAGATGGCCTTCACGTGGGTGCCTTCGGCCTTCGCCTGGGCCAGGGAGGCCTCCAGCATGGCGCGGCTCAGCTTCCACCCGTTGGCCTCGTCCAGGTAGTAGGGCACCATGCGCCCCTCGTACAGCGTGATGGTGGCCGAGTACAAAGGGTACTGGGGGATGGGGATCATGATCCCGTCCTGGGGGCCGGCGATGAGCAGGCGCAGGATGGTCTGCACGCCCTTGCTGGCGCCGTCCGTCAGGAAGATGGCGTCGGGATCCACCCGCATGTGGTCGCGTTCCAGGATGAATTCGGCCACAGCCTCGCGGATGTACCGCACGCCGCGGCTCTCGCTGTAGGCGCCGAGGCCGTGCTTCGTCCCGGCGAGGATGGCCTTGGCGGTCTCGATCACATCGGGCGGGAAGATTCCGGGGGCCAGGTCCATCAGCGCCGGATATTCGCAGAGGGCGAGGATCTGGCGGTTCCAGGTGAGTGCCTTCTGGCCCAGGGACTGGGGGTTCCCGATGTTGCAGTAGATGATCTCGCGGCCCTGCTTCTCCAGTTCCGCGGCCCGGGCCACAATGGGGCCCCGCACGGCGTATTCGGTCTCGAGGACGGCCTTGCCGAGGTCGGTCAGATGAATGGTCATGGGCACTCCAACCCTTGAGTTTAACCCGGGGCCGCACTGTGACCGCCGTCATCCTACTCCGCGACAGGGCCTCCGGCCTTGGGCGGCGCGGGGTGGGCCGCTAGACTGGACCCTCCGGACCCATCCGCGCGCCATTCCACCTCCCTATTCTGAAGAGGCATCCATGCTCGGTTTCTCGCTCACCCCCGAACAGCTGGCCGAAAAAGAACGGGCCCATACCTTCGCCGAGAAGATCATGCGCCCCGTGGCCCGCAAGTACGACGAGACCGGCGAGTGGGCCGTGGACGTCTACAAGGCCGCCTTCGACTACGGCTACCTTCAGGCCCTGGTGCCCGAGGACTGCGGCGGCCCCGGCGCTTCCCAGATGGATGAGGCCATCGTCTGCGAAGAGCTGTCCTGGGGCTGCGGCGGCCTCTACACCTCCATCATGGCCAACGGCCTGGCCATGACGCCCCTCCTCATCGCGGCGAGCCCCGAGCAGAAGAAGAAGTGGCTGGGCATGATCGCCGAGGAGCCCAAGTTCGCGGCCTTCTCCCTCTCCGAGCCCAACGCGGGCTCCGACGCCGGCGGCATGAGCTGCCGCGCCGAGAAGAAGGGCGACAAGTACATCATCAACGGCACCAAGTGCTACTGCACCAACGGCGGCTACGCCGACTGGTACGCGCTCTTCTGCAGCACCGACCCCAGCAAGGGCGCCCGCGGCACCAGCTGCATCGTCGTGCCCCGCGATACGCCGGGCCTGGTGGTGGGCAAGGCCCTGGACAAGATGGGTCAGCGCGCCAGCAATCAGGTGGAGCTCTACTTCAACGACGCCGAGGTGCCCGCCGAGAACCTCCTCGGCAAGGAGGGCATGGGCTTCGTCATCGCCATGAAGACCCTGGACCAGACCCGCGCCGCCGTCGCCGCCGGGGGCGTGGGCGTGGCCCGCGCCGCCTACGAGATCGCCCTGCAGTACGCCAAGACCCGCATCCAGTTCGGCCAGCCCATCTTCGCCAACCAGGCCATCAGCTTCATGCTGGCGGACATGGCCAAGAAGATCGAGGCCGCCCGCCTGCTCACCTGGCAGGCCGCCTGGATGACTGACAACGGCATCAAGAACTCCAAGCAGAGCGCCATCGCCAAGACCTTCGCCACGGACACCGCCATGGAAGTCACCACCGACGCCGTGCAGATTCTCGGCGGCAACGGCTACAGCCGCGACTACCTGGTCGAGAAGTGCATGCGCGACGCCAAGCTGCTCCAGATCTATGAAGGGACGAACCAGATCCAGCGGCTGGTCATCGCCAAGGAGATCCAGCAGGGCAATTAGGCCGCTGGATCGTCCGGGTCGCGAGCGGACAGCGCACCGGCGCTGTCCCGAGCGGGGACCCGGCGTTCGTCCATAACCAGATCCAGCGCCTGGTCATCGCCAAGGAGATCCAGCAAGGCAACAAAAGGGGCGAAGCCCCGTGCGCAGAAGGCGGCCCGTGGCCGCCTTCTGCGTTTTGGGTCTTGAAGACCGCAACCCCCGACCCTAGAATCCCTGTCAACCATCCATCTTTACCAGCTCAACAGCCGTGAAAAGTGGGGGAGGGACTCCCGCCGGGGATCCCGGTTTCACTCGGGCGTAAGCCCCCGCGATCCGCATGCCTGGTGCGTATCGCGCGACCAACCTCCAGGCTTATGGGGCTTGGTCCCCGGGAAGAAAGTCATGTCCGAAGGTACCGTCAAGTGGTTCAACGCCGAGAAGGGGTTCGGGTTCATCACCCCCGATGAGGGTGGGGCCGACATCTTCGTTCACTACTCAGCCGTCCAGGCCAAGGGGTTCCGCACCCTCGAGGAGAAGCAGCGGGTCAGCTTCGATGTGGTGCAGGGCCCCAAGGGACCCCAGGCTGCGAACGTCAACAAGATCTGATCCCCGTTTTTCCCCCGGGCCCCGGTTCCGGCCGGGGCCCGTCGCGTACCCTGGAGCCATGAAGAAGGTCTCCGTCCGCCCGGTCCTGGGCATCCTGCTGATGGCCTTGATGGTCCTCCTGTCGCTGGAGGGATTCCGCCGCGACCCCCGGTTCGGGTGGATCCTCCCGCTCACGATCCTGGCCGGGGCCTGGCTGGGCTGGGCGATTCGGCAGGCCTGGCTGTACCCGTCGCGGCTGACCCGCGCCGAGGCCATGTGGGCCGCCGGCGAACCCGCCTCGACCGTGGCGGAGCACCTCTCCCGGGCGCCCCTGGCCACCGGCGAGCTGGGCTATCGGATCCGCCTCCTGCGGAGCGCGGCGCACCAGGCCCTCGGCTACCGGGACCGGGCCTGGCTGGACGCCCTGGATGCCCAGCTCACCCGCCTTCCCCTATGGAAGCGCCTGGTGGTGTCCCAGGCCTTCCGGCGGGTTCCCGACGCGCCTTCGCTCCGCCGCATCGCCTGGGGCGACCGGTTCATCCGGCTGGCTCCGCGGATGGCCCGGCTGCGCCACCTGCAGGGCATCCTCCTCCTGCGCTCCGGCCGAGAGGATGCGCTGCATCAGGCCTGGACGCGGTTCGAGGACGCCCTCCCCCTGGCCTGGGATGATCCGCTGGTGCTCGAGGACCTGATGCTGGCCGGGTTCCAGCATGGACGGGAGGACGTGGCCGAGCGCGCCCTGGCGACGCTGATCTCCCGCCATGGCGACCCTCGGCTCCCCTGGGACCGGGGGGCGGCGGGCATGTACCTGCTGCGGAACGGCCGACCCGCCGAGGCCCTGGGCCTGGTCGGGGGCCTCCCCCGGGACCGCCGGAACCAGCCCCTGCCCTGGCTCGTGGAGTGCCTCTCCCGACGGCGCATGGGGGACATCGACGGTGCCTGGCGGACGGTGGAGGATGCCGTCGGACAATTGCCGGGCGCCTTCCGCCTATGGATGGAGCGGTACCAGATCGCACTCGACCTGGAGCGCAATGCCGAGGCGCTCGGGAGCCTGGCGCGGGCCTGGCGGACCCTCCCGGAGGGGACGGAGGGGGATCTCCTCCGCGAAGAGTGGCAGCTCCGCCGGGCGGAGTTCGCCTTCTGGTGGGAGGGCGATCCGGCCTTCGCGAAGCAGCTCCTCGAGAAGATCCCGCCGGATCGCCGGGGCGACCATCGTCCGCCGCTTCTCCTGCAGGTCCGGGTGGCCCTGGGGGAATACGAGGCCGCCTATGGAGAAGTCGCAACCCTGCTCCAGCAGGCCCCCGACGACACGGACCTCCTGCTTCTCCAGGCCGACTGCCTCGCCGGCCTGGAAGCCTGGGAGGCCCTGCTCCCCTATCTGAATGGCCTGGGGGAGTCCTGCCGGGAGCGGGCAGAGTTCTGGCACCTGCGGGGGCTCGCCCGGGCCAACCTGGCCGATCACGTCCCCGCCCGCCTGGACCTGGAACATGCCGTCCGGATGGACCCCCGGAACCTGGGGTTCCTCATGGACGCAGGGCATGCCTGTGCGGAACTGGGCGATTGGGACCGGGCGGAAAGCCACTGGCGGCAGGCCCTCCAGGTGGACAGCCAGTCCGAGGAGGCCCTGATCCAGCTGGCGGAGGCGAGGCGGGAACTGGAAGACCTCGACGGAGCGCGCCGCTACCTGCGCGAATGCCTGCTCCACCACCCCGACAGCGCCGAGGCCCAGGCCCGCCTGGCGGAGCTGGAAGCGAACTGACCTCCCGGGATCACTCGGGCTTGATGTTCCGGAGCAGCGAGAGCTTGCTGTCGTACCGGGCCTGCGCCTCGGGTTGAGCCCACTTGCGGGCCTTCTCCAGCGACTTGATGGCGTCCTTCGTCCGGCCCTGGGCCAGGGCCACCCGGGCCTGGATCCAGTAGAATTCCGGTTCATAGGGAAGCAGCCGGATGGCCTGCTTGATGCGCCGTCCCGCCTCGTCCCACTGCTGCTCCCCGAGGGCCTCTTCGGCCAGGAAGGCGTTGAAGAAGGGGTCCCGCTTCCGGATCTCCAGACCACGCTCGCGGTAGGCGATCGCTTCCTCCGTGCGGCCCTGGGCCCGGAGGAGGTTCTCCAGGTTTCCGCAGGGGGCGCCGTCCTTGGGATCTTCCCAGAGGGCCTTCCGGAACGAGGCCTCGGCGTCGGCGTCGTGCCCCTGGGCCCGCTGGACCACCCCCAGGATGTTCCAGCCCACGCCCAGGGCCGGATCCACCTCGATGGAATGGCGGGCGGCGTGGAGGGCTTCCTCCTGCTTCTCCTCCGCCAGCAGCTCCACCGCCCGGTTGCTGAAGTAGAGGGCCTTCACGCGCTTCGGCTCGAGCGGGGCGATCAGCAGGCTGTCTCGGCGCACTTCGGGCAGGAAGTCGGCCACCAGTTCCTGCCCCAGCGTTCCCGACTGCACCACGGCCACCACGTGCCGCTCGAACCGCACCGTCGTGCCCACCCGGCGCCAGCGGCTGATCCGCAGGGGCTCGCCGTACCGCACCTCGAGGCCGATCGACTTGCAGGCGCCCACGAAAAGCGCGGTCAAGCCGAGGCAGTTGGCTTTGCGATCCCGCCAGACCTCCTTGGGCGTCCGGGTGTAGGCATTGTCATAGACGATCCCCAGCCCGCCCTCCTCAGCCGGGGAGAAAAAGGCCCGGAGCAGGGTGGAGACCTTGGAGGAGATGCTCGGCCGGCCATTGGTCTGCTGACGCGCAAAGGCCTGGACCTCCGGAGGCGGCTCGAAGGGATCCTCGCCAGCCGCCAGCAGCACGGCGCCGAACAGCAAGGGCAGGACACGCAGGCGCATGGAAGCTCCCGGCACAACATAGGGCTACGGACAGGAAGGTCAACGGGTTATGAGATGCTGGACGTGGAGGGATTATGCCGCGCCCGACTGCTGTTGTGTGTGCCTATTCCAGCGTGGGGACCTCGGCCCTGCAGGGACTGCTGGAGGCCGGGGTGGAGGTGAAGGCCCTGTACACCTACGCCCAGGGGGCCGATGAGCAGTGGTTCACGCCGCCGGCGGTCGTGGCCGGGGCCCACGGGATCCCGGTCCACATGGCCCCCGCCTTCAACGCCGACGAGGTGTTCGAGGCCATCCGTGCGCACCGGCCCGACTTCCTCTTCAGCTTCTACTTCCGGGAGATGATCCAGGCGCGTTTCCTGGAGATTCCGAGACTGGGGGCCTACAACCTTCACGGCAGCCTGCTGCCGAAGTACCGGGGCCGGGCGCCCATCAACTGGGTGCTGGTGAAGGGCGAGAGCGAAACCGGCATCACCCTGCACGCCATGACGCCCAAGCCCGACGACGGCCACATCCTGGCCCAGGCCCGCCTCCCCATCGACTGGGACGAGACCGCCCTCAGCCTCACGCAGAAGGCCGCGGACGCCGGCCGGGGCCTCGTGCGCGAGGCCATCCCGGGCCTGGTGGACGGGAGCCTCCCCCGCATCGACCAGAAGACCCTGGGACCCTCCACCTACTTCGGAGGGCGGAAGCCCGTCGACTCCCGGCTCGATTTCGCCATGACGGCCCAGGAGGCCTTCAACCAGATCCGGGCCGTGGCCGACCCCTGGCCCAACGCCTTCCTCGAGACCGCCGAGGGCTCTGCCAAGGTCGCCTGGGCGCTGCCCACGGACCTGCCCTGCCCCCAGGGACGCTTCCTCGCCCTGAGGGATGGCGTGCTGCTCGGCTTCGCGGACGGGGCCCTGCGTCTCCACACGCTCAAGGTGGAGGGAGCCCGGCTGGAGCGCCCCAGTGAGCAGGCCAACGCCCTCCGGGCGCTCGGGATCAGCGAAGGCTGAGCCGGCCTTCCGGGCCTCCCGGCCGGATCTGGCTCCGCCCTGGAATCCGGGGTATGCTGTCGCGCCCTCACGAGAAAAGGAAATCCATGCGAAGCGTGATCACTGGAACCGGCATCGGCCTGCCTCCGCACGTTGTCACGAACGCGGCCCTGGCGGGGATCATGGACACCTCGGATGAGTGGATCCGGACCCGCAGCGGCATCCAGGAGCGGCGCTTCGCGGAGCCCGGCCAGGGCTCCACCGACCTGGGCGTGCTGGCCTCCCGGGCCGCCCTGGCCGATGCGGGGCTGGCGCCCGGAGACCTCGACGCGGTGGTGTTCGCCACCATGACGCCCGACCACGTCCTCCCCGGCGATGGCCCCCTGCTGCAGGCGGCGCTGGGCCTCCGCACGGACCTCCCCACCTTCGACATCCGGCAGCAGTGCAGCGGCTTCCTCTACGGGCTGGAGCTGGCGGACCTGCTCATCCAGAGCGGCCGGTACCGCAAGGTCCTGCTGGTGGGGGCCGAGGTGCACACGGGCTTCATGCCCTGGCACCTGGGGTGGGACACAGTGATCGGCCGCTCGACGCGCGAGGTCACCGACGCGGAAAAGGCCGAGAACACCGCCAGCCGGGATCGCACCGTCCTGTTCGGCGACGGGGCCGGCGCCGTGGTGATCGAGGCGCGGGACGAGGACCGCGGCCTCCTGAAGACGAAGCTCTTCACCGATGGCACCGGGGCGGGCGTGTTGACCATGCCGGGCGCCAGCTTCAAGCGCCGGCCCTTCGTGGACCAGGCGCAGATCGAAGCCGGCGAGACCCTTCCGGTGATGTCCGGCAAGGAGGTCTTCCGGTCCGCGGTAACCCTCATGCCGCAGGCGGTGCGGGACGTCTGCGACGAAGGGGGCGTCACGGTGGCGGACCTGGACCTGGTGCTGGTCCACCAGGCGAACCTTCGCATCATCGAGGGCGTCCAGAAAGCGCTCGGCCTGCCGCCGGAGAAGGTGCCCCACAACATCGAGCGCTACGGCAACACCACCGCGGCCACCCTGCCCATTCTCTTCCACGAGTGCCGCCAGCAGGGCCTGGTGCGCCCCGGCGGCCTGGTAGCCTTCACCGCCCTGGGCTCCGGCCTGCACTGGGGCGCCGCGCTGTACCGGGCCTGAGAACGCCTGACGAGACCACCCTGGATACGGATCGGGCCAAGGAGGAGCGATGACGCTCATCAAACCGGACGACACCTGGGCCCTCTGGGCCTTCCTCTTCGCCTGGGCCGCGGTCAGCATCCACCTCGAGCAGCGCTACCGCTGGGCCTCCGCCGTCTCCGGCTGCATCCTGGCCCTGGGCGGGGGACTGCTGTTCGCCAACCTCGGTGTGGTTCCCATTGCGAGCCCGGTCTACGACAGTGTCTGGACCTACGTGGTGCCCATGGCCGTGCCACTCCTGCTCTTCACGGCGGACCTGCGGAAGATCTGGCGGGAGAGCGGGCGAGTCTTCGGGGCCTTCCACATGTCCACCCTCGGCACGGTCCTGGGCACCATCCTCGCCACGGCCCTGCTGGGGCGGAGGATCCCCGAGATCGGCGGGATCTCGGCCATGTTCTCTGGCAGCTACATCGGCGGCAGCGTGAACTACGTGGCCATGTCCGAAGCCTTCCGCGTCTCGCCGGGCCTCATCAACGCGGGGCTGGTGGCGGATAACCTGCTGATGGCTGTCTTCTTCGGACTGCTCACCGCCCTGCCCAGCGTGGTCTTCATCCGGCGGAAGTACCCCACCCCCCTCCTGGACCAGCTCGAGGCCGCACAGGGGTCCGGGACCGACAACCCCGCCTCCAGCTACTGGGGCCGCAATGAGATCTCCCTCAAAGACCTGTCCGCCGCCCTGGCCTGCGCCCTGCTCATCGTCACGGTCTCCGTCAAGCTCGCGGCCGCCGTCGGGGCCAGCGGCCTCCCGCCGCTGCTGAAGGGGCTCATCGGGCAGAAATACCTCCTGATCACAGCCCTGACCGCCGGCCTTGCCACGGCCTTCCCCCGGTTCCTGTCCGGCATCCGGGGGGCCCGGGAACTGGGCACCCTCCTCATCTACCTCTTCTTCGTGGTCATCGGGGTGCCGGCCTCCATCTCGAACGTCCTCCGGGAGAGCCCCATCCTCCTGGCGTACGCGGCCATCATCCTGGCGGTGAACCTCCTCGTCACGCTCCTTCTGGGCAAGTGGACGCGCCAGGATCTGGAGGTGCTGCTCGTGGCCTCCAACGCCACCATCGGCGGCCCCACCACCGCCGCCGCCATGGCCATCGGCAAGGGCTGGAACAGCCTCGTCCTTCCAGCGCTCCTCACGGGAGTCTGGGGCTACGTCATCGCCAGCTACCTCGGCTACTACATCGGCACCTACGTCGGAGCCTTCTTCGGCCGCTGAAGGTCGGTTGCCTCGGCCGCCCCGGACCGCCTAGAATCCTGGCAAACCCCGGAGTCCCATATGCGTGCCCTTGCCTTCGGCGCCGCCCTGGCGCTGGTTCCCGCCCTCGTCCTGTCCGCAGGCACCCCCAGATCCCGCAAGCACTCGGGCGGGCCCGTGAAGACCGCTGGCGAGGCCAAATCCATCGCCGAGCGGGAGACCGGCGGCCGGGCCATCAGCGCCCGGCGCATCCCGCTGAATGGCGCTTCCGGAGGCTGGGAGGTGGACCTCCGCATGCCCGGCGAGGAGCGGGGCTGGCGCTGCATCATCGACAGCGACACCCACATGGTCCACAGCAAGGCCCGCATCGACCAGCCGGGCGCCAAGGGCAAGGCCGACGGCACCGTTCGCATGGTCAAGGGAAGCCGCTGACGGAGGCTCCCCGACCTGCGGCGACCGTTCACCGGTTTTTCCCACCGCACGGCCTGTCCGGCTTGACAGCCCGGCCTAGAATCGTACGTGCGGCCGATGCCGCAAGGAGAACGACACATGGGTCTGATGGACTGGGGCAAAGCCCAATTCCTCGACATCCTCGAATGGCTGGATGATTCCAACGACACGCTGGCCTGGCGCTTCCCCATGCGGGGGCAGGAGATCCAGAACGGCGGCAAGCTGGTGGTGCGCGAAAGCCAGGAGGCCGTCTTCGTCAACGAGGGCCAGCTGGCGGACGTGTTCAAGCCCGGCACGCACAACCTCACCACCCAGAACCTGCCCATCCTCGCCACGCTGAAGGGCTGGAAGTACGGTTTCGAGAGCCCCTTCAAGAGCGACGTCTACTTCATCTCCACCAAGCTCTACAACGACCTGAAGTGGGGCACCTCGAACCCCATCATGATGCGCGACGCCGACTTCGGCATGCTGCGCATCCGGGCCTTCGGCATCTACTCCATCAAGGTGGTGGACAGCGGCACCTTCCTCAAGCAGCTGGTGGGCACCAACGGCGTCTACACCGTTCCCGACATCTCCGAGCAGCTCCGCAAGACCATCATGAGCCGCTTCACGGACACCCTCGGCGAGGCCAAGATCCCCGCCCTCGACCTGGCCGCCAAATACGACGAGATCTCGGACCTGGTGAAGCAGAAGCTCCAGGACGAGTTCAAGACCATGGGCCTGGAGCTCTCCAAGTTCTTCGTGGAGAACATCAGCCTCCCCGAGGAAGTGGAAGCCATGATGGACAAGCGCACTGGCGTGGGCATGATGGCCCCGGTCATGGGCGCCTACACGCAGATGCAGGTGGCCGACAGCATCCCGCTCGCCGCCCAGAATCCCGGCGGGGTCGCCGGCATGGGCATGGGCGTGGGCCTAGGCTTCGGCATGGGCAACATGATGGGCCAGCAGATGACAGGCGCCGCCCAGCAGATGGGCCAGCAGGGCTTCCCCGCCGGCAGCGCCCCCGCCGCGCCCGCGGCTCCCGCGAAGTCGCTCAAGGACGAACTGACCGAGCTCAAGGAGCTCTTCGACGGCCAGCTCATCACCCAGGCCGAGTACGACACCCAGCGCGCCGCCATCATGAAGAAGCATGGAATGGGGAATTGAAGCCTTTGCTTGCTGCAAAAAACAGGGCGGCTTGAGCCGCCCTGTTTTTTGCAGCACATGAAAAGCGGCCTAATGGTGATGATCCGCCTCCACCTCGTGCCGGTGGATGAACCGATGGTGGTGGTGGTCCGCCATCTCGCGGGTTTCGAAGTGGACCGTCAGGTGGCGGACGCCGTGGCGATCCCACAGCAGGCGCTCGATGCGCTCAAGGTGGGCCTCGGTGTCTCCCAGCCGATCCGCCTCCACGATGATGTGGGCGGTGGCGATGGTGAGGTGGCTGCACATCTTCCAGCTGCGGAAATCCTCCACGCCGAGGATGCCCGGCAGCGCCATCAGCTCCGCCTTCACGGACTCGTGCTCGAAGGCGGCGCGATGCATGAGGATCCCCACGGCGTCCCGCAGCAGCAGCACGGCGCCCCGCAGGATGACCGCCAGGATCACCAGGGCGATGGCCGGATCCACCCAGCGCCAGCCCGTGAGGCGGATGAGGATCATGCTCCCCACGAGGGACACGCTGGTGAGGCTGTCGGCGAAGGCGTGCAGATAGGCGGCGCGGAGGTTGGCGTCCCGCTCCAGCAGGCTGCGGTCCCGGGGCACCAGCACCACCGTGGCGGCGATGTTCAGCAGGAGGCCGATGCCCGAGAACACCAGCACCCAGCCGGTCTGGATGGGCACGGGGTGGCGGAAGCGGGCCAGGGCCTCCCAGCCCACGGCCCCGGCGAGAAACAGGAGGAATCCCACGCCCACGAGGCTATTGAACACTTCCAGGCGGTGCCAGCCGAAGGTCCAGCGGTCGTCGGGGTCCCGCCGGTTGGCCAGCCAGAGGCTGAGGATGCCCAGGCTGTTCACCAGCACATCGTTCAGGTTCTCCAGGCTGTCGCTCACCAGGCCGATGGAGCCGGTCCACCACCCGCCGAGGCCCTGGAGGACGAAGCTGGCGAAGAAGATGCCGGCGCTCCAGGCCAGGCGCCCGGTGGTGCTGGGCCCGTGATGGTGGTGGTCCGACATCATTCGCCCCGGTACTGGGGTTTCCGCTTCTCCCGGAAGGCGGCCAGCCCCTCGAGCCGATCCTTGGTGGGGATCACCTGGGCGTAGCAGGCCTGCTCGAAAGCGAGGCCCGAGTCCCGGTCCAGCTCGAGACCCCGGTTCACCGCCAGCTTGGCCATGCGCAGCGCCACGGGCCCATTGGGGAGGATCTCCCGCGCCAAGGCCAGGGCCGCGTCCAGGGCGCCGCCCGCGGGAACCACCCGGTCCACGATCCCCAGGCGCCCGGCCTCCTCCGCTCCGATGCGGCGGGCCGTGAAGATCAGCTCCTTGGCGCGGGAGGCGCCGATGAGCCTCGGCAGCCGCTGGGTGCCTCCGGCGCCCGGGATGATCGCCAGGGCCGTCTCCACCAGGCCCAGTTTCGCCTCGGCCCCCGCCACGCGGAGGTCCGCCGCCAGGGCCAGCTCCAGCCCGCCGCCGAAGGCCGCCCCTTCCAGGGCCGCGATGACGGGCACCGGCAGGTCCTCCAGCTCCGTGAAGGCGCTCCGCAGGCCGTGGACAAAGGCGGCGGTCTCGACTGGGGACATGCCCGCTCGCTCCTTCAGGTCCGCCCCCGCGCAGAAGACGCCGGGCACCAGGCTGTGCACCACCACCACCCGGACCTCCGGGTCGAAGCGCAGGTCCGCGAGGGCCTGGCGGAACTCCGCCATGAGCTGCCGGCCCAGCGCGTTCTTGGCGGCAGGCCGATCGAGGCCCAGCAGGACCAGACCCGCATCGGCCCCCCCCAGGCGTTCGACGCGGATCTCCATCAGCCCAGCTCGACGATGGAATCCCCCTCGTTCAGGAACTGGTCCGGGGTCACGAAGACCTTCTTGACCGTCCCCTCCTCGGGGCTTCCCACGGGAATCTGGATCTTCTCGGTATCCCCTGCGGGGATACGCGAGACCTCAACACCAAGCATTTCGCGCACAGGAAACCTCACGAAAGTTCGACGATGGGATCCCCCTCGTTGAGGAACTGGTCCGGGGCCACGAACACCCTGCTGACCGTCCCCTCCTCGGGACTCCCCACGGGAATCTGCATCTTCATCGACTCGATGATCACCAGATCCTGGTCCTCGCCCACGGAATCCCCTTCCGCCACGCAGACTTCCAGGACCTTCCCAGCCATCTCGGCCCGCACCAGCGCCATCCAACACCTCTCGAAAAGGACGATGGCCCCAGTGTAGCGGTCTGCCGCGTCAATCGTCCTTGTCGGAGTCGCCGATCACCACCAGGTCGTCGTCCTCGTAGGCGAAGTCGCCCTCCTCCATGAGGACCTCGCGGACCTTCCCGCACTCCGGAGCGTTGATGTAGAAGGCGGTGCGAGAGGCGTCCGTGCCCTCGAGGATCATCAGGGGCTCGTCCTCCTCCACCTCCTGGCCGGGGCGGACAAGGACGTCCACCACATAGCCCGGCCATTCCGCCCGCACGATCATGCTGCCTCCCTTTCGCCCATCCGCGACCTTGGCGGGGAGGTTATGGCGGACGGGCTTCCCGCGCAAGGGCCAGAAGCCGTTCTTTTCGTCACATCTCCGGTAGGCGATACTGGAGGGCTTGGAGGATGGAATGGCTGTCGCCTGTGGCATCGTGGGTCTCCCCAATGTGGGAAAGTCCACCCTTTTCAACGCCCTCACCCGTGCGGGCGCGGCTTCGGCCAACTACCCCTTCTGCACCATCGAGCCCAACACGGGCGTGGTGGATGTGCCGGACCCGCGGCTGGCGGCCCTGGCGGAAATCGTGAAGCCCCAGCGCATCCTCCCCGCGGCCCAGGAGTTCGTGGACATCGCGGGCCTGGTGCGCGGCGCCAGCAAGGGCGAGGGCCTGGGCAACGCCTTCCTGGGCCACATCCGGGAGACGGACGCCATCGTGCAGGTGGTCCGCTGCTTCGAGGACGGCAACGTCACCCACGTGGAGGGCGGCGTGAACCCCGAGCGGGACCTGGGCATCATCGAGACCGAGCTGGTCATCAAGGACCTGGACGCGGTGGAGAAGGGCCTGGAGCGCCACCGGAAGATCGCCAAGACCGGCAACAAGGAATCCCAGGCCCTGGTGGCTGTGCTGGAGCGGGTTTTCGCCGCCCTGGACGGGGGCAAGTGGGCCCGGACGGCCGGTCTTTCCCCGGAGGACAAGGCCCTGATCAAGTCCTACGGGCTGCTCACCCTCAAGCCCACGCTCTTCGTGGGCAACATCGGGGAGGAGGACATCCGGAACCCCGAGGGCAACGCCCACTACCGGAAGCTGCAGGAGCTGGCCGCCGAGCGCCAGGCTCCCTGCATCCCCATCTGCTCCAAGCTCGAGGCCGAGATCCAGGACCTGCCGGAGGAGGACCGCCCCCTCTTCCTGGAAGAGGCCGGCCTCTCCGAGCCCGGCCTGAACGTGCTCATCCACGCCAGCTATGACCTGCTGGGCCTCCAGACCTACTTCACCGCCGGGGTGAAGGAGGTGCGGGCCTGGACCATCCACAAGGGCGACACGGCCCCCCAGGCCGCCGGCGTCATCCACACGGACTTCGAGAAGGGCTTCATCCGCGCCCAGGTCATCGCCTACGAGGACTTCATCCAGTACAAGGGCGAGCAGGGCGCCAAGGACGCCGGCAAGATGCGCACGGAGGGCAAGGACTACGTCGTCAAGGATGGCGACCTGATGAACTTCCTGTTCAACGTCTAGGGCCTACCGGGCCTCGATCGGCATGCGCCGCAGGCGCTCCACCCGTACCTCCATGGGGGGATGGGTGGAGAAGAGGCTCATGAGGCCGCCCCCGCTCAGGGGGTTCACGATCATCATGTGGGCCGTGGCGGGCTCGGCGGACGCCATGGGCAGCTGCTGGTTGTAGGCCTGCAGGCGCTCCAGGGCCGAGGCCAGCATGTCCGGCCGGCCCGTGAGGTGGGCGCTGTAGTCGTCCGCCAGGTACTCGCGGGAGCGACTCACCGCCATCTGGAGCAGGATGGCCGCCAGGGGGCCCAGGATCATGATGGCGATGCCCGCCAGGGGGTTGGAGCGGCCCTCTTCGTCGCGGGGCGAGATCCAGAAGGCCATGCGGGAGAGGAACATGATGGCCTGGGCCAGCACGGCCGCCAGGCTGCCGATGAGGATGTCCCGGTGCTTCACGTGGCCCAGCTCGTGGCCGATCACCGCCTCCAGCTCGGGCCGGCTGAGGATCCGCATGATGCCCTCGGTGACGGCCACCACGGCGTGCTCGGGGTTGCGGCCCGTGGCGAAGGCGTTGGGGGTGTCCTCGGGGATGATGGCGATGCGGGGCGTGGGCAGGCCAGCCCGCTGGGCCAGGTTGGCCACGATGGCGTAGAGCTCGGGAGCGTCGGTCTGGTCCACCACCTTGGCGCCGTAGCTGGCCAGCACGATCTTGTCGGAGAAGAAGTAGCTGATCCCGTTCATCACGAGACCGATGGCCAGCGCCAGCACCATGCCGGACTGCCCGCCGAAGTAGCCGCCGATCCACACCAGCAGGCCGGTCATGGCCACGATGATGAGAAGGGTTTTCGCCTGGTTCATGAAGTTGCCTCCAGGTACCAGGATACGAAAGGAATCAAGCGCCCCAGTCCTCTAGGCCCCCGGTAGGCCCATGCGCTTGAC
Source organism: Geothrix alkalitolerans (assembly GCF_022808885.1). Taxonomy (NCBI): domain Bacteria; kingdom Pseudomonadati; phylum Acidobacteriota; class Holophagae; order Holophagales; family Holophagaceae; genus Geothrix; species Geothrix alkalitolerans. The sequence goes on along the minus strand of NZ_JAKZLE010000004.1, from coordinate 255,743 downwards.
GACCACCAGGGTCACGTCGTCCCGGAAACGGCCATCCTCCAGGTGCTGGAAGGCCTCCACCAGCAGGGCCTCGAACAGCTCCTCCGCCCCCGCCTGCGGGCGCCGCAGGACGACGTCGGCCAGGCGCCCGTCGCCCAGTTCCTCGCCGGCGGCGTTTTCCGCTTCCACCAGGCCGTCCGTGAAGATCACCAGCGCGTCGCCCGGCCCCATGGAGGCCCGGCCCTCGGCGAAGGCGGCCCCGGGGAGCAGGCCCACCATGGGGCCGGTGGGCGCCAGCCGGACGACTTCGCCGCTGGCCCGCACCACCAGAGGCGGGTTGTGCCCCCCGTTCACGAACCGGAGGTCGCCGGTCAGGGGATTGAGGCTCGCGGCGAACAGGGTGGTGTAGCGATTGCCGTCCCGCACGTCGTTCATGCGCCGGTTCAGGCGCTCCGCCAGCTTGCCCCAATCCTGCACGCGCCGGCCGCCGAGGGCCCGGAGGAAAGCGGAGAGCTGGGTCATCATCAGGGAGGCGGGGAGGCCCTTGCCGGAGATGTCGCCCACGGCGATGTGGAGCCGCTCGCCCAGCTCCTCGTCACGGGCCATCCACAGGTCGTAGAGGTCGCCGCCCACGGCCTGGTAGGGCAGGTTCGCGGCGGCGCACTGCCAACCGCTGGGCTCGGGAAGCGCCTTGGGGAGGAGGCGGCGCTGGATGTCCCGGGCCAGGTCCAGGTCCTTCTCCAGGCGCTCGGCCTGGCGGCGGGCCTCCCGGAACTCCAGATTCGAGAGCTGGGAGGAGGTGAGGTTCAGCAGGGTGTGCAGGAAGACCTCATCGTCATCCGACAGCTTTCCCACCGCCGGATCCGCCGCATAGGCGAAGCCGTGGCTGTGGTCCTGATCCTGCAACTCGACGGCGTGGACCAGTCCCTTCGCCTCCACCAGCTCATGGAGGGAATCGCCTTCCAGCACCCCGGGAACCGTGCCGAGCCCCTTCGCGTGCAGCACGGTGCCCTGGGCATCCACCACCAGGAGGCGCATGATCCTGAATTCGCCCATGAGCGTATTGGCCATGAGCCGGACCAGGTCCTGCCGGGTCTCCACCTGGCCCAGGTTGCGGGTGAGTTCGAACACTGTGTTCAGGCGGGAGAGCTGCAGGGCCAGGGCCTGGTTCTGGGAGCTGCGCACAGCCTCGGCCCGGCGCCAGGCCAGCAGGGGGGCGCTGATGGACAGCAGCAGCGGCACAGCCCCTGGCGGCTCCTCGGCGCGCAGAACCAGGTGGCCGTAGGTCTCCTCGCCGTAGGCCCAGGGCAGGACCTGCCAGCCCTCGCCCGGGTGGGTGGGGAAGGCTGGCGCAGCCCCCCGCAGGAACAGCCACTTGCCGCCGTCCCACAGGCCACCCTGACCCGTCTTGGCGATGCCCATGGCGGTGATGCCCACCAGGTGGACGAGGTCCTCCTCCGTGCCCTGGTCCGGAAAGGTCTCCAGGAAGTCGATGAGCGGGAGCAGCTCCTGGGCCCCCTCCGGGATCTTCAACGCCAGCTGGCGGAGACGGTCGAAGGGGTTGGTCGGCATGGGGGGCGGACCTGGCGTCAGTCCAGCTTCTTGATCAGACAGCACTCGTTCCGACCGGAGGCCTCATCCGCCTTGAACCGCACCTCGTCCATGAACCGGCTCATGAGCAGCAGGCCAAGGCCGCCCTTCCGGGGATGCTTGATGTACTCCTTGGGATCCGGCAGCACCACCTGGTCGCCGCGAAGGCCCTGGCCGGAGTGGAGGATGTGGATCTCAAGCGCTTCCTCCGTGAACCGCAGCTCCAGCTCGACGCTGTGCTCCCCCTCCCCGTGGTAGGCATGGAGGATCACGTTGGTCACGGCCTCGTCCACGGCGATGCTCACCTTGGCGGAAGTGGCGTCGTCGAGGCCGGCCACCAGCGACGCCCGCTTGGCCAGACCCGTCACCAGGTTCAGGTAGCGGGTCTGACTCGGGATCACGAGTCGGAACTCGGCTGGCTCCATGCTGACCGCCACGCTCACCCCTTCCGCTCGGGCGCGACCGCGGCGAGCGCCTGGTCCTCATCGCCGAACACGCGGTAGAGCTGGGTGAAGCCGAGGGTGTCGAAGATGGTGAAGACATTCGGCTGGAGGTCGGACAGGAGGATGTCCCCCTGGTGGTCCCTGACCGTCTCGATGAGGCCCATGATGGCCCCGAGGCCGGCCGAACTGATGTAATGGAGATCCCTGCAGTTGAGAAGGATGGTGTACCGTCCGTCGCGGACCAGCCCCTCCAGGGCCTCCTCGAACTCGCGGACCGTGTGGGCGTTGATGAAGCCGGCCGGAAGCAGGATCGCCACATCACCGGCCTGTCTCATCGCAATGGAAAGATCCGCCATCCGCCATCTCCAAGGAACCTGGGCCATCCTATCGGTTCCCCAGGGCAAATACCAGCAAACGGGGTTCCCACCCGAACTTGGGATACCCTGGATCCGAACCTTTCACCCGAGCCCCCCATGAGCGCCGCCCGTCCTGAGGACCAGCCCATCCACGCCACCCTCCGTGGCCTGGTTGAAAACTGGGTGAACCAGAAGAACCAGAGCCTGCTCGAGGAGGTCATCGCCACCTGGCAGCTGGCCATGGACCGGTTCCATCCCGACGACGCGCTGATCGAGAAGCTCCGCCAGGCCATCCCGACCCAGGCTTCGGCTGAAACAGATGGGGGCGGAACCATGGGATCCATGGCCGCCTTCTCCTCCGCCCTCGACCTGGTCGAAGGCGCTCCCTCCCAGAGCGATCTTCTGAAGCGCCTTCTGGACGGCCTGGACCCCCTCGTGGAGCGCAGCGCCCTCTTCATCGTCAAGCAGGGGCTGGCCTCCCTGTACGCCCACCGGGGCTTCGAGGCGGGCGCCCCCCTGAAGCCGGGCGCCGTGGTGCCGCCTCCGGACCTGGAGTCCGTCATCCAGGGCCTGGGGCGATCCCTGAGGAAGAAGGGCGCCGGCTATTCGGCCCTCGTCTCGGTGCTCAGTTCCTTCGAGGCCGCGGACCTGGTCATCCTGCCCCTGCGCCACAAGCGGAAGACCGTGGCCCTGCTGCTCGTGGACAGCGGCCTGCGCCAGAAGGTCGACCACCCCGAGCTGATCCGGGCCCTCGTGCTGGCGGCCTCGGCCGCCCTGGGAGGTCTGGCGGCAGGGAAGGATGAGCCCGCCCATGCCCTGCCTTCACCCCCGCCAGCGGCCTTGCCGCCTTCAGCCCCGCCTCCCTCGGCTCTGCCGTCATCGGGCCTGCCACCTGCTCCGCCCCAGCCGCTGCCACCCCTTCCCAGCAGCCACTCGAGCGCCCCCACGCAGATGGTGCCCGAGCCCATCGAAGCCCCCGCGGCGTTGGACCTGGACCCCAAGACCCGGGCCGCCGCCGAGCGGCTGGCGCGGGTCCTGGTGGGTGACGTCGAGCTCTATTTCCCGACCAAGGTCGCCCAGGCTCAGACCCACGGCAACCTTTACGGGCTGCTCCGGGAGGAACTCGAGCGGAGCCGCGCCACCTTCGTGGAGCGCTTCGGAGAAGATGTCGAGGCCCATCACCGGATTTTCACCAGCACAGTCGTGAACCAGTTGTGCGAAGGCGATGCCTCCAAGCTGGGACCGGCCCCCTGGGCCTGAGATCTCCCACCATAAGAAGTGACAACCGGATCAGAGTCTGGTAGAACCTTGTTCCTTTGGGCATGGGCGAGGAACAAGTCAATGGCGGATCTCGGCAAGAAATTCACGTGTTTCCAGTGCGCGACGAAGTTCTACGACTTCGGCAAGCCGGAGGCGGTCTGTCCCAAGTGCGGCGCGAACCAGAAGGCCGCTCCGGCCAAGCCGCGTGCCGTGAAGAAGGAGAAGAGCGTCCACGTCATCGAGGACGACTTCGCGGCCGAGCCTGAGGCGGAGACCCTTGAGGAGACCTTCAACGAGAGCGGCGTGCCTCTCGAGCGGGGCCGCGGTGAGGGCTTCGATCCCGGCGACCTGCGCATGGACGACTACGACGAATAGGCCCATGAGCTGCGCTCATGGGTAGGGGAAGTGCTGGAGGGGGCGTGATTCACCCGCTCGTGGATCGGCATACGCATCTTGAAGGCGCCCTGGCTCCTGCCTGGGTCCGGAGCGAAGCGGGGCGGCGCGGGCTGGCGCTGCCGGGACCGCTGGAAACCTTGTGGTCCGGTGGCTCCGTGCCGTTCGAAGGGTTCATCGAGGCCTTCCTCTTCGGCGCCGCGCTGCTGGACAGCGGGGAGGCCGTCCGAGAGGCGGTGCGGGCCGTGGTCCAACGGACGCATGCCTGCGGCGGGTCCGGCTTCGATCTCTGGGCTTCTCCGCATTTCCTCGTCGCGCACCGTGGCCAGATCACCCTCGACGCCTTCTGGCGCGGGGTGGAGGAGGGCCTGGCCGAGGCCACGGTCCAGGGCGTCCGGGGCTGTGTGGTGGTGGATGCCGTGAACCACTTCGGCCCCAAGCACGGCCACTCCGTTCTCGACCTGGTGCTGCCGGAGCTGCCCCCCTTCGTGAGAGGCTTCTCCACGGGCGGCTTGGAGGGCAGCCCCTTCCGGGACTGGGCCCCCGTCTTCGACCGAGCCCGGGAGGCGGGCCTGCGCGTCGCCGCGCACGCCGGCGAGAACGGGCCGGGCTCGAACGTCCGCGAAGCCGTGCTGGAGGGCGGCGTGGACCGCATCGTCCACGGCATCCGGGCCGACGACGCCACCCTGGACCTGTTGGCGGACCGGGGCGTCCCCGTCGACATCTGCCCCACCTCCAACCGGGCCCTGGCCGCCGACGTGGCGCCCCATCCCCTCCCCCGGATGCTGGCCGCCGGCGTACGCTGCGCCCTGGGCACGGACGACCCCGGTGTGGCCCCCTGCAACCTCCGCACTGAAGCTGCCGCAGCCCGATCCATGGGCCTGGATGCCACCGCCCTGGAGACCCTCCGCCGGAATGGCGCGGAGGACGCCTGGTGCCTGGCCTGACGCCCCGGCAGGTGGCATGGTCTCCTCGCCGGATCCTCGCTCCATGGCCTGCCCCGCAGGCCATTCCGCGGTCCGGCGGTCGACCAGGGCTCGAAGCGCCCGGAGGATCCAGGTAGACTAGGGGATTCGGTGCGCGCCCGGCTCCGGCCTCCGCGAGCGAGGCGAGCGGGAGGACGCGCCAGAAGGCGCGTCTAATAGGCCACGGGCGAAGCTGGATAGAGCCTTCAGCATCCGGCGCTCTATCCAGCCAACCCGGGGGTCGAAGCGCCCGGAGCTTCCAGGTAGACTAGGGGATTCGGTGCGCGCCCATAGCTCAGCTGGATAGAGCATCAGGCTTCGAACCTGAGGGTCGGGCGTTCGAGTCGCTCTGGGCGCACCACCGGCAATGACAATTCGGCAACCCTGCGAGCGTGGCGGAACTGGTAGACGCACTGGATTTAGGTTCCAGCGGTTCACACCGTGTCGGTTCGAGTCCGACCGTTCGCACCACATCGTATGACCCTCGCATCACACGGAGCATCCATGTCCGCCACCCTGCATCACCAGTCCCCCACCCGCAAGGCCGTTGAAGTGACGGTGCCCGCCGCCGAGGTGAGCGCCACCTTCAACGAGGTGGTGGCCAAGATCGCGCCGAAGGTCCGCATCCCCGGCTTCCGCCCCGGCAAGGCCCCCCGGCCCGTCCTGATGCAGCGCTACGCCCGCGAGATCCAGTCCGACGTGGCCCAGCAGCTCGTGGAGAAGCACTTCTGGAAGGCCGCCCAGGAAGCCGGCGCCCTGCCCATCTCCCATCCCTCCCTGGAGAAGCTGGACCTGAAGGAGGGCGCCGACGCCGTCTTCCGCGCCCAGTTCGACGTGGCCCCCGAAGTGGCCCTGCCGGACTACAAGGCCATGGCCCTCACCAAGAAGAAGCGGGCCATCGACGAGTCCACCGTGGCCGAGCACCTGGAGGGGCTCCGCCAGCGGGCCACCAAGCTCCTGCCCGTGGAGGACGGCGCCGTGGCAGAGGGCCTGGTCGTCACGTGCGACATCCGCGTGAAGCCCCAGGGCCTCAAGGCCCAGACCTACCAGGACCAGTTGCTGGAGATCGACGGCAAGCGCCCCTTCGACGCCCAGATCCTCGGCATGAAGGTCGACGAGAAGAAGGCCTTCAACCTCACCCACCCGGATGACGACGCCAACAAGGTCCTCGCCGGCAAGTCCCTGGCCTACGAGGTGCAGGTCAAGGACATCCGCCGCAAGGACGTGCCCGTCCTGGGCGACGACTTCGCCAAGGACATGGGCGCCTTCGAGAACCTGGACGCCCTTAAGGCCGCCGTGAAGAAGGACCTGGAGGAGGCCGCCGAGCGTGACGCCCTGGCCCGCCTCCACGCCAACATGCTCGACACCCTGCTGGAGGCGGCGCCCTTCGAGGTGCCCCGCTCCATGGTGGCCCTGCAGCTCGACGACTACTGCCAGGAGTTCGCCCAGCACGTGGCCCGCCAGGGCATGGATCCCAAGAAGGTGAACTGGCAGGGCTACCGCCAGTACCGCCTCAACGATGCCGAGCGAGCCGTCCGCAGCGGCTACCTGCTCCAGGCCATCGGCAACGCCGAGAACATCGAAGTGCCCGAGGCCGACATCGACACGGAAATCCGGAACTTCATGGCCGAGAACCAGGTGCAGCAGCCCTTCGAGGCCTTCAAGGCCGAGCTCGAGCGCCGCGGCAACACCACCGAGATCAAGGGCCGTCTCCGCACGGACCGCATCTTCACCCACCTGCTCGCCACCGCCAAAGTCACCGAGGAGCAGCTGGACAAGGCCGCCTTCGAGGCCCTGGTCGAGCTGGAGCGCAAGCGCGAGGCGGGCCTGCCCGTGAACCGCTTCGACGCCGGCGGCCTGGAGGGCGGCGACCTGGAGGGCCAGGAGGGTGGCGAGCCCGCCGCCGTGGCCCCCGCCGGCCACGTCCACGGCCCCGACTGTGACCACGACCATGATCACGGTCACGAGCAGGGCCACGAGGAGGAGGCGGCTCCCGCCAAGAAGCCCGCGGCCAAGAAGGCCAAGGCCGAGCCTGAAGCCGAAGAGAAGCCCAAGAAGGCCGCCAAGAAGGACGAACCCGCCGCCGAGAAGCCCAAGAAGGCCGCCGTCAAGAAGGACGAGCCCGCCGAGGACAAGCCCAAGGCCAAGAAGCCCGCGGCCAAGAAGTAGCGGTCTGCGCAGACCACCCAGAGAAGGCGCCTGCTGGCGCCTTCTTGCTATCCTGATGAGCCAGCCGGAGGGCCCATGCCCAGCAGCTACTATCCCCCCATCGTCATCGAGCAGACGCCGCGCGGCGAGCGCAGCTACGACATCTATTCGCGCCTGCTGAAGGACAACATCATTTTCCTGGGCACGGCCATCGACGACAACGTGGCCAACGCCATCGTGGCCCAGATGCTCTTCCTCGAGAGCGAGGACCCGGACAAGGACATCCAGATCTACATCAACAGCCCCGGCGGGAGCGTCACCGCGGGCCTGGCCATCTACGACACCATGCAGTTCGTGAAGAACGACATCGTCACCTACTGCATCGGCCAGTGCGCGTCCATGGGCGCCCATCTCCTGGCCGCGGGCACCAAGGGCAAGCGCTTCGCCCTGCCCAACGCCCGCATCATGATCCACCAGCCCAGCGGCGGCGCCCAGGGCCAGGCCACGGAGATCGAGATCACCTTCAAGGAGATCCAGCGCCTGAAGGAGAACCTGGCCGCCACCTTCGCCAAGCACACGAACCAGCCCCTGAAGAAGGTCATGAAGGACATGGACCGCGACTACTTCATGGGTGCCGAAGAGGCGCTGGAATACGGCATCGTCGACAAGGTCCTCTCCGAACGGCCCGCCTGATGAACACCAGCCTTTCCGCCCTTCCCGCCTTCGAACACCTGGCGCGGATCCCGCTCTACGTCCCCGGCAAGCCCATCCAGGAGGTCCAGCGCGAGCTGGGCCTCACCTCCATCGTCAAGCTCGCCTCCAACGAGAATCCCTGGGGCCCCACCGACGCCGTGAAGGCCCGGGTGGCCGCGGTCATCTCCGGCTCCGAGTTCGAGGGCCTCGGCCTATACCCCGTGAGCGACGGCTACTACCTCCGCCAGCGCATCGCCGAGCGCAAGGGCCTGGACCTGGACCGTGTGGTGCTGGGCAACGGCAGCAGCGAGATCCTGGAGATGGTGGCCAAGGCCGCCTTCCTGGATGGCGGCAGTTCCGTCATCCCGAAGCACAGCTTCGCCATCTACGGCATCGCAACCCAGACCGCCGGCGGCCGCGTCATCGAATCCCGGGCCTCGGCCACGGAGCTCGACGCCGACGACATCCTGCGCTCCGTGGCGGCGGATACCCGCCTCGTCTACCTCGGCAATCCCAACAACCCCACGGGCATCCGCCTGGAGAGGTCGGAGTTGGAACGCCTGGTGCGCGAACTGCGGGAGGACATCGTCCTCGTGGTGGATCAGGCCTACGCCGAGTACGAGGATCCGGACACGTATCCGGATGCCGCGGCCTACCTGGACCAGCGCCCGAACCTGCTGGTCCTCCACACCTTCTCCAAGATCCACGCCCTGGCCGGACTCCGCATCGGCTATGGGCTCGGGTCCAGGGAGATGATGGGCTTCCTGGAGCGGGTGCGCAGCCCCTTCAACACCAACCACCTGGCCCAGGCCGCCGCCGAAGTGGCCGTGCGGGACCTGGCCTTCGAAGCCTTCTCCCGCCAGAAGAACACCGAGGCCCGCGCGGCCTTCGTGGCGGAAGCCGCGAAGCACCGCTGCCAGACCTCGGGCACTTCGGGCAACTTCATCCTCGTGGAGACCGCCTTCCCCGCCGCCGAGCTGTTCAAGGAACTGCTCCAGCGCGGCGTGATCGTGCGGCCCATGCAGGGCTACGGCCTGCCCAACCACCTCCGCGTGACCTTCGGGAAGCCCGAGGAGATGGAGGCCTTCTGGAAGGCCGCCGGGCCGCTGCTCGACGGTGGCTGTTGATTGGGACCGGTTCCGGACGAAATTGAGCGGCTGCGCGCCCTGCTGGCGCAGAACGCGTACGGGGAATGCCGGGGAGGGCTGGCGCAGCTGCGGGCCCGCTACCGCACCGAGCCCGGAGCCTTCGATGCCGAGGCCATCGCAGCGCTGAAAGGCTTGGCGGCAGGATTGGAGGCCCCGCCCGATCTGGAGGCCGCCCTCAAGGCCACCTTTGGCTATGCCTCCTTCCGGCCCGGGCAGCGGGCCATCATCGAGGCGGTGATGGCGGGCCGGGACGTGGTGGGCATCATGCCCACGGGCGCCGGCAAGTCCCTCACCTTCCAGCTGCCCGCGCGGCTGCTGGGCGGCGTGACGCTGGTGGTGTCGCCCCTCATCGCCCTCATGAAGGACCAGGTGGACGCGCTGACCGAGGCGGGGCTCCGCGCCACCTTCCTCAACTCCAGCCTCGACGCGGAGGCCCGCCGCGAGCGCATCCGCGCCCTCAAGAACGGCGAGCTGGAGCTGGTGTACGCGGCGCCCGAGGGCCTCGAGCTCTACCTCGCCGACCTGCTCCGCGAGGTGGATCTGCGCCTCATCGCGGTGGACGAGGCCCACTGCATCAGCCACTGGGGCCACGATTTCCGCCCCGCCTACCGCACCCTGGCCGGCCTCAAGCGACGCTTCCCGGGCGTGCCCGTCCTGGCCCTCACGGCCACAGCCACGCCCGAGGTGCGCCGCGACATCGCGGAACAGCTGGAGATGCGGAAGCCCGTCGAAGTGCAGGGCTCCTTCTTCCGTCCCAACCTGCGCATCAGCGCCTACCGCAAGGGCGCCGAGGGACTGCCGCCGGTGCGTGAGGCGCTGCTGCGGCTCGTCCTGGCGCGGCGCGGCGAGAGCGGCATCATCTACTGCCTGTCGCGCAAAGCCGTGGAGGCCACGGCGGCCTTCCTGCGCGACGAGGGCGTCCTCGCCGCCGCCTACCACGCGGGCATGGACGCCGCGGCGCGCTCCGCGGCCCAGGAGGCCTTCCAGCGGGATGACGTGGATGTCATCGTCGCCACCGTCGCGTTCGGCATGGGCATCGACAAGAGCAACATCCGCTACGTCATCCACCGCGACATGCCCAAGAGCGTGGAGGGCTGGTACCAGGAGATCGGCCGCGCGGGCCGCGACGGCGCCGACGCCGATTGCGTCATGTTCTACGGCTGGGGCGATGTGCTGAGCTACGACCGGTTCACGGATGGCTTGGAGGCGAACCTGGCTCAAGCCCAGCAGCGCCAGACCCGGGATCTCTTCCGCCTGGCGGATGCCACGCGCTGCCGCCACCAGGCCCTGCTGGCCCATTTCGGGGAGCGCATGGAGCCCTGCGGGGCGTCCTGCGATGTCTGCTCCGGGGCGGATCCGCTGGAAGCCGCGCCGAAACCCGGCAAGGCCAAGCGCGGCTCGCCGCGCGGAACTCGCCCGGCCCTGCCCGAGGGACCGGTGGACGGCGAAGAGGCGCTCTACCGGGATCTGAAGGCTCTGCGGAGGCAGCTCGCCGATGCCCGGGGCGTGCCCGCCTATGTGATCTTCAGCGACGCCACCCTCCAGCAGATGGCCCGCTTCCAGCCTGTCACCGAGGCGGAATTCCTGGCCCTGAGCGGCGTGGGGCCCAAGAAGCTCCAGCAGTACGGCGGGTCCTTCCTCCGCCTCCTGCGTGAAAAGACGATCTAATGGTAACCTTCCAGTAGCCTGGGCCTCTGTCACAACCTGGAACGGCCCCCGTTGATATCAAAGGAGATAAGGCCTCCTCGACCCTGCTCTGTCTTGCGGCTGATCCCGGAGGAATTTAGGGTGGGATGAGGCATTGCCCACTCGGGTGTCATTTGTCTTTTCCCCACGTCGCGGAGGTGGATCCATGAGCTTGAAAGAACGCATCAGAGACCTCGCCAGGCTCTGCTTCCAGCTGGGGAACAACTGGATCACCCTGCTGGGCGTGGCCCTGACGACCAGCTCGGCCTTCACGCTCGTCTGGTTCTGGTTCATGGAGCTGACCAGCCCCCGGGCCGTCCACCCCTACGTCGGCATCCTGCTGTTCCTCGCCCTTCCCGCCATCTTCCTCGTGGGCCTGGTTCTCATCCCCGTGGGCATCCTCCGGGTGCGCCGCCAGCGCCGCCTGTCGGGGGAGGCCCCCACGCCCCTCCAGAAGGTGGACTTCACCCAGCCTGGCATCCGCCGCCTGCTGCTGGTGGTGGGCGCCCTCACCTTCATCAACGTCGGCATCCTCGGCACCGCAGGCCTCAAGGGCGTGGAGTACATGGACTCCAACCGCTTCTGCGGCCTCACCTGCCACACCGTGATGAGCCCCGAGTACACCGCCTTCCTGAATTCGCCCCACTCCCGCGTGGGCTGCGCCCAGTGCCACATCGGCCACGGCGCTCCCGCCCTCGTGCGGGCCAAGATCTCCGGCACCCGCCAGCTCTTCGCGGTGGCTTTCGGCACCTACTCCCGCCCCATCCCGAGCCCCGTCGAGCACCTGCGTCCCGCCCGCGAGACCTGCGAGCAGTGCCACTGGCCCCAGAAGTTCACGGACGACAAGCTGCTCATCCGCACCAAGTACGCCGATGACGAGGCCAACACCCCCTCCACCAGCATCCTCCTGCTGAAGATCGGTGGGCACACCGCCAACGGCACCACGGGCATCCACGGCCGCCACCTCGACGCCATGGAGCGCATCAGCTACATCAGCACGGACCACCGCCGTCAGGAGATCCCCAAGGTCACCTACCGCGACGACAACGGCCAGCTCGTGGAGTACGTCACCGACGACTACAAGAAGCTCACGCCCGACCAGCTGGCCAAGGCCACCGAGCGCAAGATGGACTGCATCGACTGCCACAACCGGCCCACCCACACCTTCGAGCTGCCCGACCGCGCCGTGGACAAGTCCATGGCCAACGGCCTCATCAGCCCCGAGCTGCCCTACATCAAGAAGAAGGCGGTGGAGCTGCTGAAGGTCGAGTACGCCAGTCAGCAGGAGGCCGGCTCGAAGATCGTGCTCGGCATCAACGAGTTCTACCGCACCACCTACCCTGACGTGTTCAAGCACAAGCGGGCCCAGGTGGACGCGGCCGCCGAGGCCGTGAAGGCGATCTACATGCGCAACGTGTTCCCCGAGATGAAGCTCACGTGGGGCACGCACCCGAACAACATCGGGCATGAGGAATCCGTGGGCTGCTTCCGCTGCCACGACGGCAGCCACACCGCCGCTGATGGCCGCAGCATCAAGGGCGACTGCGATACCTGCCACACGATCCTGGCCCAGGACGAGAAAGATCCCAAGGTCCTCAAGGATCTCGGCATGAAGTAATGGCAAGGCCGGGAGCGGTCCCCCAGAATGAAGGCATGACCGCTTCCGCCCTTCCCCTGATCGCGATCGACGGCCCGTCCGGCGTGGGAAAGTCCACCACAGCCCGACGGGCCGCCGCGCGTCTGGGCTGGCAGTACCTCGACACCGGCGCCATGTACCGCGCCGCAACCCTGGCTCTCCAGCGCGCGGGCCTGTCCCTGGCGGACCGCCCCGCGCTGGAACGCCTCCTGGCGGGCCTGGACCTCGCCCAGGAGAGCACGCGAATCTTCCTCGCCGGCGAGGACGTCAGTGAGGCCATCCGCAGCCAGGAGGTCACGCGCGGGGTGACGCCCGTGAGCGCGGATGCCCGGGTTCGCGAAGTGCTGGTGGAGCAGCAGCGTCGCATCGGCGCCTCCGGTCGCTGGGTGGTCGACGGCCGCGACATCGGCACGGTGGTCTTTCCTGGCGCCTGCTGCAAGATCTTCCTCACCGCCAGCCCCGAGGCCCGCGCCCGGCGCCGTTTCCTCGAGCTGGAAGCCAAGGGCCAGACCCCGGTGTTCGACGAGGTGCTCGCCGATCAGCGCCGACGCGACGAGGCCGACAGCACCCGCGCCGAGGCGCCCCTGCGCAGGGCCGCGGACGCCGTGGAACTGGATTCCAGTGCCATGACCCTCGACCAGGTGGTGGACTGGATCGTGGCAAGGCACCTGGCGCATCCGTGACGCCCCTTCTGGAACCGCTGGCCGAAGCCTGGGAGGCCGAGTGGCAGCCCGTGGGAACCGCCGCCGTGGCCGGCGTCTCCCTGGGTTTCCTCCTGCTCGCCGTTCTCGCGATCCGCGCCGACCAGGGCTGGATCCCGCTTCTGGACGGTGTGAATCTGGTGTTCCACGAAGCCGGCCATCCCATCTTCGGCCTCCTGGGCTGGGAGGTCCTGACCATCCTCGGCGGGACCTTCATGCAGCTCCTGGTGCCCCTGGTCGCGCTCGGGACCTTCTGGCTGCGCCGGGATGCGGTGGGCACCGCGGCCACGGGGATCTGGGCCTTCGAGAACCTCCTGAACATCGCGCGCTATGTGGCGGACGCCCGCGCGCAGGTCCTCCCGCTGGTGGGTGGAGGCGAGCACGACTGGGCCACCCTGCTGGGGCGCTGGGGCCTGCTGACCCAGGACACGACGCTGGCTCGCGGGCTCCAGGGCCTCGGCTGGCTCGGCATGGTGGCCTGCTGGGCCTGGCTGGCCTGGCGGTGGCGCCGGAGCCGCCCGGACCGCGCCTAGGGGCTGCCGCCATCACGCCTTCTCCGCTTCAGAAAACGGACGCCTCCCGGCGCCCGTTTTCTGAAGCATGAGGACAAGCTCAGTAGCCCTCGCCCTCCGCCGCCGCCTTCACCTTCCCCCGATGGAAGCGGAAGAGGAAGGTCAGGTAGGCGATGGCGATGGGGAAGCCGATGAGCCACCAGACCAGGCCCGCGCGAAGGCCGTGGGAGCCCACGCTGGCGTTGAGGGCCGTCAGGTCGAACCGGGGGTCGAGGGTGGATCTCAGCATCACCGGGTAGACGCAGGCCGCGCTGGCCGCAAGGAGGCCGAGGATGAAGGCCCCGGATCCCAGGAAGGCCATCAGGAACCGCTCCCGCTTGAGACCCACGAACACCAGGCCCAGGCCCGCAAGGAAGATGAGGGAGGCCACCCAGCCCAGAGGGGCCTGCGGGAGGCGGTGGAAGATGCCGGGGTTCACGGCCGAGGTGGCGTAGCTGGCCACGATCCACAGGACCAGCACGGCGCCCCACAGCTTCATGCCGAGCCCCTTGGCACGGTCGTGCACGGCGCCCTCCGTCTTCCAGGCCAGGAACAGGGCGCCATGGCCTGCCACGGTTACCAGGGCGAACACCCCGATGAGGACGGTGTACCAGTCGAGGATGCCGGGCTGGGGGCCCTGGCGGAAGTTGGTCCAGAGCGCCATCTCGAAGTAGCCGCTCCCGTCCACGGGCACGCCCCGGAGGACATTGCCCAGGGCCGCGCCGAACAGGATGGGGAGCAGCACGCTGGAGAACGCGAAGGCCCCGTCCCAGAAGTGCCGCCAGAGTCCATCCTCCAGGTGGGACCGGAACTCGATGGAGATGCCGCGGGCCATCAGGCACCAGACCACCAGCCAGAGGGCGAGGTAGAAGCCCGAGAACCCCGAGGCCAGCACCTTGGGGAAGGCCAGGAACAGGGAGCCTCCGCCCGCCAGCAGCCAGACCTCGTTCCCATCCCACAGGGGGCCGATGGCGCCCAGCACCTCGCGGCGTTCCTCATTGGTCTTGGCCACCACCAGGTGCAGGATGCCGGCGCCGAAGTCGAAGCCGTCCATCACGACATAGATGGCCATCATCACGGAGACAAGCCAGAACCAGAGCATTTCCATGGCAGCCTCCTAGGCCTTCTGGTAGTGGGAGACGGGGCCGTGGGCGATCTCCCGGCCGATGAGGAAGAGCCACAGGACGCTCAGCGCCACGAAGATGCCGGCGAATCCGAGCGTCGTGAACGCGGTGTGGCCTGCGTTCACCGTGGGGGAGCCGCCCTGGATGGTGCGCAGCAGGCCGTAGATGAGCCAGGGCTGGCGGCCGAACTCGGCCACCGCCCAGCCAGCGGCCGTGGCGATGTACGGGAAGGGGAAGGCCAGCATCAGCACCCAGAGCATGGGTCGCGCGGTATCGAGGCGGTTCTTCCAGAGCAGCAGGGCGGCCAGGCCCATGATCGCGATCATGATCGTGCCCAGGCCCGCCATGATGTGGAAGCTGTAGTAGAGCAGCTCGATGTTCTGCGGCCACTGGTCCTCGGGGAACGCGAGCAGGCCCTTCACGTTGCTGGAGAAGCTGCCGTAGGCGATGAAGCTCAGCACGGCGGGCAGCTGGATGGGATTCTCGATCCGCCGCTGGGCCACGTTGGGCTGGCCCACCAGGGTGAGGTTGGCGCGGGGCCCGCTCTCGAAGCGGCCCTCCATGGCCGCCAGCGTGATGGGCTGGTACTTCGCCACGAGCTTGCCGGAGATGTCTCCTGTGGGGAAGGCCACGAGCCCGCTGAAGATCAGGCCCATGATCGTGCCCGCCCGCAGGTTCAGCCGGGCCTGCTCCGGATGGATTCCCTTGAGGGTCCAGTAGGCGCCGATGGCCGCCACCACGAAGGAGGCCGTCACCACGGAGGCGATCATGTTGTGGGCGTACTGGCCCAGCGCCCAGGGGTTGACCACGAAGGCCCAGAAGCTGGCTAGCTGGAGGCTGCCGTCGGCGGCATGGGTGTAGCCCACGGGATGCTGCATGAACGCGTTGGTGGCGATGATGAAGTAGCCCGAGAGCCAGCTTCCGATCCACAGCGCCAGGGCGGCCCCGAAGTGGCCCTTCGGCGAGAGCTTCTTCTCGCCCCAGATCAGCATCCCCAGGAAGCTGCTCTCCAGGAAGAAGGCGAACATGCCCTCCATGCCCAGGGTCTGCCCGATGATGCCGCCGGAGAAGCGCGAAAAGGCGGCCCAGTTCGTGCCGAACTGGAACTCCAGCGGAATGCCCGTCACCACGCCCACGGCGAAGTTGATGCCGAAGATCTTGATCCAGAAGCGGGCCGCGTCGTTGTAGCGCGCCTCGCCCGTGCGGAGGCCCATGGCCTTCAGCACGACGATCACCAGGGCGAGCCCCATCGTCAGCTGCGGAAACAGGTAGTGGTAGGTCGCCGTGAAGCCGAACTGAAGCCTGTGCCAGAAAAGCGGATCACCCATGGTTTCTCCCGAAATGAACGGCCTGCGACGCCTCTGGATCCATGATGCGCGGCCAGTATCCCATGCCGGCCTGGAAGGGGTTCACCCAAAGACCTGAAACCAAACAGGAAACCGTCGGTGATGGAAATCACATTGTTTTTAATAGTCTTAAATCGTTATTTAGTCATATCCTATTTTCATCCCAGCGCTGGACCGCTCGCGGTTCCGGAAAGCTCAGGGGTAGGGGAGGCGGGCCCGGGGTGGGCCCGCCGTTTTATTGGTCCAGCCTCCGCGCCGGGATGGACCGCCGGTCAGCCCTCGACCACGATCTCCGAGGTGATGGGCACGGCCGGCCGCAGCATGGCGGACACCCCGCAGTAGGTCTCCTCGGACAGCTTCACGGCGCGCTCCAGCTTGTCCATGGGCAGGTTCCTGCCCCGGAACACATAGCGGAGATGGATGCCGGTGAAGATCCGGGGATGCTCCTCCCGGGCTTCGGCGCTCACCTGCACCTCGAGGCCGTCCAGCTTCACGCGCATCTTCTCGAGAATGCTCACCACGTCGATGGCGGTGCATCCGCCGAGCCCGGCCAGGACGAGCCCCTTGGGCCGGGGCCCCTTGGTGGGCGCCCCGTCGCCGGCCGGCACGTCAATGTGGTACTGGTGGCCTTCCTGGTCCACCCGGAACGTCAGGCCGGATTCCCAGCGGACCTTGGCTTCCATGCGCGCCTCCCTACTCCGCCAGATCCTCCAGGATCGGGGCGGCCGCGTCCAGGATACCGACGGCGATCAGATGCCGGGCGATACGGACCGCGTCCAGGACCTCCTCCCGGGTGGCGCCCTCCTGCATCGCCATGCGCGCCTGCGATCGGGCACAGCTCGCCTGGCGGCGGCCCAGCGCCGCGGCCACGGCCATGAGGTGCCGGTACTTCAGGGGGATCGTGCTCTCCGGTCGCTGCACACTTCCGTGGGAGAGCTGCGCCGTGGACACCAGCAGGTCCGGAGCCAGCTCCTTCAGCTGCCCCGGCCACTTCGGAAGGGTGTCTCCCATCTTCCCCTGCATCATCTGAAGGATCTGGTCGGGGGTGGGCGGGGTCTGGACGCTCATGGCAGGTCTCCGGGAGGTCAGGACAGCAAGGTGGCGATGCGGCGCCAGGAGCCGAGGTTGTGCACCTCCTTGAAGCCCTTGCGCTTGAGGATGGCGACCGCGAACCCGCTGCGGCTGCCGCTGTCGCAGCAGAGGAGCACGGGGCGCTCGGGGTCGAGTTCCTTGGACCGCTGGTCCAGCTGGTCGGCGGGGATGTTGACGGCCTTGGGGTGCGAGGCGGTGCGGTACTCGCCCGCGGTGCGGACGTCCACGATCTGCGCCCCCCGCGCCAACAGGGCCTTCACGTCCGCCGTCGAGGCGGAGCGGCGGCTCCACAGCAGGTAGCCGATGGCGGCCACCGGGATGAGGTAGATCCAGTATTCGGCCATCAGGCGCCCGCCTGCTGGAGGGCCGCCAGGAGCGTGTGCGCAGGCTGGACGCCCACCATGCGGCTCAGGATGCGGCCATCCTTGAGGACCACGAGCGTGGGAATGCTCTGGACGCCGAACTGGCCGGCCAGCAGCGGCTCCTCATCCACGTTGACCTTCGCCACGATGGCCTTCGCGCCCGCGGTCTTGGCGACTTCGTCAAGGATGGGCCCCTGCATGCGGCAGGGGCCGCACCAGGGGGCCCAGAAATCGATGAGCACGGGGTTCCCGTGAGAAGAGACCTTGTGGAAGGCCTCGGTGGTGAGGTGAATGACTTCAGACATGGCGACTCCAGAATCAGAGGGAAGAAGAGTTGTGGACACAGCAGTCCGCGCGGGTCCTACTTCGCCGCAGCCCAGAGCAGGCCCATCACGGCGCCATAGGTGATGGCGCGCAGCGGTGTGGCCGTGAGCGGGCAGGTGCCCGTGCTGCAGCCCACCAGCCGCTGGTAGGCGTAGCCCAGGACTCCGCCGACTGCGAGGCCCAGGAGGATGCGGAGGGCCATGGGCTTCACCGCGAGCATCCCACGCCCTGACCTTCAGGCACACCAAGCTTGCGCAGGATGGTGGACATGAGGCACCAGTTGGTGAGGCCGCTCTGGAGCAGGTTCGCGCCCACGAACACGGTGAACCAGATCCAGTTCGGGTTGTGGAACTTCGCCAGGGCGAGGCTCAGCAGGATGAAGGTGCCGGCGACGGTGTGGACGATGCGATCGACGTTCATGAGTGGCTCCTATTCGCTGACGGTGGTGGAGGCCTCGCGCTGGAGGTCCGCGGCGCGGCCCCGGCGGGCAACAAGGTAGTAGAGGACGGGGATGGACGGCACGGACAGCAGGGTGGCCGCCACCGAGCCCGCCATGAGGCTGATGGCCAGTCCCTGGAAGATGGGATCCGCCAACATCACCAGGGAGCCCACGATCACGGCCGCGGCCGTGAGGAGGATGGGACGGAAGCGCACCACGCCGGCTTCTTCCACCGCCAGCGCCAACGGCATCCCCTCGCGCAGCTTCAGCTCGATGAAGTCCACGAGGATGATGCTGTTGCGGACGATGATGCCGGCGCCGGCGATGAAGCCGATCATGCTGGTGGCCGTGAAGAAGGCGCCGAAGAGGCCGTGGGCGGGAATGATGCCGATGAGGGAGAGCGGGATCGGCACCAGGATCACCCAGGGGATCTCGAAGCTCTCGAACCAGCCGACCACCAGCACGAAGATCAGCACCAGCACGGCGGCGAAGGCCATGCCGAGGTCCCGGAAGACTTCGAGGGTGATGTGCCACTCGCCGTCCCACTTCATGATCAGGTTCTCGGTGTTCTCGGGATGGGCGAGGCCCAGACGGACCACCTCCGCGCCGCCGGTGCCCTTCATGGCGTCGATCTTCTTGTTGAGCGCCGCCAGGGCGTAGACGGGGCTTTCGATGGCGCCCGCCAGATCGGAGAACACATAGGTGACGGGCATCAGGTTCTTGTGGTGGATGACCGGCTCCTCGGCGCCATCCTTCACCGTCACCAGTTCGCGGATGGGCACCATGCCCCGAGCGCCGGGGACGTAGAGCTGGAGAATCTGGTCGAGCCGCTGGCGCTTCTCGGCCGGGAGCTGAACCACCACCGGCACCTGGCTGGAGCCGCGCAGCACATGGAAGGTGCCGGCAGTGTGGCCGTAGCCGGCCATGTAGAGCGTCTGGACCACATGGGCGGGCGCCACACCGTGGAGGGCAGCCTTTTCCCGGTCGAGGACCAGGCTGATCTTGGGCGAAGTCTCGTTCAGGGTCGAGTCGACATCCACGATGCCGTCCACGCTCTTGAACGCCCCCAGGACATCGCCGGCCAGCCGTGCCCGCTCGGCATCGGAAGGCCCGTAGACCTCCGCCACGATGGTGTCCATGACCGGCGGCCCGGGCGGGATCTCCACGAGCTTCATGCGGGCCCCAGCGGGCTTGGAGATCTTCTCAAGCTCGGGGCGCAGGCGCACGACGATGTCGTGGCTCTGCTCCTTCCGGTCGCCCTTGGGCACCAGGTTCACCTGGATGTCCACCATCTCCGCCGCCTGGCGGAGGAAGCTGTGCCGGACCATGCCCACGAAGGTGAAGGGCGCGGCCTCTCCGGCGTACACCTGGACGTTGCGGACGGTGGGCTCCTTGAGCAGCCGGCGGGCGATGTCCTGACCAGCGGCAAGGGCGTCCTCCCTCGGCGTGCCGGCAGGCAGGTCAAGCTGGACCATGAACTCCGACTTGTTGTCGAAGGGCAGCATCTTCACCTTCACCACGCCGAAGCCCACCAGGGACATGGCCGCCAGGAGCAGCACCACCACACCGCCGAAGAAGGTCCAGCGGACCTTGGGCTCGTTGATCAGGGCCCGGATGGCCTTGCGGTAGAGCGCGGAGAACTTCGTGTCCGGCGCCACTTCGGGGTTCTTGTCCTGCCAGTCGTGCTCCGGCTCGGGGGCAGCGGTTTCCGGTGTCGCGGGATGAAGTCCGGACTCGTCCGTATCCGGCAGGTGGGCCTCTTTCTTGAACACGTTCAGGCTGGCCCAGGGGCTGATGACGAACGCGATGAGCAGGCTGAAGATCATGGCCACGCTGGCGCCGATGGGGATCGGGCGCATGTAGGGGCCCATGAGCCCCCGCACGAAGGCCATGGGGAGGATGGCCGCGATGACCGCGAAGGTGGCCAGGATCGTGGGATTGCCCACCTCGTCCACCGCCTCCACCACCACCGTGGCGAAGCTCTTGCGGAGGCCCGGAAGGTGCATGTGCCGGTGGATGTTCTCCACCACCACGATGGCGTCGTCCACCAGGATGCCGATCGAGAAGATCAGGGCGAACAGGGTGACCCGGTTCAGCGTGTAGCCGAACAGGTAGGTGATGAGCAGGGTGAGGGCCAGCGTGACGGGCACGGCCACGCCCACCACCACGGCGCTGCGCCAGCCCATGGTGAGCAGGATCAGCGCGATGACGCTGAGGGTGGCGATGAGCAGGTGCTCGATGAGCTCGTTGGACTTGTCGCCGGCCGTCTCGCCGTAGTTCCGGGTGACGGTCACCTTGACGTCGTGGGGGATGAGGTTGCCGCGGAGGACCTCCACCTTGGCCAGGACCTGCTCGGCCAGGGCGGTGGCGTTGGTGCCCGCCCGCTTGGACAGGGCGATGCTCACGGCGGGCTCGAAGCCGGGCCGGGCAGCGTCCGCGTAGTGAACCATGGGCGGCTCGGGCTCGGGGGCGTCCACCACCTTGGCGACATCGGCGAGGTAGACGGGCTTCATGTTCCGTACGCCCACCACGAGGCGGCGCAGCTCGGAGGCCTGGAGCACGAAGCCGGTGGCCTCGAGCTCCGTGCGCTTGCCGTGGTCGACGAGCGCGCCCGCGGGCAGCTGGGCCTCGGCGGCCTGGAGGGCCGGCTGGAGCTCGCCGATGGACATGTTGATGGAGCGCAGGCGATCAGGGTCCGGCTCGATGCGGACCATGCGGCGGGCGCCGCCGATGACCTTCACCTGCGCCGTACTTGGAACGTCCGACAGCTCCCGCGCCAGGACGTCGCCCAACTTGCGCAGCTGGCCAGGGGTCTGGGCCGAGCCCTCGCTTCCATGGAGCGTGAGCACCAGGAAGGGCACGTCGTCGATGGTCTGGAGCTTGATGATGGGCTTCATGGCCCCGGGCGGCAGGATCTGGGGGTTGGCGGCCAGCTCCTGGTAGATCTTCACCAGGCTGGGCTCCTGCGGCTCGTTCACCTTGAAGCGCACGGTGATGAGCGCCATGCCCGGGGTGCTCATGCTGTAGAGATACTCGACGCCGGGGATGCCCCAAAGCCGGCGCTCCAGGGGCGTGGTGACCTGGCTCTCGATCTCCTTGGGGCTCGCCCCCGGGTAGGGCACGTAGAGGTCGACCATCGGCACGATGATCTGGGGTTCTTCCTCCCGCGGCGTGAGCACCACGGCGAGGATGCCCAGCAGCAGCGACGCCAGGACGATGAGGGGGGTCAGCTTGCTGCGGAGGAAGCCCTTCGCCAGCCGGCCGGCCAGACCCAGCTTGGGCTCACTTGCCATGGCTCACCCCGCCTTTGGTACGGTCCGAGGGGGACCGCCTGCTCGCTTCGCTCGCGAAGTCCCCCCCGGAACCCCCCACCTGCTGCTTCGGCGAAGCCGCAGTAGCAGGTCTGATCTCGATGGGCTGGCCGTCCTGGAGCGCGCCGGGATGGTCGATGACCTTCTCGCCCGCCTTCAGGCCCGAGCGGACGGGCAGGTAGGCGCCTTCGGCCTCGCCCAGGGAGAGCCAGCGCAGCTCAGCATGTCCGTCCTTGGCGACGAAGACGCCCGTGAGCTCGCCCCGGTGCACGAGTGCGCTGCGGGGCACGGAGAACCCCTGGGAATCGGCCTTCAGGCCGGGCACCAGGATGCGGGCGAAGGAGCCCTGGCGGAGGCCCTTGGGTCTGAGCACCTTGGCGCGCAGGGTTCCCTTGTGGCTGTAGGGATCCCCACCGGGGGCCAGGCCCGTGATCTGGGCCTCGCCTTCGACGCCTTCCGATTCGAACTTCACCTTCGACCCGGCCCTGAGGCCCCTGGCCTCATCCTCGGACACGGTGGCGACCAGCTCTTGTTCGCCGTCGCCCACCAGCTCCAGCAGGGGCATGCCGGGGCCGACGAAGTCGCCTTCGCTGACCTTCCGGGACTGCACCACGCCGGAGAAGGGCGCGCGGATCTGCGTGTAGGCGATGTTGGCCTTCAGCGAGGAGACGCCCGCCTGGGCCTGGGCCACCTGGGCCTCCACCTGCTCGAGCTCGACCGCGGTGCTGGCCTTCTGGGCCTGGAGGGCCTGGATGCGGCGGTGGTAGGCCTCCACGGTCGCAAGTCCGGTCTGGGCCGCCTTGAGCTGGCCCTGGAGATCCTCATCACCGAGGGCGATGAGCAGGGTCCCGGCTGACACGCGCTGGCCCTCCTGGACGAGGACGCGCTTGACCTGGGCGGCCATGCGGGTGGACATCATGGCCGTGCGTGAGGACTGGAGGGTGGCGGCCACCCAGGCCCCGCCCTCGGGACCGCCATCAGCCACCAGGGCGACGGCCACCTTGGGCAGCTCCTTCGCCTCGGGCCGGGCCTCCTTGTGGCCGCAGGCCAGTGTCCCCAAGAGCGCGCCCGACAGGGCCAGGGCGGAAAGGGCGGTCTTCATGGCTTCACTCCTTCGATGGGGGTTCCGGTCGCAAGATCAAGGCTGGCGCGGCTCACGCGAAGATCGAACAGGCTTTGGAGAATGAGGGTGTGGGCGCCCTGCACGGCGGCCTCTGCATCGAGCACCTCGATGAGCGGCGCGAGCCCTTCCTTGTGGCGGGCCTCCCGCAGGCGCTTGGACTCCTCGGCGGCGGCCAGGGACTCCTTCGCGGCGGCGTAGCGGGCCTGGGCGGCCAGCACGCTTTCCTTCGCCACGCGGATTTCGTGCTCGGCCTGCTTCTGCTTGAAGTCGCGCATGTCGCGGGCGGCGCGCTCCTGGGCGCGGGCGGCCCTGGCCTTGGCCTGATCGGGCGCGGAGAACACCTTCCACTTCACGCCCACGCCGGCCCAGGTCCAATTCCCCTTCTCGGACCAGGAGTGGTGGAGGGTGCCCGCCCCCAGTTCCAGTCCCACCTCGGGAAGCAGGCTGCCTTTGGCGGCCTTGGCGCCTTCGGTCGCGGCCCTGGCCTGGAGGTCAGCGGCGAGCAGATCGCCTCGCCGGCCGGAGGGAAGGTCGGCTGCGGGATCCGTGGGCTCCTTCGAGGGGCGCATGCCCCCCTCGAAATCTGGGGTCAGCGGCGTCGCCAGGGGGCCCTCCACGGGACCGGTGCCTGTGAGCAAGCCCAGGCCCGAGCGGGCCGAATGCACCTGCTTGACCACCTCGGCCTTCTGCGCGTCGATCTGGGCGTGGAAAGCTTTCAGGCGCTGGAGCTCCGACTCCAGCATCAGGCCCTGCCTGACGCGGGCCCCGACGAAGTCTTCCATGCCCTGGATCCAGGTCCGGGAGTCCTCCACCCACTTGAGGGCCTGCTCGGCCACCTGCGTGCCGAAGTAGGCCTCCACCACGGCCTGGGCTGTCTCCTGCTTCCGCCGCTCCTGGCTGGCGGCCTCGGCCTGGGCCATGAGGTCGCCGGCACGCCGGGCCGCGGTGATCCGCCCGCCGGTGTAGAGGGGCTGCTGGAGCACGGCCGAGCCGCCGTAGGCGCCGATGGCATCCGGATGGTTCAGGCTGTCGGGATTGAAGTCCGCCATGGTGATCCGCGCCTGGTTCAGCTTGATGCCGAAGGCCATCATGGGCTCGTTGGTGCGGACCCCCTGGGCCTGGAGCGTCAGGCTCGGCAACCGGAGGTCGCGGTAGCCTTCGGCTTCCGCCTGGCGGGATTCCACCATGGCCTGACCCGCACGAAGGCCGCCTTGGTCCCGCCAAGCCTTCCGGATGCTGTCGGCCACGGTCAAGCCCTCCTGCCCCAGGAGGCTTCCTCCCGACAACAGCGCCAAGCTCAATCCCGTGATGGCTTTAATGTTCATAAAGGAATACTCCTAAACAAAAAAAAGCAACTGCATATAAAAGCATTCGTTCATTTAAGGGCCTTGTAGGTCATCTTTGCGCGGTCGGTCACATGACCGCACACCAGATCGCAGAGCTCACCCACGAGCGGCATCACGGGCGTGAAGTACACGGCATTGCCCTCGGGTTCGCGGGTCACGAGGCCCACGCGCACCAGGCAGGCCAGGTGCTTCGACGCGTTGGCCTGGGACAGGCCCGAGGCCTCGGCCACGGCCCCCTGGCTGAGGGGGCCCTTGTTGTCGAGGAGCGAGCGCAGGATCTTCAGTCGGGAGGCATCCCCCAGGGCGCTGAACAGGCCGCTCACTTCTTCGATCATGGGATTGCTGAGCTGGTGGTTCACGACTTCAACTCCATGCGACTATATTCATTCAGTTTTCGGTCGTGTCAACCCAAAATTCTCGGTCCCACTGAAAAACTGTATATCCATCGGAGCATCCAGCAACCGACATTCCAGCCTTCTGCATGGGTTTGTGGGGATTTCGTGATGGACATCATCCCTTTACCGGGAAAATCCACCCGAAGGTCCGGGGGATGCCCTCACGACCGCCAATGCTAGGCTGAGGAAGGAGGCCCCCGTGGAGGACCTGGACGCCCGCGCAGCAAAGATCCGCCTGCTCTGCACCGACATCGACGGGGTCCTCACCGACGGAGCCCTTCACTATGGCCCGGAGCCGGGCCATACCAAGGCTTTCCACGTGCGGGACGGGGCAGCCATCAAGCACCTCCAGCAGGCGGGCATCCGCGTGGCGTTCATCTCGGGCCTGGACGCCGGGGCGACCGTGAACCGGGCCCGGGATCTCGGGGTGGAGGACTGCTTCGCGGGGCACTTGGAGAAGCTGCCCATCCTGGACCAGCTCTGCGCCAGGTACGGCTTGGCCTACGATCAGGTCGGCCATCTGGGGGACGACCTGCCGGACCTGCCCCTGCTCCGCCGAGTGGGCCTGGCCTGCTGCCCTTCGGATGCGGCGGACGAGGTGAAGGCCGTCTGCCACTGGACCGTGCCCGTCCCCGGCGGCCGGGGCGTGCTGCGCCAGGCGGCCGAGCGGATTCTCAAGGCCCAGGGGCGGTGGGACGAGATCGTGGGACGGTACTGAGCTACTTCAGCCCGCGCTTCTCCAGCAGGGGCTCCACCTTCGGATCCCTCCCGCGGAAGTTCCGGTAGAGCAGCGCGGGATCGACCGTGCCGCCCTTGGACAGCACCTCGGCGCGGAACCTGGCGGCGGTGGCGGGATCGAAGAGGTTGCCTTTCTCCTTGAAGGCCTGGAAGGCGTCGCTGTCGAGCACGGCGCTCCAGATGTAGCTGTAGTAGCCCGCTGCGTAGCCGCCCATGATGTGGTTGAAGTAGGGGCTGCGGTAGCGGGACGGGATCTCGGCGAGGAGGCCCCACTTGGTCAGGGAGGTCTTCTCGAAGGCTGCCGTGTCCTGCGGCTTGGTGGTGGTGAGCGTGTGCCAGTCCATGTCCAGCAGCGAAGCCGCCATGTACTCGGTGGTGGCGAAGCCCTGGCCGAAGGTGGCGGCCTTCTTCATCTTGGCCACCAGGGCATCGGGGATCACCTCGCCGGTCTTGTAGTGCCTGGCGTAGAGCTTCAGCATCTCCGGCTCCATGGACCAGTTCTCCATGACCTGGCTGGGCAGCTCCACGAAGTCGCGGGGCGTGCCGGCGGTGCCGCGGTAGCGGCCCTTGTAGAAGAGGCCGTGCAGGCCGTGGCCGAACTCGTGGAAGAGCGTGCGCACCTCGTCGGAGGTCAGCAGCGCCGGCCGGTCGCCGGCCGGGGCCGTGAAGTTGCAGACATTCACCACCACGGGATCCACCTGCTTTCCGTCCTTCACCCAGGCGGAGCGGTAGCTGCTCATCCAGGCGCCGCCGCGCTTGCCGGGCCGGGGGTGGTAGTCCACGTAGATCAGGCCCAGATGGCGCCCGTCCTTCTCCTTCACCTCAAAGCAGCGCACGTCCTTCTGGTAGACGGGCAGGTCCTTCACCTCCGTGAAGGTGATGCCGTAGAGCCGGCCCGCCAGGGTGAAGGCACCCTGCCGCACGGCATCGAGGGCGAAGTAGGGCTTCACCGATTCCTCGTCGAAGTCGTACTTGGCCTGCTTCACCTTCTCCGCGTAGTAGCGCCAGTCCCAGGCTTCCAGCTTCTGGCCCGGCAGGTCCTTGGCCATCATGGCCTGCAGCTCGGCGCGCTCCTGCTTGGCGACCTCCAGCGCGGGTTTCCAGATCTGGTCCAGCAGGCCGTAGACACCCTTGGGATCCTTGGCCATGTTCTCTTCGAGGACGAAGTCCGCCCAGGTGCGGTAGCCCAGCAGCTGGGCCTTCTCTACGCGCAGGGCGGCCACCTGGGCCACGATGGCATTGGTGTCCGTGTCGCCGCCCTGGTTGCAACGCTCCAGGTAGCCCGTGAGGATCCGCTTCCGCAACTCGCGGTTCCGGGCGTACTCCAGGAAGGGCCAGATGCTGGGGCCGTCCAGGGTGAACAGCCACTTCCCGTCCTGCCCCGCCTTCTTCGCCGCGGCCGCCGCGGCCAGGCGCGTGCCCTCGGGCAGACCCGCCAAGTCGGCCGGGTCCGTCACCACCATCTGGAAGGCCTTGGTGGCCTTGAGGAGGCGGTCGCCGAAGTCGACGCCCAGCTTGGACAGCTCGGCATTGATGGCCCGCATGCGGGTCTGCTGGGCGGGCGTGAGCGCGGCGCCGGCCCGGACGAAGCCCTTGTAGGTGCGCTCCAGGAGGCGGGCCTGGTCGGGCTCCAGCTTCAGCGCGGCTCGGCCGTCCCACACGGCCTTCACGCGCCCAAAGAGCTTCGCATCCAGGTTGATGTCGTCGCGGTGGGCGGCGAGGAGGGGCATCACCTCGCGGTTCACAGCCTGGAGCTTCGGGTTCGTCTCGGCACCCGTGAGGTTGAAGAAGACCGATCCGATGCGGTCCATGAACTGGCCGGACAGGTCCAGGGCCACGATGGTGTTGGCGAAGGTGGGAGCCTCCTTGGCCTCTGCGATGCTGGCCACTTCGGCCTTCTGGCGGGCCATGCCCTCCCTGAAGGCCGGAAGGAAATGCGCCTCCTTGATTTCCGCGAAGGGCGGCACGCCGAAGGGCGTCTTCCACTCCGAGAAGAAGGGATTGGCGGCGACAGACGGATCGGCGGCGAGGGCGGGCAAGGTCATGAGGGCGGCCAAGGCGGAAGCGGGACGCATGGAAGGCTCCTGGGGGGTCATACCCCACTCTAGCATCATCTTACGAGGGGTCGCCTCTCGGATGAGCCCCGGGGAGGGTCGGGTATTCTCGAAGGATGATCAGCCACATCTCCTCGCGCATCGCCCGGGCCGGGGCCCTGCTGGGTCTCGCCCTGCTCCTGGCCTGCCAGCCCCAGGCCCCCGTGGTGGTGCCCCAGGCGCCGACACCCCAGACTCAGCCCCCGGCTCCGCCCAAGCCGCAGGGTCCTCCGCCCAAACCGAAGATCGCCCTGGTGCTGGGCGGCGGTGCCGCGCGCGGGTTCGCGCACATCGGCGTCATCCGCACGCTCGAACAGGAGAAGATCCCGGTGGACCTGGTGGTGGGCACAAGCGTGGGCAGCCTGATCGGCGCCATCTACGCCGCGGACCGCAACAGCTTCGAGTTGGAGTGGACCGCCTTCCAGCTCCAGAAGGAGGACCTTTTCGACTTCGGCGTCCTCTCCACGGTGGCGGGCATGGGCTTCGCAAAGGGCGACAAGCTCGAGACCTGGGTCAAGGGCCACATCAAGCCGGCCAACATCGAGCAGCTGAAGATTCCCTTCGCCGCCGTGGCCACGGATCTCAACTGGGGCCAGAAGGTCGTGCTGGACCGCGGCTCCGTGGCCCGTGCCGTGCGGGCCAGCTCGGCGATTCCCGGCGTGTTCCAGCCCGTGCAGCACATGGGCAAGATCCTGGTGGACGGCGGCGTGGTGGACAACATCCCCATCTCCGTGGCCCGCGCCAAGGGAGCCGACCTGGTCATCGCCGTCGACATCAGCGCCAACGTGGGGAACACGGACATCACCAACCTGCTGGGCGTGAGCCTCCAGGCCGCCAACATCATGTTCGCCCTCAACGTGGAGCACTCGAAGAAGGATGCGGACGTGCTGATCTCACCGGCCATCGGCGACGTGGGCACCCTGGACTTCACCCAGAAGAAGCGCTGCATGGAGGCAGGCATCGTGGCCGCCCAGCAGGCCATGCCTGCCGTTCGCCAGGCCATCGACAAGTGGGTGGCCGCCCGGATGGCCGCCCAGTCCACCGGCCAGTGAAGCGCTTCACGTTACGAAGATCATGTCCCCCATGGGGGTGAGGTCGAAGCGCCCCATCTTGAAGGCGTCGACCCTGTCCATTCCTTGGCCTTTGGAACCCGGCAGGCCACCTCCTGGAGCGGCGGGGCAGAGTGGATGGAAGCGGCGCTCAGAACGGCGTGAGGGCTGATCGGCCCGGGGGAGGCCCCCATCATGATCACCCCCTGTCTGTGTAAACAGGAAATTCGGGCGGTTCCGGCCGCTCTCTCGGGACTGGCCCAGCGGCGATCCACGGACGTAGAATCCGGGCATCCGCAGAACGAAAGAAGGCCCCTTCTCTTCCGAGCATTCCACGACGAGGATGCCATGCCCGCGCCCCAGCCCCGACTGACGCCTTCACGGATCCTGTGGCCCGCCGCGCTCGCGGGGCTCCTGGCGGCCTGCGCCACCCGCCCGCCGATGGTCCGGCCGATCCCGGCACCAGCCCCCTCGCCCGCTCCGGCACCCGCCCCATTGCCCACTCCGGCGCCCCCGCCGCCGCCTCCGCCCGCGCCTTCCGCCCGCCCCCCCAGGCCCGAGCCCCTGGCGGAAGCCGAAGCATCCCGGCCGCCTGAGGACCACCGCATGGCGGAAAGGGCCGAGATGCCCCGGCGAGCGGCTTCCTCCCGCCCGTCCCTGCCCCCTCCACGCCCCACGCCCGTGGGGGCCAACCCCAACGTGGACCAGGCCCAGGCCTATGCCCGCGTATCCGTGATGTTCGGCACGGACCGCAAGCTCGATCCCCGCGCGGGGACCTTCGGCGGCGGGCGCGGCGAGCGGATCTCCTACGGCGAAATCACCGTCAGCATCCCCCACGGCCACAGGACCGGCGAGTTAGAGGCGCCGTCCCTCTGGAAGCTGGAGCTCAGCGAGGATCCCCGCAAGCACGTGGCCGTCCTTGACTGGTCGCCCCTCACGCGGCTCGGGTTCCTAAACCGCGTGAGGGCCCGGGTTCAGGCGCAGGGCGCATCCGGATCCAGCTTCGTGTTCGTCCACGGCTACAACGTGGCCTTCGCGGACGCTGCCCGCCGGACCGCCCAGATCACCTACGACCTGGACTATCGGGGCGTGCCCGTGTTCTACAGCTGGCCCTCCCAGGGCACCCTCCAGGGCTACACCACGGACGAGAACAACGCCCAGTGGAGCGAGGCGAACCTGAAGCGGTTCCTCGTGGACTTCGCCCAGAAGAGCGGCGCGACGGACATCTACCTCATCGCCCACTCCATGGGCAACCGCGTCCTCACGGGCGCGCTGCGGCAGGCCTTCGCGGAACAGCCGAAGCTCAAGGGCCGCTTCAAGGAGATCATCCTCACGGCCCCCGACATCGACGCCGAGATCTTCAAGCGCGACATCGCCCCCGCCCTGGTGGCGGGCTGCGACCGCATCACCCTCTATGCCTCCAATGGCGACAACGCCCTGCTGGCCTCCAAGAAGGTCCACGGCTACCCGCGGGCGGGCGACACCGCCGAGGGCATCGTCGTGGTGCCGGGCATCGAGACCATCGACGCCTCGGGCCTGGACACCAGCCTCCTGGAGCACTCCTACTTCGCCACCGCCCCGCCGGTGATCAGCGACATCCGCCGGGTGCTGCTGGACGGCCTCCGCGCCGCCCGCCGCGGCCTGGAGCCGCGCACGGCGGGCGGGGGGAACTACTGGAAGCTGAAGGCCGCGAAACCCTGAGCTACTTGGCCTTGTGGGCGTGGACCCGCGCGAAGAGCGCCGCATCGGCCTTCGCGCCATGGCACTTCCGGCAGAAGTCGAGGGTGGGCAGGACCAGGCCCGCGGCCTTCGCTGCCGCCGGGTTCTTCATCACAGACATGGCCTTGTAGTCGCCACCATTGCCGTGGCACGCCTCGCAGTCGAGCCCCTTCTTCGCGTGGGCCGAAGCGGACCAGGAGTCGTGCTGGACGCGATGGCACATCCTGCAGGCACTGGCCCCGACAGCCGGGTGGCCGTTGCTGGCCATGGAGGGCATGGGCCCGGCGGCGGACGCGGGCGCTGGCTTGGGGGCTGGCGCCGGGGCCGCGGCGGGAGCGGGTGCGGGGGTTGGCGCAGCGGCCACGGGCGCAGGAGCAGGCGTGGTCGCGGGCGTGGTGGCGGGCGCGGGCGCGGCGGCGGGAGTCGGCGCTGGAGCCGACGGGGCCGCGGCGGGTTTCGGAGCCATCTCGGCGGCCTTGGGAGCCGGAGCCGCTGGCTCTGCCTTCGCCCCGGCGGGGGCCGGCTGGGAGGAGGGCTGTGACGACGGTTGAGCCGCGGGCGTGCCAGCCGCCGGGGCCGTCCCCGGGGTCGCTGCCGGAGCCGGCGCCTCCTTCTCGGCGCAGGCCAGCAGGCAGGCGAGCATCAGGGCAGGAAGGACCGTTCGACGCATGGTTTCTCCGGGGACTGACCCGATGCTACTTCCCGGTGTTCCCGAATGCCAGGTTCCGCACCAGGTCTTCGGTCTTCCAGGGGGCGGCGCCGCCGCCCAGGTACTTCTGGAACCACTCGAGGTGGGCGTTGTAGTAGACGGGCATGGACTTCAGGTTGTCCGGCCAGTGGCCGTCGTTCTTGAAGACGATGAGGCGGCTGGGCACGCCCATCTCCTGCAGGTCCGTGAAGAACTGGAGGCTCTGGGTGTAGGGCACGCGATAGTCGCGCTCGCCGGTGATGACGAGGCAGGGAGTCTTGAAGGCCTTCACGTGGCTGCTGGGGTTCATGCGCTCGTAGGCCGCAGCCTGGTCCCAGGGCGTGCCCGTGAGGTCGTGCTCGGGGAACCAGAGCTCCTCGGTGGCGCCGTGCATGGAGCGCAGATCGTAGACGCCCATCATGGCGGCGAGGGCCTTGAAGCGCGTGGTGTGGCCCTCCAGCCACATCATGGCGTAGCCGCCCCAGCTCCATCCCATGGCGCCCATGCGGTCCTTGTCCACGTAGGGCAGCGCCGCGAGATGGTCGGCCACCTTCTGGATGTCCGTCTGCACCTTGCCGTCCCAGTCGCCGCTGATGGCGTCTGTGAAGGCCTGGCCGTAGCCGGTGGAGCCGTGCGGGTTCGGGAAGGCCACGATGTAGCCCGCGCCGGGATAGACCTGCCAGTCCCCCCTCAGGGTGTCGGACCACATCATCTGCGGGCCGCCGTGCACGTTGAGGATGATGGGATATTTCTTCGCGGGATCGAAGCCGTGGGGCTTCACCAGGAACACCTGGATGTCCTTGCCGTCGGCGCCCTTCACCCACTGCTCCTCGGCGGGACGGATGTCGACCTCGTCGGCCACGGCCTGGTTGAAGGCCGTGAGGCGCTTCAGCTCCTTGGTGCCGAAGGCATAGCGCCAGACCTCCACAGGCTCGCCCACGCGGGTCTTGCTGAGGTAGACAGCCTTCTCGTCGGGGCTCACCTGGAACTCCCGGATGCTCTGGCCCTCCAGCATGCGGGCGGTCTTCCCGGTGGCCACCTCCACGCGGAAGAGGGGCCAACGGCCCTTCTCCTGCACGGTGAACCAGATCGACTTGCCGTCGGCGGACCACTGGAAGGTGTCCACCCAGTTGTCGATGGCTTCCGTCAGCACTTTGCGCGTCTTGGTCTGCCGGTCGTAGACCGCCAGGCGGAAGCGGTCGGACTCGTGGCCGGGCCGGGTCTGGAAGCGGTAGGCGATGAAGCGGCCGTCCGGCGAGTACTTGGGATCCTGGTCGGCCGCCGGATTGTCGCCGGTGATGCGCTTCGGCGTCCGGTCGCCCTCCAGGGGGATCAGGAACAGGTCCTGGTTCGTGCTGCGGGCCGGCACGGGATCGGTGTTGGTGGTGACGCAGACCTCCTTGCCGTCGGGGCTCAGGTCCCAGGTCTGCCAGAAGGCGGGGAAGTCCTGGGCGCCGCCGGTGAGGGCCTCAACCTTGCCCTCGAAGGTGGCCTTGAAGAGGTGGCTCACCTGGAAGTCCCGCCACTCGGTCCAGTGGCGGTAGAGCAGCGAGTCCGCCAGGTGGGCCTGCACGGGCCCTTTCTCCAGCTTATCCGCCAGCTCCTTCTGCTTGGCGCCGTCCGCCATGGCCTCGGGGAAGACGGAGGCCTCGAACACCACCTGGTTCCCGCCGGGCATCAGCCTGGGCGCGCCCACGCCGGCCTCGAAGCTGGTCACCTTGCGCGCCTCGCCGCCGGCGAGGTCCAGGGCCCAGAGCTGGCTGCCGCCGGCGCGGCTGGAGAGGAAGTAGAGGGTCTTCCCGTCCTTCGACCACTGGGGCGCCGTGTCGGACTTGCCCGAAAAAGTGATCTGGCGCGAGGCGCCCGTGGCCGTGTCGAGCACCCATACCTGCGTGTTCCGCGTGGAAGCCTTCAGGTCCTGCGTGGACACTTCGAAAGCGAGTCTCGATCCGTCCGGGCTCAGGGCCAAATGCTGCACGCCCTTGAGGCGGTAGAGGTCCTCGATGGTGAAGGCGCGCTTCTCCGCCGCGGACGCGGGAAGGGACAGGATCAGGGAGGCGATGGGGACGAGGCAGAACCGGCGCATGGACCCTCCGAAAGAACCCCTCAGCATCGCATGACCTGCGGGCCGTCTTGTGACCGTGTTCATAACCGGGGGCGCTGAATCTTAGGCACCGCCCCGAACGACCGATGAACGCCTTGTCCCGCGGAGGCCCCATGCTGATCGCAGCGCTCCTCGCCGGTCTGCTCCAAGTCGGAGCAGGTCCGGATTCCCCCGCGGTCCCGGCCTGGGAGCCGGCCCACGCGGGCCTGATGGCCAAGGCCCCCGGGACCCCGGGCTATGGCGTCCAGTTCACCACCCCCAGCGGGAGGTTGGTGTTCACGAACCTCCACTTCGATCCCGCCACCCGGGACGCCAAGATGGAGCTCTACCGGATCCAGGGGCCCGCCGGCATGGGCCCCTACCGCCTCGGCGCGGAACTGGGCTTCCACGCCAAGGAGCCGACTCAAGGCAGCAACCATCCCTGCTGGTTCGACAACTTCTTCTACGCCGTCAGGACTCTGGAAGGTTCTCCGGCCAGGTCGGCGGGCCTGGATCCGGGGAAGTACGGGGGCCGGTTCGCGGTCACGGCCCTCGAAGGGGTGGACGGGAAGAACTTCGGCTGGGACCTCGGGGCCCTGGTCTGGTACCTCACCAACCGGCCCGAGGTCGAGCTGAACCTGATCCGGCGACCGGTCATGTTCGGCGGGCCCAGCCGCCGGAATCCCCGGGTCACCCTCCGGAAGGTGGAGACCGCGATCGACCCTGCCGATGGGTTCTTCACCGCGGGCGGGATTGATTCCGCCCTCATCCAGCCTTGGTTGGGCCACGCTCCCTTGTGGAGGGATCTCCTCATCCTCCGCTCCCGCACCCCCCGCCTCGCCCCCCTGGCCGTGGACCTGCCCACCGGCCGTCGATGGCTCGTGTCCGCGCCCACCGACCCCAGCGCGGAGGGACCCGGGAAGGGGCAGCGCACCCTGGAGGTCTGGCGGGAGGATCCCCTGGCGGGCCCCTACCCCTATGCCAAGGCCCTGGCGGACCTCTGGCTGGAGCCCCGGGAGGGCCTCGGCCCCGGGCGCGTCCTCCGCATCGAGGGCCAGTGGTACCGGATCCAAACCCTGACCACCGATCCCGCCACGGGGCGCCCCACCGCCTGCAGCCTGGGCCCCTGGAAGGCCGACATACCGGCGCTCCTTGCAGGGGCCAGCGAGGCCCGGGAGCTGGGCTCCCTCCCCTCCCCCGGCCTCTGGGAAACGCTGGAGCAGGCCGCGAACGACGCCCTCCTGGAGTGGAAGACCCTCGCCCTGCCTGATGCGCTCGCCTCCCAGGATGCCCAGGCCGCCGCAGCCCTGGTCCTTCGCATCGAAAAGGGGCTTCTCGCCCTCGACCTCGAAGTGAAGGGCATCCGCTCCCGGCTGGACGCCGCAGCCCGCGCCGAGGCCGAGCGCAAGGCCCAGGCCGAACTGGCCACCAAGGAGGGCAAGCCCGCACGCGCCACCCCGGCTCCGCCTGTCGAGAGCGAGCGCCTCGCGGACCTTCTCGACCAGCGCAAGGCCATCCTCATGGCCATCCTCGGCAACGCCAAGCAGTCCCTCGCCAGCCTCCGGAGATGACATGAGACCGGTCCGCACCTCCTTCGCATGCGCGGCCCTGGCCTCCCTGCTGAGCGCGCAAACCGCGCCTTCACCCGCCGCCATCTGGGAACCCGCCTCGCCCGCCCTCGCCAAGAAGGCGCCCGGCAGCCCCGCCTACGGTCTGGTCCTGACCACCTCCCTGGGGAAGCTGCTGGCGACCTCCCTGGCCTTCGACCCCGGAACCCACAAGCCCCAGGTGCGGGTCTACCGCATCGATGGCCCCGCCGGATGGGGACCCTACCGCTCCGGCCTGGAGCGGAGCCTCATGTTCAGCCCGGCCATGAAACGGCCGGCGGACAACAACGCCCTCCACTGGAGCTGGTACCGGGATTACTTCTCGTTCACGCCCGCCGAGAAGGGATCGGCCGCGGATGAGGCCGGCCTGGACCAGTCCAAGTACGCCCTGACCCGCATCAAGCACGTGGATCAATCAACCTTCCAGTGGGACGTGGCGGCCCTCGTCTACCACATCACCCAGAGTCCGACGATCGTGGTGCAGACCATCAAGCTTCCGCTGCTCTTCGGTCCCAGCGAGCGCACGTACACCATCCAGAACCGCCGCGTCACCACACTTCCCGCTCCCGATGACGCCGAGCTCGTGAACGCGCCGCCCAACCTGGAGGCCCAGAAGGCGCTGGCCTCCCCCGAGCCCTGGCGGGAACTCCTCAAGCTCCGGTCGCAGACGGCGATCCACGCCCCGCTCCCCGGGGTCCTGGATGGCCGGAAGGTCTGGATCGTCCGCCTCCCCACGCAACCGGCCAAAGACAAGCAGGCTGGCCAGCCCGGCGCTCTGGAATTCTGGAAGACCGATCCGGGCACCGGAGCCTTCGAGGACGGCCTCGCTGAGGTGTACCCCGAACCGCCGGGAGGATTCGGCGCCGGGCAGTCCCTCCGCGTCAGCGGCGTGTGGTACCGCCTTCAGGCCCTCTCCCTGGAACCCGCCACCGGCCGCCTGACCCGGCTGGCCCTCGAGCCCTGGAAGGCCAATGTCGTCGCGCTCCTCGCCGGTCGCACCCTCGCCTCCGAGCTGGGCTCCCAGCCCCAGCTTCCCTTGTGGGAATCCCTGGAGCAGACCGCGAATGACACGCTCCTGGAGTGGAAGACCCTCACCTTTCCCGGAGAGCTCGAGGCCCTGGATCTGAAGTCGGCCGGGGCCCTGGTCGTGCGGATCGAGAAGGGCATGCTCGCCCTGGACCTCGAGGTCAAAGGGATCCGCACACGGGTGGATGCCGCAGCGCGGGCCACCGCCGAGTGGAAAGCCCAGGTCGAACTGGCCGCCAAAGAAGGACGGCCCGCCCCTGCGACGCCGGCTCCGTCCGCCGAGAGCGAGCGTCTCGCCGACCTCCTCGACCAGCGCAAGGCCATCCTCATGGCCGTCCTCGGCAACGCCAAGCAGGCGCTCGCCAGCTTGAGGAGGTGACCCATGGCTCACGCCCGGCCCCGGCCCGAGTGGCACCTGATGGGGCGACTCCTGGTCCTCGGATGCATGGCCATGTCCCTGGAAGGCCAGCCGGCTCGCCCGGCTCCAGCGGCCCTGACCGCGAAAGCCCCGGGTCATCCCTCCTACGGCCTCAAGGTCAACACCGAGGATGGGCCATTCCTTCTCACGCACCTCCGATACGACCCCATCTCACCAGCCGGACGAATCTCCGCCTACCGGCTGTCCGGACCCGCAACTTGGGGACCCTACCGGCTGGGGATGGACTTGGGGTCCCACCGGTCAGGCGTTGTCGGAAAGTCAGAGGGCATTTGGACCTGGAGCTACTCACGTTTCGAGGTCCTCAGGGTGGAGCCGGGCGGTCCCGCGCAGCGCGCCGGCCTGGATGAAACGTGGTGGATCCTCCAAGTGGATGGTCAGAACTTCCAGTGGCAGCTCCCGACCCTGCTCTACTACGCGACACGCCGTCCGACCGTCGAAGTGCTCGCCCAGAAGCGGTCAGGATGGGGAAAAGGCAAAGAGAAGCGTTTCCAGATCGAGCTCCAGAAGCTGGAGGCTCCCGTCGATCCTTCCGCCGCGGAGGTTGAAGACACTACCACCCTCGAGCAGGTACTCCAGCCGCTCGGACCTCAGCTCGCTGAGCCGGCTCTCTGGCGGACCCTGGCACGGCTTCGATCGAGCACACCTCGGTTCGCGCCCATTCCGGTCGTCCTGGAGGGCCGCACATGGTGGGTGGTCCGCGGCGCCCCTGCCGCGCAGCGCAGCCATGCCATCGGCCTGGATCCAAATCGCCAGCCCCGCTGGCTGATCCGAGGCGAGAACGCGCAGATCCCCGGTGCCACCGAGCGCCAGGACCTCGCCTTCCTCGAGTTCTGGGAAGCAGATCCGTGTGGGGATGCGGCGGTGGCGGCGCCCGCCTTCCTCTGCGCAGAGCCTCCAGACCAGGTCTTGAAGGGCCGCCTTCTGCGCCTCCGGGGCCACTGGTTCGAGGTTGCGGAAGCCGCCCTCGATCCGGGCAGCGGCCGCCTCGCCAAGTTCAGAGTCGAGCCCTGGAAGGCCGACGCCCTGTCGCTCCTGAGGGGCGAGCTTCCAGCCCGCAACCTGGACCCCAGCGCGCCGGTCGCAGACCTTGCCGCCTTGGAGCAGCTTGGCAATGAGGCTTTGATCGAGTGGAAGACCCGCGCCCTGCCCGGCCTGCTGGCAACCCTGACCGTGAACCCCGCCGAGGATCTGGTGATCCGCCTCGAGAAGGGGATCCTGGACCTCGACCTGACGGCAAAACGCCTCCGGGCCCGGCTGGACGAGGAGGCCCGAGCCGAGGTCGCGCGCAAGGCCCAAGCTGAACTCGCCGCCAAGCGCGGACAGGCAGCGCCAATTGCCCAGGGTGCCTCGACTGAAGACCTTGAACTCGTCGCCGACCTGCTGGATCAGCGCAAGGCCATCCTCATGGCCGTCCTCGGCAACGCCAAGCAGGCGCTCGCCAGCCTCCGGAGGTGAACCGTGCGGACCCTCACCGTCCTCCTCGCCGCATCCGCCTTCCCCCTGGTCCTCTCGGCCCAGGCAGGCCTGCACTGGGAGAAGCCGGATCCCAAGCCGTCCACCGGCCAGGGCTCGGACGCGCTTAGCCAGCTGGAAGCCCTCAGCGGCGGGAAGGTGGACCGCAGCAAGGTAGGCACCAGCTTCAAGGTCCGGCCGCCCGCCCCACGGCCCAAGACCATGCACCGCCAGCCCACGGCCAACCAGCAGGCAGCCTCGCTCCTGGGCGGGATCTTCGGCAGCCTGCTGGCCCAGGCCCTGGCGCCCACAGGACCTTCCGGGCCGAGCCCCGCGGAACTGGCTCGCATCGAGGCCGAAAAGCAGGAGGCCCTGCGGCGGGAGCAGGCGGAGCTCCAGGCCTGGGCCAGCGCCTACTCCTCGCGGATGAGCAGCCTGGTGGCGCGCCAGCGCCAGGAGCGGGCGGCCCGGAACCAGGCCAGCATGGAGGACCTTCGCGCCTCCCTCTCGAGCGGATGGGACTCGGGCGGGGCCCAGGCCGGCGGCGGATTGGCCGCGGCCCTGAGCGATCCCGTGCCGGTGGTGGACCTCCGCGGAAGCCGGACCTTCACACCCAGCATCCTGCGGAACGCCGACGGCACGAAGCGCACCGAGCCCATGGCGCCCGACGAATTGCTCAAGCGCCGGGAGGCCGCGCAGGCCCGGCTGAAGGCCATGATGGCGGAGAATCAGGACCTCCGCCTGCTGGGCCAGCGCTTCTACGAGCTGGAGGCGCAGCTGGCGCGGCTGAAGCGGGAGGGCCAGAGCCTCGGCACCGAGGGCCGTGCCATCCAGCGGGAGATGGACTACTGGGGCTGGCGCATCGAGCAGGCCACCCAGGCCTGCATGGAGCGCGGCACCAGCCTGTTCACTGACGTGCTGCTGCCGAAGGGGACTTCCGCCGGGCTCAAGCGCCTCCAGGCCAACCCCAAGCTCTGGCCCCGCATGGTGGAGTCGCTGTCGAACGTCAACGACTTCTCCGAGTTCGCCGGTGGCCTCGCCGACCGCTACGATGCCGCGGGCCAGGCCCTCGACTGGGCCCAGGCCAAGCGGAACCTGATGAAGGACGTGGACTTCATCGCCTCCAACGCCCAAAACGTCACCTCGAAGCTGGAACCCGTCAGCCTCCACTGGCAGGTGGGCAAGACCCTGGTGGGCACCAGCGTGGACCTGGCGGCCGAGATTGACGGCTGGGGCGCCATCCTCGAGCGCCAGGGCGACACCGCCCTCCTGCTCCAGAAGCAGAGGGCCCTGCAGGGGCGCCTCGAAGCCGTGGTGAAGGAACTCCAGGCCAGCCGCACCCAGATCGCCGCCCGCCTCGGCGTGAAGCCCGAGGACCTGATCCCCGTCCAGGCCCGGCCCAAGGGTCTGGGCTCCGTGGTTCCTCCCCTTTGAGGTCCGACATGAACCTGCGATCCACCCTCCTTGCAATGGCCGTGGCCTGCGCCGCCCTGCCCCTCGGCGCGGGCTGGAAGAAGCCCGTGCCGCTCTACCCGCCCCTGACGAAGCCGGAGGAGCTCCGCGAGGCGCCCCTGCCCGAAGCCTGGGGGCCGCAGCTTCCGGGCGCGCCGTTCACCGGGGCCGTTCTCACCACCTACCTGGGCCGCTTCGCCATCCACCCGACCCGCTTCGACGCGCAGGGCCGCCTTCGCTGGCGGGCCCTGCGCGTGGAAGGCCCCGCGGGCCTCGGCCCCTACGACCACGGGCTGGAGGTGGAGATTGTCTCCGCTCCGGGAGACCGCACGGACGTGGCGCGGATCACCGCCATCCGCGAAGAGCCGGGCATGGACAGGTTCCACGGCTGGAACGCGGGCGATTTCATGGAGCTGCCCGCCAGGTTCAATCCGGATCAGCCTGACCTGAGCCTCGGCGTCTTCCTGTTCCAGTACCGGCTGTCCAACCAGGACGTCTTCGGGTTCCCCGCCTTCGTGCCCAGCCGCACCTTCTTCGTGAACCGGTTCCCGACCCAGACCCGAGCCAGGGCCCGCGCCGGCACGCCGGCCGACCTGCCCGCCACCTTCAACCCCGAGGGTCCCCTCCCCGTGGAGGCCGGCCCCTGGTTGAAGCAGGCCTCCGCCCGCCTCCTCGCCCTCCGCCGGGCCCAGCCCGCCTATCAGCCCTTGCGGATCGCGTGGGCCGGCCGGTCCTGGGATGCGGTGGGCCCCTCCCGCCCCGGGGCCTCCACCCAGCTTGAGTTCTGGCCGGCTGCGCAGACACCGGGGGCCCTGGCTGACGGGCCCGAGAGCACCCACGACCTCCCCAGGATCTCCCAGGCCGCGGGGACTGTCTTCCCGCTTGGCGGCCAGGCCGCGCGCATCCGCGAGGCCGGTTGGGATCCTGCCACCGGGCGCCTTGCCCGGCTGGAGCTCGAGCCCTGGGCGCCGGACGCCCTCGGGTTCCTGCTCGGGGCCACCTCTGGGGGCGCGGCCCAGCCAACCCTCGCCCAGGCCCTCAACGACGCCCTGGTGGACTGGAAGGTGAAGGGGCTCGGAGCCTACCTCCAGAACCAGACCGTCGGCGCCGCCGAGGACTTCATCGCCCGGCTGGAGAAGACCCTCCTCCGGATGGACCTGGAAAACCGGAAGCTGCGGCAGGCCGGGGATTCCCAGGAGCGGGAAGCCGCGAACCGCCAGGCCTCGGAGGGGCTCCAGGCCGTACGGCAGGACGGTGGCCGCCGGTTCTTCCTCCTGCCCGCCGAGCGCCGCGACCTCGGCGAGGAGGATGGCCGGATGGCCACGGGCGCCTCCCCCGACCTCCTGGACCTCCTCGAGCAGCGGAAGGCCATCGTCTCGGCCATCCTCGCCAACGCAAAGCAGGCCTTCGCCACCGCGAGGCGCTGAGCCGGCCCAGCCCTTCAGGGCCCGGTGGTTCAGCCCTCCAGGGCCCGGTGGATATCTGCGAAATCAGCGCGGGAGGTGGCATCCAGGCTCAGGGGCGTCAGGGCTACCACACGGTCGCGGACGAGGGCGTGGACATCGGAATCCGGCTCCAGGGCGTCATGGTCCACCTGCACCGTGACGCGTCCGTCCTTCAGGCGGCTGTGGAGGCCCGGATCCTCGAAGGCGAGCTCGAAGTAGCGCTGCCGCGACAGCCGGCTCAGCCGCCAGGGGGTTTCCGACGTGGCGCCCTCCGGCACGTCCAGCTTCAGCAGGTCCACGTCCTTTGGTAGCCGAGCGCCCAGGAGCTTCCGGGCGAACAGGCGCAGGAAGTGCTCCGCCGCACCCCAGTCGCGGGACTCGTGGCGCATGAAGTGGTCGGGGTGCATCTGCTGCGAGGCCGCCAGGGCCGGAATGCCGCGGGCGGCGGCCTCCATGGCCGCTCCCACCGTGCCCGAGGCGCCGATGCTGATGCCCACGTTCTCGCCGTAGTTGATGCCAGAGACCAGCAGATCAGGGCGGCGGTCCCCGCACAGGAGGTGGAGGCCATGACGCACCACCGAGGCCGGCGAGCCCTCGCAGGCGTAGGCCCGGACCGCCGCGCCGTCCACCTCGAAAGGCACCGCCTCCAGCGCCGCGTCGGGACGGCCCGTAAAGCTGCGGCCCATGGCCGTCTGCTGCGTGGCTGGAGCCACCACCAGCACCTCGCCCAGGTCGCGCACAGCCCGGACCGCCGCCCGGAGACCCGGAGACCCGATGCCGTCGTCGTTGGTGAGGAAGAACAGGGGGCGGTGGGTCATGCGCGGGCTCCGCATCCAGACTGGAGCCTGGAGAGGCCTGCGTCCACCACCCGCCCTTGGTATCCTGCCCCATGGCCGAATCCGCTTCCTCCGCGCCCTCCGATCTTCCCCGCGGCCGCGGCATCTTCTGCAACCGGACGCTGAACCTGCGCTCCGTGCGGGCCATCGGCTACGACATGGACTACACCCTGGTGGACTACCGGGTGGCGGCCTTCGAGCAGATGGTCTACGACCAGGCAGTGGACCGGCTGGCCTCCGAGGGCTGGCCCGCGGAGGCCTTCGCCTTCGACCCGCGCATGGTCACGCGCGGCCTCATCGTGGACACCGAGCTGGGCAACCTGGTGAAGGCCAACCGCTTCGGCTTCGTGAAGCGGGCCATGCACGGCACGCGCATGCTGGAGTTCGGCGAGCAGCGGGACGCCTACACGGGCACGCTGGTGGACCTCTCGGATCCCCGCTGGGTCTTCCTCAACACGCTGTTCTCGCTCTCGGAGGGATGCCTCTACGCCCAGGCCGTGGACCTGATGGACCAGGGCGCCCTGCCCCGCCCTTTCGAATACGCCAGCCTCTACCGGCACGTGCGCTCCCGGGTGGACGCCCAGCACCTGGAGGGCCACCTGAAGGCCGAGATCGCCGCCGCGCCCGAGCGCTACGTGGTGCAAGACCCCGAGGCCGCCCTCGCCCTGCTGGACCAGAAGGCCGCGGGCAAGAAGCTGATGCTCATCACCAACTCCGAGTGGAGCTTCAGCGCGAAGATGATGGCCCACGCCTACGACCGCCACCTGCCGGAGGGCATGACCTGGCGGGAGCTCTTCGACCTGGTGATCGTGGCCGCCCGCAAGCCCGCCTTCTTCACGGAGCACGGTCCCTTCTTCGAGGTGGTGGACGAGTCGGGCCTGCTGCGCCCCCTCCTGGGCCCCCTGCGGCCCGGCGGCCTCTACCTGGGCGGCAGCGCCTCCCAGGTGGAGCGGGACCTGGGCATCGCCGGCGACGAGATCCTCTACGTGGGCGACCACATGTTCGGCGACGTGCATGTGAGCAAGCGCACCCTCAGCTGGCGCACGGCCCTGGTGCTGCGGGAGCTGGAGCGCGAGGTGGAGGCCCTGGAGGCCTTCCGGGAGATGGAGCTGAAGCTCATGGCGATGATGCATGAGAAGGAGGCCATGGAGGCCCGGCTCTCCCAGACGCGCCTCGCCCTCCAGCGCCTCCACGCGGGCTACGGCCCTCCGCTCGCCGCCGACGCCGCCGCGCTGGAGGCCCGGCTCCAGGACCTGCGGGGCCAGCTGGTGGCCCTGGACGCGGAGATCGGGCCCCTGGCCAAGGCCGGCACCGAGCTGGTCAATCCGCGCTGGGGCCTGCTCACCCGGGCCGGCAACGACAAGAGCCACCTCACCCGCCAGATCGAGCGCTACGCCGACATCTACACCAGCCGCGTGTCGAACTTCCTCCACGCCACGCCCTTCGCCTACTTCCGCTCGCCCCGGGGGAGCCTGCCCCATGATCCCCTGGATCAACGACCTGAGTAGACTGTGATGCCGTAGTGCTCCGGATCCCAGGGCGGGCTGCTGTTCCAGTGGCCATAGGCATGGCTGTCGTCCGTGCGGAAGCGCAGGGTGTAGGTTCCCTTGGGCAGGCTGACCACCTCGTCGGCCTGACGGTTCTTCGAGGCGCCGCCCGCGGGCTGGGTGCGGTCAAGTTCCATGGTCCACACCCGCTTCCCCGCGGCGTCCTCGATCCAGGCCTCGTCGTCCATGCCGTCCCCGCTGCCCTCGGCGATGGCGTAGATCCGCACGTCGCGGGCGGCTCTGAGGGTGAAGGCCGCGCTGCGATCCTGGTCATTCCCCACCCTCACCAGCTCCGCCAGCGCGGCCCAGTCCAGGGGCTTCGTCAAGGAGATGGCGGCCAGGTCTACATCTGATGGCGCCGACAGCGTCAGGCCGTACATCCCGGGATCGCAAGGCGGCGCGGCGTTCCAATCCGCCGGGGAATGGGAGTCGTCCGTAACGAAGGCTGCTTCGTAGTCACCGGGCGGAAGGGTGACCATCTCCACCTGGCGGCGGTTCTTCCGTGCCCCGCCGGCGAACTGGGCCTTGTCCATGCTCATCTCCCATACCCTGGCGCGGGTGCGGGCGTCGAGGATCCAGCCGTCATCGTGCATGCGCCGGCCGCTTCCCTCGCCTTCGGCGTAGATGTGGAGCGTCACGGGCTTCCGGATATGAAAAGCCTGGGACCACTGGCCTCCATTCGAAGTGGCGGCCAGGGACACGAGAATGTTCTTCCAACGCAGCGGGGCCTCGAAGGCGGCCACCTCAGCGGGGTTGCCACCGGGAAGGTAGATCTCTAGTCCGTAGTTCACCACCTGCTCCTTCCAGTGGCGGAGGAGGCTGGTGCGGTCCGCCCCGAAGGCCGCCAGGAAGCCCCGGGGGCGCTCGGCCTGCTCTGAGGCCAGGCTGCGCCGGTCGATGTTTCGGGTCCACTGGGCCATGAGGAAGCTCTGGCCGAAGCCGTGGTTGGCGAAGTAGGCCTCGTAGCTGCCCGCGGGCAGGTCCAGATACTGGTCCGCCACGCGGTAATCCCAGTCCCGCTTCGTGTTCGCACCGTCCATCTGCCACACCACTTCGCGGGTGGTGGCGTTGAGGATCCAGCCGTAGGCGAAGAGGGGCTCTTCAGGCCGGGCATGGACCAGGCGCCGGAGACCT
The DNA here is from genome assembly GCF_022808885.1 of Geothrix alkalitolerans. NCBI lineage: Bacteria > Pseudomonadati > Acidobacteriota > Holophagae > Holophagales > Holophagaceae > Geothrix > Geothrix alkalitolerans. The sequence continues at coordinate 212,024 of NZ_JAKZLE010000004.1, read as the reverse complement.
CCGCCCTTGGCGTAGACGTGGATCTTCATGGGGCGCGGAAGGGTGAAGCCCTGGCTTTTCACCTCGACGGCCTCGAAGCCCTTCAAGGAGACAATGCGGGGTTCCGGCTCGGCGGCGCGCAGGGTGACCACCCCGAGCAACAGGGCCAGGATGAACGCCGTGATGGCCTGCACCGTTCGGACCAGGGCGGCGGCTTCGGACATGAGAAAGGACGACATGGAACCCCCGACGGGACGCCTCCAAGGTAGGCCTGATCGTCCTGGCCACGGGCCCGGATCGGCGAACGGTGGCACCGGACCGGCCATCGATCCGGCTCCGGGGTTCACAAGCCCGCGGGCGCCCCCGCCCCACCGCCGGCCACGGCGTTCAGGTAGAAATCCAGCATCGCGGCGAGGGAGGCCGGGTCCCGCCGCAGGCGGCTGCGCAGGGCCGCGCCCTCCCAGCAGTCCACCAGGCGGTCCGCCAGCTGCCGCACATCGCATCCCTCGGGAAGCTCATGCCTCTGCAGGGCCTCGTCGAGGCAGGCGGCCATGCGTGCCGCGATGGCGGCGAAGCAGGCCTCGATCTTGGCCCGGAAGGCCTCGCTCACGCCCGACAGCTCCTGGCCGAGGCCGCCCAGCAGGCAGCCCATGTAGCCCTGCTCCCGGTAGGCTTGCTGAGTGAGCTCGAAGAAGGCTCGCACCCGGTCGAGAGGCGGCCGCGTCCGGTCCTGAAGACAGGCGTCCAGACCCGCGTGGACCTGGGCCATGTAGGCGTCCACCACCTGGAGGGCGAAGTCCTCCTTGTCCTTGAAGTGGTGGTAGAAGGAGCCCTTGGGGATCTCCGTGGCCGAGAGCAGGGCTTCGATGCCCAGGCCGTTGTAGCCTCGCTCCAGCAGCATGCGGAGCCCGGCCTCGATCAGGTGCTGCTTCGTCGAACGCGTCATCCCCTCGTCTTCTCGATCAGGTGGTCGATGACGCAGGTGTGTTCATGCTGAGGGCTGAACATGATGAGGTCCGCATCGGCGTCCACCCGCACATTGTGCCCGGGTGGCCAGTAGAACAGGTCGTCGGCGGCCACAGTCTCCTGGCGCCCCGCCGCGTCCGTGGTGGTGATCCGGCCTTTCAGCACGAACCCCCAGTGCGGGCACTGGCACAGATCGCCGTCCAGGCCCTTGAACAGCGGCGTGGTATCCACACCCGCCGCCAGGCTGAAGTACTCTCCGCTGAACTTCCCATAGCCGTTCGTGTCCCCGAAATCCCGCTGCTGGCGCATGGTGACCCCCGGAACCTGCAGCGCAGTCGGGACCGCATTCTTGGCGATCTTCATGTCTCCTCCTTGTTTTTTTCATGCACTAGACCGGTCAGTCCAGAGACACGATAAGCCGTCGCCACGCCTCGTCAACCAGACAAGTGCAAAAAAAATCATGCCGCCATCAATGCTGGTTTAATCCAATATCATGCACCGTTTAGCAGGCACCCATGGCATGGATTCACGCAAGGATCGGTGGGGGCTCAGCCGCATTCTTTCAAAAAAAGCAACCAATGGGTTGCGTCATCCCCCGGTCCGCTTAACATGCAACCAGGAGGTTACGCATGACGGCATCGAGCACCGACTGCATCAGGAAGGAGATCCATCTCCGCGCGCCCCGGACACGGGTCTGGAAGGCGCTGTCGGACGCCGAGGAGTTCGGCACCTGGTTCGGGATGAAGCTGGAGGGGCGCTTCGTGCCCGGCCAGCCGGTCTTCGGACGGATCACCCACCCCGACTACTCGCACATCCACCTGGAGATGAGGATCGAGCGCATGGAAGCGGAGCGCCTCTTCTCCTACCGCTGGCACCCCTATCCCATGGACATGAAGCGGGACTACTCGGTCGAGCCCATGACCCTCGTGGAGTTCCACCTCGAAGCGGCCGAGGGCGGCACCCTGCTCAAGGTGGTGGAATCCGGCTTCGACAGCCTGCCTCCGGACCGGCGCGACGAGGCCTTCCGCATGAACGACGCGGGCTGGACCGGCCAGATCACCCGGATCGAACGCCATGTCACGAGCTGAGGCTCTCTCCCCCACGCGGCTGAAGGATGCGGCCCCGCTCTTCGCCGCCCTGGGGGATGCCACGCGGCTGGGCCTGCTCGTGAGCCTCTGCTCCGGCGGACCGCTCACGGTCACGCGCCTGAGCGGCCAGTTCGACGTCTCCCGGCAGGCCATCACCAAGCACCTCGACGTGCTGGCCGAAGCGGGGCTCGTCAAGAGCAGCCGCCAGGGACGGGAGCGCATCTGGACCTTCGAGCCCAAGCGCCTCGAGGATGCCCACCAGTACCTGGAGCGCCTGTCCAGGGAGTGGGACGTCGCCCTGGGGCGGCTCAAGGCCTTCGTCGAAACCTGATACCCGTCCGGCCTCCGGGAACAGACACCCGTCCCCGATGCCTCCATCTCCTGCTTCCAGGCGGGCGGATCCCCGTCTGCCCCGCACGACCAACCCGCGCCACCGGCGCCCTTCTCAAGGAGGACCCATGTCCCAGCCCTGGACCACGCTCTTCTCCCTCAACCGTCAGGTCCTGATGGCCAGGAACCTGGCCGACGTCACCCAGGATCAGGCGGACCAGCCGCCGGCGCCCCACGTGAACAGCATCACGTGGATCCTCACCCACCTCGTGGAGAACCGGCGCTGGCTCCTGGAAACCCTGCTCGAGTCCGGCGACCGGCCGGCGGCGACCGGGCCCCGGTCCCTGGCGCAGCTCGATGCCGCGATGGACGAGACGCAGGCGGCCCTTGCGGAGGCCTTCGACGGCGTCGTCGACTGGCGCGAGCCGCGGACTCATCCCGTCATCCAGGTTGCCCTCCCCCTGGAGCAGATCGTGGGCACTTTCCTCATGGAGGAGGCCTACCACCTGGGCCAGATTGGCACCGCCCGGAAGCTCATGGGGATGCCTGGCGCGATGAAGGCTCCCGAGACCGCCAAGGTCTAGCCGGAGGTCCCCGATATCGGCGTGGAGTCGTCCCCGCCGGTGCGGGCCACCCCGCCCTTTCATCGACACGAGGAAAGAAGACATGACGCATTCCACAATCGGAATCATCGGTGCTGGGAGCATGGGAGGGGTCCTTGCCCGCCACCTTGCCGAACTCGGTCATCACGTCTTGATCGCGAACTCGAGAGGTCCCGAGAGCCTGATGGCGTTCGCGGCCACCATCGGCGCGACCCCCGCTCCCGTAGCTGATGTCGCACATGCCGGAGACATCATCATCCTTGCGATTCCAACGAAGGCGGTCCCCAATCTTCCACCTGGGTTGTTTTCAAGTCTCTCGAGCAGCGTTGTCGTCATCGATATCGGCAACTACCATCCCGAACTCCGCGATGGCCGCATCCACGCAATAGACCAGGGGCTGACCGACAGCCAGTGGGTCGCGCAGCAGATCGGCCATCCCGTGATCAAGGCATTCAACAACATCTTCGCCGGAAGCCTTGCCGAACTAGGGGCACCGAAGGGGACAAGGGGGCGGAGGGCCCTGTCGGTCTGTGGCGATTCTGCTGAAGCCAAGGCGACTGTGCTCGGCCTCGTCGACGATCTCGGGTTCGACCCGGTCGATGGTGGCACTCTGCGCGAGTCCTGGCGACAGCAGCCCGGAACGCCGGCCTACTGCCACGATCTCGACGCCGCCTCCCTCCGGCGTGCACTCGCCGAGGCCGACCAGAGCCGGACCGCCCAATACCGCGCCGAGCAAGAGGCTCGCATCAGGCGATCCTTGCGAGGCCGCGAAGGATAACCCGACCGAAGCGAATGGCGATCACGGCGACAGCCAGAAGCGTCAACGGTTGATGCTTCTGGCGTCGTCGGGCCTCACTCCGCCATCTTCGCCCACTCCGCCAGCACGCGCTGGGCCTGGATCACGGGGCCGCCTTCGCCGGGCGGCATGGGCAGCAGCACGGCGCCGTCGGGGTTGAGCTGGGCGTCCTTCCGGGCGCGCACCCAGGCCATGAGCTGGGCGGCATCCACCGGCGTCTGGGGGCTGAGGCGCAGCTTGAGCCGGCCGGACTGGACCGTGACTTCGCTGACGGCGAGGTGCTGGGCCCGCAGCTTCACCTTGAGCACCTCGAAGAAGCGCTGGGTGTCGGGGTCGTCCTCGGGCACGCGGCCGAAGCGGTCCTCCAGATCGAGCCGGTAGAGGTCCAGGTCCTTCTCCTCGCGCAGCCGGGAGATGCGCTTGTACGCCACCAGCCGTTCGGCGGCCTGGTCGATCCAGCGGCGGCTGAGCTGGGCGCCCGGCGCCAGGCCGTCCACCTTCACTTCGAAGGCGGTGCTGGGCTGGCCCTGCAGCTCCTGGAGCGTCTCCTCCAGAAGCTTCACGTAGAGCTCGAAGCCGATGTCGTGGATGTGGCCGCTCTGCTCGCCGCCCAGCAGGTTGCCCGCGCCGCGCAGCTCCAGGTCCATGGCGGCGACGCGGAAGCCGGAGCCCAGCTCCGAGAAGTCCTCGAGCGCCTGGAGGCGCTTGCGGGCGTCCTCGCTGATCTCGTGCTTGGGCGGGATCATCAGGTAGGCGTAGGCTGGCACGTCGCTGCGGCCCACGCGGCCCCGCAGCTGGTAGAGCTGGCTCAGCCCGAAAGCGTCCGCCCGGTGGACGATGAGCGTGTTGGCGTTGGGCACGTCCAGGCCGTTCTCCACGATGGTGGTGGCCACCAGAACGTCGATGCGGCCTTCCATGAAGCCGAGCATCACCTGCTCCAGGCCCTCGTCGCTCATCTGGCCGTGGCCCACCGCCACGCGGGCGTCGGGCACCAGCTCCCGCACACGCTCGGCGATGCTGATGATGGACTCCACGCGATTGTGCACCAGGTAGACCTGCCCGCCGCGGCGCAGCTCGAACTGGACGGCCGTCTGCACCAGCTCGTCGCTCCAGGGCGCCACCACGGTCTCGATGGCCAGGCGGTCCTTCGGCGGCGTCTCGATGAGGCTGATTTCGCGCAGGCCCGTGAGGCTCATGTGGAGCGTGCGCGGGATGGGCGTGGCGGAGAGCGCCAGCTGGTCCACGTTGAGGCGCAGCTTCTTCAGCTTCTCCTTGTGGCCCACGCCGAAGCGCTGCTCCTCGTCCACCACCACCAGGCCCAGGTCCGCGAACGTCACCCGGGCGCCCAGCAGCTGGTGCGTGCCGATGACGATCTCCACCTTGCCGTCGGCCACCTCCTGGAGGATGCGCTTCTGCTCCGCCGGATCGACGAAGCGGTTGAGCATCTCGATGCGGATGGGGAAGCCCGAGAACCTTTCCCGGAACGTCCTGAAGTGCTGGAAGCAGAGCACGGTGGTGGGGCAGAGCACGGCCACCTGGCGGCCTTCCAGGGCCACCTTGGCGGCGGCGCGCATGGCGACTTCCGTCTTGCCGAAGCCCACGTCGCCCACCAGCAGGCGATCCATCGGTCGCGGCGACTCCAGGTCCGCCTTCACGGCCTCGATGGCCTCGATCTGGTCCGGCGTGGGCGTGAAGGGGAAGCTGGCGTCGAAGGCCGCCATATCCGGCCCGTCCGGCGGGTAGGCGTGGCCCTTCTCAAGTTTTCTCTGGGCGTAGAGCTTGAGCAGCTCGTCGGCCATGTCGCGGATGGCCTTCTTGGCCCTGCGCTTGACCTTGGCCCAGGAGGCGCCGCCCAGCTTGTCCAGGGGTGGCAGGTGGCCCTCGGCGCCGGTGTAGCGCTGCACGAGGTCCGCCCGCTCCAGGCTGACGTTGAGCTGGCCGCCATCGGCGTAGCGGAGCTGGAGCACCTCCTGCTCCTCGCCGCCCACGGTGAGCGTGGCGAAGCCCAGGAACTCGCCGATGCCGTGGTCCAGGTGCACCACGCGGTCGCCGGGCTTGAGGTCCCGAAGGTCCGAGAGGAAGGCCGCGCTGCGGGATTTCTTCGGCGCCGCCTGGATGGCCTTGCGACCGAAGACTTCCCGCTCCGTGAAGAGGGCGAGGCGGCACTCCTTGATGAGCACGCCAGCGCTGAGGTTCAGGCGAAGGGCCCGGCAGCCCGTCTCGGTGCCGTAGGCCTGGGGCAGGTCGTAGTCCCGCAGGAACTCCGCGAAGCGGTCCCGCATGCCGGGCGTGCTGCCCGCCAGCACCACCCGGAAGCCCGTGAGCGCCAGCTCCTGTGCCTGCTCCGCCAGGTCCGGCAGGCGCCCCTGGAATTCCCGCAGGGGCTGGACCGTGACGGGCACCGTGGCCTCGCTTTGCCACTCGGTGAGGAGGAGTGAGATCCGGCTTGGGTCCGAAGGGAGGAAGCGGTCCTCGAAATCGGGACACACCACGCCGCCGCGGCGCAGGGTGGCCAGGCCCTCCTCGATGCGGGCGCGCTCGGCTTCGCGCAGGGCCTCCTCCCAGGCAGGATCGAGGCGCACCCGCAGGCAGGGTGGCACCCAGTGCACCAGCTGCCCCTTGGGCTGGGCCAGCAGGGGGTGGAACAGCTCCTCGCCGGGGAAGTGGCCGTGGGTGGCCAGCCGCGCCCTGCGGAAGGCCAGGTCGTCCTCGGGTTCGGCGGTGCGGTCCGCCCGGGAGGCCACGGCGGCCAGCAGGACCTGTCCGTCACCGCGCTCGCCCTCGAAGCGCGGATAGAGGGTGAGCGATTCCAGCGACTCGCCCGTGCGGCGCTGGGTGTCGGGATCGAAGGGCGAGAGGCGCTCCAGCTCGTCGCCGAAGGTCTCCAGGCGCAGGGGCTGGTCCAGGTGGTCCGGCCAGAGGTCCACCACCATGCCGCGGGAGCTGAACTCGCCCGGCGCGCCGGCCATCTCCGTGCGGCGGTAGCCCAGGGCCACCAGGGTCTCGAGCAGCAGGTCCCGGGGCACCTCGGCGCCGATCCTCAGTTCCAGCTTCTGCTTCTGGAACCAGGTGGGATGGGGCAGGCGCTCGCTGGCCGTGAGGGGCCCCGTGACCAGTACCTGCACCCGGCGCTCCAGCAGGCCCACCAGCGTGGAGAGCCGATCGCGCAACACCATGCCCGGCGGACTGCTCTCGCCGCCGGCGTAGGCCGCGAAGCCGGGGAAATGGGCCACGCCAGCCTCCGGCAGCAGGGCCTGGAGGTCCTGGGCCAGGGTGCGGGCCTCGGCCTCGCTGGGGGCGTCCACCCACAGGGACTGGACCCGCCCACCCTTGGAGATCCAGGCCGCCAGCACCAGGGCCAGGGCCGGCGGCGACGCCCAGCGCAGCCGGGCCCCCGAGACCGCAAGGGCCTCCGCGGGAGCCTCGGCCAGGCGGAGCAGGTCCCTCAGATCAGCGCCGGCAGCAGTCATGGCACCCTCCAGAGTGCCTCAACCCGGCCCCGGAGACGAGTTCAGATTTCGCGGACCGCCCATTCCCGCGGCATGAGCACCCGGTCCCACCACACGCCCTTCTCGCTGCGCTTGCCCACGGCCAGGAACATGTTCACTTCCGCGCCGCGGGGCAGGCCCAGCAGCGCCTTGACCCGCCAGGGATCGAAGCCCTCCATGGGACAGCTGTCGTAACCCTCGGCCCGCAGGGCCAGCATGAAGGTGGCCGCGGCCAGGGCCGTGCTCTTGTGGGCCATGATCCGGAGGTCCTCCCGCGCCATGAGGTTCGGGGTGGGCTTGAACAACGAGATGGCCCGGCTCGCCAAGCGCTTCACCGGCCCCAGGATGCCCAGGGGACCGGTGGTGTAGATGGTCGGGATGATCTTCCGGTAGTAGGCCGCCTGGCTCGGGCGCAGGGGGCCGCGCGATTCGAACACCCGCAGGATCTCGTCCCGGTTCCGGCGCCAGGTATCCCGGCGGGTGACCAGGGCAATGAGCAGCGGCGCGGTCTTGGCAGGCATCTGGTCCAGACAGGCGGCGTTCGCCGCCTGCCGGATCTTGGGATCCCGGATGACCACGAACTCCCACGGCTGGAGGTTGCTGGAGCTGGGCGCGAGCCGGGCGGCATCGAGGCAGCGGTCCAGCACCTCCTGGGGCACGGGATCCGGAAGGAAGTCACGGACCGTGCGCCGGGACTCCACCGCGGAGAAAAAGAGGGGCTCAGGCATCCGGCGCCTCCGCCAGGGGACGGACGGGCTGGGGTTCCGCCACCTCGCGGCCGAGACCGCGGCGGATCCGGGCCCAGAGCTTGGCCAGGCTGAAGTCCTCGAGGATCTCGAAGAACACGGGCACCACGATGAGGGTGAGCATGGTCGAGGTGATGAGGCCGCCCACCACGGCGCGGGCCATGGGGGCGCGCATCTCGGCCCCGGCGCCCAGCGCGAAGAAGAGGGGGGCCATGCCGCCGACCATCGCGAAGCTGGTCATGAGGATGGGCCGCAGCCGCACCATGCCCGCGCGGACGATGGCCTGGCGGCGGGGGATCCCCTCCTCGCGCTCCAGGTGCAGGGCGTGGTCCACCAACAGGATGGCGTTCTTCGTCACCAGGCCCATGAGGAGGATCATGCCGATGCTCGTCATCATGGACATGGAGTCGCCCGTCACCAGCAGCATCATCACCATGCCCACCATGGAGAGCGGCAGGCTGGCCATGATGGCGATGGGCAGCTTGAAGCTCTCGAACTGGCTGGCGAGCACGAAGTAGATGAAGAACACAGCCAGCAGCAGGGCGGAACCCATGTAGCCCGCCGTCTCCTTCTGGTCGCGGGTCTGGCCCAGGAACTCCACCCGGACGCCCTCGGGCAGCTTGCCGCTGGCCTTCAGCTCGGCCACTTTCTGGGCGGCGCCGGCGCTGACCTCGCCCAGGGTGGCGCCCTCGAAGTTGGCGTCCACCTCCACCTCCTCCATGAGGTCGTGCCGCTGGAGCTTGGCGGGGGCGATGCCCTCCTCGAAGCGCACCACCTGGTTGAGGCGCACCAGCGGGTGCTTGCCGCCGCCGAGGTCCTTGGTGCTCTGCACGGTCATGTTGGCCAGCTGCGCCGAGAAGCGGCGCTCCTGGTCGGCGAGGCGCACGCGCACATCGCGCTGCTCGCCCCTCTCGTCCTCGTACTTGGCCACCTTCTCGCCATCCACCAGGGGACGCACGAGCTGGGACACCAGGGCCGGGCTCACGCCCAGGTCCGAGGCGGCCTTGCGGTCCACCACGAGGCGCAGCTCGGGCTTGCCGCTGTCGAGGCTGGTGGTGACATCCACGGCGCCGGGCACGCTGCGCAGGGCCTCCTTCACGAGGGGCACGGCCTGGACGACCGCATCCCGGTCCGGCGCCTGCACGGCGACCATGATGGGGAAGGTGGTGCCCCAGTCGTTGGCCGCGCCCACCGCGGCATCCACGCCGGGGACGGTGCGGAAGGCTTCCCGGATCTGCCGGCGGATGACCACCTGGTTCGGGCGCCTGCCCTCCTTGAGCTTGATGTAGATGCTGCCGGCGTCCACGGTGCCGTTGAGGCCCGTGCCGATGGTGGTGTAGGCGAAGGCCACGCCAGGCACGGACTGGATGGACTTCTCCAGGGCCAGGGCCTTCTCGCGGGTGGCCGCCAGGCTGGAGCCTGGCTCCGCCTTGAAGGTGGCCTGGAGGTCGCCCCGGTCGTAGTCGGGCATGAAGTTGTTGCCCAGGAGCCCCGCGAGCATCATGGCCAGCACGAAGCTGCCGCCGCCCAGGGCCATCACGGTCTTGCGGTGCTCCAGGGCCCACTCGATGGCCCCCTTGTAGACCACTTCCCACCGGTCCAGCATGCGGCTGAAGGCTTCCACCGCCCGCATGACGGGGTTCCGGCCCTGGTAGTGGACGTGCCCGTCGGCGCTCTTCTCGTGCTCGGGATCCGGCCAGACGGCGCTGAGCATGGGATCCAGGGTGAAGCTCACGAACAGCGACACGGCCACGGCGAAGGCCACGACGATGCCGAACGGGAAGAAGAACTTGCCCACGATGCCGCCCATGAAGGCCACGGGCACGAACACCGCCAGGATGGACATGGTGGTGGCGATGACGGCGGGGCCGATCTCCGCCGTGCCCTCGCGGGCGGCGGTCACGTGGTCCTTGCCCATCTCCGCGTGCCGCGTGATGTTCTCGCGGACCACGATGGCGTCATCGATGAGGATGCCGATGGCCAGGCTGAGGCCCATGAGGGTCATGGTGTTCAGCGTGAAGTCCATGGCCCGCATGATGATGAAGGTGGAGACCACGGACACCGGCAGCGTGAGGCTGGTGATGAGCGTGGACCGCCAGCTCTTCAGGAAGAAGAACACGATGAGCACGGTGAGCGCGCCGCCCACGTAGATGGAGGTGTTCACGTCCTCCACGTTGTCGATGATGAAGCGGGCGTTGTCCTTGGCGACCGCCACCTCGACGCCCTGCTGGGCCAGCTCGGGCTTCAGCTCGTGCAGGGCCTTCTCCACCGCCGTGACCATGGCCACGGTGTTGCCGCCGGTCTGCCGCTGGATCTCCAGCGCCACCACGTCCTTGCCGTCCAGGCGGGCCAGGCTGCGCTTCTCCTTGATGCCGTCCACCACCGTGGCGACTTCCTTCAACTCGATGGGCCGGCCTTCCTTGTTGCCCACGATCACATGGTCGAAGTCGGCCACGGACCGCGCCTTGGCGTCCACCTTCACGGACATCTCGCGGTCGCCCTGGAGCAGGTTGCCGCTGGGGATGGCCATGGTGTCCCCGCCCAGGGCGTTCTGCACGGCCTGGAGGGAGAGTCCCCGGGACTCCAGCTTCTGGGGATCCACCTGGACGAGAATCTCGCGGGTGCTGCCGCCCACCGCGTCCACCTTGCCGACGCCGGGGATGTTCTCGATGCGGCGCTTGAGGAAGTCCTCGGCGATGCGGGTCAGCTCCCGGTCATTCAGGTCCGGGTGCTTGGCGTCCGGCTTCACCACCAGGGAGAGCACGGGCAGCTGGGCCGGGTCGAACTTGGAGATGACCGGCTCCTCGATGTTGCTCGGCAGGTCGCGGCGGATCTGGCCGATCTTGGTGCGCACGTCATTGAGGGCGTTGTCCACGTTGCGGCCCAGGTGGAACTGGATCACGAGCGTGCCCAGGCCCTCCTGGCTGGTGGAGCTGATCTCCTTGATCTTCTCGATGGGGTTGACGGCCTCCTCGATCTTCCGGACCACGTCCTGCTTGACGGATTCGGGGCTGGCGCCGGGGTAGACGACGGAGACGGTGACGGTGGGGATGTCGGTGTTGGGGTACTGGTCGATGCCCAGGGTCTTCACGGAGAAGAGGCCCAGCACCACCAGTGCCAGCATGATGCAGACCGTGAAGACGGGCCGGCGGATGGAGAGGTCGGACAGGAACATGGTTCACTTCCCTCCTGCGGCGGAGCCGCCATGGGCGTTGCTCGGCGTGGAGTCGCCATTCGCGCTGTTCGGGGCGGCGCTGCTGATCACGCGCAGGCGGCTGCCTTCGGACACCAGGTCCTTGCCGCTGTCGACCACCTGGGCGCCGAGAACCACGCCACTGACGATGGGACGGTAGCCGTCCTGCTCGGGCCCCAGCACCACCTTGTGGCGCCGCGCCACGTCCTGCTCCGCCACGAAGACTTCCGCATCGCGGTCCTGCGCCTTCACCAGCGTGGCCGGAAGGGCCGGGGCTTTGGTCGCGCCCTCGCCGAGGATGACCCCCTCCACGAAGAGGCCGCCCTTCAGCGTGCCGTCCACATTGGGCACTTCGATCCGGACGCGCAGGGTGCGGCCGTCCTGGGAGAGGCTCGGACTCACCTGGGTCACGCGACCCTCCACGAGGCGGTCCACGCCGATGCTGCGGAAGGTGGTCCGCTGGCCCACCTTCACCTGGGCCATGGCCTCGGCGGGCAGGTCCGCCCGGATCTCCAGCTTGCGGTTGTCCACGATCTCGAAGGCCGTCTGGCCGGGGCTGAGCATCTCGCCCGGCTGCACGGCCCGGCGCGCCACCTGCCCCGCGAAGGGCGCCACGAGGCGGGCCTTCTTGAGGCGCAGGCGGGCCAGGCCAAGGTTGCTGTCCGCGGCCTGGGCAGCGGCCTGGGCGGCGTGGTAGGCAGTCTCCGCCTGCTGCGCCGCCTGGCGGGTGATGCTGCGCTTCTCGAGCAGGGCCACGGAACGATCGTTGTCGCGCTGGGTCTGGAGGGCCTGGGCCCTGGCCTGCGCGGCCTGGGCCTCGGCGGCCTGGACGCCCAGCTGGTAGTCGTCCTCGTCCTGGGCACCCAGGAGGGCCCCGGCGCCAACGCTGTCGCCCTCCTGCACCAGAACGCGGGTCACGCGGCCCGCGACCTCGGCCTTCAGCTCGGCGCGGTTCACGGCCAGCAGCGTGCCCGTGAAGGCCACGGCGGGACGGAAGCTGCGCTCCTGGACCGGCACCAGGGTGACGGCCACGGAGCCTTCGGCCTTCACGGCGGCCTGGTGGTCCAGCTCGGCGTTGCGCTTGCCGCGGTGGAAGGTGGCGGCCCCGGCGATGATGGCGGCCGCGAGTCCGGTGGTGATGATCAGGGTTTTGCGGTTCATGGGAGACTCCGGAGGATCGGTCGGGTTCGAGCTCGCCGTCAGGCTTCGCCTGGCGGCGAGGTGGGGGGCTCCGGGGGGGACATCGCGAGCGAAGCGAGCAGGCGGTCCCCCCCGGACCATGTCAAAGCGGAGGCAGGCCCAGGGCCCGGCGCTGGTCGAAGCGGGCGGACCAGAGGCCCAGCTCCGCGCGGCGGCGCTGGCTCTCGGCCTGCCGCTCGGCCCGCTCTGCCTGGAGGAGGTCAAGCGACGTGATGAGCCCCTGGTCGAAGGACTCGCGGCTCATGCGCAGGGCTTCCACGGTGGCGTCGTGGGCCTTGCGGGCCGCCTCGTCCAGGGCGATGGCCTTCTCCAGCTCGCGGTCCGCGGTGCTCTGCTCGATGGCGATGGACCGCTCGCGGTCGATGCGCGCCTGCCTCACCTGCTCGAGCTGGGCGGTGTTCTGGGCCCGCTTGCCCGAGCTGCGCAGCCCGTCGAAGATGGGGAACTTCATCGTCACGCTCACCTTCCAGGTGTCGTACGGCTCCTTGAAGAGGTTGTCCGTCTTGCCCGCCTGGTAGCCGTAGCTGGCGCTGAGGTCGAACTTGGGGCGCAGGTCCGAGGTGATGATCTTCTCGTTGGCGCGGTACATGGACTCCTGCTGCTTCAGCTGGGCCAGCTCGCTGCGCTCGGTGCCGGCGGGCCGAGTCGAGGGCTCCGGATGGCCCAGGTCCGCCAGCGTCAGTGGCGTCTTCGGATCCAGGCCCAGCTGGCCGTTCAGCACCTCCAGCGCCCGCTTCACATCGGCCTCGGCCTGGAGGGCCTCGGGGATGACGGCCAGCAGCTCGCTCTCAGCCCGCAGGCGATCCAACTCCGTGGCGGTCTGGGCCTCGAGCTTGGCCTTCACGTCCGAAACGAACTGCTCGGCGGTCTTCCGACGGGTTTCCACGACTTCCTGTTCGGCCTGGGCGGACAGCACCGCCAGGTAGGCCTTGGCCACGCCGTGGAGGGTATCCAGCTCGGCGGTGGTGAAGCCGTAGCCCGCCTCCTTCTCGCCCATCTTGGCGATCTCGATGGCCGTGCCCAGCTTGCCCCAGTAGAAGAGCGGCTGGGTCAGGTTGGCCTGGCTGGTGTAGATGCTGCGGGCCCCCACGAGGGAACTGGGGGACAGGCCGAACTGGGCGGCACTGTCCGCGAAGCCGCTGTTGAGGATGGAGACGTCCCGCGCCCGGGTGAAGTCGCCGATGAGCGTCACCTGCGGCAGGGCGTCGGCGCGGGTGCTGGTGATGAGCCCGCGGCGCTCTTCCACGCGGGCCTTGGCGGCCCGGAGCATCGGGTTCTCGTTCCGGGCCCGGGCCAGGGCGCCGGCCAGATCCAGGCTCAGCGGGGCGCGGGGCGCGGGTTCCAAGGCCGGCGCCGGGGCCGGGGCCTGGAGGGCGGGGGGAGCGAACAAAAGCATGGTCAGTTCCTCGGCTGGGGGAAGGCTTCGGGGATGCCGAGCCCACGCAGGCTGAAATCGGTGAAGTGCCGGATGACCTCCTCGAGATCCTCCGGGTAGTTCGGGTTGTTGCGGATGAGCCGGGCGATCCCCAGGGAGTTGCGGAAATAGAGCAGCTGGCCCTGAATGCTCATGCCCATGTTCAGAAGGTCGCCCCAGGAGAGGTCCGGCCGCAGCACCTGGAGGCACTGCATCAGGTGGTCCACGTGGGGGCGGATCTGCTCCATGAGCAGGGCCGAGGAGGTCGCCCGCGGCGCCTGCATCTCGCGGGCCATGAGCGCCATGGCCGCCTCGCCCAGCGGGTCCTGGGGGTCGAGGGGATCGCAGGCCATCAGGTCCTGCATGAAGGCGCGGATGTGGTCCTTGAGCCGCTGGATGGCGTCCTTCCGGGCCTCCGGCCCTTCGAGGGCGGGGGCCGTGGCCAGCTCGGCCACGCGGCAGGCCTTCCGGGCGAAGATGTATCGGAGGGCCTCCAGGTACAGCCCCTCCTTGCCACTGAAGTGGTAGGTCACGAGGGCGGAATTGGCCTTGGCCCTCAGGGCGATCTCCCGGATGCCGGCCCCGTCGAAGCCCTTTTCGGCGAAGGTCAGGATCGCGGCCTCGATCAGGCGTTGCCGCGTATCAAGAGATGCGTCGGTCGGCTGTGCGTTCATGACCCCTCGTTTCCAAGCAACCAATCAAACGGTTGAACAACAGACTTCAAGAGTTAATCAATCGTTTGAACCAGTCAAGGGGAAAATCGCCCTCGGGGTGCCTTAATTGATGACTTGACGGTCGTAATTAAAATTCTAGATTCGGAATTTGGAATGCGGATTCGGAGGCTCCGGTGCTGGATCGGAAGGGCCTTGAACGGCAGCAGAGACGGGATCTCCTTCTCGGGGCCGCGGGCCGGGTGTTCGGCCGGAGGCCCTTCGACGAGGCCACGATGCAGGAGATCGCCGCAGAGGCCCAGATCGGCATGCAGGGGCTCTACGAGCACTTCGCGTCCAAGCAGGACCTCTACGAGCAGGTGATGATCCACCGGGCCGAGGCCTTCTCCGCCCGGGCCGAGGAGGTCCTCCGTGACCCCCGGCCGCCCCTGGAGCAGCTGCGGTCCATGTTCCAGGCCTATGCGGACCACTTCCGGGACCGGCTCATCTGGCTGCCGATGTTCATCCTCGAGCGGGTGCACTACGACTGGGGCTTCGAGTCCCGGTTCCTGCCCCGCCTCCGGGAGATCTACGAGGCCGAGCGGGCGCGGCTGAAGGACATCCTCCGCCGGGCGGTGGAGGCCGGCGACCTCCAGGACCACGACCCCGACTTCCTCATCCAGCTCTGCTTCGGTGTGCTGGAGGCCTCCCTGCACCGGAGCCACCGGACAGGAAAGGAGGAGGACCCCGGCGCCTGCGTGGAGCGCGCCATGGCCTGCTTCCTCCACGGTGCGGGAGTCCGGCCATGAGATCAGCCATGAAGCCTGGAGCGGTGCTCCTGGCCTGCGCGGCCCTGGCCAGCCTCCTGCGGAGCGGCGAACCGCTCAGCCTCGCCCGGGCCCTGCGCCTGGCCGGCGAGCAGTCCCAATCGGCTGAGGCGGCCCGTTCGAGCCTGGCTGGGGCCCGGGAGGAGACGGCCCAGGTGCAGGGCCTCTACTGGCCCGAGGTCCAGATCCAGGGCGGCTACTGGACCACGGACCACCGCCCGGAGCTGCTGAGTCAGCCCATGCGGATCGGCCCGCTCACGGTGCCCTCCCAGGTCTTCCCCACCTCGGACAGCCAATCCTGGCGTTACAAGGCTTCGGTCCAGTACCTTCTGTGGGATTTCGGCCGGCGGAGTGGGGCCCTCTCGGCCTCCCGCGCCCGGGAGGAAGCCGTCGCGGGCTCGGGGGATGCCGACCTCCTGAAGGCGCAGAGCGAGGTAGCCGCCCGCTACTTCACGCTCCTGAACCTGAAGGCCCAGAAGCGCGTCCTGATCCAGCGCCGGGAGGCCCTGGAGACCCACCTGGGCCACGCCCGGGCCCTCTTCGAGCAAGGCGTCGTGGCACGCAATGATCTCCTGCGCACGGAGGTGGCCCTGCGGGCAGTGGGGGACGCGGAGCACGCCCTGGACCAAGCCTACGCCTCAGCCCTGGAGGGCCTGAACGTGGCCATGGGCCTGCCTCCCGGCACGGTCCAGGAACTGCCGGAGGCCCTGGCCGGCCCGCCCGCCCTGCCCTGGGACGAGGCGCATTGCCGGGCCATGGCACGGGAAGCGAACCCGATCGTGCGCGCCGCCCGCGCCCGGACCCGGGCCCTGTCGGACCAGGCGGCGTACCGGCGGAAGGACTTCCTGCCCACGCTTGCGGCCGAGGCGAGCCACAGCTATGGCCAGAATTCCTTCCTGACCCACGAGCACGAGACGAGCCTGTTCGTGGGGCTCTCCTGGAAGCTCTTCGACGGCGGCGTCCGCGCCGCACGGGTACGCCAGGCGGAGGCGGCGACCGCACACGCCCGCCGGGACCTGCAGGAGGCGGAGAGCCAGGCCGAGACCGCCGCCGCGGCGTCGCTGCGGGCCTACCAACAATCCCTGCGCGAAGTGGGCACCGCGCGCCTGAACGTGGCCGCCGCCGAGGAGAACCTCCGCATGACGGGCGACCAGTACCAGGAGGGCCTGGTGCGCAACACGGACGTGCTGGACGCGGAATCGGTGCTGGCCGAGAGCCGCAGCGCCCTGGAGGACCGGCGCTACCGGGCCTACGCCCAGCAGGCCGGCCTGCTCGCAGCGCTGGGCGAGGACCTGCCGGCCTTCTTCGAGGCGCACACGCCCCGGGAGCAGTGAGATGGATGCGAAGACGAAGAAGTGGGTCTCCCTGGGGGTCATCCTCGCGCTGGCCCTGATCGGCACCGTCTGGGCCCTGGTGCGCTGGCGCCACGGCCAGGTGTTCGTGGCCACGGACAACGCCTACGTGAAGGGCCACGTGGTGGCCGTGTCGAGCCACATCCCCGGGCCCCTCCTCCAGGTGTCGGTCCAGGAGAACCAGTCCGTCCGGATGGGGCAGACCCTGGCCACCCTGGATCCCCGCGACTACGACGCGGCCGTGGCCCGGGCCGAGGCTTCCCTGGCGGAGGCCCGGAGCGCCCTGGCCCTGAACGAAGCCCAGATCGCCCAGGCCCGGGCCCAGGTCCAGGCCGCCGAGAGCCAGCGGACCCTGGCGGGCCTCGAGAAGCGGCGCATGGACGCCCTGCTCGCGCGGCAGTCCATCCCCCGCCAGAAGCACGACCAGGCCGCCACGTCCGAGGAGGTCGCCACGGCCCAGGTGGCGGCGGCCCGGAAGCAGGTGGCCGCCGCCCAGGGCCTGCTGGGCGTGAGCCGGAGCAAGGTCCAGGTGGCCCAGGCGGCCCTGGACCAGGCGCGGCTCCAGCGCTCCTACTGCGCGATCGCCGCCCCTTGCGACGGCACCGTGAGCCGCAAGCTGGCGGAGCCGGGCATGGTGGTGGCCGCGGGCCAGCCCCTGCTGGCGGTGGTGCCCCTGGGCCAGGAGGACCTCTGGGTGGAGGCCAACTTCAAGGAAACGCAGCTCCGTCGCGTGCGCCCGGGCCAGCGCGTGCGGATGACGACGGACCTCGACGGCCGGACGTTCACGGGCACCGTGGAGAGCCTCTCCGCCGGCACCGGCGCGGCCTTCAGCCTGCTGCCGGCGGAGAACGCCACGGGCAACTGGGTGAAGGTCGTCCAGCGCCTCCCCGTGAAGATCGCCCTCGACCCCGGCGCCGACCCCGAGCGCAGGCTGCGCCTGGGGTTGAGCGTGGAGGCCGAGATCGACACCCGGAGCCGCTGAGGCCGCCATGGACACGCCGCGGGGAACCGCCCACAAGTGGATCGTCGCCCTGACGACCATGCTGGGCACCTTCATGGAGGTGCTGGACACCTCCGTGGCCAATGTGGCGCTGCCGCACATGAAGGGCACCTTCGCCGCGGGCACGGACGAGATCACCTGGGTCATCACCAGCTACCTCGTGGCCAACGCCATCATCCTGCCCATCACGGGCTGGCTGGGCGCCGCCTTCGGCCGCAAGCGCCTCTACCTGCTTTGCCTGGCCATCTTCACGCTGGCGAGCCTCGGGGCCGGCGCGGCGCCCAGCCTGACGTGGCTGATCCTCATGCGGGTGGTCCAGGGGCTCGCGGGGGGCGCCATGGTGCCCATGTCCCAGGCCATCACGCTGGAGGCCTTCCCCCAGGAGGAGCACGGCATGGCCTCGGCGCTCTTCGGGATCGGCGTGATCTTCGGCCCCATCCTCGGGCCCCTGGTGGGCGGCTGGATCACGGACAACTGGACCTGGCCCTGGATCTTCTGGATCAACATTCCCGTGGGCGTCGTGGCGTACTACCTGGCCTTCACCTTCGTGGAGGACCCGGACTACCTCCGGCGGCCCGAGGGCGCGGTGGACTACTGGAGCCTGATCTTCGTGGCCGTGGGGCTGGGCTGCCTGGAGCTCTTCCTCAGCCGCGGCGAGCGCCTGGACTGGTTCGCGTCGAACGCCATGAAGGTCTGCGCGGGCCTCGCCGCCCTGGGGATCACGCTCTTCATCTGGCGCTCCCTCACCGCCGAGCATCCGCTGGTGGACCTGCGCATGTTCCGGCTGCCGGAGTTCGCCGGCGGCATGGCCATCATCTTCCTCGTCAGCCTCGGCCTCTACGCGGCATTCATCCTGCTGCCGCTGTTCGTGCAGAACCTGCTGGGCTTCACGCCCACCTGGGCGGGCCTCCTGCTGAGTCCCGGCGGCGTGGCCTCCGTGGTGGCCATGGTGGCCGTCGGCCTGGCCATGGGGAAGGTGGACGTGCGCCTCATCGTGGCCGCGGGGGTGGCCTCCCTGGCCTACTCCGCCTGGCTGCTGACGCACGTGAACCTGCAGACCGGGATGGCCTACCTCGTGACCGCCTGGATCTTCCACGGGCTGGGGCTGGGCTTCGTATTCGTTCCCGTCGCCACGGCGGCGGTGCAGCGCATCCCGCCGGCGCTCGTGGGCACGGCCTCGGGCATGTTCAACCTCATGCGGAACGAGGGCGGCAGCGTCGGGATCGCCGTGGCCAGCACGCTCCTGGCCCAGCGCGCCCAGTTCCACCACGCGCGGCTCGCCGAGCACATCACCCCGTTCAACGGGACGCTCCAGGCCAGCTACGTGAGCCTCAACCAGGGGCTCTTCCCCCGGGCGGGCCTGGATCCCGTGTCCGTGCGGAGCCTCAGCCAGGGCCTCATCGGCGCCGAGGTGACGCGCCAGTCCTTCCTCATGAGCTTCGTGGACGTCTTCGGCTTCCTCGTCGTGGTCTTCCTCCTGGCCCTCCCCTTCGTCCTGACCCTTCGCAATCCCCAAGGAGGCGGCCTCTCCCTGCACTGAGGCCGGTCCTCCACTTCTCATCGAAAGGAGCCCCACCATGACCATCCGGAGCCGGACCGCGCGGCTGGACGATGCCTCGGGAGAACTCGCCCTCTCGCTGGCCAAACTCGAGCTCGAGGCGGCCCACGGGTCCCCCAACCCTGACGAGCAGATCGACTTCGTCCAGGATCTCTCCCGGGTCGCCGTCGAGAAGCGGATCCGCCCCTGGCGCCTGCGGGCGATCCAGGCCACGATCCTCGGCCTGGCCTGCCTGGCCGGGACCACCGGTGTTCCCACCCTCTGGCCCGGCGCGCCGAGGGAGGCCGCGGCCATCCTGCTGGGCCTGGCATTCCTCTTCCTGCTACTGGCCGGGATGGGCCTGACGGTCTACCTGCGGCTCAACCAGCGCGAACACCAGTGGCTGAGCCAGAAGGAGGCGGCCATCCGGGCCGGCCGGACCATCCTGGACGAAGGCTGAAGGCCATGGGAGCAGCCCGCGCAGGTTGTGACCCATGCACCGAATTCCGCCCGGGGGCCGGGAAATCATGATAGGAAGAAAGACGAGGTACGCACATGCTCTTCCTGGTCTTCTATTTCATCCTGTTCGCCATCCTCCTCTTCCAGGGCACCCACGTGGCCGGCGAGGTGAAGAACCCCCTCGGGACCGTTCCCGAGGAGGTGGGCCAGGCCCCCGTGGCCTCCGCCCGGTGGGGCATCCTGCTCCTCGGCACAGGCCTCCTGGGCACGCTGGTCGGCCTCGCGAGCTTCAACTGGACCGGCCTGGTGGCCCTCCGCCAGCCTCTGTTCTACCTGGGCCTCGGCGTGCTGATCCTATTCGCCTTCTGGGTGGTCTTCCTGGGCCGCAAGGCCGAGTTCATCGGCAAGCCCACGGTCATGGACGAGCACGGGCACCACTGACCGACAGCCCTGGCCGGCGGCGCCGGACGGGAACCTGAATGAGAAAAGGCGGCCCGATGGGCCGCCTTTTCAGTTGAACGGTAGAAGGACTAGAGCTTCTGGACGTTGGTCGCCTGGGGGCCCTTCTGGCCCTGGGCGACTTCGAAGCTGACGCGCTGATTTTCGTCCAGCGTGCGGAAGCCGCCGCCCTGGATGGCGGTGTGGTGGACGAAGAGATCAGCGCCGCCCTCATCGGGGGTGATGAAGCCGAAGCCCTTCTCGGCGTTGAACCACTTGACGGTGCCTTGAGCCATAACTGTTTCCTGCAGAACGTCTGGTGATGATGTAGCGATGACTTTCCCCAGACAAGGCCGTCATTGCGTTGATGTGAATTCCGCCCCTGGCGGGTCACGCAAAACAGCATGACAGGATTGCCGCCGTCCACCGCTTTTTTCTGCGGGGGGTGTCTCATTCAGAATCGGATCACGGCTCCCAGGCCGACCCCTTTCCGGTCGACCTGAAGGTCCAGGTCGTCCTGGATAGATCCCCTGGGCACCTCGAACTTGCCGCGTTCATAGAAGGCGCGGAGCCCGAACCAGCTCGTGGGGAAGGCCCGCAAATCCAGTCCATAGAGGGTGTACTTGGCGCTCCTGTAACCCAGGTAGTGGATGTAGGCCTTGGCCTCCAGGGCCCCGTTGAACCCGCGGGATCCGCCGGAAAGTCCGACCTGGGGGATGGAGGCCTTGATCCGGGTGCTGGCGGCGGTTGGTGTCCCGATCGTCGGATCGCTGGTGGTGTCCAGATCCACAGTCCATGCCTGCACACCCAGATCGAAGCCCAGCCAGGTGTCGGTGTCGCGGACGAACTTGATGGTCCAGACTCCATCCACGGTGCCCAGCTTCAGGTGCGACAGGACCCGAGTACCCGTGATGTAGGTGGCGCCCCCCACCGTGACCGGGCGGTAGACGATCCGGTCGCCTCGGTATTCGGCGCTGCCGCTGGACACCTGGAGGCCGAACCGGGGCCCCTCGTAGTCCACGAAGAAGCCCGGTGTGCTCTTGTCCTTGCCCAGCCCCAGGTCCGAATCCAGGTCCACCGCGATGGGCTGGCCATCCTGGACGCCCTGGAAGTGGCCGGAAAGGGTGGGGCCGTAGGTCTGCATGCCTACGCTCCAGGTCGGTATGAAGCCCGAGGAGGCGGCGTTCGGCGCGCCCAGCTGGGCGAAGGCGGCAGTGGCGCATAGGAAAAAGGGAAGGGGCAGAACGCGCATGACACCTCCAGCGGGGGGCCCATCCTAACGCCCTGGCGGTCCAGGCCCTCGAGAAATTCAGACGGCCGCTAGCTTCCGGAAGGCTTCGAGAAAATCCTTGGGCTGGGGGAGGATCTCGTCCTCCAGGGACGGATGGTAGGCCACCCAGGTGTCCTTGGCGGCCAGGCGGCGGACGGGGGCGTCCAGGTGGAAGAAGAGCTCGTCGGCGATGCGGGCGGCGATCTCGGCGCCGTAGCCCCAGCTGAGGGTGTCTTCGTGGGCCACGAGGACCCGGTGCGTCTTCTTCACAGTCTGCTCGATGGCTTCCCAGTCGTAGGGATTGAGAGTGCGGAGGTCGATGATCTCGACGGAGATGCCTTCCTTCTCGGCCTCCCGGGCGGCCTGGACCGCGCGGTGCACGGTGTTGCCGAAGGTGATGACGGAGAGACTGGTGCCTTCGCGCACGATCCGGGCCTTGCCGAAGGGAATCATGAAGTCGGGGCCCGGATCGTTGCCCTTGTTGTGGGTCTGCCGGTAGAGGTGCTTGGGCTCCAGGAAGAGCACGGGGTCTTCGCAGCGGATGGCCGTGCGCAGCAGGCCCGCCGCGTCCAGGGCCCGGCTGGGGCACACCACGCGCAGACCAGGGATGTGCGTGAAGGTGCTCTCGCCGCACTGGCTGTGGTACGTGGCGCCGCCCATGAGGTAGCCGGCGATGGGCACGCGCACCACCACGGGTGCCTTGAAGGCCCCGTTGGAGCGCCACCGGATGGTGGCCAGCTCGTCGCGCAATTGCTGCATGGCGGGCCAGATGTAGTCGAAGAACTGGATCTCCACCACCGGCTTGAAGCCCCGGACCGCCAGGCCGATGGCGCGGCCGATGATGGTGGCCTCCGCCAGGGGCGAGTTGTACACGCGGTGGCTGCCGAACTGCTTCTGGAGGCCATGAGTGGCCTTGAAGACGCCGCCCTTGCCCTTCACTTCGCCGAGGATCTCAGTCCGGCTGGCGTCCGCCACGTCCTCGCCGAAGACGAGGATGCGCGGATCGCGGGCCATCTCGTGCTTCAGCGTGGCGTTGACGAGATCGATCATGGTCTTGGCGCCCGTGGTCTGGTCGCCCGCCGCCTGCTCCGTGTCGAAGGCCGCCGAGGTGGGATCCACCTCCTCGCTATAGAGGTGCCGATAGAAGCTGCCGGATTCGGGTTTCGGGGCCGCGTCCGCCTCCTCCCAGGCCGCGTCGATCTCCGCCTGGACCTCCTCCTTCAGCATCTGGAGCTGCTCGGGGCTGATGTCCCCCCAGGCCACCAGCTGATGGGCGTAGAGGGCCACGGGGTCCCGCAGGGCCTCCGCCTCCCGCTGGCTCTTCGATTTGTAGAGCTGCTCGTCATCGGACAGCGAGTGGCTGTACGGGCGAATCACCCTCGCGCGCACCAGGGCGGGGCCCTTCCGGGCGCGGACATGGTCCGCCGCGGCCTTCATGGCCTGATAGCTGGCCAGGGGATCGCAGCCGTCCACCTCGTCCACGATCAGCAGGCCATGGGGCTCGTAGCCCTTGAGGAGGGCCGCCACGTTGCCGCCGGGGTACTGCACCTCGGTGGGCACGCTGATGGCGTAGCCGTTGTCCTCCACCAGGAAGACCACCGGCGCCTTCAGGTTCACGGCGTTGCTGACGGCCTCCCAGAACTCGCCTTCGCTGCAGGTGCCGTCCCCGGTGGTCACCAGGACCACCTGATCCGAGGTGATGCCCAGAACCTCTTGCAGACCTCCCTGCTCGGCCCGGAGCACCGCCTCCGCGGCGCCCACCGCCTGGAGGAACTGGCTGCCCGTGGGGCTGGAAGTCGTGAAGATGTTGAGCCGCTGGTTCCCCCAATGGCTGGGCATCTGCCGGCCGCCGCTGGCGGGATCCTCCACGGAACCCACCGAGCCCAGGAACATCTCCTTGGCGGAATAGCCCAGCCCATAGGCCAGCGCGCGGTCCCGGTAATAGAAGAAGAACCAGTCGTGGCCGGGCTTGAACACCATGGAGGCGGCGGCCTGGATGGCTTCGTGGCCCACACCGTTGATCTGGAAATAGACCTTGTTCTGGCGCTTGCCGGTGATTTCCTTGTCGTCGATGCGGCGCGCCGCATAGATCGTGCGGAAGAGTCGGACGCGCTGTTCGCGGGACAAGGTGGTGGCAAACGCGGACTGGACGGAGCTGTCGGCCACAGGAACTCCTCTCGCCAGGGGGCGGTACCTGGGCCAATCTATCACGCAGACCGGGCAGACCTCTCCCAACCCGCAAGGTTTCACAGACCATGGCTTGAAATGAAAGGTTATCGAACCAATGACACAGACCGCCGCAGATCAATTCTTGACGGAAAGGTCTAGAACGAGCCCCCCAGGCTGAGGGTGCCCGACAGGCCGTCCCGGAAACTCTTGCCCTGGGCGTCCTGCAGCCCGAGGTTCAGGCTGTCCCGCCGCACCTCGAACCGCACGAAGGCCCGGTCGAACCTCTGGGCCACGCCGATGCTCCAGGACCGGGCGACGAGGTTCGCTCCGGCGCGTCCCAGGGCCGGGGTCGGTCCGTTCAGGCCGAGCGCCTCCCGGATGGAGGGGTCCAGGGCCAGGCGCACCCCGGTGTCATCCGCCAGGCGTTCTCCCCGAAAGACGAGGTCCCTGCCCCGCCCCAGGTCGACCTTGGCGATGAGCCCCATCCCTCGCCAGGTGGCCCTCACGGGCCCGGGAGAACCCAGGATGTCCGCCTGGAGGAAGGATTCCCGGCCCAGGGACAGTTCGCCTTGAACCGTGGAGCGGCCCCAGACCCACTGCCCCATGAGGCAGAGCCGCTCCCGCAGCCGGCCTTCCGCGCCCGAGTTCCGGGCGGCCCCGAGTCCGTCCTGCTCAGGACCGCGGTAGACCTGCAGCGACAGATAGTCGTCCGCCGATCCGAGGTGGTTGTAGGTGAGGCCCAGGCCCACCGTCTTGCCGGAGTTGTTGTCCCGGGTCCGGTCCTCGCCGTTGAACACCCAGGCGTCCGAGCTCCAGCTGGGACTGAAGGCGTGGTGCCAGTTGATCCCCACCTGGCCGAAGGGGTCGGCATAGGTGAACAGCAGCCCCCGGCTGGCGGTCAGGTCCTGGGTGCCATCCAGGAACTCCATGCCGATGAAGGTCATCATCCGGCCCACCTTCAGGGTGTCCCGTGACCCGGTCCACACCAGCATGGCCTCCACCGGTGTCACGCTTCCGGTGTCCCCGGTCGAGGCCTGGAGCACCTTCCCCAGGTGCCCCGTGAGCAGGGACGCCCGGGCGGACCAGCCGTGGCCAAGACTGGCATCCACGCCAAGCAGGAGGCCGTCCAGGGCCAGCTGGCTCTGGCCCTGCTCCAGGGGCCGGAAGGCCAGAGAGCCGTCTGCCGTGTCCCGGTCCTGGGTCACGGCCGAGGCCCAGAGCGAGCCGCGCCAGGTGATGCCGGCCGGGCCGGCGGTGGGGGCCGTCTGGGCGCCCAGGCCTGCACACAGACCGAGGGCGAGTAGGGATCGCGACACGCGATGCAAGGACACCTCCATGAATCCGGGAGGGGGCGCCGATTCCGGCCCCCCCTCCATGCCTGCTGCGGCTAGACGGCCATCAGAGCCCCTGGGGATAGGCTTCCTCGCCCTGCAGCTCGGCATCCAGGCCCTTCTCCTCGGCCACCAGCGTCACGCGGACGGGGGTGATGCGGTCGATGATCCAGAGCATCCCGTAGGTGAAGGTGAAGGCCCACACCGACGAGATCGCCACCGCCCCGCACTGCTTGAAGAAGAAGGTGGGGTTCCCCATGAGCAGGCCGTCCGTCCCTCCGGGGTTCCAGGCCTTGGAGGCGAAGATCCCCAGGAAGATGACGCCGATGAACCCGCCCACCCCGTGGACACCCCAGACATCGAGGGCGTCATCCCAGCCCAGGCGGTTCTTGAGGGCCACGGCGTAGTAGCAGATGACGCCGGCCAGGACGCCGATGAGGGCGCTGGTGGCGGGCGAGACGAAGCCGGCCGCGGGGGTGATCGTGGCCAGGCCCGCCACGGCGCCGGTGAGCAGCCCCACGAACTTGGGCTGGCGGGCATTCATCCACTCGACGAACAGCCAGGTCGCCGCCGCGAAGGAGGCGGCGATGTCCGTGTTCAGGAAGGCCGAAGCCGTGACGCTGTCCACCCGGAACTCGGAGCCGGCATTGAAGCCGTACCAGCCGAACCACAGGAGGCCGGTGCCCAGCGCGATCAGGGGCACGCTGTGGGGAAGGTTCTCCACCACCTTGCGGCGGCCGATGTAGAGGATGGAGGCGAGGGCGGCCATGCCCGCGGTGTTGTGCACCACGATGCCCCCGGCGAAATCAAGCACCCCCCACTTGGCCAGCAGGCCCTCTGGATGCCAGATCATGTGGCAGAAGGGGAAATACACGAAGACCAGCCAGCCCGTGAGGAACAGCATGTAGGCCTTGAAGGTCACCCGGTTGGCGAAGGCGCCGGTGATGAGGGCCGGGGTGATGATGGCGAACATCATCTGGTAGGCGATGTGCACGATGAGGGGGATGCCCGCGTCGTTGCCGCCCAGGGTGAACATGGCGCCCAGGTCCACGTGCTTCAGGAAGGCGTAGTAGCCGGGGTGGCCGATGATGCCGTGCCAGCTCGGGCCGAAGCACATGGAGTACCCGAAGGCGAACCAGAGGACGGTGGTCCAGCCCAGGCTCACGAAGCTCTGGATCATGATCGCGAGGGTGTTCTTCCGACCCACCAGGCCGCCATAGAAGAAGGCCAGGCCCGGCGTCATGAGCATGACCAGGCTGCAACAGATCAGCATGAACGCGGTATTTCCCGTGTTGAGCGGCATGGGCGACATATAAGACAACCTCCTCGTCCGGTTAGACTGGACCGGCGCAAGTATGGGGAGGATCGCCTGTGAACGGGGTTCGGCCCGCGCAGTTTTTACGAGCTTTTTATGCGCCCCCCTCATCTACCCTGAACCCCCATGGCTGCTCCGCTCCGGCCCATCCTCGTGGCCCTCGGTTCCGAGGTGCGCGCGCTCCGCCTGATCCAGGCGGGCTTCCGCCTGGCCCAGGCGCGGGCCGTGCCCTGGATCGCCGTCCATGTCGACCGGGGCAGCGCTCAGCTGGCCGAAGACGAGGAGCAGGTGCAGGTCTGGTTCCAGGAAGCCCAGCGCCTGGGAGCGGAGCGGCTCGAGGTGCAGGCCCCGACCCTGGCCCAGGGACTGGCCGAGGCGACCCGCCGCACGCGGGCCCAGGTGCTGCTGCTGGGCCGCTCCCGCCAGCGGTGGCCCTGGGCGCGCCTGGGGCACGCCACGGCCGACGAGCTCCAGCGCCGGGGCCTGGATGTCCAGATCGAGGTCATGGACGACCGGAGGGACTTGGGTGCCTCGCAGGAGGCTCCGGTGGGCTTCGGGGCCATGCTGGGTGCCCTGAGCGTTCTCGCCGCCAGCTCGGGCTTCGCCTGGCTGGTGCCCCGGGAAGGAGGGATCGCCCTGGCCTTGCCCATCTACCTGGTGGCCGTGACGTTCATCGCGCACCGCTGGGGACAGCGGCTCGCCCTCCTGGCCACGGTGATGAGCGCCCTCATCTACAACTTCCTGCTGGAGACACCCCGGTTCAGCGGTTCCCCCTCTGACTGGCCGAGCCGGCTGTTCTTTCTGGGCATGCTGCTCGCGGCCCAGGGCGTGATGGGCCTGGTGGTCCGCCTGCGCCAGCAGGCCCGGGAAGTCCATCGGCGGGAGGTCCATACCGCCTCCCTCTACCTCCTGAGCCAAGCGCTGGCCCGATGCCAGACCCCCGCGGCCGTGGCCGAAATGGCCTCCCTTCATGTGGGAAGGGTGTTCAAGGCGGAGGCGGCCCTGCGCTTCCCTGGGCCGCACGGGTGGGAGGACCCGGAGGGCGGCCCGGCCAGCCCGGAGCTTCCTCCCCCGGACCTGCTCCTGCCGCGGCTGGAGGCGGCCGCGCGGCTGGGGGATCCGCTGGAGCCGCTCTGCTTCGGCCGGACTTGCTGCCTGGCCCTGGCCGGAACCCATCCGCGGGACGCCATCCTCCAGGTCACCCCGCGGGGTGAGGACGGACTGCCCGCCACTTCGTGGGAGCTTCTGAAGGCGTTCGCCGTCCAGATCGCCCTGGCCCTGGAGCATGTGCGGTGGCTCGAGAAGGCGCAGAAGGCCCAGGTGGAGACGGAGACGGAGCGCATGCGCAGCACGCTCCTGGGAGCCATCGGCCATGACCTGCGGACGCCGCTGGCGGCCATCCACGGGGCCGCCGGCAGCCTGCTCCTGCCGGGAGCCTTTCCGGAGGCCACCCGACGCGACCTGCTCACCATGATCCAGGAGGAGAGCGAGCGTCTCGCCCGCCTGCTGGGCAACCTTCTGGAGCTGACCCGCCTGGAGGGCGGCAGCCTGACCGCGCGCAAGGAGTGGCAGCCACTCGAGGAGGTGGTGGGGTCCGCCCTCAGCCACCTCGAGCCGCACCAGGACCACCCCCCCATCCAGGTGGACCTCCCCGAATCCCTGCCGCTGGTGCCCCTGGATGCGGCGCTCTTCGAGCAGGTGCTCATCAACCTGGTGTCCAATGCCCGGAGGCACGCGCCGGGGGGCGTGGTGGAGCTCCGAGCCTGGTGCGACCCCGGCTTCGTGAAGGTGGAAGTGGCGGACCGCGGGCCCGGGGTGCCCCAGCACCTTCGGGAGCGGATCTTCGACAAGTTCTTCCGCCTGCCGGGCGCGGGGGAGGGCGGCGCCGGCCTGGGCCTGGCCATCTGCCGAGCCATCGTCCAGGCCCATGGCGGCACCATCCAGGCCTCCGACCGGCCCGGCGGGGGCGCCCGGTTCCTGGTCGCATTGCCTGTGGACGGGCCGCCACCCGCGGCGCCCGCGGAGAGCCCATGAACCAGCCCGTGATCCTGGTCATCGAGGATGAAGCGGCCCTGCGCCGTTTCCTGGTGCCCACCCTCGCCGGGCAGCGCTACCAGGTGTTGAGCGCCGCCACGGCGGCCGAGGGCCAGGCCATGGCCCGGAGCCACAACCCGGACCTCATCCTGCTGGACCTGGGGCTCCCGGACCGGGACGGGATGACCCTGCTGGCAGAGTTGCGGTCCTGGTTCAGGAAACCGGTCGTGATCCTCAGCGCCCGCACCCAGGAGCAGGACAAGGTGCGCGCCCTGGACCTGGGGGCCGACGACTACCTCGCCAAGCCGTTCGGCGCCGCGGAGCTGCTGGCCCGCCTCCGGGTGGCGCTCCGCCACACGCTTCAACTCGACGCGGCGGAACCCGTGGTCTGCTTCGGGAGCCTCCGGGTGGACCTGGATCGGCGGGAAGTCAGCCTGAAGGGCCGCCCCGTCCGATTGACTGTCCTGGAATATCGACTGCTGACGGCCCTCCTTCGCCGCCAGGGCAAGGTGGCCACCCACGGCCAGCTCCTGGCGGAGGTCTGGGGACCGGCCGGCCAGGGGAACACCCACTACCTGCGCATCTACATGGCCACCCTCCGCAGGAAGCTGGAGGCGGATCCAGCCCGTCCCAGGTGGTTCATCACCGAACCCAACGTGGGCTATCGCCTGAATCTGGACGCACCCGGGGATTGATCTCCATCTCAGGTACAATCAGCCTCTTTGCGAGTGTATCCATGCCCCTGCCGCCTTCCGAGATCCGCGCCATCCACGACCTTCCGGTGCCGGAGCTGCTCTATCGGGCGGCCACGGCCCACCGGGCGCACTGGAACGCCGAGGAGATCCAGTTCTGCACCCTGGATTCCATTAAGACCGGCGCCTGCCCCGAGGACTGCGCCTACTGCCCCCAAAGCGCCCGCTACCAGACCGCGCTCAAGGTCGAACCGCTCAAGGACGTGGAGAAGGTCCTGGCCGGTGCCGCCGAAGCGAAGGCGAACGGCTCGACGCGGTATTGCATGGGCGCCGCCTGGCGCGAGGTGAAGGACGACGCCAACTTCGACGCCGTGCTCGACATGGTGCGCGGGGTCTCGGGCATGGGGATGGAAGTCTGCGTCACCCTCGGCATGCTCAACACGGACCAGGCGGCGCGCCTCAAGGCCGCCGGCTGCCAGGTATACAACCACAACATCGACAGTTCCAGGGACTTCTACGAGACCATCATCCACACCCGCAAGTTCGACGAGCGCCTGGAGACCATTCAAGCCGTGCGTGCCGCGGGGCTGGAAGTGTGCTCCGGCGGCATCGTGGGCATGGGCGAGACCATCGATCAGCGCATCCACTTCCTCCAGGAGCTGACGGAGCTGGAGCCCGCGCCCGAGAGCATCCCCATCAACCAGTTCGTGGCCGTGGACGGCACGCCCCTGGCCGACGTGGATCCCCTGCCCCCGCTCGAGCTCGTGCGCATGATCGCCACCGCCCGCATCCTCTTCCCGAAGAGCCGCATCCGCCTCAGCGCCGGCCGCACGCAGATGAGCGACGAGCTGCAGGCCCTCTGCTTCTTCGCGGGCGCCAACAGCATCTTCACGGGCGAGAAGCTCCTCACCACGCCCAACCCCGGCGGCAACCACGACCACTGGCTGCTGAACGCCCTGGGCATGCGGGTGGAGGGCGCCGCCGTTAAGCTGTCGGCATCATGAAGCTCCTCGACGACCTCCGCGCCGAACACGACCTCATCGAGCAGGTGCTGGGCTCCCTGCGCACCTTCGTGAAAGTCCGGCTCGAGGGCGGGGGCGATCCGGCCGACGGCGCGCGCTTCATGGCCTTCTTCCGGCGCTACGCCGGGGACTTCCACCACCACAAGGAGGAGGAGGTCCTGTTCAAGGCACTGGCGGAGCGGGCCGAGCTGCCCGCCCACCGGGGCCCCATCGCGGCCCTCACCGGCGAGCACCGGCGCATGGCCGGCCTGCTGGATGGCCTGGAAGGCCTGCTGGGCTCCGACTTGGCCGCCGAGGAGGATCGTTGCCAGGTGGAGGCGCTGGCCGTGGACTACAGCCGCTCTTTGTGGCGCCACATCGACGCCGAGAACTCCGTGCTCTACCCCCAGGGCGAGGAGCGCCTGCGCCGCTTCCATGTGCGGGACCTGCCCTCCCGTCCCATGACCGGGGCCGAGGCCGCCGCGCGGGAGGGAGCCCTGGCCCTGCTCGCGACCTACCCGCCCCTGCACGATGCCGAAGTCCACCGCGGCGACGGCTGCGTCGCCTGCCCCTCTTTCGGCGTCACCTGCGAGGGCCTCGAGTACGAGTGGTGGACCGAGCTGGAGTGGGAGGAGGCCGAGGAGCGCCGGGACGATTGAATCCTGTCTGGACGACGGGACTATAGTGGTCTTCCATCCACAGGCACCCCGACAGGAGGCTCGCCATGACGGATCCCACGCCCCACATCGCCCAGAAGGGCCCCTTCCAGGTGGAGGTCGAAGCGGGCAAGACCTACCACTGGTGCGCCTGCGGCAACAGCAAGAAGCAGCCGTTCTGCGACGGTTCCCACAAGGGCGGGCCGTTCGTGCCCCTGGCCTACACCGCCGACATCACGGGCACAAAGTGGTTCTGCGGCTGCAAGCACAGCGGCACCAAGCCCATGTGCGACGGCACCCACAAGAAGCTCTGATCCCGGGCCCCCGAAAGCAGCCGGATCACTCCGGGGCCAGCACCTTAGCCTTGAGCCCCGCCCGGAAGCGCCCCTCGGGATTGGGCACCACGACCCGCACACGGACCCTCCCCGAGGCGTCCGCGCAGGGGTCGACCAGGGTGACCTCCCCCTCGGCGCTTCCGGCGGCGGGCTCGGTGAAGAGCACCTTCACCTTCTGGCCTGGCGGAAAGGCGGAAAGGAGGCTTGGGCTCACGGCGCACTGGACCACCACGCGGCTCAGGTCCATGAGGCGGAACATGGGCTGGGCTCCGGAGACCGCCTCGCCTTCGTCGCGGTACCGCTCGACCACGATGCCGTCCATGGGGGCCACGATGGTACGGAGCCGCACCTGTTCGGCCGCCGTTTCGTACTGAAGGCGCGCCAGTTCCAGGTCGATGCGTGATTCCAGCGCGCGCGCCTCGGGAATGATCTTGCTGTCGTAGAGGCGCTTGGCGCCCTTGGCCTCGAACTCCCGCCGCTCCAGCAGCGCCTTGGCCCGCTGCATCTCGAGCTCCTCCAGCTTCCCGTAGAGCAGGGCCAGGGGCTGGCTGGCCTTCACCGTCTCCCCCTCCTTCACGCGCATGTCCACGATTCGGCTCGAGACCGGGGCGCTGACCTCGACCTGGCGATAGGGGAGCACCTGGCCCTCCAGGGCCAACCCTCCGGCGAAAAGCGCCACCTGGCCGGACAGGAGCAGTGACAGGAAGCGGATACTCGGGCCCATGGTTCCTAGGGTACCGGCAACCGCGGGCCCGGGGGGGTCACTTGATCTTGAAGGTGAACTTCCCCTCGTGGCACTCCAGGCACTTCACCGCGGGCGCCTTGTGCTGGCGGTGGCAGTCCGTGCAGGGGTAGGGCTCGTGGGGCGAGGCCAGGGGAGGGGCATGGGGGTTGGGCTTGGCGTCCTTCGTCAGGGCCTTCATGGCCGGATAGTCCCCGTGGCAGACCATGCAGGCCTCGTCCGGTACCGCCGCGGTGGTGGGCTTCTCCTTCTGATGGCAGTCGTGGCAGATGAGCTTGGCCTTCACGTGGGAGGCCGGCAGAGGCCGGTCCTGGGCCAGGCCGATCCCGGCCGCCAGAAGCCCCGACAGCCCCAGGATCCCCATCCGAAGAAGACGCATGTAGCCCCCTCATCCATGCCGCGATGCAAATGATGACCATGATATCGCATTACATTCAAGGGCTTTCCCCCTGGGCCCCCAGCCTGGAAGGCCAGTGTCCCCACGGGTAAACTGATCCATTGGGCTGGCCGCTCGGAATGCAGTCGTTCACATCGATCCAAATCGGCAAAGCCGGTTTGGATCCGGGAAAGGCAAGGCAAAGATGGCAATGCGTGAGATGGACAAGGCATTCGATTTCAGGACGGCGCAGACGCGCTGGTACGAAGTATGGGAGGAGTCCCGCGCCTTCGAGGCGGCGCCGGAGAGTGGCAAGGAGCCCTGGTCCATCGTCATCCCGCCGCCCAACATCACGGGCAACCTGCACATGGGCCACGCCCTGGTGAACACGCTGCACGACGTGCTCACGCGCTTCAAGCGGGCCCAGGGCTACGACGCGCTGTGGGTTCCCGGCACGGACCACGCGGGCATCGCCACGCAGATGATGGTGGAGCGGCAGCTCAAGGCCGAGGGCACGGACCGCCACAAGCTGGGCCGCGACGCCTTCGAGCAGCGCATCTGGGAGTGGAAGGAGAAGAACCAGGGGGCCATCGAGCACCAGCTCAAGCGCCTGGGCTGCTCCGTGGACTGGACCCGCAACCGCTTCACCCTGGACCCCGCCCTCAACAAGGCCGTGCGCAAGGTCTTCGTGGAGAGCTACAGGGCCGGCCGCATCTACCGCGGCCCCCGCATGATCCAGTGGGATCCGGCCCTCCAGACGGCCCTCAGCGATCTCGAAGTGAAATACGAGGAACGGAAGGGCAAGCTCTGGTACCTGCGCTATCCCCTGGCGGACGGCAGCGGCGAGGTGGTGGTCGCCACCACGCGGCCCGAGACCATGCTGGGTGACACCGCCGTGGCCGTGCATCCGGACGACGAGCGCTACCAGGGCATGATCGGCAAGCTTATGAACCACCCCCTCACCGGCCGCCAGATCCCCGTGGTGGCCGACAGCTTTGTGGATCCGGCCTTCGGCACCGGCTGCGTGAAGGTCACGCCGGCCCACGACCCCAACGACTTCGCCGCGGGCCAGCGCCTGAAGCTCGACTCCATCACCATCATCGGCTTCGACGCGAAGATGACCGCCGCCGCTGGCGCCTACGCGGGGCTTGACCGGTTCGAGGCCCGCAAGCGCGTGGTGGCGGACCTCGAGGAGCAGGGCTACCTCGTGAAGGTGGAGGACTACATCCACAAGATCAGCCTCAGCGACCGCAGCGGCGCCGTGCTGGAGCCGCTGGTCAGCGAACAGTGGTTCATGGACGTGAAGGACGCCGCCGCCAAGGCCCTGGAGGCTGTCCGCGACGGGCGCATCCAGTTCACGCCCTCACATCACACCGCTGTGTGGGAGCACTGGCTCACCAACATCCAGGACTGGTGCATCAGCCGCCAGCTCGTCTGGGGGCACCGCATCCCGGCCTGGACCTGCGCCACGTGCGGGGAGCTTCACGTCGAGTTGGAGCAGCCCTCCGCATGCCGGGCCTGCGGAGCGGGAGAACTGATCCAGGATCCCGACACGCTGGACACCTGGTTCAGCTCGGCGCTCTGGCCCTTCAGCGTGTTCGGCTGGCCCGAGGAACCCGAGGAACTGAAGCGCTACTACCCCACCAGCGTGCTCATCACCGGCTACGACATCCTGTTCTTCTGGGTGGCCCGCATGGCCATGGCGGGCCTCACCTGGATGGGCGACGTGCCCTTCCGAAAGGTCTACTTCAACAGCCTGGTGCGCGACGCCAGCGGCCAGAAGATGTCGAAGACCAAGGGCAACGTCATCGACCCGCTGGAGGTCATGGAGGAGTACGGCACCGACGCCCTGCGCTTCGCCCTGACCATCATGGCCGCGCCCGGCACCGACATCGCCATGAGCCCTGCGCGGCTGGAGGCCTCCAGGAACTTCTGCAACAAGCTCTGGAACGCGTCACGCTTCGTGCAGATGAACCTCGGGGCGGAGGTCACGCTGGCGACGGATCCAGAATTCGGCGAAGCCGAATTCTGGATGGCAGGGCGCCTGAAGACGGAGCTCGGCGCCGTGACCGAATCCATCGAGACCTTCCGGTTCCACGATGCGGCCGAACGGCTCTACCACCTGGTCTACGACGACTTCTGCGCCACCTACATCGAGCTGGCCAAGGTCCAGCTCCAGAGCGGCACGACGGCCCAGAAGGCGGCCATCCTCCACTTCCTGGACATCCTGCTGCGGGCCCTGCACCCCTTCGTGCCCTTCCTCACGGAGGAGATCCACGAGGCCGTCATGACGGACCGCCTGCCTGCCGGAGAGCCGAAGCTGCTGGCCCAGCGTCCCTGGCCCATCGGTGAGGCCCTCCTCCAGACGGAGGGCGGGGACGTCACCCTCATCCCCCGCCTCCAGGAGGTGCTCTCCGCCTTCCTGCGCCTCAAGGCCGAGCAGGGCGTGGATCCCGCGAAGCGCGTGGCGGCTTTCTGCTCCTTGCCCGAGTTGGCTCCCTTCAGTGATGCCCTGAAGTCCATCGCCCGGCTGGAGTCCGTCACCTTCACGCAGGGCGACCTGGCCTCGCCCACCCGGGCCGTGGCCGTGGTGGCCGGCGGCGCCGTGGCCCTGGAGCTGGCGGGCCTCAAGGATCCCGCGGCCGAAAAGGCCAAGCTGGAGAAGGAGCTGGCCAAGCTGGAGAAGGAGCTGGAGCCCCTGCGGGCGCGCCTCGCCGACGAGAGCTTCGTCACCAAGGCCCCTGAGCCCGCCGTGGCCAAGCTACGCGGCCAGGCCGAGGAGAAGGAACAGCGACTAGCCCAGGTAAAGGCGTTGCTGGGCTGAAACGGACACCGCCCCCCGGACTGGAGGGCGGTGCCATGCTTCGGGGACCGGCTCAGTCGCCGCCGCCCGAGCCCCCGCGTGCCTTCCACTGGAACTGGTGGGGCCACTTGGCCTGCTGGGTGACGTCCTGGAATCCCGTGTGGCAGATGTTGCAGGCGGAGGGCTGGTTGTCGCCTGCGGCGGTGTGCTTGTGGGCGAACTCGCTGAAGCCGCCTCCCCGGTTGGAGCTGTGGCAGGCAGCGCAGCTGGCGATGGCCTTGGCCTTGCCTTGGTACTGGATGGCCTGGGCGTTATCCGAAGGCTGGGAGGTGGGCACCATCGCGTGGGGGCTGCCGTGGCAGGCGGAGCAGTAGAGGTTGCCATGGCCCCGCGCGTTCCGGTAGAGCGCGGAACCCGTATCCACCTCGGCGACGCCGCTGTGGCAGGTCGCGCACTTGGGCTCGCTGGCCCAGGGCACCCGGGCGCCACTCTTGATGGTGTTCGCGACGTTGGCCATGTCCCCGTGGCAGGTGGTGCAGTTCCCGTCGGCCGCGGTGTGGGCCAGGCTCCGGTTGCACTTGGTGGTGGCGCCGGGATGGCAGTCGTAGCAGGCGGCGCCGCGGGTGGCGTGGAAGCCGTGCACGGCCTGCGAGAGGTACATCCCCGAAGAGCCCGGTCCTGACGTGCCGAGGGCTGGACTGCCGTGGCAGCTGGCGCACAGCACGGGCTTGGTCGCGAAGAGCTGAGTGCCGTGGGCCGCATCATGCTTCCGGAGCACCTCATTCAGGGCGTCGCTGCCGTGGCACTTCGAGCAGCTGATCTCATCCGAGGTGGGAACCGTGGTCGTGGTCTGGGCCACCACCTTGCCGCTGGTGTCCTTCACGGTGATCTCGCCCACCTGATAGGGGTTCCACACGCCCCTGTCGTCGATGGGCGTCAGCGGAATGCCCGAGGCCAGGAAGTGGTCGCCCTTGGGCAGCATGGTCCCGGAAAGGCCATTGTTCACGGTCGGATCATCGAGGTTGAGGCCCTTGTCCGCGGGAAGGGACACGCCGAACAGCTTCTGCATGTTCGTCCAGAACTGCCCGAAGCTCCCCTTGGTCGAGGACTTGGTGTTGTTGAGGATCCGGTAGCTCACCGTGACGCCGGAGGTGACGGGCTGGGGCGGGTTGCCCCGCTTCACCACCTGGGCCACCACCGTGTTGTAGGGGGGCAGGATCACCGCGGCGTCATAGCTGGGGTTCAGACAGTGCATGCCGAGGTCGTTCCAGGCCAGCACCACGTAGGCGGAGGAACCGGTCCGGTTGGGCAGGGCCCTTTGTTCTTGAGTCGGCGCGGCGGAGGTCGCCGGGGCGTCCGGCTTCGAGCCGCCGCAGGCGGCGATGAGGCCTGCGAGCGCCAGGGCCGACGCGGCGCCGGCGAGGGTCTTGAAGGCAGTCCGAGTCATGGGTCCTCCCAGGAAGAGGTGGAGCGTGAGGGGGATGGACGCCCAGGAAACGAAAAGCCGCGGACGCCGGGATGACCGACGGTACGACCTGTGTCACGGTTGCGCAATATGACTTAAATCACATATTATTATATAGTTACAACTACCGAACCCGACCTAGCACCTTGGGCCTACCGGCCCGGCCCCATTCGTTCTGTCCCGCTTCCCCAGTGCTAGTCTTGTGTCATGACGAAGATCTACTACGCCGGCCAGGATGTGGATGCCCCCTGCGGGCGCTGCGGCGGCGAGACCCGCCACCAGGTCCTGACCGTGACCAATGGCGTGCCCGACAAGCTCATCTGCGGAAACTGCAGGTCCGTGCACAAGTTCCGCGCGGCCAAGCCTGAGCCCCTGCCCCGCGCCCCCCGGATTCCCGCGGCCGCCAAGGCCGGCGGGCCCCGGCCCGGCTCGCTCGTGGCCCAGTTCCAGGAGGCCCTGGCCCGCGAACAGGGCGGTGCCCAGGCCCGACCCTACTCGGTAGCCGAACGCTGGGAGGAGGGCGCCTGGATGGACCATCCCGCCTTCGGCCTGGGGCGCGTCCAGCGGCGCATGGGCCGCAAGGTGGACGTACTCTTCAAGGACGGCCTGAAGACCCTGGTCAGCGCATGACCCAGGATGCCCTCCTCGAGACCAGCTCGCCCGCGCTGCGGGAGCTGCGCTTCGCGGTGCTGGACCTGGAGACCACGGGCGGGAGCCCCAAGGCCCGCTGGGGCAAGGACGGGCGGTTCATCCAGCCCTCGGAGATCACCGAGGTGGGCATGGTGCGCCTCTCGGGCCCGGTGGTGGAGGACCGCTTCTCCAGCCTGGCCGCCATCCAGGGCTTCCTGCCGGAGGAGATCCAGCGCCTCACGGGCATCAGCCTGCCCATGCTGGCGGGCGCGCCCCCCTGGGAGCAGGTGGCCCTGAAGCTGGCGCCGAGGCTGGAAGGCCGTGTCTGGGTGGCCCACCACGCCCCCTACGACGGCAGCTTCCTCAAGGCCTGGCTGCCCGAGGGCATCTGGCGGCGCCACCGCCTCGTGTGCACGCGCCTGCTGGCCAAGAAGCTCATCCCCGAGCTGCCCCGCCGGAGCCTTGCCGAGCTCTGCGCCTTCCTGGGCATCACCAACACGCGCGCCCACCGCGCCCTGCAGGATGCCGAGGCCACCGCCGAGGTCCTCCAGCACCTGCTGCAGCGCGCGGAGGACCGGGGCATGGACGGCGAGGCCTTCCTCACGGCCGGCGAGGTGGCCTGGAGCAAGGTCTGACGGGCTACTGGATGATCTTCTTCGCCTTCTCGGCGGAGGCCTTGGCGTAGTAGGCGCAGGCCCCCTTCTTGGCGTCGGGCGCGATGCCAGCGGCCTTGAAGGCCTCCTTGAGCTTCTTCTCGGGCACGCCCAGATCCTTGGCCCAGGCCGACGCCGTCTTCAGATCCTCCGCCATGGGAGCCTCCCTCCGGCCCCCGGGCCGGCTCCCGAAGGATAGCGGTACACTCCCCGCATGGATCTCACCCGCTTCCTCGATCTCGTCCGCACCCAGGGCTGGCAGGGCTGGTCCCTGTGGGCCGTGCTGCTGGCCCAGGCCCTGCTCTGGGTGGGGCTGGTGCGCTTGCACCTCTCCCTCCACCGCGAGGAGGCGCCCTGGGAGGAATGCATCGGGAAGATCCGCAGCGCCTTCCTCCGCAAGCTGAACGGCGAAGAGGAGATCCAGGAGCTGAAGGTGCACCGCTACGCGCCCCTCGTGGACCAGCTCCTGGCCCTGCACTTCGCCGAGGAGAAGAGCGATCGCTTCGACCGCTGGCTGCTCCTGCGCTGGAAAGTGAAGGAGGGGCTGCGGCCCTTCTGGATCCGTTGGGGGCACCTCATCATCGCCTTCGGCGCGGTCACCTGGTTCCTTCAGGGCCTGCGCCTGGACCTGGGCACGGAGGTGCTCAAGCGCACGCCTGTGGACCCGCGCATCCTCTGGGTCTGGCTGGGCTACGCCATGATCCTCGCCTGGAAGATCGTGCGCCTCCACGGCAACCTCGAGCGCGTCCAGCGCAGCCTGCTGCTGCCCCGGCGGGACGAGTAGCGCCATGCCCTTCCTGATCCAGGCTTTCCAGGCGGGCCTCGAGGACCAGGTGCTCGACCTGATCCTCCCCATCCAGCAGATCGAGTTCGGCGTGCCCATCACCGCCCGGGACCAGCCGGACCTGGCGCGGATCCCCGAGGTCTACCAGGCGGGCCGGGGTGGATTCTGGGTGGGCCTCGCGGAAGGCAAGGTAGTGGGAACGCTCGGCCTCATCGATTTCGGAAGCGGAGGCGCCCTGCGGAAGATGTTCCTCCGCAGGGATCATCGCGGCAGCGGGCTGGCCCAGGCCCTGCTGGACACCCTGCTCGACCACGCCAGGAACCACGCCATCCCGGGCCTCTGGCTGGGCACCCTCCCCCACATGGGGGCCGCCCACCGTTTCTATGAGCGCAACGGGTTCCAGCGTACGGAGCCGGAGGAACTGCCCTCGGACTTCCCTCGCATGCCCGTGGATACCGTGTTCTACACATTGGACCTCCTCCGTGCGTCGCGGTGAGGCGGCCTGGCGCCTTGGCCTTCGGGCCGAACGGCTGACGCTCTGGCTGCTCTGGGCCCGGGGATGGGACCTGGTGGCCTGGCGGCAGAAGCTCGGCCGCTACGAGCTGGACCTGCTCCTGAGCCGCGGGCCGGAGCTGCGCCTGCTGGAGGTGAAGGCCCGGCGACCCGGCGCCTGGGTGGGCGCCGACACGGCCCTGGAGCCCGAGCAGCGCCTGCGTCTCCAACGGGCCTTCCGCGCCTGGCTCGACCGGGTGCCCTGGCCCGGGCAGGTCACCTTCCAGCGGGTGAGCTGGGCCGGCCTGCGGTGCCGCTTCCATCCGCCGGAGCGCTGGGACGCCCTCAAGCTCCGGCCCTGAGGCCACCCGGAACCAGCGCTCCGGGCGACCGGCCTCCGGGACCCGGTCCCCGTGGCACAACCCTCGCCCCACACCCTCCGGGTGTCGGTATGTTGACCTTCCAGGACTGTCTGCTTCCATCACGGGCCCGCTCGGCCCGTCGGTCGGGCTCAGCCGCCTTCGGCCTCCCGCCGGAGCAGGCCGGGGCGTCCGCATGAGCGACCACCCGGTTCCCCGGCTCCGCAGCCTTCCTCTGGGCCAGGGCAGCGAGGCGCCCATGTTCGCCGCCCGGGTCGTGGCCATCACCTCCGGCAAGGGCGGAGTGGGAAAAAGCAATGTCACTGCCGGCCTGGCCATGACCTTGGCCCGGCAGGGCCAGCGGGTGGTGGTCATGGATGCCAATTTCGGCCTCTCCAACCTCGACATCCTCCTGGGCCTCTCGCCTAAGTACACGCTGGAACACGTGTTGCGCGGCGAGAAGGTGCTGGAGGAGATCCTCGTCCAGGGGCCGATGGGCGTGCAGATTCTGCCCACAGGCAGCGGCCTCCAGGAGCTGACCCGCCTCGACACCTTGAGCGAGCTGCGCCTGGTCCAGGGCCTCCAACGGGTGGCGGAGACGGTGGATTGGCTGCTGATCGACACGGCCGCCGGCATCCACGAATCGGTCCTCAAGCTGCTCCTGGCGGCCCAGGAGGTCATCCTCGTGGCCACACCCGAGCCCACCAGCCTGGTGGACGCCTACGCCATGGTGAAGGTGCTGCACCTGCGCGAACCTTCGAAGCCGCTGTGGCTGCTGGTGAACAACGGCCACAGCGCCGACGAGGCCCAGGAGACCATCGACCAGCTCCAGGAGGCCACCGAACGGTTCCTGGGCAAGCGACTCCAGGTGCTGGGCATGATCCCCCACGATCCCCACATCCTCCAGGCGGTGCGCCAGCAGCGAGGTGTGGTGGAGCTCTTCCCGGACTGCCCCGCCGCCCGGGCCTTCGGCGTCATCGTCCGGCAACTGCTGAGTCAAACGTCCTTGCAGGTCGGGGACTTTGCGGCATTCTGGAAGCTGCCCGCGCCCGGTGACGCACCCTAGGAACTTGGATGGTCGTGATTCCTGACCATGAGCCTCCCGATTTCGGTCCATCGACCGATGACGAAATCGCCCGCGCCATGGCGTCGGCCCCCGCCGCCCTCCGCCCCTGGGCGGCCCTGCTGGCGGCCAGCGAGCGGGCGAAGGAATCCGAAGCCTCCACCGCCGAGGACGACGGCGAACCGGAAGTCTTCGACCGGGACAACCGCGAGCAGATCATCAAGGACTACGTGCCCCTGGTGAAGTTCGTGGCCCACCGCATCGCCTCGCGCCTGCCCTCCCACGTGGAGCTGGACGACCTCATCAACAGCGGCATCCTGGGCCTGATGGACGCCATCGAGAAGTTCGAGCCCACCCGCAACATCAAGTTCAAGACCTACGCCGAGCTTCGGATCAAGGGCGCCATCCTGGACGGCCTGAGGGATCTGGACTGGGTTCCCCGCAGCCTCCGGCGGAAGAAGAAGGACATCGAGACCGCCTACCGGCTCATCGAGCAGCAGAAGGGCCGGGCGGCCTCGGACGAGGAGGTGGCGCACCACCTGGGCATTCCCCTGGACGAGCTGCACAAGAACCTGGATGAGCTCAAGGGCGTCACCCTCGGCACCTTCGTGGAGGCGGGCGAGGACGGTGAAGGCGAAAGCCTCATCAGCTTCGTGCCGGATCCGGACGCGGAGGACCCCCACCAGGTCTTCCAGACCGCGGAGATCAAGGACATCCTCCAGTCGGCCATCGAGGGGCGCCCCAAGAAGGAGAAGTTCGTGGTCCAGCTCTACTACTTCGACGAGCTGACCATGAAGGAGATCGGGATCCTCCTGAACATCACGGAATCCCGGGTTTCCCAGCTGCACACCAAGGCCATGCTGCAGCTCCGCAGCAAGCTGCTGGAGAAGCAGATCCGGGGGTGACGGGGCCCGGCGTGGCGCTGGCGCCACAGCCTGTGGTTCCGGTCCCACCGCAGCCCGTGGCCCTCCCACCACATTGGTCCGGCTGGTCGTGCGCGCTAAGGTGAACGCGGATTGGAACGGAGGTCGACATGTGCGGCATCGTCGGATACATCGGCCAGCAGGGCGCGGCGGGCATCCTGGTGAACGGCCTGAGAAGCCTGGAATACCGGGGCTATGACAGCGCGGGCGTGGCCCTGTCGGACCCCAAGGATGGCTTCCGCGTCATCCGGGCCTCGGGCAAGCTGGCCAACCTCGCGCAGAAGGTGGATCTGTCGGATCCCACGCCCCTGGGCATCGGCCACACCCGCTGGGCCACCCACGGCCGGCCCACGGAGGAGAACGCCCATCCCCACCGCAGCAGCGACGGGCAGGTGGTGGCCGTCCACAACGGCATCTTCGAGAACTTCCTGGAGCTGCGGGCCGAGCTGAAGGCCGCCGGCGAGACCTTCCGCTCCGAGACGGACACTGAGTGCTTCCCCGTCATGGTGTCCCACCTGATGAAGCACGGCATGACCTTCCCCGAAGCCTTCCGCGAGGCCGTGGGCCGCATGCGGGGCATCTATGCCCTGGCCTGCCTCCAGGCCTCGGACCAGGATCGCATCCTCGCCGCCCGCAGCGGCCCCCCGCTGGTGCTGGGTCTGGGCGAGGGCGAGACGTTCCTGGCCTCGGACGTGGTGCCCCTCCTGCCCCATACCCGACGCGTGATCTTCCTGGAGGATGGCGACCTGGTGGAGCTGACCCGCGAGGGCGCCCGCATCTTCCGCCTGGACGGCAGCGAGGCGCACCGCCCCGTCCACACCATCCCCTACGATCCCATCGCCGCGGAAAAGGGCGGCCACAAGCACTTCATGCAGAAGGAGATCTTCGAGCAGCCCCAGGCCCTCTCGAACACCCTGCTGAACCGGCTCCCCCTGGATGCCGAAGCCATCCCCCTGGACCTTCCCTTCAGCGCCCAGGAACTGGCGGACCTCAACCGCATCCACATCGTGGCTTGCGGCACCAGCTGGCACTCCGGCCTGGTGGGCAAGTTCCTCATCGAGCAGCTCAGCCGCGTGGCCGTGGAGGTCGACTACGCCAGCGAGTACCGCTACCGCGAGCCCGTGATCCAGCCGGGCACGCTCCTCATCGGCATCACCCAGAGCGGCGAGACCGCCGACACCCTGGCCGCCATGAAGGAGGCCGCCGCCCGCGGCGCCCGCACCCTGGCCGTCTGCAACGTCATGGGCTCCACCGCCACCCGCCAGGCCGAAGCCACCATCCTCACCCACGCGGGCCCGGAGATCGGCGTGGCCTCCACCAAGGCCTTCACCACCCAGCTGGCCGTCCTCACCCTGCTGGCCCTGAAGCTGGGCGAAGCCAAGGGCACCGTGGATGCCGTGCTCAAGACGGAGCTGCTCCAGGGCCTGCGGGAGCTGCCCGCCCACCTGGAGCGCCTCAACAGCCTGGAGCCCCAGATCATCCAGTGGGCCCAGCGCTGGAAGGACGCCACGGACTTCCTCTACCTGGGCCGTGGCCCCTGCTATCCGATCGCCCTGGAAGGGGCGCTGAAGCTGAAGGAGATCTCCTACATCCACGCCGAGGGCTACCCGGCCGGCGAGATGAAGCACGGCCCCATCGCCCTCATCGACAAGACCCTGCCCGTGGTGGCCCTCATGCCCCATGACGCCCACCGCGAGAAGACCCTCAGCAACCTCCAGGAAGCCGCGGCTCGCGACGGCCGCATCCTGGCCCTGGTCACCGAGGGCGACACGGGGCTCACGGGCATTGCCGAGGACGTGCTGGAGCTGCCCGCCGTCCACCCCTGGCTGGCCCCCATCGTCTACGCCGTGCCCCTCCAGCTGCTGGCCTACCACATCGCGGTCTTGAGGGGCTGCGACGTGGACCAGCCCAGGAACCTGGCCAAGAGTGTCACCGTGGAGTAAGGCTAGGGCCCCCCTTGCCGGGGGCCCGGCTACGACATGGACCAGCCGCGCAACCTGGCCAAGAGCGTGACGGTCGAATAGCCAGGCCCGAAGTTCCAGGAAAGTCACAGCGCCCGCCAGGGCCCAGACCCATCCTCACCTGTGGACGGGTGTCCCCTGGATGGAGGCTGCCATGGCCGCCCACTTCCTTCGTCACCACGACTTCGAGCACGACCCCTTGATCGATTGGCTGCTGATCCTGGTCGGGGCCCTGTTCGCCTGGCTCTTCTGGCCGGCCACCCACGTTCACCATTGACCCTTTCCGGAGGGTTGTGATGGCACCGGGAAGCCATCCGACCCATGTTGGGTATGGACCGTGGTCCTCAGGATCGGAGGTTCCCATGACCACCCACGCCCACCCCCATCCTCATGGCCATCCCCACTTCCACCCCCAGGTGCCCCTCGCCCGGTTTACCGTGGATCATCCCTACGCCGCCGAATGGACCCTGGTGATCCTCGGCACCGTGGCCGCCCTGCTGCTCTGGTACTGGAACCGCTGACCCCCGCCCCGCCTGGAGGCTCGACAGCCGCCCCCGTTCCGCTAAGATAGAGCTTCGCGCTGGCGCGTAGCTCAGGGGTAGAGCACTACCTTGACACGGTAGGGGTCGGCGGTTCGAGACCGCCCGCGCCAACCACTGAAGGCCGCTGACAAGCGGCCTTTTCTGTATCTCCAACCGGGCGGTCTCGGACCGCCGAGAAGCAGCGGCGGCCCGGTAGCGGCCCGGTGGAGACGCGCCCGTGGCGCGTCGGAGCCGCTTGGCCGCGGGGCCAGCCGCGCGCCGGTTCGAGACCACCCCGGTGAAGCGCGGCGGACACTTGGGCAGTCAGGCCCGGCTCATGGCCTGGCCGTTCTTCGCGATGACCTTGTCGGCAGCGGCCTGGATCTGCCCACGGGACTCCGCGTCATGGAGACCGGTGGCCAGGTCGCGGAGCGCCAGCGCGATGAGGATCTGGGTGGTGGGACGCTTCCCCCACTCGGGATCCTCCCAGTGGCCATGGAACCAGTCCGTGAGGCGAAGCAGGAAATCCAGGGCGGCTTTGGACAGCATGGGGTCCTCCTGAAACCGGGTTGCCTGGGGGCTCCGCCATGGCCGCAACCCGTTCGCGACAGCGGCGATCGAAGGACCGGGTCATCCAGGACCGTGCGAATGGCCATGGAAGAACCCGAAACGAGGGTCGTCAATATGGGCCGCGACTCATCCTCATGCAGAAAAAAGAGGTGAACGGTTGATTTTGGCGGCCGAACGGTGATCTCCCCACCAGGCAGCCCGATCCACCCGGACGCT
Source organism: Geothrix alkalitolerans (assembly GCF_022808885.1). Lineage (NCBI taxonomy): Bacteria > Pseudomonadati > Acidobacteriota > Holophagae > Holophagales > Holophagaceae > Geothrix > Geothrix alkalitolerans. The sequence goes on along the minus strand of NZ_JAKZLE010000004.1, from coordinate 167,598 downwards.
ATGCTCAACCCGACGGGGGCCCCGCTCGGAACGCTGCCCCGCAGCGTCCCTCGCGACCCGTCAGGGCTTCGCCCCGGCGGTCGCATGGCATGACCTCCTCGCCGGAGCCCGACTCCGTGGATCCCCACCAGGCAGCCCGCCCCACCCGGACGCGATGCTCAGCCCGACGGGGGCCCCGCTCGGAACGCTGCCTCGCAGCGTCCCTCGCGACCCGTCAGGGCTTCGCCCCGGCGGTCGCATGGCATGACCTCCTCGCCGGGGCCCGACTCCGTGGACGACATCAAGTCGTCCACTCCGTCACCCGGCGGTCGGTCAGAACTGGAATCCGGCCGAGATCAGCAGGCTCTTGAGCTGAGTGTCGCGTTCGTCCTGGGTGCGGGGGCGCCCCATGATGCGCTTCCAGTCGGCGGCGTACTCGAGCTTGAGGGGGATGCCCAGCTTCAGGATCAGGCCCACCCCGAGGGTGGTGCGGAGAGGCGGGAAGGAGGGCGGAATCCGCTGGAGGGTGACGGGATCGGTCTCGGCGGTGAGGCTCCGGTAGACCTGGCCGCTGTCGAGGAAGACCTCGGCCCAGACGCTCTGCATGCCGAACAGCGGAAAGCGGTACTCGAGGTTCACGACCGCCAGCCCCTGACCTCCGAGCGGGATGGGTTGGGGCAGCAGGTTGCCCAGGGAATCCGTGCGCCGGACGTCGCCCAGCATGTCCGGCTCCACGCCACGCACCGTGAAGGACCCCCCGCCGAAGAACCGCTCGGACAGCGGCAGGTCCTTGGCCGATTGCGCGGTGGGACGGGCCAGCCCCAGCCGGACGCTGGCCATGACCACCCCGTTCTCCGCATGGAAGCCCATGGGCCAGTTCCATTGGTGGCGCAGGTCCAGCTTCACGAAGCTGCTGTTGATCGAGGTGCCGAAGACCTGGTTCGCCAGTTCCAGCCGGCCGAAGAAGAAGGTTCCCTGGGTGGGATCGAAGGGCTTGTCCCGGCGGTCCACGACCACCTGCAGGTAGGGGGCCGAGATGATGCTCCGGGCCGGCGTGCGCGCCAGGAGGAAGAGATCCTGGTCCGCAAGCAGGGGCACGCCGTTGCTGTCGGTGTTGGAGGCCACCTCCACACGCTCGAAGCGGTACCCGAGCTGCACGGATTGCACGGGGCTGATCTTCCACTCCAGGCTGGGCGTGAAGCGGCGCCGGCGGGCGAAGAAGGCCGCCTGGGCCTCCTCGATGTAGGCGCCCTCCGCCCGGAAGCGCGTGCGTGGGGCCAGCAGCGTGTCCAGCGAGCCGGGGAGGAACCATGGATCGGTGTAGCCGATGCTGTAGCTGTCGACGGATCGCTTGATCTCACCCGTCGGGAAGGCCTTCCGCAGGAAGGGGCTGTCCAGGGTCTGGTCCCCGGCCCGCAGACCGAAGTCGAGGGCCCGGCCCATGCCGCCCACGTTGAGGCGTTGAGCATTCAAGCCGAAGTGGTAGCCCTGGGTCTTGTCGTAGCCGAAAGATTCGGTGAACACCCAGGGGCTGCGTTCCTGGAGGCGCAGGGCCAGATCCCCGCGCTCCCAGGGCTGGCTCTCCTGGCCCGGAAGGTCCTTCATGGTGAGCAGGTCCACCCGCTGGAAGGCCCCGAGGCCGCCGAGCTGGACCTGGCCCTCGTCCAGCTTCGCCGGGTTCAGGGGAATACCCGGGGCAAGCCCCGATTCGCGCAGCACCGCCTCGGCGCGGGTCCGGTCGCTGCCCTGCACGACCAGGCGGCGCGTGCGGTCGAGCGGCTGGGCGGGCACCTGGATGCGCACCACGGGGTGGATCTCATCGTCCTCGAAGGAGATCTTGACCTGCGGATTGGCCGATCCCACCGAAGAGAGGCGCTGGCGGAGGTCGGAGACCACCAGGGCCAGATCGTTGCGAACCAGGGGCAGCGAGGGTTTGAAGGTCAGGCGCGCGCCCTCGGGCGTGGTCTCGAGGGTGCCTTCGAATCCCTGGAGGTTCCTCCGGTCCGACCGGTAGCGTGGGGTGCCCCGGACGGACACCGGGTGGTCCGCCAGCGCGAGCAGCAGGCTCCGTTCCAGGCGCTCCCTGGGAAAGGCCGGATCGGACGGAAGCTCCAGCACGAGGGCATCGAGGAACCGCCGGGACCCTTCTCGGATGATGAGGCGCACGTCCACCACGCCGCCCTTCCCGACTTCGACGCGACGGCGGACCTGCACCTCGGGGAATCCGCGCTGGAGGTAGTGGGCCGTGAGGCGGTCCTCCAGGGCCTTCATGGCCTCGGATTTCGCGTGCGGCGGCAGGAAGAGGAACCGCTTGGGAAGGCTCACGGCCCGCGACAGCTCCGCATCGGACAGCTCGTGGTTCCCTTCGAAGCGCACGGCGCCCAGGACGCGCCTGGGACCGGTCACCACGGTGTAGGTGATGGTCACGGCCTCGGGCCGCTCGGCGGTGCCTGCCGTCACCACGCGCTCGTGGGACACCTTGACCTCGGGATAGCCCTGGTCCCGGTAGTAGGCGGCGATCCGCCCGTCTCCCTCGTCCAGCACGCTCGGCGAATAGCGCTCGGCCCGGGCCAGGGGAACGAACTCCAGCAGCCGGGGGCGTCCCCAGAGCACGGGGCCGAGCAGGTCCATCCCCTTGGCCTTCAGGGTGACCTTCGGTCCTGGCTTGATCTCCAGCACGAGGACGCTGCCCTCTCCGTCCGCGGGCGCGAGGCGGATGGAGCCCTCCATGCGGCGGTCCTTCACCAGCCGCTGGCGCAGGCGCCGCTGGGCCTCCCGTTGGACGATCGGGGTCCAGTGCGTGCGGCCGGGCGTGATGCCCGCGACCTTCAGCAGATATTCCCGTGTGTACGGTGCCGGATCGCCCTCCAGGCGTACCTCCTGGATGAGCCGCGGGGCCCCGAGGCTGAGGATCAGGTGAAGCTGCCGGCCCCCCTCGTCCACCGCGGCCTTCACATCGGCCTGCCGGTACCCGGCCTCCCTCAGGCGCTGTTCAACGCCGCGTTCCAGCAATACCAGGCGCTGGGGCCCCAGCCGCTGCCCCTTCCGCACGTCCGGCAGGAGGGTCTTGCGGAGGTCGGCGGGCAGAGGATCCCCCTCCCAGCGCCAGGTCTCCATGGGCAGCAACGGGTCCAGGCGCAGGAGCACCTCGCCGTTCCCGCCGAAGGTCCCTTCCACCGTGCGGTAGCGATCCACCAGGCGCACGGCGGCCAGGGCCTGCTGGAAAGTCGCCGGATCCACCATCTGCCCGGGCTTCAATCCCAGGGCGGCCTGCGCGAAGCGCTGGTCATCGGCGCTTCCCCCCTCGATCCGGATCGTCGTCACCGCGCGGGCGGACGCAGCCTCCTGACCCACGAGGGGAGCCAGGGCCAGGAGGCTGCACCCGAGGGCGGCGCGGGGACGCACCGCCTCAGAATCCGGCCAGGGCCTCTTCCTCGGTGTCCTTCACTTCGAAGACCGAGTGCAGGCTGGTCATCTTGATGAGGCTGAAGATCTTGCCGCTCATGCCGCAGATGCGCAGCTCGCCGCCCTTGCCCTTGATGGAGGTGTAGCAGCCCACCAGCTCGCCCACGCCTGAGGAATCCAGGTAGCTCACTTTGCTGAAGTTGATCACGATCTTGCGGGCGCCGTTGGAGAGCGAGGTGCGGACCGCTTCGCCCAGTTCCTGATCGCCATCACCCAGGGTGATCTTTCCCTCGGGGTATAGGATCAGCACGTCGTTGTGATTGCGTGAGTTCATGATCATGAGAGCCTCGGGGTGAGGGGCCAGTGTAGCAAGCCTTCCAAGGCTCAGCGCAAGCCCACGGCTGCATGGAATCCTCCGGCATACGGCTGTATGGAATCCTCCGGCATGGGGCGGCCCCGGGCTTCCAGCCCGGTCCCGGGCCGGGCCCGGAGGGTGCATAGGTGGGTACACTGGATTCTTTGACCTCGAGGCCCCATGTCCGACCAGGAACTCCAACCCCTCGCCCCCCGCCGGAAGACCCGCCAGATCCTGGTGGGGAAGGTGCCGGTGGGCGGGGACGCCCCCATCACCGTCCAGAGCATGACCAAGACGGACACCCGGGACGTGGAGGCCACGGTCCAGCAGATCTACAACTACGCCAACGCCGGCTGCGAGATCGTCCGCGTGAGCGTGCCCACCAAGAAGGCCGGCGAGGTCTTCCACGAGATCTGCGACCGCAGCCCCATCCCCGTGGTGGCCGACATCCACTTCGACTACCGCCTGGCCCTGGTGGCCGCGGACGGCGGCGCCGCCTGCCTGCGCATCAACCCCGGCAACATCGGCGGCCAGGACCGCGTGAAGGCCGTGGTGGACAAGGCCGGATCGAAGGGGATTCCCATCCGCATCGGCGTCAACGGCGGCAGCCTGGAGAAGGACCTGCTGGAGAAATTCGGCACCGCCACGCCCGAGGCCATGGTGGAGAGCGCCCTGCGCCACATCGAGGTGCTGGAGCGGGAGGGCTTCCGCGACATCAAGATCAGCCTCAAGGCCAGCGACGTCATCCGCACCGTGCAGGCCTACCGCCTGCTGGCGAAGCAGGTGGACTACCCCTTCCACCTGGGCATCACCGAGGCCGGCACCCCCTTCGGCGGCACCATCCGCTCCAGCGCGGGCATGGGCATCCTCCTGGCCGAGGGCCTGGGCGACACCATCCGGGTCTCGCTCACCGGCGACGGCGAGGAGGAGTGCCGCGTGGGCCACGAGCTGCTGCGCTCCCTGGGCCTTCGCAGCGGCGGCTTCCGCATGGTGAGCTGCCCCAGCTGCGGCCGCGTCCAGATCGACCTCAACCGCGTGGCGAACGAGATCGAGGAGGGCCTCAAGGCCATCAACCACGAGAACATCACCTACGCCGTCATGGGCTGCGTGGTGAACGGACCCGGCGAGGCCAAGGACGCCGACCTGGGCGTGGCCGGCGGCGCGGGCGAGGGCCTCATCTACCGCAAGGGCGAGCTCATCCGGAAGGTGAAGGAGGAGGACCTGGTCCCCGCCTTCCTGGAGGAAGCCCGCAAGGTCAAGGCCGAAGCGGATGCGGCGAAGGCGTAGCTTGGACTGGCTGGCGGCCCACCCCCTGGCGGCCATCGGGCTCTACCTGGTGGTGGAGGCCTTCCTGCCCGTGCGCTTCCAGCCCTCCGCCTGGGTCTGCCGGGGCGCCATCCGCGCCTACCAGGCGACGCTCAGCAGCCACCTGCCCACCCAGTGCAAGTACACCCCCACTTGCAGCCACTACGGCCTGGGCTGCATCCAGAAATACGGCACCCTCCGCGGTGGGCTCCTCACCACCTGGCGGCTGATCCGCTGCTCACCCCTGACGACTGGCGGGATCGATCCGGTTCCCTAAGAGGCGATTCCGTCCGAGGATGAAGGGTTGGAGGTCTCCCTGTGTGCGGAATCGTGTCGCTCTGCTATGCGTCTGAAGTCGCGGCCATGGGCCACGAGGCCGGGGAGCTGCTGAAGCGGCTGGAATACCGTGGCTACGACTCGACGGGCGCCTCCTTCATCGGCGCGGACGGCGCCATCACCCTCCTCAAGAAAGTGGGCGCCCCCAGCCGGGTGGTGCCCGAGCTGGGCATCGGCCGCCAGCCCGGCCAGCGCTTCATCGGCCAGGTGCGGTGGGCCACCTACGGCGCCGTGACCGACGTGAACAGCCAGCCCCACCACGTGCGCTGCAAGGTTGAGATGGTGGGCGCCCACAACGGCAACATCTCCAACACGGACGCGCTGAAGCCGGCCCTCACGGCCCAGGGCCACGCGGTGACGTCCGACAACGACGGCGAGATGATCACGCACCTCACCGAGGACGCCTACGCCGCCAACCTGGCGGAACCCGGTCCAACCCTGGCCGCCTGCCGCGCAGCCTATGCCGCCGCGGGGCTGACGGAAGGCATCCCCGACGGCGCCTTCCTCCTCATCGATGCCGCCCGCAAGGCCGACGCCCGGGCCGAGGGCTCCTACGCCGCCGCCTTCGCCGATCCCAAGGTGCCCGGCGTGGTGGCCGTGAAGTCCGGCTCGTCCCTCTACGCGGGCATCGGCAGCGACGCCCACGGCGACTTCGTGGTGGTCTCCAGCGACCTGACTTCCGTGCTCTCCAAGACCCGCATGCTCATCCCCCTCTCCGAGGGCGAGGGCCTCTGGTTCACGGAGCGGGAATACCTGGTCTTCACCCTGGGGAAGGGGCTGGCCTTCTCCATGCCGCGGCCCAAGCGCTCCAAGCTGAACGTGCGCGACACGGGGCTGCGGGCCCCCTTCCGCTACTTCATGGAACAGGAGATCGCCTCGGCCCCGGACAACCTGGACGAGGTGCTGCGCTACTACTTCCGCGATGCGGGGACGGAGGGCCTCTTCGCGGCCTTCGAGGACCGCCAGGACCTCTGCAAGGCCCTGGTGGCCAAGGTCCTGGCCCTGTACGAGGCGCCGGAGGAGGGGGCCCTGCGGAAGGCCTTCGAGGCCCTGCTGGCGGATCCCGTCCACCGGGAGCTGGCCGCCCGGGTGGAGCCCCACGCAGACATCCTGCGCGCCCACGGCCAGCCGGTCTCCGACGAGCGCCAGCTGCTGGCGGACCTGGGCCGCCTGGAGCCCTCGGCCGCCTTGGCCCTGGCCCTCCACGACCTGCTCTTCGTGTGGAAGAAGCGGCGCCGGGTCACCCGCCACCTCCAGGAGCTGGTGCAGGCCATCCGCGAGTCCCAGAAGGAGGGGGGGCGCGTCTTCCTGGTGGCCTCGGGCACCTCGTACCACGCGGCCCTGGTGGCGGCCACCTTCTTCAACCACCTGGCGGGCGTGGCCGTCTTCCCCTGCAACCCGGGGCAGTTCCGGTCCATGTACCTGAACGCGGTCCAGCCCCACGACCTGCTCATCGGCATCACCCAGTCCGGGGAAACGAAGGACCTGGTGGACATCTTCCAGGACGTGCGCGCCCGCGTGCCGGCCCTGCGCCGCATCGCGCTGGTGAACAACGAGAACAGTCGCATCCCCCAGGAGCTCTCCGAGTTCTACCTGCCCATCCTCTGCGGCCCCGAGATCGCCGTGGCCGCCACGAAGAGCTTCCTGAACCAGGTGGCCATCCTCTACGTGCTGGCCGCCTCCTTCTCCCTCACCGAGCGCAAGATCGCCGCGAATCTGGAGCGGGCGAAGGACCTCATCGCCGAGACCCTGCGCCGCTGCGAGGCCGATGTGGAGGAAGCCGCCCGGCGCCTCTACCTGGAGCCCTCGCTGCACATCCTGGGCACGGGCCTCATCGGCCTGGCCCGGGAGGGCGCCCTCAAGATCCGCGAGGTGGTGCTCAACCATGCCGAGGGCTACGACGCCGCCGAGTTCAAGCACGGACCCAACACCATCCTCGGGAAGAACACTCTGTTCTCCATCCAGGACCTGGCGGGCCTGCTGGAGGTCTACGAGCAGCACCGGGACGGCCGCCCCTTCGCCGGCGGCATCGAGGCCCTCCAGGCCTGGCCGGAGCTGGTGGAGACGCGCTTCTCCAACTACCCGCTGCTCTTCGTGTGTCCGGCCGAGGAGCGGGACGTGCGCATCACCATCAGCCAGATCCACACCCACAAGATCCGCGGCGCGGACATCCTCCTCATCGCCGAGAAAAACCCCGAGCTGGCCCTGGCCGTGGCGGGAAAACCCATGGGGCAGGACCGCTACTGGTCCAAGTACATCGAAGTGCCCCCCGGCGGCGATGCCAACCTCTTCGTCTTCGCGGCCTCCGTGGTCCTGCAGCGCCTGGCCTTCCGCATGTCCGTGCTGAAGATGGAATACCTGGACCGGCTGGCCGTGGCGGACCACGGCGTCCACCCCGACGCCCCCAAGAACGTGTCCAAGTCCATCACGGTGGATTAAAAACAACATGTTCAACAGTTTGAATGCGATGTTCAAGTTATTTAAGAAAATTTGACCTTTTTAGTCAAGATGTGACTTCCCTCACGGCCCGGAGGCCCCATCTTGGGAGCCAGGGGAGGGTCCCCGCCGGAGGAGCCGTCATGAACGTGGAACTGGACACCAAGGTGGGCGAGCTGGTGATGGCGCGTCCCGAGACCATGCGCTACTTCGAGCGTCTGGGCATCGACTACTGCTGCGGGGGCCACCGCAGCCTCGGCGAGGCCTGCGACCTGGCGAAGCAGGATGCGGCGAAGGTCATGGCGGACCTGGCCACCCTCGAGCCCCCCGCGGCCGGCGTGCCCTCCCTGCAGGATTGGACCCGGGCCTCCCTGGCGGAGCTCATCCAGCACATCGTGACCACCCACCACGACTACCTGCGCGAGGAGCTGCCCCGCCTGGACATGCTCATGGGCAAGGTCCTGCGGGCCCACAGTCCAAACCACGGCGAGCTGGCCCGCGTGGGCGAGATCTTCCAGGCCCTGGCCGCGGACCTCATGCCCCACCTCATAAAGGAAGAGCAGATCCTCTTCCCCTACATCACCCAGATGGAGCAGGGTGCCTCAGGCTCCTCCTGCTTCGGGAGCGTCCAGAGCCCCATCCGCGTCATGGAGATGGAGCACGAGGCCGTGGGGGCCCTGCTGGCGGAGCTGCGGGAGCTCACGGACAGCTACACCGTGCCCGCCGACGGCTGCAACACCTTCCGGGCCCTCTACGACGGCCTGGAGACCATGGAGCGGGACCTGCACCTGCACATCTACCTGGAGAACCAGGTCCTCCATCCCCGCGCCTTGGCCATGGAGGCTGGCGTCCAGGCCTGAAGTCCGTAAAAGAGCGTTTCACCACCAAGGCACCAAGACCACCAAGAATCGCCTTCTCTTTTCTTGGTGCCTTGGTGCCTTGGTGCCTTGGCGGTGGCCCTTTGCTGTTTGGGCGTGGAGCCGAATCAGTGCGTGTCTTCGAGGCTCCACCGGTCCGTGCAGCCGTGGCTCTCGACCACCTGCCGGGCCTTCCGCAGGCGCAGGGTGTGCTGGACGTTCTGCATGACGGTGAAGAGGCGGTCGTGGATGCCCAGGCGCGCCAGGTCTTCCGCGGTGAACCAGGTGACGCCGTCGTGGTCCTTCCGCGTGGCGTGATCAGCCAGGATCTGCTCGGTGATGCCCACGGGAAACCTCCGGAACTGATAGGTTGAATATCACGGAGGGGCATCGTGGCCAACTGGCGAAACACAGGATGGGGCGCAGTTGTGATGGCGGTCTGGGGCATGGTCCTGGTGCCGGTCGTCGTCCTCGGCATCCTGCTGGCCGTTCCCTTCCTCGGGCGCCGCCGCGCCTTTTTCGGCATCGGGCCGCTCTACGCCAAGGGGTTGGGCTGGTTCTGCCGGATCCCGCTGGCCCTGACGGGCTGGGACCGGCTGCCGGAAGCCGTCCGGGAGGGACGCCAGCCCGTGATCTTCATGTCGAACCACGAGAGCCAGCTGGATCCCCCGGTGCTCATCGGAATCCTGCCGGTGCCGGCGGTCTACATCGCCAAGAAGGAGGTGAAGTACCTCCCCTTCGTGGGCTGGGCGGCCTGGGTCGCGGGCGTGATCTTCATCGATCGCCGCGACCGGGAGCGGGCCATCAGGAGCATCCGCGAGGCCACCGAGGAGATCCGGGGCGGCAAGAACGTGGTGATCTTCCCGGAAGGCACCCGCAGCCGCACCGGCGAGATGCTCCCCTTCAAGAAGGGCGGCTTCGCCCTGGCCATGGACGCCGGCGTGCCCATCGTGCCCATGGCCACTGTGGGCGGCCGGGAAGTGCTGCCACCGGGAAGCCTCCGCCTCCGCCCGGGCAAGTACGTGGTGGCGTTGGGCGAGCCGGTGGATCCTGCGGCGCTCGCCGACCGGGAGGCCCTCATGACCGAGGTCCGCGGCCGCATCGAGGCGCTCATGACCGAGGCCAGGAAGGCGCTCTGACCGCTCAGCGGAAGACGGGGTCCTGCTGGGCGACCCGGCGCTTGCCGGGATGCAGGCGGTCCGCCAGCTCCAGGAGACCCCGGGCCTCGGCCGCGTTCCCCAGCTTCGCGGCCATGCGGGCCATGAAATAGAGGTTCACCGAGAGCACCCGCCGCTCGTTGTGCTTCTTGGCCAACAGATCCGAAGCGAGGACTTTCTGCCGATAGGCTTCGAATCCCGCCAGGGCCACGGCACCCTCCCCGGCGAGGGCCTTCTTCAGCCCCGCCAGCAGGACGGTGTTGGAGTGGTCCGGAGGCCAGGCCCCTTCCAGCTCCCGCAGGTAGCCTTCGGCGGTGCCGGTGTCCTGCAGGTCCCAGGCCGCATAGACCATGAGGCTGCGCAGCACGTTGGAGCCCGGCACTTCCCGGAGGCCCGCCCGCAGCCGGAGTTCGGCCTCCGCCGACCGGCCCATCCACAGCAGCGCGTCGGCGGCGGTGACATAGGCGTACTCGGCCGCGGGACGCAGGGCGATGGCGCGATCCGCGTGCTGGAGCGCCGCCGCCAGGTCGCCTTCGTTCTGCAGCAGCACCCCGTAGCGATGGTGGGCCTGCCAGCCCTCCGGAAAGAGCTCCAGGGATTTCTCGAAGTAGCGGCGGGCCGCAGCGTGGTTGTCCGCCCCCTCCAGCCCTGCGAAGACGTCTGCCAGCACGTCGTAGGCGCGGTGGTCGGCGGGATCGAGGCGCACGGCCTGGAGCGCCGACCGGCTGGCGCCCTCCAGATCCCCCAGGCGCAGGAGGATGGAGCCCAGCGCCCGGTAGGCCTGCGAGGCGCCGGGATCCAGGGTGATGGCGGCCTCGGCGGCCGCCTTCCCCTGGCGCAGCAGGGCCTGCCCCTCCGCGAAGCGCCCCTGGCTGAGGGCGCGCGTGGCGCCCAGCTCCGCCAGGGTCCAGGCATACTCGGCGCGCGCCGGCGCGTAATCCGGCTCGATCTCGATGGCCGATTGCAGCAGCGAGTTGGCCAGCTGGACCGAATCCTGGTTGCCCTCGGTGAGCACCTGCTGCGCCTTGGTATACAGCTCACGGGTGCGGGGGTTCCGGGCCTGGATCCTGGGCGCGCCGGCCTCGCCCGCCAGGCCCATCTCCTGCGGGAGGCGCTGCTGCAGCTCGTCCTCGATCTTCAGGAGGTCGCCCACGGGACGGTCCAGCTGGAACTGGTGTGTGGTGGCCCCGTGGACGGCATCCACCACCCGGACGCCCATGCGAATCTGCCCACCCACCACTTGGAAGCTGCCCAGCACCAGCACCTCGGCCTTGAGCTGGCGCCCCAGCTCGCCCAGGGCCTTCGGGGCCTGACCCGGCGTGTCGCCCAGCTGGTTCATGGCCTCCACCACCCGCAGGCGGTCCACCACCAGCATGTCCTCCCGCCGGACGAGCCCGTAGGCCATGGCGTCGGCGAAGCTGTTGCTGAGCCAGGCATGCTCCGCATCGGGCTGCAGCTGCTCAAGGGGCAGGATGGCCACCACGCGCCGGCCCCTGGTGAAATCCACCCGGGAAGCCCGCCGCGCCTCGCCCAGCCCCGTGGCCAGGGCCCGGCGTGCCAACAGCCCGCCGACGACCCCTCCCACCACCAGTACCAGCGCGGCCGACACCAGCAGCCATCGGCGCCGGGTCCGCTGGATCCGCACCGCCGACAGGCTGAGGTGCGGGACCGTGGCAGTCGGGTTGTCCTCGGCCAGTCCGGCGGCCAGCGCCTGCAGGCTGGGGAAGCGGTCCTTGGCGGACTTGGCCATCAGGCGGTGGATGGCGTCCTGGAGGGTGCGAGAAAGGTCGGGCCGCAGGTCCGACAGGGGCCGAGGCTCATCCCGCGTCACCGCGTAGAGCGTGTCCACCAGGCTGGCCCGGCGGAAGGGGTGAGTCGCCGTGGCCAACTCGTAGAGCACCACGCCCAGGCTGAACTGGTCAGACTGGCCCGTGAGCGGCTGGCCGTTGGCCTGCTCCGGGCTCATGTAGGCCGGCGTCCCCTGGCTGTAGCCCGGCGCCGTGCTTTCCACCAGGGTCATGTGGTGGGAGGTCTGGCCCACGGGGAGATCCTCGACCCCGCGACGCGCGATGCCGAAGTCCAGGATCTTGAGCTGGCCGTCGTCCGTGAGGAGCATGTTCTCGGGCTTGATGTCGCGGTGGACGATCCCCTTCTGGTGGGCATGGAAGAGGGCCGAGGCCGCCTGGCGCGCCAGGTCCTGGAGGGCACCCCCATCCAAGGGGTGGCCCACCAGGGTGCGGAGGGTCTGCCCCTCCACCAGCTCCATGGCGATGTAGGGGATTCCGTCCACCTCCCCGGCGTCGTAGATGTGGGCGATGTTGGGGTGATTGAGCTGGCAGGCCAGCTTGGCCTCGCCGATGAGCGCCTTGCGGCGCAAGTCATCGGCATCCTTGAGGATCTTGAGGGCCACTTCCCGCTCGAGGCGCAGGTCCAGGGCCTTCCAAACCTCGCCCATGGCGCCTTCGCCCAGCCGGGCCAGCAGACGATAGGAACCGAAATGAGAGGCGTCAGGGGTCAAGCGCGTCCTTGCGGAGGTAAGGCAGTATACCGATGGGACTAGGTGAGGGATTAGCCCCAGGTCGGCGGCTTGACTGGATTCTCGAAATGTCGAGAATCAAACGGGAGGTGCCCGTGGCCGCACTGGATCTCGAGACCGCCCTCACCGGTGCCCGGCTGGTGGAGGAGGCAGGTGCCCTCCTCACCCTCGGCGAGGAGCCGGAGCGCATGGTGGCCCACGCCTTCGAGCGTCTGGGCCAGCTGGTGCCCTACGACCTGGCCACTGTCCTGCTCCGGGAGGGGGAGGCCCTCCGGGTCGCCTACGCCGTGGGTCCCCTGGCCACGCCCCAGCTCGCGAAGGCCCTCATCCCCGTCCGGGGCAACCTCCGTCTGCTGAGCGCGCTCAAGGCCCGGTCCAGGCCCGCCACCTTCGAAGAGGATGATCCCGGCGAGGACACCTTCCATGGCCTCATCGACATGCCCCGAGGCCACAGCTGCCTGGTGGCCCCCCTGCGCAGCCAGGGCGAGACCTTCGGCCTCATGACCCTGGATGCCATGGTCTGCCGCCAGTACCCCGAGAGCGTGCTGCACCATGTGGGCGTCTTCGCCTCGCTGCTGGCGCTGGGCATCAAGCAGGCTGAATACCTGGGCCGCCTGGCCGAACGGGAGCGGAGCCTGGCGGAGGAGGTCAGCTACTTCCGGGAGGTCCAGCGCCGGGATGTCCTGCAGGAGCCTCTCCGGGCCGAGAGCCCCGCCATGCGCGCCATCCTCGACCAGCTGAGGCAGGTGGCCCCCACGGTGACCACGGTGCTCGTCACCGGCGAGACCGGCACCGGCAAGGAGAAGGTGGCCCAGACCCTCCATCATCTCTCGCCCCGCCGCGAGCGGCCCTTCATCAAGGTGAACTGCAGCGCCCTCCCCGCGACGCTCATCGAGTCCGAGCTGTTCGGCCACGTGAAGGGGGCCTTCAGCGGCGCCGCGGCAGCGCGGAAGGGGCGGTTCGAGCTGGCGGACGGCGGCACCCTCTTCCTGGACGAGATCGGCGACCTGCCCCTGGACCTCCAGCCCAAGCTGCTGCGGGCCATCCAGGAGAAGGAGATCGACCCGCTGGGCGCCGAGAAGCCCCGGAAGGTGGACGTGCGCCTGGTGGCCGCCACCCACACGGACCTGCGCAAGGCCGTGGCCGAAGGGCGGTTCCGCGAGGACCTCTTCTATCGCCTCAGCGTGTTCCCCATTCACCTCCCGCCCCTGCGCGAGCGGCCCGGCGACATCGCCGCCCTGGCGGAGAGCTTCCTCGACAAGTTCGCCCGGGAGAACCGCCGCGCGGCCATCCACCTGCCGGCCCCGCTCCTGGAGCAGCTGCAGGCCTACCCATGGCCCGGAAACGTGCGGGAGCTGAACAACGTCCTCGAGCGGGCCGCCATCCTCTCGACGGGCCGGGAGCTGCGGCTGCCCCCCGGCGCCCTGACCGCGCGCGGAGGCGCCGATAGGGCTGGGCGCCCCCACACCTGGGAGGCCCAGGAGCGGGCCTATCTGGAGCGGCTGCTCCACCACACCCGCGGCAAGATCGCCGGCGCCGACGGCGCGGCGGCGGTCGCCGGCCTGGCCCCCTCCACCCTGCTCTCGCGCCTGGAGAAGCTGGGCCTCAGGCCCAAGGACTTCAAGGAATCATGATAGGTTAGGCATCCCCTTCCGGAGCGACGGATGAGCGAGATCCCCGGCACGACTGAAACCCTGCCCCCGGAGGCGCCGGCCCTCCGCCCCATCCCCTTCGAGGACCTCGAAGCCATCCCGGGCTTCTGGGCCCGGGTGGGCGCCATGTTCCGGCTGGTCTTCAGCAACCCCATGGAGCTCTTTGACCGGGTTCCGGCCACCGACGGCCTCGGCGCGCCCTGGCGCTTCCTCCTCCTGATGTCGGTCCCCGTCTTCCTCATCACAGCCCTGCTGTTCTTCCTCCTCGGCATGGGCATCATGGTCGCGGCCCTGGAAGAGGCCGGAAAACCCGAAGGCCGGGCCATCGCCGCCGCCATGCCCCTCGTCTTCGGCGCCTTGCTGCTGCTCATGCCTCTCTTCACCTTCCTGGGCATGGTGGTCTTCGGGGCTCTGAGCCACGCCTTCCTCTGGATGTGGGGCGGCCTCAAGCCCGGGGTGGGCGTGGGCCAGAGCATCCGCGCCTACGGCTACGCCTCGGCCTTCATCCAGCTCGGCGCCTGGATTCCCACCCTCGGCTTCCTGATTCAGATCGCCGGCCTGGTCGTGATCGGAATGGGCCTGGCGCGGATGCACAAGACGGAGGCCTGGCGCGGGATCTGCGCCGTGCTGACGCCGCTCCTGCTCATCTGCTGCTGCGGCTTCATGCTCATCATGGCCGTCCCTGCGGTCCTCGCGGCGGTGGGGCGGTAGCCTCAAGCCAGGCCCTCACGGCCGGGCCGACCGCATCGGCCTCCAGGACGCGATGGACCGCGCCGGCGGCCAGGGCCTCGGCCGCGCCCCAGGTCTCGAAATGCCGGAACAACCGGTCCGCACCCTCGCGGCCCAGGATCTCCGGCAGGCGGACGGTCCCGCCGAAGCCGGTCAGGATGCCATGCTTCGCCGCCGGGTGGGCCAGGCGGAGGCCGCCCTTGCCCGTGATGGGGTCCGCCGCCACCGCCCAGCGTTCCTGACCGTGCAGGGCCAGGTCGCAGCCGCCGCCCATGGCCACGCCCGAAATCAGCGTGAGGGTGCGCCAGCCGGGCCAGAGCAGGTGACTCATCACGCGCTGGCCCCGGCGCGAGAAGGGCTCCGCCGACATGGGGTCCAGGGCCCCCACCTCGTGGAGGTCCGCACCGGCGGTGAAGTGGTGGCCCCGGCCCGTCATCCAGGCGGAGCCGCTGAGGGCCACCCGACGCACGCCGCCTCCCCGCAGCTCGATGAAGAGCCGGTCCAGGGCCACCAGCAGGTCGCTGTGGAGGCGGTTGAGGCCGTCGCCGGAGCGCAACCCGACCCAGGCCCAGTCCGCGCCCCGCAGCAGGTCCAGGGAGGTGCGCCCCTCGTGCCAGACGGTCGGAGTCATGCCAGCCCCAGCCGGGTGAAGGCCGCCTCCAGAGGCTCGGCGTCGGGATCCCAGGCGGGCGCTCCAGGCAGCTGGTTGCGGAACCAGGTGGCCTGCCGCTTGGCGTAGGCCTGGGTCTCCTGCACCACGGCGGCCTGGATGGCCGCGGGATGACCCCCGGCCCTCCAGGCCGCGTAGCCCAGGGGCCTCAGGGCCTCGAGGTCGCCCGCGTGGCCCGCGGCCACCAGATCGGCCACCTCGCGCGGCCAGCCCGCGGCCACCTGGGCGGCCACTCGCGCGGCGACGCGCTCCCGCTGGCGCTCGCGGCCGGGCAAGACAACCAGCACCCGCCAGCCCGCGGGAACGCCCGTGTCCGGGCCGGACAGGAAGCTCGAGGGGGCTTGGCCGGAGGCGAGATGGAGGGCCAGGGCGCGCTGGACCCGGGCGCTGTCGTTGGGATGGAGGGCCGCGGCCCGGGCCGGGTCCACCGCCGCCAGGAAGCGGTGCAGGGCGGGCATGCCCAGGATCGCGCCCCAGCGCCGCACACGGTCCACCAGGACGGCCGGCACGTCCGGCAGGTCACTGAGCTGGCCCCAGATGCCCCGCAGGTACAGGCCCGAGCCTGTCACCAGCACCGGCTCGCGGCAGGCCGAGAGTCTTTCCCGCACCCAGGTCCCGAAGGCAGTAGGGTTGGGGCGGGTCGAGAGAGGCAGCTCCCCGTAGCCCAGGTGGGGCACCCCGCCCCGCTCCGCTTCATCGGGCTGACCGCTGCCAATGGTGAGGCCGGCGATGGCCTGGTAGGGGTCCCCGTTCACCACGGTGCCGCCGACGCGCCGGGCCACGGCCACGGCCACGGCGGACTTGCCGGAGGCCGTGGGTCCGAGGATCGCGATGGGCATGGGTTGAAGCTATCAGCTATCAGCTGTCAGCTCTCCGTGAAAGCAGGGAGCGGCTACTCGCAACCGATAACCGATAGCTATCAGCTGCCCCCTGGGAACCTTCAGACCCCACGGCTCACACCAAGGCCATGCGCCACCTGGTCTGCCTCTGCCTCGCCTCCAGCCTCCTGGCTGGGGGGAAGCCTGCCTCCGAGGTGGCCGAGCCCGGAAAGAACCGGGCCTTCCTGTCGCGGATCACGGGCGACAGCGAGGGCGGGGCCCGGCCCTGGCACACCTACAAGGCCCCCCCGGAAGCGGCTTCCGCCGTGGTGGAAGTCATCGGCGAGCTCACCCGGGAGGAGCTCCGCCAGGTCGCCTTCCAGGAGTTCATCGTCTGGTTCCGGGAGGATCTCCGCCGCTTCCTGAAAGCCCACGGCGGCGTCCTGCCCGAACCCACCAGCCTGGCCTCTGCCACCCTGCCCGCGGACCGGTTCGGCGGCAACCCCGTGCCCCAGAGCGTGCCCCTGGGACGCGTGGGCTTCTGATCGCCGCTCCCGTAGGAAAAGCGGAACGCGAAGGGCGCGAAGCCGCCTCCGGCGGAGCGAAGAACTTCCCCATTTTGAATCACCCTTCGCGTCCTTCGCTTCCTTAGCGCCCTTCGCGTTCTTCATTTCTGTTCGGGCCGTCTACTCCATGAGCCTCGGCAGAAGCAGGGCTGCCTGGTCGCGGGCCAGGCGGGCGGCCTCCAGGGCGTTGCGGGCCGCATCTTCGGGGGACTGGCGGGGGGTGAGCAGGGCCTCGAGCTGGCCCCGGAGGCGGGCAGTCTCCCTTTCCGGGTCGGGAAGGTGGCGCTGGGCCGCCGTCTCGAAGACTGCAAGGAAGCACTGGATGGCATCGCAGGCGGCGGAGACGATGGCCCCGCTGTGCCGGCGGTCGATGTCCAGGGCCAGGGCCGCGGCCAGGAAGCGCAGGCCGTCCTCGAAGCGGTCCTGGGAGGGGTTCGAGGGTCCGGATCCGCTCATGGCCGACCGCCTGCGGGGGCCGCGGCCCAGTGGGTGTCCGTGCGCCCGGCAAGCTGACCCGCGGGATCGAAGCGCCATTCCGTAAAACGTGCCGCGCCATCCCTTCGCAGGGTGGCGAGCGTCGTGCAGCGGGTTCCGTAGGTCGGATCGACGATGAAGGCCGGGGACAGCTTGCGTTCGAGTTCCAGGCCCACGCCCGTGTCCGGCAGCTCGGCATCGGCGGCGGGCGTCGGATCCGCCAGCGCGGCCAGAAGGGGCGCCTCGTCGCCATGTCCGGAGGCCACCCAGGCCGCCATGGCCCGCCGGAGCTTCTCGGTCTTGGGCCACGGGGTGTCCAGGTCCGCGTTGGAGACCACATGCACCCCTGGCGGCACCTCGCGGGAGAGGAACCGCGGGTGGTTGTTCAGGTAGCGCAGACCCGTCCCGTCCCAGAGCAGCAGGTTGAACCCTGCGAAGGCCATGGCCCGCTCGCGGAGTTCGTCGGAGAAAGCCCCGGCCGGCTGCCGGCCGCGCACGAAGGAGGCCACCAGGCCGCCCCGCGACGGCGCGCCGGGGTCCGGAGCGACCATGCGCCTCACGTTGGTGACACAGGCCAGGCGACCGTGCTTCGAGAGGGCCAGCCAGCTGCCGCCCTGGGACAGGTCGCGGCCTCCGAACACCTCGGGGGCGTCGTCCCAGGGACCGGCCGGTGCCGTGGGGCGCGCGTGGTACTCGTCGCGATTGGCGGCGATGACGAGCTCGAAGTCGGGGTGGGCGCGGTAGGCGAGCGCGATGAGGCACATGGCTTCCCATCATAGGCCCCATGCCCCCGGCTCAACCCTCGGGGGGAATTCCCCGTAGCCCTCCCATCCGAGGTGACCCCATGCGTCCTGGCCTGCCCCTGCCCCTGGCCCTGCTGCTCTGCGGCGCCCTGCTCCGGGCCGACGGTCTCTCGGACCTGAAAGCCGCGCTCAAGGGCCTGCCGGCCCCGGCGAAGGTCACGGTGAAAGTCGAGGCGGAGAGCCTCGAACGGGAGTCCGGGAAGGACCGTACGGAACGCCGGACCACCGTGGTGGAGGATGGCTCGGAGGGGACGCGGATCCTGGAGGACAGCCGGGCCGCAGCCACCCCGGCCAAGGCGAAGGGGGGCACCCGGGCCCCGGGAGCGGCAAAGAAGGGCTCCGGCGAGTTCCACGACGAGCTTCGGCCCGCCGAGGGCCTGCTGGAGCAGCTGGAGAAGGCGCGGCTGCTGGAGGAGAGGGCCGAGGCCTATGAGGGCCGACCCGCCCGCCGGCTGCGGCTGGCCATGGACCTGGACCTGGACGCGGATGCCCGCAGCCACCTGAAGAAGGCCGACTACGAAGCCACGGTCTGGATCGGGTCCGACGGCCTGCCCCTGGCCATGGATCACCACATCGAAGTCCGGGCGCGGGTGCTGCTCCTCGCCAGCGTCTGGACGAAGGTCGACATCCGGCGCCGCTTCCAGCGCGCCCAGAACCGGCTGCTGGTGCTCGACGAGCATGCGGACGTCCAGGGCGCGGCCCTGGGAAAATCCTTCAGCGCGAAGGAGACCACCCGCTGCACCGTGCTGTGAGCGGCGTTACGGCTTGGTTTCGGGCACCACCGGGTAGTCGCCGGTGAAGCAGGCGTAGCAGTATCCGCGGCCGTCGTCGCCCATGCAGTCATGCAGGTCATCCATGGCGAGATAGCCCAGGCTGTCAGCCTCCACGAAGGCCTCGATCTCCTTCAGGGACATGTAGGAGGCGATGAGGTGCTGCCGCTTGGGGGTGTCGATGCCATAGAAGCAGGAGTGCGTGGTGGGGGGGCAGGCGATGCGCATGTGCACCTCCTTGGCGCCGGCCTCGCGGACCATCTGCACGATCTTCTTGCTGGTGGTGCCGCGCACGATGCTGTCGTCCACCAGCACCACCCGCTTGCCCGCCAGCAGGTGCCGCACGGGGTTCAGCTTCACCTTCACCCCGAAGCTGCGGATGGTCTGCTTGGGCTCGATGAAGGTGCGGCCCACGTAGTGGTTGCGGATGATGCCGAAGTCGAAGGGGATGCCGGACTGCTCGGAGTAGCCCAGGGCCGCGCTCACGCCGCTGTCGGGCACGGGCACGATGAGGTCCGCCTCCACAGGATGGCGCAGGGCCAGGAGCCGTCCCATCTCGCGGCGGGCCACCATGACGCTCTTGCCGTACACCAGGGAATCGGGCCGGGCGAAGTAGATGTGCTCGAACACGCAGGGCTTCGGCTGGACCTTGGGCAGCGGGAAGACCGACCGGATGGGGGAGCCGTCCCGGGGCACCATCACCACCTCGCCGGGCGCCACGTCACGGATGTAGGCCGCGCCCACCAGGTCGAAGGCGCAGGTCTCCGAGCTGAACACGGTGGTGCCGTTCATGTGGCCCATGGCCAGGGGCCGGAACCCATGCGGATCCCGGGCCGCGATGAGGGTGTGGTCCGTGAGGATGAGCAGGGAGTACGCCCCCTCGGCCTGCCGCAAGGCCGAGACCACCGCGTCCTCCAGGGTGTCCGCCTGGGCCCGGTTGATGAGGGCCAGCAGCACCTCGGAATCCGAGGGGCTGGTGAAGGTGTGGCCGTCCGCGATCAGGGCTGCGCGCAGCGTCTCCGTGTTGGTCAGGTTCCCGTTGTGGCAGAGGGCCACCTGGCCGAAGCGGCCGTGGATGAGGAAGGGGTGGGCCGCGGAGGCCACGTTGCCGCCGGTGGTGGAATAGCGCGTGTGGCCGATGGCCGCGTCGCCTGGCAGGGCATCCAGCACCGCTTCAGAGAACACGTCCGCCACGTAGCCCAGGGCCTTGTGCAGGTGCAGCCCTTCGGCGTCGCCGGAGCAGATGCCGGCCGCCTCCTGCCCGCGGTGCTGCAAGGCGTAGAGGCCCAGATAGGTCTGCCGCGAAGCTTCCGTCTGGGGACAGATCCCGAATACCCCGCACTCGTCCCTGAACGGCATGACCCCTCCGAGCCTTCCAGATTAAACCCTGGCGGCCCGAACACCCAGATCGGATGCCGAAGACCACGACCCTCAGTGGGATGCGCCCACCCGGTCAGCGGACCGTGCTGCCGTCCTCCGGGTCCTGGCGGGCCTCCTGGGCCCAGCTCCTCAGGGTGCTGAGCAGCACGGTCCCGGCCTCGGCGGGCGCCAGGGAACCGGTACCGTCCAGGCTCTCCAGGTGCAGCTCGATCCGGGCCAGGTCGCCCTGCTCGAAGCGGGCGCTGAGATCGCAGAGGGCCAGCAGGCCCGGCGCCACCTCCACCAGGACCGTGGAGGCGTGCAGCTCCTTGGGCATCTCCAGGCTCCAGACCGGCACGCTCCGGGCACCGAAGCGCAGGGCGATGGGCTCCGCGTGGGTCTGCGGCGAAGGGCCCGCCAGGTACAGCAACCGCTCAGCCCGCCCCAGCAGCAGGGCCTGGGAATAGGGGGTTCCCTGGCTCCGGTCTGCTTCCAGCCGCCAGCCGCCCATGCGGGGCTTCTTCACGCGGTTGTGGCTGGTGGTGCCCTCGGTGGCCACGAGGCGGAACCGCGTCTCCAGCGGCGCGGCCTCGCCGCGCAGCCACATCTGCATGCGGTACCGGAGCCCTTCCTGTGCCGCCGCGGGAAGGGAGAGAGCCAGAAGGAGCGCCAATCGGATCAAGGAACCACCATCCTCACCTTCGAGCATGCCATCTCATGCGATCCTGGGCCATGCCGCTCTGCTTCGACCTCGACGGAACCCTGGGCCACTTCAGTTCCGGGTTCGTGCTGCTGAGGGAGGCCCTGGGCGATCTCTGGGGCGCGCCGCCCAGCGCGGAGGACCTGGGCCGCTGCTCGGGCTCCACCGACTGGGAGATTGTGGACGAGCTCCACCGGATGCGCTTCGGCCGGGGGCTGGACGAACCCGGCTACGAGGCCTACCAGACCGCCTGCGTGGCCCGCTTCCGGGCCGTTTTCGCGCCAGGGGGACGGGAGGCCGTGGCCTATGTCGGCATCCTCGCCGCCCTGCACCGCCTGGCGGAGCGCCACGCCGTCTGGGTGGTCTCGGGCAACGCCCCGGACCTGCTGGCCTTCAAGGCCGACGCCCTGGGCATCGACCCGGCCATCCCCCGCCTGGGCTCCCTGCCCCGCCATGACCGCGCGGACCTGCTGAAGCGCGCCCTTCGGGACTGCCCCGGCCCCCACCTCTACGTGGGAGACCGCCCCCATGACCTGGCGGCCGCCCAGGCCGCGGGCCTGCCCTTCCTGGGCGTGGGGCCCGCCGTACCGGGCAACCACACCAGCCTTTCTCCGGATGCCGCGCCCGAGCAGGTCATCGCGTCCGTGACCGGGCAGATGAGGACCTGAAGTCCGGAGGTTCACTGGGCCCGGGGCGGGCGCGAGGCTTCCCCAGCCCAGCGGGGGGCCACGTCACCGCCCCTGGAGCGCCTCGTCCAGGGCCCGCTTGGCCATGCCTTCGCCATAGCCCGACCAGCGCTTCACCACCCGGCCCTCGCGGTCGATGATGAAGGTGGTGGGTATGCCGCGGATCTCGCCCAGGGGTTCCAGCCCCCCCCTTCCGTCGGGCACGTAGGCCTTGAGCCCCAGCTGGGGATTTTTGGAGAGGAAGGGCGTCACGTCGGCCCAGCCGTTCCGGTCCACCGAGATGGGCAGCACCACGTAGCGGTCACCACCGGCCTTCTGGAGCTCCGCCACTTCCGGCAGGGACTTGCGGCAGGGCGGGCACCAGGTGGCCCACACGTCCACCACCACGACCTTGCCCTTGTAGTCGGCCACGGTGTGCCGCGTTCCCTCGGGGTCCAGGAAGGCCACCCGGCTGACATCCGCGCCCGCGGTGGCGCCATCCCCGCGCAGGGTCCTGAAGCCCATCACCCCGGCCAGCAGCAGGCCGCCGCCCACCAGGGCCACCGCGGCGACCATGCGCCAGCGCGATTCGGGAACGTAGGCCTCGGACATGGGAACTCCCGCCAGCAAGTCTTCAGGTTAATGTCCCGCTCCGGGACTTCATACTGGTTCGATGCCGCTGATCTCCGCTTCCGACCTCCGCGACCGCTTCGCCTCGATCCGCCTGCTGGACGCCCGCCAGGATCCCGCCGACTACGCCTCCGGCCACCTGCCTGGAGCCTTCCACGCGGACCTGAACCGCCACCTCAGCACCGCCTGCGATCCAGGCCACGACCCCGCGCAGGGCGGGCGCCATCCCCTGCCGCCCCTGGCGCGCTTCGCCGCCCAGGTCGGCGCATGGGGCATCGGACCGGACACCGAGGTGGTGGCCTACGACGCCGCGGGCGGGAGCAACGCCGCCGCCCGCCTCTGGTGGATGCTGCGGGCGCTGGGCCATGAGCGGGTCGCCGTGCTCGACGGGGGACTCCAGGCGGCGCTGGGAGCCGGCCTGGTCTTGACGGCCGAACCTGCTGCCCTCGCGCCTCGGTCCCCCTATCCGGCGGACCGCTGGCGCCTTCCCCTCGCGGATGCGGAGGCGGTGGAAACCCTCCGACACGATCCCTCCCGCAGGCTGATGGACGCCCGCTCCCCCGAACGCTGGCGCGGCGAGAACGAAACCCTCGATCCCGTCCCCGGCCGCATCCCCGGCTCGGTGAACCTCTACTGGGCCGACAACCTCGGACCTGACGGCCGCTTCAGGTCTCCGGAGGCCCTGCGGGTCCAGTACGAGGCGGCCCTGGGCGGCGTGTCGCCGGACCGCCTGGCCATCCACTGCGGCAGCGGCGTCACCGCCTGCCACAACCTGCTGGCCATGGAAGTGGCGGGTCTGCGCGGGGCCGCCCTCTACGTGGGGAGCTGGAGCGAGTGGTGCCGGTCTCCCCGGGAGAAAAGCGGACTCACGAAGAGCACGAAGTAAAGGAGGCATGGCCGCGAAGAAAGTCCGACGCCACCCGCTCCAGCTGCCCCAATCTCCTTCGTGCTCTTGATTCATGTCTTGGTGCCCTTCGTGGAGATCCTTAGATCCATGAACCCTTGGAAAGGCCTCCGGGGCCTCCCCCGCGAAGTGTGGCTGGTCTGCGCCAGCACGCTGGTGAACCGGCTGGGCACCATGGCCCTGCCCTTCCTGGTGCTCTACCTCACGGAGGCCCGCCGCTGGACGCCGGAGCAGGCGGCCTTCGGCATGATGGTCTATGGCACCGGCGCGCTGACGGCGGGCCCCTTCGCGGGCCGGCTGGCGGATCGCCTGGGCCACGTCCGGGTGCTGAAGGCCAGCCTCTGGATCTCCGGCGCGCTGATGCTGGTGCTGCCTTTCGCGGGTGCGCGCCCCCTCCTCTTCGTGCTCATCTTCCTCTGGGCGGCCTTCACTCAGGCCTTCTGGCCCAGCGCCATGGCCCTGCTGGCGGACCTCGCCGCGCCGGAGCAGCGCAAGGCCGTCTACGCCCTGCACCGGCTTTCCGTGAACCTGGGGATGGCCGTGGGTCCGGCGCTGGGCGGCGTCATCGCCCACCACAGCTACACCTGGGTGTTCTGGACCGACGGCCTCAGCACCCTGGCCGGCGCCGTGCTGCTGGGCCTGCTGTTCACCGCGGCCCCGCGTCCCGCCGCGCCCCAGGGGCATGCGCCGGGCGCGAGTCCGTGGCGGGACCGCCGCCTGGCCTACCTGCTGCTGCCCTTCATCCCCATGCTGATGGTGTTCTTCCAGATCGAGGGCACGCTGCCGCTCTGGGTGGTGCGCGACCTGGGCCTGGGCAGCCGCTTCTACGGCCTGCTGTTCACGGTGAACACGCTGCTCATCGTGGCCCTGGAGGTGGCCCTCAACCTGGCCATGGCCCGCTGGTCCCACGGGCGGCAGCTCTTTCTGGGCTCGCTGTTCCTCGCCTTCGGCTTCGGCCTCACGGCATGGGCCACGGGACACGCCACGCTGATCCTCACCACGATGATCTGGACCTTCGGCGAGATGACCCTTTTCCCCGCCATGAGCGACGCCGTGGCCACGCTGGCGCCGCCGGACCGGCGAGGCGAGTACATGGGCCTGCTCTCGCTCTGCTTCGCCATCGGCCTGGCCCTGGGCCCCTGGCTGGGCGTACTGGCTTATGCCAAGGCCGGACCGCGGGCCCTGTGGATCGCCACCTTCGGCGTCTCCCTCGCCGCCGGCCTGATGCTGGCGAGGTTCCGGACGCCGGCGGCCCAGAAGGCGCCTGGACCGACCGGCTAGAATGGTCTCCAGCGGGAAGGCAGCGGGATTCGGGAGGCGCCCATGGGGGTTCTCGAATTGCTCAAGGAAGCCCTGGTGGCCACGGCGCGGAACAAGCTCCGGGCCATCCTGACCATGCTCGGAATCATCATCGGCGTGGGCGCCGTCATCGCGATGATCGGCATCGGCGAGGGTTCCAAGCGGGCCTCTGTCGCGATCATCCGGAACATGGGCTCCAACATGCTGACCATCTTCCCGGGAGCCCCCGGCACCCACACCCACCATGGGCCGCAGGCCATGGGCAGCGGCGAGATCCTCAAGGAGGACGATGCCGCGCTGATCCAGACGGAGCTGCAGGACTCCAGCGTGCGGGCCGCGACGCCCCAGGTCCAGACCACGCGTCCGGTGATCTACCAGAACGCCACCTTCATCACCCACGTCCAGGGGACCGGGCCCGAGTTCCAGACCATCCGTGCCTGGGAACTGGAGGCCGGACGCTTCTTCACCGAGGGCGAAGTGAGGGGCCAGGCCCTGGTCTGCGTCATCGGCCAGACCGTCAAGGCCACCCTCTTCCCGTACGGGGATGATCCGCTGGGGCAGACCATCCGTGTCGGCACGCTCCCCTTCCAGGTCGTCGGCCTGCTGGAGCGCAAGGGCGCGGGCATGTGGGGCGACCAGGACGACCTCGTCGTGGCCCCCTACACGACGGTGATGCGCAAGGTCATGGGACGGACCACCATCCAGCGGATCGTGGTCAGCGCGCACGAAGGCGAGACGGGCCTCGCCGAGGCGGAGATCACCGCCCTGCTCCGGCAGCACCTGAAGGTGCCCCTCAGCCAGGTGACGCCCTTCAACATCCGGAAGCAGGACGAGATGGTCCAGGCCATGGAGCGGCAGGCCAGCATCCTGACGGCCCTACTCGCGGTCGCCGCGAGCATCTCCCTGGTGGTCGGAGGCATCGGCATCTCGAACATCATGCTGGTGAGCGTGACCGAGCGGACCCGGGAGATCGGCATGCGCCGGGCCGTGGGCGCCACGAGACGGGCCATCCTCTGGCAGTTCCTCTCCGAGACCGTGGCCCTCGCGGGGCTTGGCGGAATCCTCGGCGTCGCGCTCGCCTTCGTGGCCATCGCCCTGCTGGCCCGCCTGCAGGTCCCGGCAGTCACCGAGGGATGGGCCATCCTGCTGGGGCTGGCGTTCAGCGGCGGGGTCGGCCTCGTGGCGGGCCTCCTGCCTGCGCTGAAAGCCGCCCGGCTGGACGTGATCGATGCGCTGCGCTATGAGTAGCTCCTAGAGGGCGTCCGTCGACTTCATCCGCTGCCGGAGGACGTACTTCTGGATCTTGCCCGTGGAGGTCTTGGGGATGGGGCCGAAGACCACCATGGGCGGCACCTTGAAGCGCGCCAGGTGGGCCCGGCAGTGGGCGATGATGTCCCCCTCCTTCGCCGTGGCGCCGTCCTTCAGCTCCACGAAGGCGCAGGGAACTTCGCCCCACTTGGGGTCGGGCTTGGCCACGATGGCGGCCACCAGTACGTCGGGGTGGCGGTAGAGCACGTCCTCCACCTCCAGCGAGGAGATGTTCTCCCCGCCCGAGATGATGATGTCCTTGCTGCGGTCCTTGATCTTCACGTAGCCGTCGGGCTCCAGCACCGCCAGGTCCCCGGTGTGGAACCAGCCGCCGGCGAAAGCCTCCTCCGTGGCCGCGGGGTTCTTGAGGTAGCCCTTCATGACGATGTTGCCGCGGAACATGATCTCGCCCATGGTCTGGCCGTCGGCGGGCACCGGCGTCATCGTGGCCGGGTCCATCACCGTCATGGCCTCCTCCATCAGGTAGGGGATGCCCTGGCGCCCGTTCAGCCGGGCGCGCTCCGCAATGGGCAGGGACTCCCAGGCCTCCTGCTTCGCGCAGACGGCGGCGGGGCCGTAGGTCTCGGTGAGGCCGTAGACGTGGGTGATGCTCACGCCCAGCTTCTCCATGCCCTCGATGATGGCCGCCGGCGGCGCGGCTCCGGCGATGAGCGCCGACACCGGATGCCCCAGTCCTTCGGGGATGAGATGGGCGGAGTTGATCAGCATGCCGTGGACCACCGGAGCCCCGCAGAAGTGGGTGACGCCGTGGCGCTGGATCAGCTCGAAGATGGTTTTCGGCTCCACCTGCCGCAGGCAGACGTTGACGCCTGAGAGGGCGGCCACGGTCCAGGGGAAGCACCAGCCGTTGCAGTGGAACATGGGCAGGGTCCACAGGTAGACCGAGTGGGGCGGCATGTTCCAGCTGAGGATGTTGGCCACGGCGTTGAGGTAGGCGCCCCGGTGGTGGTAGACCACGCCCTTGGGGTTCCCCGTGGTGCCCGAGGTGTAGTTGAGGGAGATGGCGTCCCACTCGTCCGCCGGCAGCTGCCACTCGAAGTCCGGATCGCCCTCCCGGATGAGCTGCTCGTACTCGAGGCTGCCCAGCAGGTCGCCCTTGGCCGCCGGATCATCCACGTCCACCACGAGGATCTCCTGGCCCTCCAGCAGCTCCAGGGCGCGGCGGATGGTCGGGGCGAAGTCCCGGTCCGTCAGCAGCACCTTGGCAGCACCGTGCCTGAGCATGAAGGCGATGGATTCCGCGTCGAGGCGCGTGTTGAGCGTGTTGAGCACCGCCCCGGCCATGGGCACGCCGAAGTGGGCCTCGAACATGGCCGGCACGTTGGGGAGCATCGCGGCCACCGTATCGCCGGGCTTCACGCCGCGGCGGGCCAGGGCCGAGGCCAGTCGGCGGCAGCGGGCGTAGGTCTCGGACCAGGTGAGCGTCCGATCCCCGTGGATCACGGCCAGCTTCCGCGGGAAGACCATGGCGGCGCGGGCCATGAAGGTGAGCGGGGACAGGGGGACGTGGTTGGCCGCATTTTCGTCTAGTCCCGTGGCGAAGGGGCTCTGGCCCATGGCGTCCTCCGTGGTGCAGATGGGTGATGGGATGTGGAAAGGTCTGATCCAGCCTACCTCTGGGAAAGACGGCTTCACAACGCCATCCCTTGTCGCCCGTTGCTCCTCTCTGGATACGCCGTCACTCACGCGGAAAGAGTCTCATCATCACTTGGCTTTCCTGGCTGCCGACGATTGAACCTGCCCCAGAGCCCCTTGCAACCGGCGCCCGCCGACACGGTTCCCGATCCCTCGGTTCTCGCCTGCTGGGCCGGAGTCCCATCGTGCCTCGTGATGATATGCTCGAAGGCTCCCAATCCCAGCGAGGCTATGTGATTCCAGTTCTGAGAACCTTCTGTGCCGTCCTGGCCATGACTGTCCTGATGGGATGTGGTGGAGGAGGAGGGGGATCCTCTCAGGCCCCAGGCCCCACAAATGCCTCCATCACCGACATGGGAGATCGCCAGACCCTCTATCTCTCGTGGATCCGCCCAGCCCAGGGCGCGGACAGCTATCAGATCGAGCAGAGCGTGGGAGGCGGTTCCTTCACGGTCCTCAAGACCGTCTCGGGTGCCAATTCCGATTCATTCATCTCAACCTCGTCCTATCCGGACGATGGCCAGATCAACTTCCGGGTCTGCGGCATCAGCGGCTCGGATCGCACCGCCTACTCCAATGTGGCCTCTTTCCGCATGTGGGTCCGTGCCCCCGGGAATGTCAACGCCTGGGCGGGACAGGATCAGGCGGCGGATGGGACCATCGCGAACAAGGTCGAGCTCACCTGGACCCGGAACGCCCTCACCTCCACTGGCGTTCGCATCGACCGGATCGTCAGCGGCAGCGGAACCACGACCGTGGCCACCCTCTCACCGGGATCCACGTTCTGGCGGGACATGGCCCCGGTCGAGGGAAGCAGCACCACCTACACGGTGACCAACCTCTGCGGCACCGCGGCCAGCGACCCGGCCTGGTCCAACGGCCTGATCGTGCCGATCATCCCGCCCGTGATCGCCTCCGTGGTGCCCTCGGGCGGCACCCTCACCCTGACCTGGAGCAAGTCCGGCGCGCCCGCGGACCAGATGGCCGTCCTCTTCAAGACGGGGCTCGACAGCACCTACCTCGACAGCTACTCGACCCTCGCCACCTTGGCAGGGGACGCCACCACCTACACGGCTGCCGGTCTTCCCGCAGGCTACCTCTCCATCCGCGTGAAGGCCTTCAAGGATGGCCAGTCCGGCGTCTCCAAAGCCTGGAGCTACGCCCCTGCCCCGACCGTGCCTGGCACCTCCTTCGGCATCACCAGCTGGTCCTTCCCCTCCGCCAACATCTTCGCCCTCTCATCCTCCGGGCGCTGCCTCGCCCAGGAAACGCTTCTGAGCCCGCCCCGGGTGTTCGAGGTGGAGAACGGCACCTACGCGTCGAACTTCACGCCGCAAGGTGGCGATTCGATCGCATCGGCCGCGGCCTTCGATGGCAGCCAGGAACCACACTTCTTCCTCTGGCGCCCCTCCTCGAGTGTGTCGGGCCAGTGGGACCTCCTGCACCTCCGGCGACAGGGAACGGCCTGGTCCTCCGAGCCTACGGGCCGGAGCACCACCACGCCCAGCATGGGTGTGGCCCTCATGGACGCTTCGAACAACCTCCACTTCATCTACGCCGCGGGTTCCACCTATCAGCACCTCACCAACGCGTCGGGCAGCTGGGTCTTCTCCGATACCGGCCTTGCGTCCGGAGGCAGTGCGCCCTGGGCCGCCTCCCTCGACGGCACCGGGCTGGTCCGCGTCTTCGCGGGCAGCACCACGGCTGGAACCATTGCGGGTCGCGTGGCGGCACGCAGCGCCGGAGGCAATTGGACCATCGAGACCGTGGCGATCGCCTTCCAGTCGAATCGCACCTCCAGTGGGGACATGGTCGCCCTGCCCAATGGCCGCCTGGGCCTGGCGGCCCTGATCGCCAACGCGGCCTCGACCACCGAGTGCTGGTGGTTCGAGCGCGAGACGGACGGCACCTGGAGCGTCGGCCAGAAGCTGGGCACCTACGGGTCGATCTACTCGGGCGCCGCCTTCATGCTCGCGGCCTCGCCGGACGCTTCCCGGGCCGCGGTCTTCCTGAACGACTCGCTCTTCCTCCGCGATGCCGCCGGCACCTGGACCAGTGGGACCTTCTGCCCCATCGGCTACCAGACTGGCCCCCTGACCCTCGCCTTCACCACCCAGAACAAGCTGAAGGTCCTCTGCAAGGGCGGATCCGCAGGCTACTACTTCCTCCAACCCTACCTCCTCTATGAGGAGCAGTAGGCATCTGCCCCCTGCGAATGGGCTGTCTCGCAAGAAGGGCCGGATCAGCTCGATCCGGCCCTCTTTGAATCCGCGTAAAAAGGCCTACGCCAGCACGGCCTCGAGCTGGTCCACGGCCCAGTCGATCTGCTCCTTCGTGATGACGAGGGGGGGCGCCAGGCGGATGGTGTCCACGTGGGTGTCCTTGCAGAGCATGCCACGGTCCTTGAGCAGGTAGCAGTACTTGCGGGCGCCGCCGGCTTCGGGCTTGAGCTGCACGCCAGCCCAGAGGCCGATGACGCGGACCTCCTTGAGCTTGTCGGTCTTCATACCCTTGAGGCGGGATTCCAGGTGCCTGCCCAGCTCGGCGGTCTTCTCCACGAGCTTCTCGTCCACCAGGACATCCAGCGCGGCGCTGGCCACGGCGCAGGCCAGGGGGTTGCCGCCGTAGGTGCTGCCGTGGATGCCGGGGGTGAAGACGTCCATCACCTCGTCATTGGCCAGGAAGGCGCTCACGGGGTAGTAGCCGCCGCTGAGGGCCTTGCCGATGGTGACGCCGTCGGGGCGGATGTCCTCGTGCTCGAAGGCGAAGAGCTTGCCCGTGCGGCCCAGGCCGGACTGGATCTCGTCCAGCACCAGGAGCAGGTTGTTCTGGTCCGCCACCTCGCGCAGGCCCTTGAGGAAGCCCTTGGGCGGAATGATGACGCCGCCCTCGCCCTGGATGGGCTCCATGAAGATGGCGCAGGTGTTCTTGTTGACGGCCTTCTTCACCGCCTCCAGATCGCCGTAGGGCACGATGACGAAGCCCGGCGTGAAGGGGCCGAAGCGGCTGGTGCTGTCGGGATCGGTGCTGAAGCCCACGATGGTGGTGGTGCGGCCGTGGAAGTTGCCGTCGGCCACGATGATCTCGGCCTTGCCGTACTCGATGCCCTTCTTGTCGTAGCCCCACTTGCGCATGGCCTTCAGCGCCGTCTCGACCGCCTCGGCGCCGCTGTTCATCATCAGGGCCTTCTGGAAGCCCGTCAGCTTGCAGAGCTTCTCGAGCAGCGGCGGGAACTGGTCGTTGCGGAAGGCGCGGCTGGTCAGCGCCAGGGTCTTCACCTGGGCGATCATGGCCTCGCCGATCTTCGGGTGGTTGTGGCCCTGGTTCACGGCGGAGTAGGCGGCGAGGAAGTCCATGTACTTCTTGCCGTCCACGTCCGTGAGGAAGACGCCCTCGCCCTTGGTGCAGACCACGTCCAGCGGGTGGTAGTTGTGGGCGCCGAACTGGTTCTCCTGCTGGATCAGGGCTTCGGATTTGGTGAGGGTGGCCATGGGACCTCCGGATGGGAAACGGAAAAAAGGCTCGAATGGAAAGGAATCATTCTAATCCCCGCCCCCGGCCCCGCCAGGATTCCGGCAGCGCCTTGACGAAGTGTCATTCCCGGAATGGCCCGGCCCCACTTTCTGTCGATGCGGCCTGTAGCCATCGCAAGAAGAGGTGGGACAATGCGGTCTTCTATCCTGCCGCCATGCCCCGGAGACTCCCATGACCGAGCAGCCCTCCTCCCTGTACGGCACCCAGCCCGAGCCGCCCCGACCCCAGGCGCCGGGTCTGATCGATCAGATCGCCGGCGTGTTCACGGCCCCCGTGGAGCTCTTCCAGCGCCTCAACAAGGCCCCCAGCTGGGGCTGGGCCCTGGGCGCCATCATCGTCGTCAGCCTGGTGGTGGCCGTGATCTGGGGCCTGAAGGTGGATGTGGACGAGATGCTGCGGCCCATCCTGGAGCGGAACCCCCAGGTCCAGTCCGCCCAGATCGACACGATCATCGAGATGCAGAAGAAGTTCATCATGCCCTTCGGCATCCTGGGTGCCCTGTTCGGCACCCCCGCGGTGCTGGCCGTGCTGGGCCTCTTCTACTGGCTGGTGGGCAAGGCCATGCCCCAGGATGAGAGCCCCACCTACCTACAGGCCTTCAGCGCCGCGGTGGTGCCCGGCCTGGTGAAGCTGCCCCTCATGCTCCTCATCGCCGCGATCTGCCTGATGCGGCCCATCGGCGGCCTCACGCCCGATCGGGTCGCGCCGACGTCTCTGGGCTACTTCCTGCGCCCCGAGAGCCTGCGCCTCCAGGCCGCCCTCTTCAATGTGGAGCTGTTCCGGTTGGCCGAAGCGGTCCTGGCCTTCCTGGCGCTCCGCTACCTGGTCCGCATGAAGACCGCCGGCGCCCTGATCTGCGTGCTGCTGCCCTTGCTCCTCTCCCTCGGCTTCGGTCTGATGAGGGCCCAGTAGATGGCCTCCAGGAACACCAAGCTCCTCCTCGGCGGTGGTGCCGCCCTCATGGTCCTGATCGTCCTGGGCCTCGCCTTCGGCGGCGCCCGGGACGAGGACAGCGCCTATTCCTGGGACGCCATCGGCCGCGGAGACATCCGCGAGACCATCAGTGCCAGCGGCGAAATCCGCGCCAAGACCCAGATCAACATCGGCACGTCCGTGGCCGGGGAGATCAAGGCCATCCACGTGAAGGACGGCCAGGACGTGAAGGCCGGCGACCTGCTCGTGACCATCGACCAGGAGCGCCTGAAGCAGGGCATGGTCCAGGCCCAGGCCGGCCTGGAGGCCGCCCGCCAGGACGCCTTCCGCCTGGAGGCCGCCATGAAGCGCTCCGTGGACAGCTTCCCCCGCTACGAGGCCCTGCGACGGGACGGCCTCATGTCCGACGAGGACTTCCGCCAGCAGAAGCTCGCGAAGGAGAGCGCTGTCCTCTCCTACAACAGCGCCCGGGCCGCGGTGCTCCAGAGCGAGGCCAACCTGAAGGGCATGCAGGACGGCCTGTCCAAGGCCACGCTGCGCGCCCCCATCACGGGCCGCGTCACAAGCCTCAAGGCCGAGAAGGGCGAGACGGCCATCCCCGGCATGAGCAACCTGCCCGGCGCCACGCTCATGATCATCTCCGACATGAGCGAGATGCAGGCGGAGATCAAGGTCAACGAAAGCGAGGTCGTCCGCACCAAGGTGGGCCAGACCGCCCAGGTGACGGTGGAATCGCTGCCCGGCAAGCTCTTCCAGGGCTCGGTCATCGAGGTGGCCACGGGCACCGAGAAGACGGGAACCGACGCCAACCTCTACAAGGTGAAGGTGGCGCTCCAGGGCCGCCGCGAAGACCTGGACAACCTGCGGCCCGGCATGAGCGCCCGCGCCGTCATCCTCACCCACGAGGTCAAGGGCGTCCTGCGCGTGCCCCTCCAGGCCGTACTGGAGCGGGAAGGCAGCCTGGAGGAGGCCCAGAAACAGGGCCTCCTGGCCCCGGCGTCGCGCAACATCGTGATGGTGTTCAAGAACGGGAAGGCCGAGGAGCGTACCGTGCAGGTGGGCATCGCCAACACCCAGTTCTTCGAGCTGAAGGAGGGCCTGGCCGAGGGCGACAAGGTGCTCACGGGCCCCATCCGCAAGCTGAAGGAGCTGAAGGACAAGGCCTCCGTGAGCCTGCGGGTCAGGTCCGACAGCGAGCTGGCGAAGACCAAGGACACGAAGAAATAATGGACGTCCGCGAACCCCTCTCCGCCGCCATCCGGGCCCTCAAAGCCAACAAGCTGCGCTCGGCGCTCACGACGCTGGGCATCATCATCGGCGTGGCCGCGGTCATCGTGGTGGTGAGCCTCGTCCAGGGCCTCAAGACCAGCGTGCTCAAGCAGGTGGAGCGGGCCGGCAGCCAGACCATCTTCATCCGCCCCGTCTTCCCCATGGACATGCCCTTCGCCGAGTACACGAAGATCAAGAACAAGGACATGACCCTGGACGAGATGCGCCGGCTGGCCCGCTCCGTGCCGCAGATCACCCAGGTGACGCCTCTCTTCTTCAACGGCACCGAGGTGAAGGCCGATGGCCGCAGCGCCAACGTCAACCTGATCATGACCGACGAGACCTACCTGGAGCTGAACAGCATCGCCCTCGTGGCGGGCCGAAACTTCGTCCCCTCGGACCTGCGCCTGGGCAACAAGGTGGCCATCATCGGCCCCCGGGTCATCGAGAAGCTGGGCCTCAAGGGCAACCCCCTGGGCAAGATCATCAGCACACCGACCCTCAGCCTCGAGATCATCGGCGTGCTGGAGGAGCAGGGCGCCCAGCTGGGCAACGACCCGGACCAGAACATCCTCATCCCCCTCACCACCGGCATGGCCCAGCTCACGGAGGCCCAGCGGCGGCAGCTCTTCTTCCAGGCCCGGGTGGATCCCCGCCTCAGTGCCGACGACGGCGCGGAACTGGTGGAGGAGTCCCTGCGCCGCATCAAGGGCCTGCGCGGCGCCGAGCCCAGCGGCTTCAAGGTCTTCAGCCCCAAGCAAATCACCGGCATCATCAGCGGCATCACCGGCACCATCACCGCCGTGGCCGGAGGCATGGTCTCCATCGCCCTGCTGGTGGGCGGCATCGGCATCATGAACATCATGCTGGTGAGCGTCACCGAGCGCACCCGCGAGATCGGCGTGCGCAAGGCCGTGGGCGCCAAGCGCCGGGACGTGATGCTGCAGTTCCTCATCGAGGCCGCCTTCCTCTGCATCCTCGGCGGCGCCCTCGGCGTGGGCCTGGGCTTCATCCTGGGCGCCGCCATCGGCAAGGCCCTGCTGGGCACCATGGGTTCGGTCCCCGTCTGGGCCCTCGTGAGCGCCCTGGCCGTGCCCGCCGGCATCGGCCTCCTCTTCGGCCTCTACCCCGCCGCCAAGGCCAGCAAGCTGGATCCCATCGAGGCGCTCCGCTATGAGTAGCTCCGCGCCTCTGGATCCCGCGGCTCCGCCGACAACCCCCAGATCGGACACGCCCCCGGCGTGTCCTCCCGCTCGCCTTCGGCTCACGGATGGGGCCCCGTCCCATCGAGGCGCTCCGGTATGAGTAGCTCCGCGCCTCTGGATCCCGCGGCTCCGCCGACAACCCCCAGATCGGACGCGCCCCCGGCGTGTCCTCCCGCTCGCCTTCGGCTCACGGATGGGGCCCCGTCCCATCGAGGCGCTGAGGTACGAGTGAAACCCCTGGCCGTCCTCTTATTCCTGCTCCCATGGATCCTGGCAGGCGCGGTCCCGTCCGGGCTGCGCGAGGGGGACATCCTCTTCCAGACCTCCCGTTCCTCGCAGAGCCGGGCCATCCAGCTGGCCACCCATTCCCGGTACAGCCACATGGGGATCCTCTTCCGGGAAGGGCGGCGGTGGCTGGTGTACGAGGCCGTCCAGCCCGTGAAGCGGACGCCCCTCCAGGCGTGGATCGACCGGGGGGTCGGGGGCCATGTGGTGGTCAAGCGCCTGAAGGATCGCGACCGGCGGCTGACGCCCGAGGTGCTGGGCCGGATGCGATCCGTCGGCGCGCATTTCCTCGGCCATCCCTATGACCTGACCTTCGAGTGGTCGGATAATCGGCTCTACTGTTCCGAGCTGGTCTGGAAGATCTACCGGGATGGTGCGGGCATCGAGCTGGGTGCCCTTCAGACGCTACGCGAGTTCGATCTGTCACACCCGGCGGTGCGCGCCAAGCTCCGGGAGCGCTACAAGGGCCAACCCCCGTTGGATGAGCCCGTGATCTCCCCCCAGCGCATGTCCGAGTGTCCGGATCTGGAGACCGTGGCCACCCGGTGAGCCGTCCGCCCCTTGGCCGATCCGTCCCGGCCGCTAGACTGGAGGTCCGTCTCGATCGGAGTTCCATATGTCGAAGGTTGTGCGCATTGCCAATGGGCAGGGTTTCTGGGGGGACAGCATCGACGCCCCGGTGCGGCTGGTGGAGGCGGGGGAGATCGACTACCTCACGCTGGACTACCTCGCGGAAGTGACCCTCTCCATCATGCAGAAGCAGCGACGGAAGGACCCGCAGCTGGGCTACGCCACGGATTTCGTGGACCTCATGAAGCGGGTGCTGCCCCAGCTCAAGGCCAAGGGCATCCGCGTGGTGGCCAACGCCGGCGGCGTGAACCCCGAGGCCTGCCGCGCAGCGGTGCTGGAGGTGGCGCGGAAGCTCGGCGTGAAGGGCGTGAAGATCGCCACGGTCACCGGCGACGACGTGCTGGCGCGGCTCCCTGAGTTCCGGGCCCAGGGGCTGAAGCTGGCCAACATGGACACGGGCGAGGGCCTCTTCGACGCCCCCCGGGAGATCCTCAGCGCCAACGTCTACCTCCAGACGCAAGCCATGGTGGAGGCCCTCGACACCGGCGCGGACATCGTGCTCACGGGCCGCTGCACGGACCCCGGCCTCACCCTGGCGCCCCTCATCCATGAGTTCGGGTGGTCCGCCGACGACTGGAACCGCCTCGCCGCGGGCACCGTGGCCGGCCACATCCTGGAGTGCGGGGCCCAGAGCACCGGCGGGAACTTCACCCGCTGGTGGGAGGTGCCCGAGCTCTGGAACGTGGGATACCCC
Organism: Geothrix alkalitolerans; assembly: GCF_022808885.1. Classification (NCBI taxonomy): domain Bacteria; kingdom Pseudomonadati; phylum Acidobacteriota; class Holophagae; order Holophagales; family Holophagaceae; genus Geothrix; species Geothrix alkalitolerans. Next base: position 131,679 of record NZ_JAKZLE010000004.1, on the reverse strand, counting down.
ATCGCCGAGGTCTCGGAGGACGGCACCTTCGTCATCACCAAGCACGCGGGAACCGGGGGCATGGTCACCGTGGACACCGTCAGCGAGCAGCTGGTCTACGAGATGGGCGATCCCCAGAACTACATCACGCCGGATGTGGTGGCGGACTTCACCAGCATCCGCCTGGAGCAGGCTGGTCCGGACCGGGTGCGCGTCTTCGGCGTGACCGGCAAGCCCCGCACGCCCTTTCTCAAGGTGAGCGGCGCCTACCTCAAGGGCTACAAGGCCTCGGGCCAGCTGACCCTGTGCGGCCCCCGCGCCCTGGAGAAGGCCCGGCTCTGCGCCGACATCGTCTGGAAGCGCCTGGAGGCGGCGGGCTTCGTCTACGAGCACACGGACGCGGAGTTCCTGGGCGCGAGCACGGTCCACGCGGGCATCGCCCCCGCCCCGGAGGATCCTGCCGAGATCGTCCTGCGCCTGAGCGTAAAGGACCTGGATCGGAAAAAAGTGGAGCGCTTCGGCCGCGAGATCGCACCCCTGGTCACCGCCGGCCCCGCGGGCGTCACCGGCTTCGCCGGGGGCCGGCCCAAGGCCCAGGAGATCGTGGCCTACTGGCCGGCCCTGCTGCCCCGGGAGCTGGTTCAGTGGAAGGTGAGCGTCGAGGCGGTCTGAGGGCTCAACCGCGGGACCTCTCCCGGGGTCCATTCTCCAGCCTTCTTGCAAGTCCGTGGTTCATCGCACATCTTTGTTCCCACAGGTTCACGGAGCCGCCATGCGCCTACTCCCCTCCTTCCTCCTCGGCTCTCTCGGCCTGCTCGCCCTTATGGGCTGCTCGGGATCCGACTCCAACGGAGGCCCCTCGTCCGGCTACCTGGTGAATGCCATCGCCGTGGCGGACATCGATGCCAATGGGCAGCCCGACATCCTCGGCCTGGTCTCCACAGACCTGGGCGGCGTGCCCACCCAGGGCTATGTGTCGACCCGCCTCCAGGGGCCCGCTGGCACCTTTGTCCTCCCCACCCGCTTCGGCGTCGGCACCGAGCCGGCCAACCTGGTGGTGACGGACGTGGACGGGGACGGCCGGCCCGATCTCGTGGTGGCCAATGCGACGGACCAGACCGTGAGCGTGCGGCTCGCCGATCCCGCCAAACCCGGGTTCTTCCTGCCCGCCGTCCTGCTCGCCACGCCTGGCCGCACGCCTCTGGACGTGGCGGTGGGTGACCTGGACGGCGACGGCAGGATGGACATCGCAGTGGCGGCCAGCGGCGCCAACAACGTCATGGTCTTCCTGCAGGGGTCCACCTCGGGGACCTTCCTCGCCCCCGTCACCTTCCCCGTGGGCGGCGATCCCCAGGCGGTCACCGTGGCAGATCTGGATGGCGACGGCCGGTCGGACATCGCCATCGCCACGGCCGCGAACACCGTATCTGTCCTTTGCCAGATCCAGTTCTCCCCGACCTTCGTCGCCCAGAGCGCTGTGGACTACGCCACCGGCGTCCAGCCTGTGGCCATCAAGGCGGCGGACCTGGACGGCGATGGCAAGCTGGACCTGCTCACCGCCAACTGGGGCGCCGCCACCAGCCCGGACACCCAGGGCCTGAGCGTCCTGCTGCAGGGAGCGACGGCCGGCACCTTCCAGGCGCCCGTCCACTACGCCACCGGCTACCGCTCCGCCGCCCTGACCGTGGGCGACCTCAACGGGGACGGCAAGGTGGACGTGGTGGTGGCCAACGCCGGGCTGCCGGGCGACCCCGGCAGTGTCTCCGCCTTCCTGCAGGATCCGGCGACCGCCGGGGCCCTGCTGACGCCCACGAACTACCGGGGCGCCTGGGGCCCCATGGGCGTGGCCCTCGGCGACATGAACGGGGACGGTCTCCCGGACCTGGTGCTGGCGGACGGCGACATCGTGGTGCGCTTCAACAACGCGGCCGCTCCCGGGACCTTCGGTCCCCCGCAGTTCTTCTACAACTGACACGATAAGGCCCCGGAAACCGGGGCCTTATTTTGTCGTGTAAGGAAAGCACAGGCCCGGCCCTGCCGGGCCTGTGCGCGGGGGCCCGGGGGTGTGCGCGCCAGCGCGACCTCAGATCCTCGCAACGCTCGCGTTGCGAGGAGAACCCCCGGACAGCATCACCCGAGGTGGACGCTGATCTTGCGGGGCCGCACCTCGGGACGCTTCGGCACCATGAGGGTGAGCACGCCGTTGCGGAGCTCGGCCACCACCTTCTCGCCCTCCACGTCCTCCGGGAGGGTGAACGTGCGGCTGAAGCGGCCGTGGCTGCGTTCGGCGAGATGGATGCGCTCCCCTTCCTTCACGGCCTCCTCATCACGCTTGCCGGCGACGGTGAGGCGGGTGCCTTCGAGGCTGATCTCCAGGTCCGCTTCGAGGATGCCGGGCAGGTCCGCCTTGAACTGGTAGGCATCCGGGGTTTCCTTCACGTCGAAGCTCGGCATGAAAGCGGCGGCCGGGGCGCCGAGGTCGTAGTCCCGGAGCGGGTCCCAGCGCATGAAGTCCCGCATGAAGCGGAAGGGTTCCAGAGAGGCGGCCGTAGCCGGCAGCGCCTGGGGGTTGCGGGTGCGAAGGATGGTCATGAGTTCCTCCTATGAACGTGGATCCGCCGGTCCATGTGCCTGAGACGCAGGCCATGATGGCGTTACCGAATAAAATCTTAGTGCATATTAATCACGTGTCAAGCGTTTGGCCTGAAAAATCATAAACACTCGATTACAAAGGGTTGACCTGCACGCGGAAGTGGATAGATTGGGTTCCGCCCTGGAGGTCCCATGCGCCGGAACGCCCTCATCCTCGGCTTGCTGTCCGCGGGCCTGCTCGCCGGTTGGTGCGGGCACGCCCTCACGCCCAGCCTCTCCAAGCCCCGGCCTGTGGAGGCGCGGGGGGCCCTCTACGAGTGGGAGAAGATCCAGGTCCAGCGGTTCAAGGAGGCGGCGCCCAGCGTCGTCTACATCACCACCACCGAGGAGCGGGCCCGGGACTTCTTCGGGCTCGAGGTGGTGGAGGTTCCCGCAGGATCCGGCACGGGCTTCATCTGGGATGCCGAAGGGCATGTGGTGACGAACTTCCACGTGATCCAGGGCGCGGCCCGGGCCTTCATCACGCTGGCGGACGGCAGCCGCCACGAGGCCGCCTACGTGGGAGGCGCCCCGGACAAGGATCTGGCCGTGCTCCTCATGACGAAGACCCCGCCCAAGCTGCGGCCCATTCCCCTGGGCACCAGCGCCGACCTCCAGGTGGGCCAGGCCGTGCTCGCCATCGGCAACCCCTTCGGCCTGGACCAGACGCTGACTACCGGCGTGGTGTCGGCCCTGGGCCGGGAGATCCAGAGCGTCACCCAGCGCCGCATCTCCGGCGTCATCCAGACCGACGCCGCCATCAACCCAGGCAACAGCGGCGGGCCGCTGCTGGACAGCGCTGGCCGGCTCGTGGGCGTGAACACGGCCATCCAGAGCCCCAGCGGCGCCAGCGCTGGCATCGGCTTCGCAGTGCCCGTGGATACCGTGAACCGCGTCGTCCCGCAACTCATCGCCCGCGGGAAGCTGGAGCGGGCGGACCTGGGCTTCGAGCCCGTGGCACCCCGCCTCGTGGAACGCGCCTTCGGCCCCCAGAAGGGCGTGATGGTGGGGAAGGTCTACCGCGGCGGGCCCGCCGCCCGGGCCGGCCTCCAGGGCGTGGGCGCCGAGGGCCGCCGGGTCCTTCCCGGCGACCTCATCCAGGCCGTGAACGGCAAGGCCGTCGAGGACTGGGATTCCCTGCTGGACGCCGTCGAGGCCCTGCCCCTGGGCGGCTCCGCCCAGCTGGACATCCAGCGCGAAGGCCGGCGGATGCGCGTGCCCATCCGACTGGAGGCGGCGCGGTAGCTGGCGTCTTCAGCGGCCGTTCTCAAGCGCCTCGGCGATCCGCTTGGTGTGCATCACCGAGCTGCGGATGAGGGCCAATGGCTCCTCGGGATCCCGATCGTCCACACAGCCCGGGCGGGCCGTCCAGTCGAGCTCGAAGGCCAGCTCCACCTCGCCCCCCGGCGAGACCTGGAGCTCGTTCACCACCGTCCCGTCGTAGACCGGGTGGTCCAGCAAGGTGAAGGTGACGGTCCGCCTGCGGGAATCCGCGGTGATGCGCTCCCGGAAGGCCACGCCTCCGGGCAGCACCAGCTGCCGCACCACCCCCGAGACACCCCGCTCCAGGATCTCGGCGTCCAGCGCATCCTCGATGTAGCGCTGGGGATGCTCCATCTTGTCCAGGAGGACCGCCCACACGGTCTCGGGCGAGGCGTCAACGCGGCTGGTGACCCGGTACCTGGGCATGGCATCCCCGGAAGGGACCCCAGGCTACGCCCACCGGTCTTCCCGTGCCAGGGCCTGCCGGATCTCAGCCCTGGATCCACACGGGCTCGAGACCCAGCAGCTTCTCCACGGCCTCGCGGCCCCGGGGTCCGGGATCGACGGTGAAGTCGTTGACCCAGGCGTTCACGTAGCGGCCAATCATCTCGCGGTCCATGCCGCGGCCGAAGGACTGGCTGTAGTCCACGCTCTCCCAGTGGCGCGCGCGGGCCATCTCGACGCTCCTGCGCATGAGCACGGCGAAGCGCTGCTTCACCTCCGCAGGCAGGTCGCGCCGGATGGCGTTGCCGCCCATGGGCAGGGGCAGGTCGTAAGCGTGCTTCCACCAGGCCCCCAGATCCACCACCAGGCGCAAGCCGGCGTCGTGGTACATCAGCTGGCTCTCGTGGATGAGCAGGCCCGCCTGGAAGCGGCCCTCGGCCACGGCGGGCAGGATCTGGTCGAAGGGTACCAGCTCGACCTTGGGTTCGAAGCCCAGGGACTTGCACCAGATCCGCATGGCCAGGTAGGCGCTGGTGCGCCGGCCCGGAATGGCGATGGTGAGCCCCTTCAGCCCTGCGGGATCCATGGGCTTCCCGCTCACCACCAGAGGTCCCGTGCCCTCCTGGATGCTGGAGCCGGCCGTCAGCAGGTCGTAGCGGCCCAGGAGCTCCGGGTAGGCGCCGAAGCTGATGGCCGTGACGTCGTAGCGGCTCTCCGTCGCCTCGGCATTGAGCGTCTCGATGTCCTTGCGGACGAAGGTGATCTCGAAGTCTTCCGGATCCAGCCACCCCAGGGCCAGGGGAGCCATCATGTAGGCATCGTCGGAATCCGGGCTGTGGGCGATGGTGAACTTCATGGCGTCTCCGGCATCCAGTTCACCATACATCGGCCCCCTCAGCCGATGGTCTCCGGATCCTTCGGCGCCAGCTTGCCCTTCACCCGCTCCACGGCCTTGGCGGCCAGGGTGTAGCGGGGGTTCTCCTCCAGGGCCTTCCGGTAGTGCTCCAGGGCCTTGTCCAGCTGACCCTTGGCCTCGTACACCCGTCCCAGGTTGAAGTGGGGGAAGCAGTAGCTCTCGTAGCGCTTGGCCTTCAGGGCCATGCGCAGCCAGGGGATGGCCTCGTCGGGTTCCCCCTGCTCCACGTAATAGGCACCGATGTCGTTGTAGGGGTTCCCGAACTCGGGGTCCAGGTCGATGGCCCGGTGGCAGTCCTCAATGGCCGAGGCGTAGTCCTTCTCGAAGGACCTCGTCCAGCCCCGGAAGGTGTAGGCCTCGGCCGTGGGACAGATCTCGATGGACTTCGTGTAGAGGGCGAGCGCCTTCTGGATCTCCCCCTTCATCTGGAGCTGGTAGGCCTTGCCCACCCACTCCATGGCCTCCTGCCGCTTGTCCTGGCGTTCCTGCTCGTCGCTCATGGGCCGCCCTCGCGGGCATCAGGATAAAACCTTCAGCCCCCTGGGGCCAGCTATCCTGGATTCATGGCCAACGACCTGCCCGGTTCCTATTGCCAGAACTGCCTGACCTGGAACCCCGGGGATCGGGAGACTTGCGTGAAGTGCGGCACCCGCCTGCTCATCCTTGCCGGGGACCAGACCTGGGAGGACGAGCCCGAGGAGACGGAGGGCGGCGAGGACCTGGAGGAGCACCTCCTGGAGCGCATCACGGGGCTGGAGGAGACCCTCCGCCGGGTGGAGACCTACCTGGAGACCGTCTCCGACCAGCTGGGCAAGCTGGAGCGCAGCGAGGTGATGCTGCGCAACGGCCTCATGGCCCTGGTGCAGGAGATGGAGCAGAAGCGCCAGCTGGACGCCCACGCCTTCTCGGAGCGGTGGGAGAGCCTCGTCGAGGAGAACCTGCACCTCATCAGCGCCCGGGAGCTGTTCACCCGCTACCGGGCCCGCATCCTGCCCATCGCCCGGCCCAAGTCCATGTCCCAGCTCAAGCGCGCCCTGCTGGAGACCACGGCCCTGCTGGAGGCGGCGGACCTCCCCGGCGCCGCCCAGCGCCTGGGGCAGGCCCTGCCCCTGGATCCCAAGAACTACGAGCTGATCTTCACGGCCGCCTCCCTCCACGAGGCCGCCCAGAACTTCGAGGAGGCCGAGAGCCTCGCCCGCAAGGTCGTGGGCCTGAGCCCCCGCCACTTCGAGGCCTGGATGCTGCTGGCCAAGCTGCTCCAGGAACTGCCCGAGCACGCGGACCAGGCCATCGAGGCCCTGCACCAGGCCTCGGACCTGCGGCCCGAGGATGCCGAGCCCCGCATGCTGCTGGCGGAGCTGCTGCTGGACGAGGAGGATCTCCAGGGCGCCCTGGAGGCGGCCCAGGAGGCCGTGGCCCGCCGCAAGGACGGCGAGACCCTGCTGCTGCTGGGCCAGGTCCATCTGGCCCGGGGCGAGAGCGGCATGGCCGTCCCCGCTCTCAAGGAGGCCAGCTCCTACCTGCCCGGTGACCTCCACGTGCGCGAGTCCCTGGCCGAGGCCTACCTCCTCCAGGGTGACCGGTCCAAGGCCTTCGCCATCCTCCAGGAGCTGCTCACGCAGAACCCCGGCGATCCCCACCTCCTCCTCATGGTGGACGCCGAGGACCACCTCCAGCTGCGCGAGGCCCGGGACGGCAAGGCCGGCACCCAGGTGCTGCTGGACGAGGCCGAGACTCTGCTGGACGAGAACCAGCTGGAATCCGCGGCCATGCTCCTCAAGCGCGCCCGGCGGAAGGGGAAGAGCCAGCGCTCCGAGTGGCTGGACCTGCGCCTCTCCTTCCTCCAGGACCCGGAGAAGACCCTGCGCTCCGCCCTGGCCTTCGCCTGCTCGGACCGCCACCCGCGCCTCTGCTTCCTGGCCCTGCGCCTGGCCCTGGAGCACCTCATGGCCCAGAAGCGCGAGGCCGAGATCGCCCGTACCCTGGACGCCTTCCTCACCCGCCACCCCAAGAGCACCGGCGCCTGGGAGGCCGCCCTCATGCGGCAGGCCTACCGCCTGATGAACGGCCAGGCCACGGAGCAGGACCTGATCGAGGTCCACCGCCTCCACGCCCATCCCCTGCCGGGCATGGAGCCCCGGGCCCGCACCCTGCTGGGCCAGTACCTCCTGGCCCTCAAGCGGCACCAGGAGGTGCTGGAGCTGATCGATCCCCTCATCGAGAAGGAACCCACCCTCATCAACCACTTCCAACTCGGCGCCGCCCTGGCGGGCCTGGGGGAGCGGGAGGAGGCCCGGGTCCTGCTCAAGGCCGGACTGGACGCCGAGCCCGGCGATCTCAACGACAGCCAAGCCAAAGGTGTGAAGAATCAGATCCGCGGGCTATTGAAGGAACTGAATGGGGCCGGCGAAGCCTGAGCAGGCGTGACCGACCGCACCCGGTATTAAGTTGACAATTTTAGTCGAGATTCCAGAATGGGATGTCTCGGGAGTGGTGTATGACCTCGACCTTCAACGTGGTCACCAGTCAGGAATACAAGTACGGCTTCGTGACCGACATCGAGGCGGACAGCGTCGCGCCCGGCCTCAGCGAGGAGGTCATCCGCTTCATCTCGGCCAAGAAGGGTGAGCCCGATTGGCTGCTGGAGTTCCGGCTCAAGGCCTACCGCCACTGGCTGACCATGGCCGAGCCCGAGTGGGCCAAGGTCGACTATCCGAAGCCCGACTTCCAGAAGATCGTCTACTACAGCGCCCCCAAGCCCAAGAAGCCCCAGTACGCCTCCATGGACGAGGTGGATCCCGAGCTGCGGCGCACCTTCGAGAAGCTGGGCGTGCCCATCCACGAGCAGGAGGCCCTGGCGGGCGTGGCCGTGGACGTGGTCTTCGATTCCGTCAGCGTGACCACCACCTACCGGGAGAAGCTCGCCGCCGTCGGCATCATCTTCTGCAGCTTCAGCGAGGCCGTGAAGTCCCACCCCGACCTGGTGAAGCAGTACCTGGGCAGCGTGGTGCCTTCCTCTGACAACTTCTACGCCGCCCTCAACAGCGCGGTGTTCACGGACGGCAGCTTCGTGTTCATCCCCAAGGGCGTGGCCTGCCCCATGGACCTGAGCACCTACTTCCGCATCAACAACAAGGAGTCGGGCCAGTTCGAGCGCACCCTCATCGTGGCCGAGGAAGGCGCCAGCGTGAGCTACCTGGAGGGCTGCACCGCGCCCCAGTTCGACACCAACCAGCTGCACGCCGCCGTGGTGGAGCTGGTGGCCCTGGACCGGGCCTCCATCAAGTACAGCACCGTGCAGAACTGGTATGCCGGCGACAAGGACGGCAAGGGCGGCATCTTCAACTTCGTGACCAAGCGCGGCCTCTGCAAGGGCAAGGCCTCGCACATCAGCTGGACCCAGGTGGAGACCGGCAGCGCCATTACCTGGAAGTACCCCAGCTGCGTGCTGCTGGGCGACGACAGCATCGGCGAGTTCTACAGCGTGGCCCTCACCAACCACAAGCAGCAGGCCGACACCGGCACCAAGATGATCCACATCGGCCGCAACACCAAGAGCACCATCGTCAGCAAGGGCATCAGCGCCGGTGACAGCTCCAACAGCTACCGCGGCCTGGTGAAGGTGCAGCCGAAGGCCGAGGGCGCCCGCAACTTCAGCCAGTGCGATTCCATGCTCATCGGACAGTCCTGCAGCGCCAGCACCTTCCCCTACATCGAGGTGCAGAACCGGAGCGCCCGGGTGGAGCACGAGGCCACCACCAGCAAGATCGGCGAGGAGCAGCTGCTCTACTTCCAGCAGCGCGGCATCCCCGCCGAGGAAGCCATCAGCATGATCATCAACGGCTTCTGCAAGGACGTGTTCCGCGAGCTGCCCATGGAGTTCGCCGTCGAAGCCACCCGCCTGCTCTCCCTGAAACTCGAAGGGAGCGTGGGATGAGATTCGCCACAGATGAACACGGATCAACACGGATAGCCGCCTGATCCTCACTTCATCTGTGTTCATCCGTGTTCATCCGTGGCTAGGAGTCATTTCATGCTTTCGATCAAGAACCTGACCGCCTCGATCAACGGCACGCCGGTGCTGAAGGGGATCGACCTGGAGATCAAGGCGGGGGAGATCCACGCCATCATGGGCCCCAACGGCTCGGGCAAGTCCACGCTGGGCAAGGTGCTGGTGGGCCATCCGGCCTACGAAGTCACCGGTGGCGAGGTCCTCTACGAGGGGCGGAACCTCTTCGAGCTGGCGGCCGACGAGCGGGCCCGGGCCGGCCTCTTCATGGGCTTCCAGCACCCCATCGAAGTGCCGGGCGTGAGCAACGCCGCCTTCCTGCGCCTGGCCTACAACAAGAAGGCCGAGGCCGAGGGCCGCGATGAGCTGGATCCGCTGGAATTCGACGACTTCATCCACGAGAAGATCAAGCTCGTGTCGATGAAGGAGGAATTCCTCGACCGCAGCCTGAACGAGGGCTTCAGCGGCGGCGAGAAGAAGCGCAACGAGATCCTCCAGATGGCCGTGCTGGAGCCCAAGCTCGCCATTCTCGACGAGCTGGACTCGGGCCTCGACATCGACGCCCTGCGCGTGCTGGGCGAGGCCGTGAACAAGCTCCAGCGCCCGGACCGCGCCCTGCTGATCATCACCCACTTCCCGCGCATCCTGGAGACCATTCAGCCCCAGTTCGTGCACGTGCTCTCCGGCGGCCGCATCCTCAAGAGCGCCGGCAAGGAGCTGGCCACCGAGCTCGAGGACCGCGGCTACGACTGGGTGTTGGAAGAGGCCGCCGCCGGGGGCGCCCGATGACCACGATGGTGGTGGGTTCCAGCCTGCTGACCGATCTGCTCAGCGCGCCTCGGCCCGCCGAGTGGACTTCGCTGCGCGAGGCGGCCGAGCTGCGGCTGGCCGGACGCCAGCTGCCCGCGACTCGGGACGAGGACTGGAAATACACAGACCTGAAAGCCCTGGCCGCCGGTGCCTTCGGGGCCGCCCCCAAGGCCGCCGTGGACATCTCAGGGCACCTGCTTCCCGAGATGGTGGGCACGCGCCAGGTCTTCGTGAATGGGCACCACGCCCCCCACGCGAGCTGCGCCTCCGCCGTGCCGGCCGGGGTGCGCTACTTCCCCATGTCCCATGCGAGCGAGGCCTGCCACGCGCTGGGCAGCGTCGGCAACGGTGCGGCGAAGGGCCTCTTCGAGGACCTGAACACTGCCCGCTTCGAGGACGGGGCGGTCATCCTCGTGCCCAAGAACCTCAAGGTGGCCCTGCCCCTGCATCTCCTCTTCGTGACGAAGGCCGAATCCCCCGTGGCCGTGTTCCCCCGCCTCCTGGTGGTGCTGGAGCGGGGCGCGGAGCTGGAGCTGGTGGAGGAGCACTTCGGGGATGGTCCCTACCTCAGCTGCCCCGTGGTCGAGGTGCATGTGGCCGAAGGGGCCGTCCTGCGCCATGAGCGCGTGCAGCGCGAGAGCCCCGAGGCCTTCCACCTCGCCACCCTCAGGGCCGAGGTCGGCAAGGGCGGCCAGTACCATTCCCGCACCCTCAGCTTCGGCGCCCGCCTCTCCCGGCAGGAGCCCCGCGTGCGGCTGGCCGAGGGTGCCGAGGCCACCCTCGACGGCCTGGCCCTCCTGGACGGAACCCAGGTAGCCGACACCCACAGCTTCCTGCATCACGCCGAGCCTGGCGCCACCAGCCGCCAGCTGCACAAGTGCATCGTGGACGGGCGGGCCCGCGCCATCTTCAACGGCCAGGTCCTCGTGGCCAAGGGCGCCCAGGGCACGGACGCCCAGCAGCAGAGCCGCAACCTGCTGCTCTCCGAGGCCGCCCGGGTGGACACCAAGCCCCAGCTGGAGATCTACGCCGACGACGTCAAGTGCAGCCACGGCGCCGCCGTGGGCCAGCTCGATCCCGAGGAGCTGTTCTACCTCCAGAGCCGCGGCATGAACGCCGACGACGCCCGCAACCTCCTCACCTACGGCTTCGCGGCGGACGTGCTCACCCACGTCCCCGTGGCCAGCCTGCGCCGGAGCCTGCGCCAGCTCGTCATGGCCCGCACCCAGGCCGGCTCGCTGGGAGACCTGGCATGACCTCCCCCTCGAACATCGGCCTCCAGCCCCTCGACGTCCAGGCCATCCGCCAGGACTTCCCCCTGCTCTCCCGGGTCTTCCACGGCAAGCCCGTGGTCTACCTGGACAGCGCCGTGAGCGGCCAGATGCCCGCGCAGGTCATCGAGCGCATGGCGAAGTACGAGCGCGAAGAGCACACCAACGTCCACCGGGGCGTCAGTACCCTCAGCCAGGAGGCCACCGACTTCTACGAGGCCGCCCGCGAGAAGGTGCGGAAGTTCATCGGCGCCGCCTCCGCGCGCGAGATCGTCTGGACCCGCGGCACGACGGAGGCCATCAACCTCGTGGCCCAGACCTTCGGCCGCATGACGGTGAAGGAGGGCGACGAGATCCTCCTCTCCGCCATGGAGCACCATGCCGATATCGTGCCCTGGCAGATGCTGGCCCAGGAGAAGGGCGCCACGATCAAGGTCATCCCCATGAACGACGCTGGGGAGCTGATCCTGGAGTCCCTCGACGAGCTGATCACCGATCGCACGAAGCTCCTGGGCGTGGTGCATGTCAGCAACGTCCTCGGCACCATCAACCCGGTGAAGGAGATCATCGCCCGGGCCCACGCCAAGGGCGTGCCCGTGCTGGTGGACGGGGCCCAGGCCGTGCCGCACCTCAAGGTGGACGTGCAGGACCTGGACGCGGATTTCTACGTCTTCAGCGGCCACAAGCTCTCCGGCCCCACAGGCATCGGCGTCCTCTACGGCAAGCTGGCGCTCCTGGAGGCCATGCCCCCCTGGCACGGCGGCGGCAGCATGATCCGCTCCGTGAGCTGGGAGAAGACCACCTACCTCCCCGCGCCGGGCAAGTTCGAGGCGGGCACGCCGCCCATCGCCGCCGCCATCGGCCTCGGCGCCGCCATCGACTACGTGACGGCCCTCGGGCTGGACCGCATCGCCGCCCACGAGCACGAGCTGCTGGCCTACGCCACCGAGAAGCTCGCCGCCATCCCCGGACTCCGCATCCTCGGCACCGCCAGGGACAAGGCCAGCGTCCTCTCCTTCGTGGTGGACGGCATCCACCCCCACGACATGGGCAGCCTGCTGGACGGCGAGGGCGTCGTGGTCCGGGCTGGCCACCACTGCGCCCAGCCCGTCATGACCCGCTTCCACGTCCCCGCCACCACCCGCGCCTCCTTCGCCTACTTCAACACCCGCGAGGAAGTGGACATCCTGGTGTCGGCCGTCCTCAAGGCCGTCGAGCTGTTCAAATGACCGACCCGCGCGAGCTGTACCAGCAGGTGATCCTGGAGCACAACAAGAAGCCCCGGAACTTCGGGAAGCTGGTGCCCTGCACGCACCACGCGGAGGGGCACAACCCCCTCTGCGGCGACCAGCTGGACCTGACGCTGGTGGTCGAGGACGGCGTGGTGCGGGACATCCGGTTCGAGGGCAGCGGCTGCGCCATCGACGTGGCCAGCGCCAGCCTCATGACCGGCGCCATCAAGGGCCGGCCCGTGGCCGAGGCCGAGGCCATGATCGACCAGTTCCGCGGCATGGTGCGCGGCGAGCTGGACCCCGCCACCCAGACGCCCCTGCTGGGCAAGCTCACCCTCTTCCAGGGCGTGAAGGACCTCCCCAGCCGCGTGAAGTGCGCCATCCTCCCCTGGGCCACCCTCCACGCCGCCCTAAAGGGCGAGGAAGAAGCCTCAACTGAATAGGAACCGCGAATGGCGCGAATGTTCGCCAATGAAAGCCGAATCACTGTAGGGGCCATCGCTGGAGGCCCATGTTCTTCTCCATTCGTGCCCATTCGCGTCATTCGCGGTTAAGGGTTTCAGATGCCGAAAATCGCCGAGATCGAATACACCCCCAACCCCAACGCCGTGAAGTTCGTGCTGAAGGAGCCGGTGGCCCTGGGCTTCCCCAAATCCTTCCCCAATGCGGAGACCGCCGAACAGGACGAGCTGGCCAAGGGCCTCTTCGCCGTGGGGAATGTCACCTCGGTGTTCATGCAGGACAAGTTCCTCACGGTCACCAAGACCGACGACAAGGGCTGGCCCGAGATGCTGCCCCTGCTGGCCGCGCCCATCCGCGCCGCGGCTGGCGCGGGCGGCGGGCAGGCCCCGCCCCCGGGGGGGCCTCGGGTCTTCTCCAAGGTGGACGACGAGAACGACCCCATGCTCAAGGACATCCGCATGGTGCTGGAGAGCGCCATCCTCCCCGCCCTGGCGGCGGACGGCGGCGGCCTGGAGCTGATCGGGCGGCACGAGAAGCAGGTGATGATCCGGTATATGGGCGCCTGCGGCTCCTGCCCCGCCAGCCTCACCGGAACCCTGGTCGCCATCGAGGGCATGCTCCAGAAGGAAGTGGATCCGGAGATCGTGGTCATCTCCGTCTGAGGCCACCCGCTGGAAAGAACCCGCCAACCGCAGAGAACGCAGAGAGCGCAAAGGCGGGTTGGCAAGGGGCCCGGGTTGCCCCCCCCACTTCTGCACGGGCTGAAACTCGAGATGGCGCCCAAACCCACCAGCCCGTTTCTTTCCTCTGCGTTCTCCGCGTTCTCCGCGGTGAAACAGCCTTTTGAGATCTCCTCCCTGGCCGGACCCTTCGGATATTTCATGGTTTCCGCGGGTTTTCTGGGCTAATCTAGGCGTTCTGCCGGACTTCGCGTGCCGGGATTCCAGCGCACCGCCAGAGAGCGGGCGCAACCAAACGAGGTGGACTTCATGTCCAAGCTAGAAGCAATCATCAAGGGCCAGGCCCGCAAGCAGGTGGGCCGCATCAGCGTGCTCGACGCGGCGTTCGAAGAGGACAGCCCCGAGAACCAGGAGTTCCTGGCCGCGCTGCAGGGTGAAACCCGGGGCCTCCGCGAGGAGGAGGTCGTCCGTGGCGTCGTCGTGGAGATCCGCGGCAAGGACGTCATCGTCGACATCGGCTACAAGGGGTCGGGCACCGTCAACCTTGACGAGTTCAACAATCCCGACGGCACCCAGGGCGTCCAGGTGGGTGACGTGGTTGAAGTGCTGCTCGAGATGCTCGAGGACGCCCACGGCAACGTGCGCCTCAGCCGCGAGCGCGCCGAGAAGATGAAGATCTGGGACGAGGTCGAGAAGGCCTTCCGTTCCAACATGACCGTGCATGGCACCGTGCTGGAGAAGGTCAAGGGCGGCCTGGCCGTGGACATCGGCATCCGCGCCTTCCTGCCCGGCAGCCAGGTGGACATGAAGCCCGTCCGCAACCTGGATCCCTACCTCGGCAAGTCCTTCGACATGAAGGTCATCAAGGTCAACCGCCGCCGGGGCAACATTGTGCTGTCCCGCAAGCTGTTCCTCGAGACCATCAACGCGAGCCTGAAGGAAGAGACCCTGGCGGGCCTCGAGGAAGGCAAGCTGGTCGAGGGCACCATCAAGAACATCACCGAGTACGGCGCCTTCGTCGACCTCGGTGGCGTGGACGGTCTGCTGCACATCACCGACATGTCCTGGGGCCGGCTCAACCACCCCAGCGAGATGTTCCAGGTGGGCGACAAGGTTGAAGTGGCCGTGCTCAAGTACGACAAGGACACCGAGCGTGTCAGCCTCGGCTACAAGCAGAAGTTCCCGGATCCCTGGCTCTCCGTCGAGGAGCGCTATCCCATCCAGGCCACGGTCAAGGGCAAGGTCGTCTCCATCACCGACTACGGCGCATTCGTGGAGCTGGAGCCCGGCATCGAGGGCCTGGTGCACGTCTCCGAGATGAGCTGGACCAAGAAGGTCAAGTCCGCCAAGGGCATGGTCAACCTGGGCGACCAGGTCGAGGCCCTGATCCTGCAGGTGGATTCCGAGAACCGCCGCATCAGCCTCGGCATGAAGCAGATCACCCCGAACCCCTGGATGGCCATCGCCGAGAAGTACCAGCCCGGCATGATCGTCACGGGCACCGTGCGCAACATCACGGAGTTCGGCGCCTTCGTGGAACTGGAAGAGGGCATCGACGGCCTCATCCATGTCTCCGACTTCAGCTGGACCAAGAAGATCAAGCACCCCGGCGAGATCGTGAAGAAGGGCGACAGCGTCACCGCCAAGGTCCTCAACCTGGACCCCCTGGCCCAGCGCATGAGCCTCGGCGTGAAGCAGATGGAGCCCAACGTCTGGGAGATCTTCTTCGAAGGCCACCACGTGGGTGACGTCCTCACCGGCAAGATCGCCCGCCTGACCGACTTCGGCGCCTTCGTCGACCTCGGCGACGGCATCGAGGGCCTGGTCCACGTCTCCGAGCTCTCCCGCAAGCGGGTGGAGGACATCCAGAAGGAGTTCGCCGCCGGCCAGGATCTCACCATGAAGATCGTGAAGCTCGATCCCACCGAGCGCCGCATCGGCCTCTCCGTCAAGCAGCTGGAGCAGGACCAGGAGCGGGGCGACATGGAAGCCGCCAAGGCCCGCCAGCCCGAGTTCAAAAAGGCGACGCTGGCCGACGCCTTCAACAAGGCGGAACGGGAGTAGTTCTTCTTCCGACCTGCAGACGAGGCCCCCGCAAGGGGGCTTCGTCGTTGTCAGAGAGGTCTGAGCATCCCGCAGGGATGCGAAGAAGAAGGCCACCCTGGCTGACGCCTTCAACAAGGCCGAGCGCGAGTAGCGTTCCTTCAACTCACCACGACGAGGCCCCCGCAAGGGGGCTTCGTCGTGGTGGGATGCGATACTCGGAACCACGCCTTCCTCCGGACCCCCATGCGCTTCCTCCACACCTCCGACTGGCACCTCGGCAAGACCCTCTGCAATGCGAACCTCCTGGAGGACCAGGCCCACGCCCTGGACCAGGTGGCGGCCATCGCCAAGGAGACTCGCGCCGAGGCCCTGGTGGTGGCCGGGGATCTCTACGACCGCGCGGTGCCGCCCAAGGAGGCCGTGACCCTGCTGGATGATGCCCTCCATCGCCTCGTGCGGGGCCTGGGCGTGCCCGTGCTCCTCATCGCGGGCAACCACGACAGCCCCGAGCGCCTGGGCTTCGCCTCCGGCTTCCTTCGGGCCCAGGGCCTCCACGTGGCCGGGGCCCTGGGCCTGACGGAGCCCGTCCTCATCGGCAACGCCGCCTTCCACCTCCTGCCCTACGCGGATCCCGTCATGGCCCGCCACGCCTTCCAGGACGAGGGCATCCGCACCCACCAGGACGCCCTGGCGGCCCAGCTGGCCCAGGCCCGGGCCGCCCATCCCGAGGGCCACCGCTTCGTGGCCGTGGCCCACGCCTTCGTGGCCGGGGGCGAGAGCTCAGATTCGGAGCTGGGGCTGGCCGTGGGCGGCACGGGCGAGGTGGATGCCACGCTCTTCCGGGACTGCGACTACACGGCCCTGGGGCACCTCCACCGGCCCCAGGCAGCCGGATTCCCCCACGTGCGCTACGCCGGCAGCCTGCTCAAGTACAGCGCCTCCGAGGCCTCCCACACCAAGGCGCTGACCCTGGTGGAGCTGCCGGAGCGCGGCCCCGCCCACACGGAGTCCCTGCCCCTCACGCCCCGCCGCGACCTGCGGCGCCTGCGCGGGCACTTCGACGACCTCTTGCGCGGGCCCCAGGGGAACCCCGACGACTACCTGTTCCTGGACCTGCTGGACGAGGGCCCGGTGCTGGATGCCATGGCCCGCCTGAGGCAGGTCTACCCGAACATCCTCGGCCTCCAGCCCGCCCCGCCGGCGGCGGCGCCCCAGGAGGCCGCGCGCGCCGCGGACCGCGACCTGGATCCCGCGGCCCTCTTCGAGGCCTTCTTCCAGGACACCGCCGGCCGCCCCATGGTCGGCGAGGAGCGGGCCCTCTTCCAGGACGTGGCCGGGCAGCTGCTCGCCGGAGAGGCCGAATGAAGCCCCTGCGCCTGAGCCTGGAAGCCTTCGGTCCCTATGCGGGAAGGCAGGATCTGGACTTCGCGGACCTGGGCGACCAGTCCTTCTTCCTCATCCACGGCCCCACGGGCGCCGGCAAGACCAGCATCCTGGACGGCATCAGCTACGCCCTCTACGGCCAGACCAGCGGCGGCCAGCGGGAGACCCGCGACCTGCGCAGTCACTTCGCCGACGCGGACACGCCCACCCGCGTGACCTTCGACTTCGCCCTGGGCGCGAAGACCTACCGGGTGGAGCGCACGCCAGAACAGCAAGTTCCCAAGGTGCGCGGCGGTGGCACGAAGAAGCAGCCCTACGCGGCGCATCTGTGGGAGCTGGCGGGGGGCGCCGAGGTGCCCCTGGCCACGGAGAAGCCCACGGTGGTGGACGCGGCGGTGGCGGATCTGCTGGGCTTCCGGGCCAGCCAGTTCCGGCAGGTGGTCCTGTTGCCCCAGGGCCGCTTCCAGGAGTTCATGCTGGCGGGCTCCGCCGACCGCCAGGCCATCCTCCAGACCCTCTTCCAGACCGGCCGCTACGCCGCCCTCGCCGAGGCCCTGGGAGAGCGCGAGAAGGCCCTGCGCGAGGCCCTCCTCGCGGCCCAGGCCGAGGAACGCCAGCTCCTCGCCCAGGCCGGCGTGGCCGCCGCCCGGGAGCTGCCGGACCGCCTCGAGGCCACGGCCCAGCTGGTGGAGGCGAGGGTCCGCGAACAGGCCGAAGCCCGCCGGACCTTCGACCGGGCGGAGAGAGTCCTGGGCGAGGGGAAGCATCTGGAGGAGGCTCTCGCGCGGGTCCAGCTACTGGAACGGGAGGAGGTCCGCCTGGCGGAGGCCAGCGAGGCGCGGGCCCGGGCCCTGGCAAAAGCCGAAGCCGCCCTGGCCCACGAAGAGGCCCGGGAACCCCTCCGCGAGGAGCTGCGCCGCGCCATCGCCCGCCTGGAGGAGCTGGAGCCCAAGTTGGTCGACCTCGAGCAGGCCCGGAAGGAGGCCGAAGGCGCAACCCAGGAGGCCCGGCGCCTCCAGATCTCGGCCGACGAGGACATCCGGCGCCGCGACGCCGCCGGGCTGGAGGCCACGCACCAGAGAGCTCTCCTACAGGAGCTGCGGACCGAGGCCTCCCAACTGGAAGGCCGTGATGGCCTGCTCCGTCTGGCCCGCCAGAGGCGGACACAGCGCGAGCAATTCGATCAGGCGAAGCAGCTGGTCGAGCGCGCCTCGGCCGTCCATGATGCCGCCCATGCCGGGTTGAAGGCCGCCGAGCAATCAGTCCAGGCAGCCCGCACCTGGCTCCGGGATCTCCAGGAACGGCACCTCGCCGCCCAGGCGGCCCATCTGGCCCAGAACCTGAGCCCCGGCGAGCCGTGCCCCGTCTGCGGCAGCGAGGCACATCCCCATCCCGCGGCGCCTTCCTCAGACCAGCCGGACGAGCAGGCCCTCCAGCGGGCCCGGGCCCAGCAGGACGAGGCCGAGGCGGCCCTGGGCCAGGCCCAGAAGTCCGCTGCCTCGCGCTTCGCGGATCTGGAAACGGCCCGTGCCCGCCGCGAGGATCTCGCCCATCACCTGGGCGAGGACGCGCATGCGGATCCCGCCGCCCTGGAAGCCGAGGAGGCGCGCTACCTGGAGGCCCTGCAACGCAGCCGCCAGGCCGAGGCCAGCCTTTCCCGGATCGAGCGGAGCCTGGCCGAAGCTGAGGCGGTCCAGCAGCAGGTGGAGGCCAATCTTGCCGCCACCACCCGTCGGCAATCGGAGGTGGCACTCCTGGAGGCCGGAGCCCAGGCCCGGATGAAGGTCCACGAGGCGGCTCTGCCCGAGGAGCTGCGCGCCCCCGGGGCGCTCGCGGCCCAGCGGAGGGAGGCGGAAGGGGAGCTCGCCCGGTCCGAGGCCGGACTGAAGGCGGCCCGCGAGGCCCGAAATGCGGGCCAGGCTGCGGCCATCGAAGCCGAGGCCGCGCTCCGGTCGCACCGGGCCCGCCTGGAGGCCAGCCGGGCCGAGGGACGGAGGGTCGAGGCTGAGTTCGCTGCGGCCCTGGAAGCGGCTGGCGGCGAGCCTCCATCCGAGGTATCACCCGTCCCGGACCTGCCTGCCCTCCAGGCGGCGCGGGATGGCGCCCAGGCGCGGTTCGCCCGGGCCGGCGAGGCCCTGGGCCACGCCCAGTCCGAGCGGGCCGCCCTCCAGCGCCTGGAGGCGTCGCTGGCGGAGCTGGAGGCCCGGCAGGGCGCGGAGGAGCGCCGCCACCGCGCCGCCGCCAGCCTGGCCCGGGTGGCCCGGGGCGAGGACGGTGCCCGCATCTCCTTCGAACGCTACGTCCAGGGAGCCCTCCTGGACGAGGTGCTCGTCTCCGCCTCGGAGCGCCTGCGCCGCATGAGCAAGCAGCGCTACGCCTTGCGGCGGGCCGTCGGCAGCGGCGACCTGCGCCGGGCCGGAGGCCTGGAGCTGGAGATCACGGACGCCCACACGGGCCGGGCCCGGGCCGTGAGCTCGCTCTCGGGCGGCGAGGGCTTCCAGGCCAGTCTGGCCCTGGCCCTGGGCCTTTCGGACGTGGTGCAGCGCCATGCCGGCGGCATCCGGCTGGACACGGTGTTCATCGACGAGGGCTTCGGCAGCCTCGATGCCGAGGCCCTGGACCTGGCCCTCCGCACCCTGGAGGAGCTGAACCAGGGCGGCCGGCTGGTGGGCCTCATCAGCCACCTGGACGACGTGAAGGCGCGCATCTCCGCCCGCCTGGAAGTGACGCCCGGTCCTGGCGGCAGCCACGCCCGGTTCCGGGTCGATTGAGGGATTACCTCGCAAGAAGTGGTATGCTCCTGGACATCCTCCCGGAGTTTCCATGCGGCGCGCCTTCGCTCCCTTCCTGTGCCTGGCGCTCACCGCCCAGCCCACGCCCTACCAGAAGGCGCCCAAGGCCATCGAGCGGGTGCTGGACGCGCCGGGCACCCCCTCCCTGCTGGCCAGCCCCACGGGCGACCGCTTCCTGCTGGCGGAGTTCGAGCGCCATCCGCCGATCAGGGCTCTGGCCCAGCCCATGGCCCGGCTGGCGGGCCTGCGGCTGAACCCCCGGACCCGCGGCCCCCACAACCCGCCTCGGCTGAAGGCCCTGGCCCTCCAGAATGTGAAGGGCGGTGCCGCCCAGCCCCTCGCGCTGCCGCCTGACGTGGCCCTGGGCCAGCCCCGCTGGTCCCCGGACGGCGCCCGGTTCGCGCTGACGGGGACCGCCGCCGGGGCCACGGAGCTGTGGATCGGGGAGGCCGCCACCGGGAAGCTCCGCCGCGTGCCGGGCCTGAAGCTCAACGCCGTGCTGGGGGATTCCTTCGACTGGCTGCCGGACGGCAGCCTCATCGCCAAGGCCGTGCCCCCGGGCCAGGGAGCGGCCCCCAAAGCGCCCGAGGTGCCCATCGGCCCCCGCATCCAGGAGACCGAAGGCAAGGCCGCCCCCGCGCCCACGTACCAGGACCTGCTCAAGGACGCCTTCGACGAACGCCTGTTCGAGTTCCTGGGCCAGGCCCAGGTGGTGCGCGTGGAGCCCGCCACAGGGGCGCTGAAGCCCCTCGGCCGGCCGGGGCTCTACGCCGACCTCCAGCCCTCCCCCGACGGGAAGCTGCTCCTGGTGGCGCGCCTCCAGCGCCCCTTCTCCTTCCTGGTGCCGGCCTTCCAGTTCCCCGTCCGCCAGGAGGTCTGGGATCGCGCCGGCAAGCTCATCCACACGGCCGCGGACCTGCCCCTGGCCGAAGGCATCCCCATCGAGGGCGTGCGCACGGGCCCGCGACGCCTGCACTGGCGGCCCACGGAGCCGGCGACCCTGGCCTGGGTGGAGGCCCTGGACGGCGGCGACCCCCGGCAGAAGGCCGAGTTCCGCGACCGCGTGCTGACCCAGGTCGCGCCCTTCAAGGACGCGCCAACGGAGCTGATCCGCCTCAGGGCCCGCATGGCGGGCCTCGACTGGAGCGAAGGCGGCAGCCTGGCCGTGGTGCGCGAGTACGAGCGCGACCGCCGCTGGACCCGCACCTGGCTGGTGGATCCCGCGAAGCCCGCGGAGGCCCGCCTGGCCTTCGACCTCAGCGCCAACGACCGCTACAAGGCCCCGGGCACCTTCCTGACCCGCCTGCTGCCCAACGGCCACACGGCCCTGCGCCAGGAGGCCGGAAACCTCTTCCTCACGGGATCCGGCGCCACGCCCTCCGGCGACCGCCCCTTCCTGGCCCGCTTCGATCCCGCCACCCTCCAGACCGAGCGCCTCTTCCGCTGCGGCGACGGCGTCTACGAGGCCCCTGTGGCGCTGCTGCGGGACGGCACCTTCATCACGCGGCGCGAAAGTCCCACCGAGGCGCCGAACTACATCCTGCACGCCTCGGCGCCGGACGCCCGCAAGACGGCCCTCACCACCTTCACCGACCCCCTGCCCGAGCTGCGGAAGATCCAGAAGAAGCTCGTGACCTACACCCGGCCCGACGGCGTGGCCCTCAGCTTCACGCTGTACCTGCCGCCGGACTACCAGGAAGGCGAGCGGCGGCCCGCCGTGGTCTGGGCCTACCCGCTGGAGTTCACGGACGCCGGCACCGCCGGCCAGGTGAGCGGCTCCACGAACCGGTTCACCACCCTCGGCGGCATCTCCCACCTCTTCTTCCTGCTGTCGGGCTACGTGGTGCTGGACAACGCCACCATGCCCGTGGTGGGCGATCCCAAGACCGTGAACGACACCTACCTGGAGCAGGTCGTGGCCAGCGCCAAGGCGGCCATCGACAAGGCCGACGAGCTGGGCGTCATCGACCGGAAGCGCGTGGGCGTGGGCGGCCACAGCTACGGCGCCTTCATGACCGCCAACCTGCTGGCGCACTCGGATCTGTTCAAGGCCGGCATCGCCCGCAGCGGCGCCTACAACCGCACGCTGACGCCCTTCGGCTTCCAGAGCGAGCGGCGCACGCTGTGGGAGGCGCCGGACATGTACCTGAAGGTGTCGCCCTTCCTGTCGGCCAACCACTTCAACGCGCCGATCCTGCTCATCCATGGCGAGGCCGACAACAACCAGGGCACCTTCCCCATCCAGAGCGAGCGCCTCTACGCCGCCCTGAAGGGCAACGGCCAGACCGCCCGCTACGTCACCCTCCCCCTTGAGAGCCACGGCTACATCGCCCGCGAGTCCGTCGAGCACACCCTCTGGGAGATGCTCCACTGGTTCGACAAGCACCTGAAGTAGGACCCATCCCGGAGCAGCATCCAGCCCAGAACCCCGGCCCTCAGCCAGGGTTCTGGGCTTTCTGGCTTTCCGGTAGAGGCCGGACGGTGGGTGCGTCCTTCTCCACCTATCCCAGGGTTCACCCCTTGGATGGTTCTGGGTTTTCCGCGGAGGCAGGGCTGCCCTTGGGTGCCTTAGACTTCTCAGCCCAGATCCCCGTGACGATGGGCGTACCGTCCATCGGATGCTTGCCCGGATCCCAGCTGCGGGTGATCTTCAGCGTGAACGGATTCGCCTTGCTGGACATCCAGCCCGGGTCGTCGACGATGACGTGTACGTTCTGGGTCTCCCGGGTGGGATTGGTGAAGGTCACTTCCGGATTGCCGGTTGGAATGAGGTTCTGGAGCATCCCCTGTTCCAGACCACCCCACTTGTTGACCATGATCAGGCGGAACCACCCTTCATTGGGATGGCGAAGCCTGATGTGGATCTTTTCACCGGCTGGCACCCGGAACCCGTACGCGGTCCACCCGGCCGGAAATTTGCAGAGGCCGCTGAGCTCGTTGATGGCTCCTTCCACCGGGTGAATCGCAATGAATCCGCGCCGGGCCATGGCCTGGATTTCCGCCATGAGATCCCGTTTCCGCCACAATTCCGGCGTGGGTTGGACTTGGCAGCGCGGAAGGGCCCTCGGCTCGACGATGATTTTCGCGGCCGGATCCAGCTCCCCTTTCCCGGGCGCAACCTGGGATTGGGGTTTGCCTGGATCATCCTGCTGCTTCCCAAGCCTCCGCCCTTCTCCTGGAGCGGGTCGCTCGGAAGGCGACGGTGCCATTGCCCGCTCCATGGAACGTGCTGGAGTGGGATGCGGCCGATCCACGTGAGGCTGCCTCGCCGGAGCTGCTGGCTGGTCCCGTGACGGGATTTGCTCCCTGAGAGCAGGAGGCACCGGCCGCTCTGGACGGCTCAGGTCTTGGGCCGAGACCCACCCCAAGCCAAGGGCAGGGCCAAGGGCCGAAAGCCCCAACGCAAGGCCCCCCACCCGCGACAGGAGGAATGAAGGTAGGAGTTTTTGGGCCGTCACGGAGAGCCTCCACTGGGATGGGAAGGAAGGTGGTGCCCCCGAAAGGTGGAGCTGTTCGCACCCGATTCCATCCACCGAAAGTCCTGATTCCGGAAATCCGGACTTAAGTCGGTCCGTGGGCCATCACGCCCAAGCGGAAGCCACGCCCAGGTGAGCTATCCTGACCTTATGTTTCCGAGCATGATCTTGACCTTCTTGCTGGCCCTGGCCACCGGGTTCACCACCATGGCCTTCCTGTCCCAGCGGTCCCACCGTCACTACTCCCCCGTGACGGAGGAGCTCATCCCGTCCCTGCTGTTCTACAACCTGTGGATTCTCCTGCGGATGTTCTACCGGTTCATGGAGGCGAGCGTGCTCGGGGGGCTCACGCCCGCCGCCGGCCGGCTGGCCATCCTCGGACTCAGCAGCCTCTCCATAATCCTGGCCATCCACCTGGGTGTGTCCTACCTAGCCTTCACGCTCGGCGTCACCCGGCCTAACCAGCCCCAGACCGCCCGGCGCCGGCCCTGGAAGGCCGCCGCATGGCTGTCGGCGGGCATGGTCGCGCTCAATCTGATCCTGTATGCCCTGCACCAGGAGGCCCTGATCAGGCTGCTCATCCGCACGCTCGTTTCGCTGACCTTTCTGGGCATGGCGCTAGTCAGCCTGTGGTTTTTCTTCGGCACCCATCCGATCCAGACGGGGACTTCCTGGCGGCACCTCCGGATTCTCGGAGCGGCCTACTCCTTGGTCTTCGTGGCGCTGACCCTGTTCATCGGATGGTACCGTTTCTCCGCCACGATCCATCCGCACCTCTATGTCACCATCACCGTCAGCCTCGGGATGATGTACAACCTAGTGACCGTGCTCTGGATCCACCTCTTCGACAGGACCCTCCAAGCCCAGGCACCGCCCGGTGCCCCCCTCCTGCCGGCCAGGTTCACGGGAGTTCCCCTCGTCGAGGCCTACGGGATCTCCAAGCGAGAGGAAGAGGTCATCCAGCTGGTGTGTCAGGGCCTCACCAACCAGGAGATCGCAGATGCGCTCTTCATTTCCCTGAAAACAGTGAAAGACCACAACTACCGGATCTTCCAAAAGACGGGAGTCCGTAATCGGGTGGAACTCGTTCAGCTGGTTCAGAAACTGACACTGGAAGAAGAACGGGGCGTAGCCTCCAGAACCCCTTCCCCGGCACCAGCCCTGTGACCGGAGAAGTGCGGCGCTTGGCTCCTATTCGGATGCCACGCCGCTGTCGGACCAGCGCTTGGTGTCGGCGGCGCCTTCGGCCTGTCCGCCGCGGACGAGGATCACCTGGGCGCAGCCCTGCTTCGGCACCTCCTTGAGCGTGTGGCCCATGGCCTTCAGTGCCTCGCGGGTGGCGGCGGGGAGGTCGGCCTCCACCTGGATGCGGTCCGGCAGCCACTGGTGGTGGAAGCGCGGGGCGTCCACGGCGGCGCGGGCGCCCATGCCGAAGTCCACCACGTTGAGCACGGTGTTCAGCACCGTGGCGGGGATGGTGCGGCCGCCGGGGCTGCCGCTCACCATGACCACGGAACCGCCCTTCACCAGGATCACGGGACACATGCTGGAGAGCGGTCGCCGGCCGGGCCGGGCCAGGTTCGGTACGGTGCCGATGCGGCCCGTGGCGTCCGTGAGGCCGGGCACGGCGTTGAAGTCGCCCAGCTCGTTGTTCAGCAGGAATCCCGCGCCGGGCACGATGCGCTTCAGGCCGTAGCTCTCCTCCAGGGTGTACGTGAGGCTCACGGCGTTGCCCGCGCGGTCGAGGACAGACAGGTGGGTGGTGTGCGGGCGGTCCGGCTCCCAGGTGAACCGGCTGGGGTCCGAGGCCGAGGCGCGGTCGGGCCGGATCGTGGCCCGCAGCTCGGCCGCGTAGGCCTTCGAGAGCAGGCGCGCCAGGGGGATGTCCCCAGCGGAGGCCGGATCGCCCAGGAACTGCGCCCGGTCGGCGAAGGCCCGCCGCAGGGCTTCCGCCCCCAGGTGGACTGCCGCGGGGGATCCGGAACCGGCGGCCTTCAAATCGAAGCCCTCAAGGATGTTCAAGGACTCGATCAGCACCTGGCCGCCGGAGCTGGGGGGCGGCGCGGCCAGCAGCTCGAACCCCCGGTAGGTCCCGCGCAGGGGTTCGCGCCGCACCGGACGGTAGCCACGCAGGTCCTGGGCGGTGATGGGACCGCCGTTCGCCGCCATGTCGCGGACGATCAGGGCCGCGGTCCGGCCGCGGTAGAAGTCGGTCCAGTCCTTCGCCAGCCTTTGCAGGGTGCGGGCCAGGTCCCGCTGCACCAGGCGGTCACCCGCGCGAAGCGGCTTCCCCTCGCGGCTGAACTGGGCCAGGGTCGGCGCATGGCGGGCGAAGGCGGGCAGCTGCTCTGCGAGACTGGCGGCCTGGTTCTCCGACAGCGCGAAGCCCTCGCGGGCGAGCCGGACGGCGGGCGCCACCAGGCGGGCCCAGGGCAGCCGCCCTTCCCGCCTCCAGGCCTCGCGCAGTCCCGCCACCGTGCCCGGCACGCCGACGCTGGCCAGGCTCTCGTGATGCCTCGCCTCGTCGTAGGCGCCGTCCGCCTTGAGCCACATGCGGGGGTGGGCGGAGGCCGGCGCCGACTCGCGGAAATCGATGAACGAGGCCTGACCCCGGGTAGGCCTCGACAGCAGGAAGCCGCCCCCGCCCAGGTTGCCGGCGGCGGGATGGACGACGGCCAGGGCGAAGGCCGTGGCCACGGCCGCATCCACGGCGCTGCCCCCCTCGCGTAGCACCTGGGCGCCGGCCTCGGAGGCCAGGCGCTCCTGGCTCACCACCACGCCGCCGGGGGGCTGGGCCCCCAATGGCAGGGCGAGGGTCGGCCCGAGGGTCAGGGCGAGGACGAGGGCCAGAAACGGGCGAAAGGGCACGGGTGCTCCGAGCGGGGAATGCCTCGAGTCTGTCATCCTTGGGGCATGTCCCGAAGCGCCGTCATTCCCGGCTCGACGCCGCAGACCTCCAGCGAGGAGCTGGCCAACAGCCTCACCCACGGGCTGGGCGCGGCCCTGGCCATCGCGGGCCTCGTGCTCATGGTGGTGGAGGCGGCCCTCCACGGCACGGCGCGGGACGTGGTGGGCGCGGCCATCTTCGGCTCGACCCTCATCCTGCTCTACCTCATGAGCACCCTCTACCACGCCTTCCGCGGCCCCCGCGTGAAGCTGGTGTTCAAGGTCTTCGACCACTCGGCCATCTTCCTGCTCATCGCCGGCACCTACACGCCCTTCTGCCTCTCGGCCTTGGGCCGCGTCAGCCCGGGCTGGGGCTGGACCGTCTTCGGCCTGGTGTGGGCCCTCGCCGTGGCGGGCATCACCTTCAAGGGCGTCTTCTACGGCCGCATCGCCAAGGTGGCCCTGCGCCCCACCCCCATCGACCACCTGCACGCGCTGCCGGACACGTCCGTGGATCCCGCCTTCGTGAGGCGCATGGGCTGGATCTCCACGGGCATCTACCTGCTCATGGGCTGGATCATCGTCATCGCCGCGGCGCCCCTGGGCCGCTCGCTGTCCACCCACGGCCTCTACTGGCTCTTCGGCGGCGGGGTCTTCTACAGCGTGGGCGCGGCCATCTACAGCCTGAAGAAGCTGCCCTACCACCACGCGCTCTGGCACCTCTTCGTGGTGGCGGGAAGCGCCTGCCACGTGTTCGCGGTGCTCTTCCACGTCATCCCTGGCTGAGCCGCTCCGCCACGATCACCAGGTCGGACGAGGCCGGGCTCCAGGGCTCGCCCGTCATGGTGCCGAGGGCCTCGCGCACCTCGAAGCCCGCGGCGGCGAGCAGGGCCTCCACCTCGGCCCGGCGCCAGGCGCGCAGCTGGACCTCCTCGGCGGACACCACCTCCACGGGCGGCTGGGCGCCGGGGCGCCAGCGCAGGCGCACGGGCGTGAAGGTCAGGCGACCGCCGGCCCGGGCGGTCATCAGGCGCAGGAAGACCGTCTCCGCGCCGTCCTCTCCGGGCAGGACCACTGCGGGCAGGGCGCGCTCGCCGCGATCCAGAATGCGGTCGTAGTTCAGGGTCTGGAGCAGGAAGCGTCCGCCCGGCAGCAGCCGCGACGCCAGCCCCTCGAAGCAGCGGCGCAGGTCCGCCTCCTCCGTGAGGTGGGGCAGGGTGTTGCCCACGCAGAGGGCCCCGCCCTGCCCCGCTTCCACCAGACCCGCCAGATCCGTGAGGCTGCCCTGGACGTAGTGGCCCTGCGGATCGGCCTCGCGGGCCGCCGCGACCTGGGCCGGCGAAGCGTCCACGCCTGTGGGCTCGAAGCCCAGCGAGGCCAGCAGGCGGGCATGCTCGCCCGTGCCGCAGCCCAGGTCCAGCACCCGCGGCGAAGGCGCCCCGGCCAGCACGCGCTGGAGGAGGGGCGCCTCGCGCTTCAGGCGCTGGGGCCAATCGATGAGGCTCCGGTAGGCGATGCGGCCATAGCGGTCGGGCTTGGGCTCCACGGCGTCAGATCTTCGGCCAGAGCCAGCCGAAGACCCCGGCGCTCAGCAGGCCGTAGATGAGGCCGTCCAGGACGTCCTTGAGCACGCTGCCCCAGGGCTTGCCCATCCAGATGCCCATCTGCACGCTGCCGCCCACGTAGGTGAGGAACGACACCGTGCCCACGATGCGGAATACCTTGAGGTAGTGGGCCCCGGCATCCAAGGTGTGTCCCGCCACGTAGGCGGCCATGAAGGCCACGGCCGCGGCATAGAGGAACCAGAGCGTTAGGGCCTTGCCCATGTTCGGCGCGCCGTTGGGGCCCAGCACCAGGAAGCCCACAGGACCTTCCTTGTACTTCTGCTGGACTTCGGGCGTCCCCATCTCCTTCATGTCGTTGCAGCGGGGCATCACGTACTGGCCGGGGTTCGGGGATCCCTTGCGGATGGCGGCGCGGACCTCGTCCTCGTTGGACAGGGCGCGGTAGTCCGAGTTGTGCCACTTCAGAACCATGTGGATGAGGCTGCTGGCGACAAAGACGACGACAGCCGACAGCACGATGGGCAGCCAGAGATGGGAGATCGGGACCATGGAGCGGCTCCTTGAGGGTTGGGTGCCAGTAGGGTGGAATGTGTGGACCGGCCCGTCAAGCTCGCCGGGGTTTCCTCGGTCCAGGGGCGGAGCGACGACCCGTGGCCGCGTCCACCGCATCGATCCACCCGGCGCGGGCCTCCGGAAAGGCGTCGGCGTAGGGCACGTAGGGCTTCAGATCCAGCACCGGCGTGCCGTCCAGCAGGTCCACGCCCCGCAGGCGCAGGGTGCGGCCCTCCACGGCCACCAGCTCCACGCAGGAGAGGCCGATGGGGTTGGGCCGGTGGGGCGAGCGGGTGGCCAGCACGCCGCGCTTGGCCCGGGGGCCCCGGGGCGGCTGCACCAGCGGCGCCCAGCCCTCGCTGAGGTGGAACGCGAAGATCAGCCACACGCGCTCGAAGCCTTCCAGGTCCCGCAGCACCGCCTCCGGCAGCGAGGGGTCCAGCTCCAGCGTGGCCTCCTCGGCCCGGCCCGTCTCCGTGCCCTCGACCACCGTGGGCTGGTGGGGCGCGTCGATGCGCTTCGCGTAGGGTGAGCGCAGGATTCCGATGGGGCGGAAGGTGAAGGCGGGGGCATCCATGCTGGAAGGGTAGCGCCGCCGGCCGCTACCCTGGAGCCGATGCGACACCTCACCCTCGACGGTCGGCGGATCGAATACCGCGAGATCCCCGCCGCCCGGCCGGGCCAGCCGGACCTGGTGCTGCTGCACGAAGGCCTCGGCTGCGCGGCCCTGTGGCAGGACTTCCCCGGGAAGCTGGCCGAGGCCACGGGATGCCGGGTGGTGGCGGGATCCCGCGCGGGCTACGGCAGCTCCGACCCCTACCTGGAGCCGCGCACGCCCCGCTACCTGCACCGCGAGGCGGAGGAGGCCCTGCCCGCCTTCCTCGCGGCTCTGGGCATCGAACACCCGGTGCTCGTCGGCCACAGCGACGGCGGCAGCATCGCGCTGCTCTTCGCCAGCGTCTTTCCGGAGGCGCCTGTGGGCGTGGCCGTCCTGGCCCCCCACGAATTCGTCGAGGAGGAGACCCTGGCGGGCCTGCGGAGAGCCCGAAAGGCCTGGACCGCCACGCACTGGCCCCGGAAGCTGTCCCGCCACCACGCGGACGCGGCCCGGGTGTTCCACGAGTGGAACGACACCTGGCTGTCGGCGGCCTTCCGCGACTGGAACATCGAGGCCTGCCTGCGCACCATCCGCTGTCCAGTCCTGGCCATCCAGGGCGAAGACGACGCCTACGCCACCCTCCGGCAGATCGACGTCATCGCCGAACAGGTGCCGGGGACGCGGCTGCTCAAGCTGCCCCGATGCGGGCATGCCCCTCACCAGGATCAGGAGGCGCAGGTGCTCGCGGCGCTGGCGGACTTCGTCGGCGGGCTGCCCCGGCGCTGAGCGCGGGTCACAGCCGGGACGTGGCGCCCCCGTGGGCGGCCAGCGCCTTCAGGATCTCCACCACCTCGGCGGCGGACTGGGGCCGGTCCTCCGGGCGCTTCGCCATGAGCCGGGCCACCAGGAGACCCAGGTCGGGGGGGAGGTCCGGGACGGCCTCGCCCAGGGAGGGTGGCGGCGCGTCCAGGTGCAGGGCCAGCAGATCCTCGATGCGGGGGGTGTCGAAGGGCGCGCTCCCGGCGCACAGCTCGAAGAGCATGACTCCCAGCGCGTACAGGTCGGTCCGGGCGTCCACGACCCCGCCGCGGATCTGCTCGGGGGACATGTACCGCGGCGATCCGATGAGGTTCCCCGAATCCCCGGGGGCCGGGGTGGTGGCCGGCGCGGCGAGGCCGAAGTCCATGATCTTGGCGTCGCCCCGGGTGTCGAACAGCACGTTCGCCGGCTTGATGTCCCGGTGGACCACGCCCACGAGGTGGGCCGCCTCCAGGCCCTCGGCGACTTGGCGGGTGATCCGCAGGGCCAGCGGCAGGGGGAGCCGCCCCCGCCCTTCCAGCAGCTCCCGAAGGGTGGTGCCGCGCAGGTATTCCATCGTCACGAAGGGGATGCCCTCGCTCTCGCCGAAGTCGTGGATGCGGAGCACGTAGCGGTGGGAGATCCGCCGGGCCAGGCGGATCTCCTGCTTGAGCCGGTCGAGAAAGGCCGGAACCGAGGCCAGGGCCGGCCGGACCACCTTCAGGGCCACCTCCTCGTCGAGCTGCAGGTCGCGCACCTGGAGGACCACCCCCATCCCGCCCCGGCCCAGCAGCCGTTCCACCCGGTAGCGGCCGGCGAAGGTCTCCCCGATCCGGAGGGGGCCGGGCAGCGGCTCGTCCGCCGGCATGGCCGCGGGCGGTGCCAGGCGCAGGGTCGCCTCGTCATCGCGGACCGGCGGGGAAGACGCGGACGGCCGCCGGGTCGCGGCCAGCAGGGCCAGGAGCTCATCCTTGGCCTTCAGCTCCGCCACCATCGACTTGAAGGTGCGGGTCAGCACGCCCACCTCGTCGGGGCTGGGCATCAGGGCCAGGGGGCCGGGATGCTCCCCGGCCGCCAAGGCCTCCGTGGCCGTGGCGAGCTCCTTCAGCGGGGCCGTCACCTTCCGGGCCGAGCGCAGGCTGAGGCCCAGGGTCACGAGGAGCCCCACGGCCCCGGCGGCGAGGATGGCCCGCTGGAGGTTGCGGAACGGCGCCAGCAGGGGATCCACGGGCATCAGCAGGACATCTGCCATCTCCAGGTCGAGCGCGTTCACGCCCCGGATGGGGGAGACCAGCCCCAGGTAGTTCAGCCCGCCCACGCGGAAGGGCAGCACGCCGGAGCCCTGGCCATCCAGGACCCGGGCCCGCACCGCCAGGAGGGACGGCTCCCGGGCCAGGAGGCGGTCGAGCTCGCCGGAACCCGGGAGGGTGGCGCCCAGGGTCTGGAAGCGGCTGAGCAGAACCAGGTGGGGCGCGGGATCGCCCCGCTGGGGCCCGGCCACGGCCATGCGACGCAGGTCCAGGGCGATCCGGTCATCCACCCGCACGCCCACGAGCATGGCCCCGAGCGCGCGCCCCCCGGGGGATCGCAGCGGCCGGGCCACCGCGTGGTAGACCCCGGGGCGGTTCCCCCAGTCCACGCGCAGGAAGCCCCGATAGGAGGGGCCGGGATGGCCGGCCGTCTCGGCCTCCTCGGGGGCCAGGGCCATCTGCAGGATCCCCGCCTCGGGGAAATCCGTGCGCCCGCCGGGCCCGGTGGTGGACAGCAGGGTGCCGTCCGGCTTCACCACCAAGGCGAGGTCGGCCCCGAGGCGCGGGAGGTTGTCCGCCAGCGTGTCCGCCAGGCTCGCGGAGGCCCCGGATTCCAGCGCCTGCTCCACGAGGGCGAGGTTGCCCGAGTATTCGGTGAAGACCTCCAGGCCCGCGTCCAGAGAGCGTCCCTGCTGCTCGAAGGCGCGCTCCACGACGTACCGCCCGGCGGAGAGGCTCGCGGCCGCCGTGGCCCGGGCGCCGCGCTCCGCCTCGCTGTAGGCCACCCAGAGGATGAGCGCGATGAGGGCGGCGATGGCCGCCGCCTGCCGGAGGAAGAAGGTCCACGCCAGCGTTCGGTACCAGCTCATGGGCTGCGGCATCGGCCTTCCTTGGTCGGTGGCTATACTGGCTCGAATCTACCCCGGATGCCCAGCATGATTCGAGTCCCCGTGAACGGCCAGCCGACCCTGGCCCTGGCTCCGGTCCTGGCCCTGGCTCCGGTCCTGGCCCTGGCTCCGGCCCTGGCGCTGGCCCTGGCGCTGGCCCTGGCGCTGGCCGTTCCCCTGCAGGCGGGCGGACTTGAAGGCCCCGTGCGGCTGCACGAGAAGGACGGCCGGATCCGAGCCTCCCTGAAGGACTGCGTGGCCATCCTGGAGCCCGTCGACGCGCCGGTGCCACCGCCCGGACCCTCGAGGCCCGTGGCCATCCGCACCCTGGGCAAGCAGTTCCAGCCGCGGGTCTCCCTGGCCACGCCCGGCACCGAGGTGACCTTCCCCAACCTCGACCACATCCTCCACAACGTGTTCAGCGTCACCCAGGGCAACCGCTTCGACACGGGCCAGTACCGGCCCGGGGACGCGCCGAAGGTGACAGTGGCCCGGCCAGGCCTCGTGAAGCTCTACTGCAACGTCCACCACCAGATGAACGCCTTCCTCTGGGTGGTGACGACGCCCTTCGCCCAGGTGCTGGACGGCCGCGCCGGGGTGGCCTTCGACCGGGTTCCCCCGGGCACCTACCGGCTGCGCCTCTGGCATCCCGAATCCGGCGAGAAGGCCTGGACCGTGCGGATTGGCGCCGAGGTCACCCATGGAAGCTGGGACCTGGACCTGTCCCTGCCCGCCCTGGAACCCCACAAGAACAAGTTCGGGCAGGACTACCCGCCCCTGGCGGACGACCGGGCCTACTGATCATGCGGTTTTGCGTTCGAAGAAAAAGATCACCTGATGAACGGCGGACTTCAGCCGCAAAAGAAGAACGCGAATGGCGCGAAAACGCCCTCCGGGCGTGCGAAGGGCGCAAAGGGGCCCCGACCCATCCCGGACATCCTTTTGCAGGCGGCGGCCCGGATGTCCTGAGCTGAAGCGCTGGGATCGGCCTTCGCGTCGGCTTTTAAGCTTCCTGTCGAACTGAACGCACCTTGGCATCAGAACCGCTTCTGCACCACCAGCATCGTCCGGGTGACGGACTCATCCGCACCGTCCGTCCGCTGCCGGAGCACCACCAGCGAGGCGATCCAGCGGCGGGGCAGCGGCAGGGACAGGTCGGCGCGGGGCCCCCGCACCCGCCGGTAGTACCACCACTCGTCGCCGTTCACGGGATAGAGGGTGCCCGTGGAGGACAGCCGCTGCCAGGTGAGGGTGAGCTGGGGCCAGTAGGCCCGCTCGCGGCTGCCCAGGGCGACCTGGGCCTCCTCCGACGTCTCGCCGGTCTCGCGGTTCCGGATGCCGGACCATCCGGCTTCCACGGGGAGGATCGCGTGCCAGGTGCCCGAGACCCCGGCCGCGTCCACCACCAGCCGCTGGCGGGCCGCGGGATCATGGCCCGGCAGCCGGCGGAGCCGCTCGTCGCCGGGATCCCAGGCCAGGTCCCAGCGCCCGGCGTGGGCCGTCCAGGACCAGGGCCCGGTGTCGATCCGGAAGACCAGCTGTCCGGCGGCGAGGTCCACGCGTCCGCCCAGGACGTCCCGGACCCGGCCTGCCGCCACGCGGAGACCCGCCTCCTCGAGCATGCCCCCGGCGCCGCGCAGCCCGACCCGCCCGCCGACGCCCAGGAAGCGGAGGTCCGGATCCCACAGCGCCTGCGGGGCCAGGAGGCCGCTGCCCTGGAGCCCCAGGCTCAGGGAGCCGAAGGCCCGCTCGGAGACCCACGACGCGATCCCCCGCGCCACGTCCGCCTGGGTTCCGTTGGAAGGCTGCTGATCCCAACGGGCCGCGTTCAAGCGGTTGCCATCAGATCCCACGGCGGATCGCGTGCCGGCCTCGAGGCGCAGCAGGCCGGACTCCCAGGCCCAGCGGAGGCGAAGCTGCCCATCCAGACGGCGGAAGGCCTCCTCCGGCGCCCCCGGGGCCGAGAGCCGGTCCCCCCGGAGCGTCAGTTCCCAGGCGGGCACCCAGGGGTTGGCAGCCTCCGGGACGAAGGGCGCGGCCTCCTGGCCGGCCAGAGCCGCGGCCACCAGGGGGAGGGTCCAGCGGAGAAGCGTCATCGGCCTCCAGGGGGAGTTTCCGGCGATGGTAGCCCACCACCGTCATCTCAGGCATCTCTTCCCTGATGTCTTCCCCGCGGAACCGGAGGGCCTCTCATCTCCGGACCGGATCTGGAGGAAATCTCCCCACGTCCCACGCTGGACCCATTCCACCCTGGGCCCCGACTCAGGGACCTGCCCGCCAACGGAGGCACCCATGCTCATGTACCCGGCGCACACGCAGCCGGCCGACCCCACGTGGCGTCCCCTCTCCACCGGCCTCCTCGGCGCGGTCCTGCTTGGCCTGGCGCCCTGCGTCGGGGGCGGCGAGGGCGGCGGCCCATGCGGCTACCGACCTTGACGGGGGCATTTCCGAACCGGATGCTGGTCGTGACAGGGAGTCGGATGGGCAATTGGGACCTCGCCATCGCGCTGGACCGATCCAATGCCGAGCCTCTGTACCTGCAACTGGTGAAGGCCATCGAGGAGGGCATCCGCCACGGGCGCTTCAAGCCCGGGGACGCCCTCCCGGGGACCCGGGCCATGGCCGATCTCCTGGGCGTGAACCGCAACACCACGCTGGCCGCCTACCGCGAGCTCGAGGCCGAGGGCTGGATCGAGGCCTCTCCGGATCGCGGCACCTTCATCGCCCGGAACCAGCCTGTGGTCCTCGACGCCCCCGCGGGCATCGCCGCCCAGGACTCGGCCTCCTGGAAGCGGACCACGCCCCGGGAGGGCCCCTTCTTCCAGCCCGGCATGCCCGCGCCCGAGTCCTTCCAGCTCCTGCCGGACACCACGGACCTGCGGCTCACGCCCACGGAGGCCATCCACCGGGCCTACGGCCGCGTGCTGCGGCTGCATCCGGAGCGCCTGCTCCAGCCGGGCTGGGATCCGCGCGGCCTGCTGGACCTGCGGAACTCGCTCTGCAAGATGCTGCGTGACCTGCGCGGCCTCTCGGTGGAGGCGGGCAACCTCCTGCTCACCCGCGGCCTGATGAGCACCCTCAACCTGGTGTCGCGGGTGCTCTTCGGGCCTGGGGACGCGGTGGCCGTGGAGAACCCCGGGCAGTTCCGCGTGGCCGAGGCCTTCCGGGCCGCCGGCGCCCGGCTCTTCGCCGTCCCCGTGGACGCCCACGGCCTGGACGTGGAGGCCCTCGAGCACCTCCTGCGCCGGGAGCCCATCCGCCTCCTCTACCTCACCACGGCGCCCCAGCAGCCCACCCAGGTGAGCCTGGATCCGGCTCGGCGCCAGCGGCTGCTCCAGCTCTCGGAGGCCCACGGCTTCCGCATCCTGGAAGGCGACCCGGCCCTGGGCTTCCACCGGGAGCGCAATCCGCGCCTCCCGCTCGCCAGCGAGGATCCCAAGGGCCGCGTGCTCTACTTCAGCAGCTTCGAGCAGATCCTCGCGCCGGGCATGCAGGTGGGCTTCCTGGCGGGCGAGGCTGGCCTCATCAAGACGCTGGCCCAGCAGCGCCAGCTGGTGGACTGGCCCGGCAACCTCGTGCAGGAGGCCACCATCGAGGAAACCCTGCGGGACGGCGAGATCGTGCGGCACCTGCGGCGCGTGCGGAAGCTCACGGACGAGCGGCGGGAGACCATGGTGGACCGCCTGCTGCTCCACCTCCACCCCGCCATCTCCGTGAAGAACCCGCGGGAGGGGCTCTCCCTGTGGGTCCGCGTGGCCGAGGGCGTGCCCCTCGAGGCCTGGACCGAGCGCTGCCTGGCCCACGGCGTGGTGGTCTACCCGGGGAGCCTGTACGACCTCCACCGCCAGCCCGTGCCCTACCTGAGCCTGGGGTTCGCCGCCCACGACCTGGACGAGCAGAACGAGGCCTGCCGCCGCATGGCTCTGGCCCTGGCCGAGGTCAGAGGCAGCTGACGGCTACCATGGCTGCATGAACGACCAGGATCAGCGACCCCCGCGCCGCCCCCGCTACAAGGGCACCCACCCCCGGCGCTTCGAGGAGAAGTACAAGGAGCTGGCCCCGGAGCGCTACGCCGAGGAGCAGGCCAAGGTCGCAGCCCGGGGGCACACGCCCGCCGGCACCCATCGGTCGATCATGGTGGACGAGATCCTCGAGGCGCTGGCGCCCAAGCCGGGTGAGGTCGCCCTGGACGCCACCCTGGGCTACGGCGGCCATGCCCGGGAGATCCTGACGCGGCTCCAGCCCGGCGGACGCCTGGTGGGACTGGACGTGGATCCCCTCGAGCTGCCCCGCACCGAGGCGCGGCTGCGGGCTCTGGGCTTCGACGAGGCCGCGCTGATCGTGCGCCGCACCAACTTCGCCAGCCTCGCGAAGGTGGCGGCGGAGCTCGGTCCCTTCGACCTGGCGCTGGCGGACCTGGGCGTGTCCTCCATGCAGATCGACAACCCGGCCCGCGGGTTCACTTGGAAGGCGGAGGGGCCCCTGGACCTGCGCCTCAACCCCCAGAAGGGCCGCCCCGCCGCGGACCTGCTGGCCGCGCTCGATGGGGATGCCCTGGCGGAGCTCCTGGCGGAGAACGCCGACGAGCCCCATGCAGACGCCCTCGCGCAGGCCATCGCAGGCCTCCGGGTCGGCACCACGCGGGAGCTGGCGGGCCACGTGCGCGCCGCCCTGCCCGCGCTGGACGACGACGAGCTCAAGAAGGTCCTCCAGCGCACCTTCCAGGCCCTGCGCATCGCCGTGAACGACGAATTCGGCGTGCTGGACCGCTTCCTCGCCCAGCTGCCCGGCGCCCTGAAACCCGGCGGCCGCGTGGCCATCCTCACCTTCCACTCCGGCGAGGATCGCCGCGTGAAGAAGGCCTTCCAGCAGGGCCTCCGGGAGGGCCACTATGCGGAAGCCGCGCCCGAGCCCCTCCGCGCGTCACCGGAGGAGCGCCGTGCCAATCCGCGTTCCACCAGCGCCAAGCTCCGCTGGGCCGTGCGGGCGTCCTGACGGCCCGACCCCAGACCATCCGGAAAAGACGAACGAGAATGACGCGAAAACGCCCTGCGGGCGCGCGAAGAGCGCGAATGGGACTCGTCCCACCCCGGACATCCCTTCACGGGCTGCGGCCATGGCGGCCCATGGAAGCCGCCCGGAGCCGCCGCCCGTGAAGCAGGCCGCAGGCCCGGATGTCCCACGGCCGAGGCGCTGGTGGCTGCCTTCGCGCTCTTCAGGGCTTTTCTTCGCGCCCTTCGCGTTCGTCTTTTCGATCCGGGGGTCGCGGGGCGAGTGCTCACTCCGAGCCCGCCAGGCGGCCCAGCTCCAGCGCGAAGCGCACCTGCTGCATCAGGCCCGCCAGGTTCCAGGCGGGGTCGTAGCGGTCCGAAGGCCGGTGGTAGTGGTTCAGGAAGTCCGAGGCCTTCGCCTGGGCCGCGGCCTTGTCACCCAGGTAGTCCCAGCCGCCGTCCAGTGAGAAGCCCGGCGACAGGGCGGGCACGCCGGCCTTCATGAAGGGGTAGTGGTCGGAGCGGAAGCAGAGGCCCGCCGGATCGGCCTTCGGCGGGGTGATCACGAGGCCCGTGGCGGCGGCCGCCCGGGCGCAGAGGGCGCGGGTGGCCAGATCATCCGACCCCAGCAGGCCGATGTCGCGGGTGGGCCCCACCACGTTCAGGCTCTCGAGGTTGATGACGAGCCGGGTCTTCGCCAGCGGCCGCAGGGGCGCGGCCACGTAGGCCGAGGAGCCCAGCAGGCCCTGCTCCTCCGCGCAGGGGAAGAGGAACAGCACGCTGCGCGCGAGCGGCCGGGCCGCCAGCGCCTGGGCCAGGGCCAGGACCGCCGCGCAGCCCGTGGCGTTGTCCACGGCCCCGGCGTAGATGGCTCCGTCCGGCCGCTTGCCGAAGTGGTCCCAGTGGGCCGCGTAGATCACGCATTCGTCGCGGAGGGCGGGATCCGTGCCCGGAAGGATCCCTGCCACGTTCCACTGCTCCAGGGTGCGCACGGCGGAGTGCAGCGCTCCCTTGGCACGGAGGGGCAACGGGACGGGGCGGAAGCCAGCCGCGTCGGCGCCCGCGGCCAGGGCATGGAAATCCTGGCCCGCCGCCTCGAAGAGGCGGACCGCGAAGGCCTCGGTGATCCAGCCCTGCATCGCGCCGGCCTGCCCGGAGCCCTTCCGCTGAAACCGCTCGCCGCCCCAACTGTTCCGGACCACGGTCCAGCCGTAGCCGGCGGAGGCGTCCGTGTGCACCAGCAGCGCGCCCGCGGCGCCGCGGCGGCGAGCCTCCTCGAACTTGTAGGTCCAGCGCCCCTGCTCGTTCTCCGGCTGGCAGCAGAGGGGCATCGGCGCGCCTCCCCGGCGGTCGCCCACGAGCATGACCAGGACCTTGCCGCGCACATCCAGCCCCTTGTAGTCGTCCCGGCCGGAGGCGGCGATGCCATGCCCCACGAAGACCAGGGGCGCGTCCACGGGCAGGGCGGTCTCGGCGCCAGCGGCGCCCATCACCAGGTCCGTCCTGAGCAGGGGCGTCGTCACCCCTTTCGGCCCCTCGAAGGCGAGGCGGCTGGCAGCCTCCTCCAGCCGCACACCCGAAAGGCGCACGCTCTGGCGGAAGCTGGATCCGTTCGCGGGCTGGAGGCCCATCGCCTGGAGCTGGGTCTCCAGGTACCGCACGGCCAATTCTCCGCCGCGCTGACCGGTGCCCCGGCCCTCCAGCACGTCATCCGCCAGGAAGGCCAGGTGGGCGCGCAGGGCGCCCTCCTCCACCGGGGGGCGCTGGGCCAGCAGGCCCGAGCAGGCGAGGGCGAGGCAGAGGACGGTTCGCATGGTGGGCTCCGGGACCACCTTAGCGTGCCCAACGGATCCCTACCGGATCCCCCAACGGATCGATGTTGTCCAAGGCAACTGTCCATCCCCCCTCAACCTCCGGCCCCCTCCTGCGTAAGCTGCCTGGACCCCTCAGGAACCCGGAGAGACGTATGCGCCTGTTGCCCTTCTTCGCCACCGCCCTCGTCGTGGCGGCTTCCGTCAGCGCCTCGGCGCAGATCGACGCCCGCCTGATGCGCTACCCCGACGTGTCGGCGACGCAGATCGTCTTCACCTACGCCAACGACCTGTGGATCGTCCCCAAGGCCGGCGGCACGGCCCAGCGGCTGTCCACCCCCAAAGGGGAGGAGTCCTTCGCCCGCTTCTCGCCGGACGGCCGGGAGGTGGCCTTCAGCGGCAACTACGACGGCAACCTGGATGTCTACACCCTGCCCGTCACCGGTGGCGTGCCCACCCGAATCACCCACCACCCCATGCCCGACCGAATGGTGGACTGGACGCCCGACGGGAAGTCGATCCTGTTCGCATCCGGCATGGAATCGGGCAAGGACCGCTTCAACAAGCTCTTCACGGTGGCCAAGGACGGCGGCCTGCCGAAGGCCATGCCCCTGCCCTACGCCGAGTTCGGCGCCCTGTCCCCCGACGGCAAGGTGCTGGCCTACCAGCCCATCAGCACGGACTTCCGCACCTGGAAGCGCTACCGCGGCGGCATGGCCTCGGAGATCTGGTTCTACGACCTGGAGAAGAAGACCGCCACCCGCCTGCCCAGCGAGGGCGGCTCCAACGACTCCCAGCCCATGTGGCACGGCGGGAAGGTCTACTTCCTCTCCGATCGCGATAGCGCGAAGCGCGCGAACGTCTGGTCCTATGACCTGGCCACCAAGGCCTTCAAGCAGATCACCTTCTTCAAGGACTACGACGCCCACTTCCCGGCCATCGGCCCCTCGGACATCGTGCTCGAGGCCGGCGGCCGCCTCCACCGCATCGAGCTGCCCTCCGAGAAGGTGGTCGAGGTGAAGGTGGAGGTGGTGACGGACCAGGCCACCTTGAGGCCACGGGAGGAGAACGCCAGCCGCCTCCTGAAGAACCCCACCCTCTCGCCCCAGGGCAAGCGCGTGCTCTTCGAGGCCCGGGGCGAGGTCTTCTCCGTGCCCGCCGAGAAGGGCTACGTGATGGACCTCACGCGCACGCCCGGCGCGGCGGAACGCTACCCCGCCCTGTCCCCGGACGGCAAGCAGGTGGCCTACTTCAGCGACCGGTCGGGGGAGTACGAGCTGTACCTGCGGCCCGCGGACGGCTCCGGCCAGGAGCGCCAGGTCACGCACCTGGGCCCCGGTTTCCGTTACCGCATCTCCTGGTCGCCGGACGGAAAGCAGGTGGTCTTCGCGGACCAGGCCATGCGCATCAACCTCTGCGATCTGGGCACCGGCAAGGTCCAGGCGGTGGACAAGGGCCTCTACCTGTTTGATGGCCCCCTGGAGGCCTTCCGCGCCAGCTGGTCCCCGGACAGCCGCTGGGTCGCCTTCCCCCTCGACGCCCCCAACCGCAACAGCGTGATCGCGATCTACGACACGAAGACCGGGCAGCGGCACCAGGTGACGGCGCCCTTCTACAACGCCGGCGACCCCGCCTTCGACCCCGAGGGCAAGTATCTCTTCCTCAGCACCGGCCAGCAGTTCGCACCCACCTACAGCGACCTGGACGGCACCTGGGTCTATGCCGCCACCACCCGCCTGGCGGCCCTGCCCCTGCGCAAGGACGTGCCCTCGCCCCTGGCCCCCCGCAACGACGCGGACGAGACAAAAGATGAGAAGGCGAAAGACGAGAAGAAGGAGGCTGGCAACGGAGGCGCCAAGAAGGACGCCGACAAGCCCGAGGCCCCCAAGGCCGTGGAGATCGACTTCGACGGCCTGGAGTCCCGCATGGTGCTGCTGCCCCCCGTGGCCGGCTACTACACGGACCTGGCTGCCACCAAGGGCAAGCTGGTCTACCGCCGCGCAGCCCAGCTCAACCCCATGGCCGAGACCTTCACGGGCACGCTCTACACCTACGATCTGGAGGGACGCGAGGAGAAGGCCGTGCTGCCGGATGTGGACGGCGCCCTCGTCAGCGAGGACGGCAAGAAGGTGCTGGTGAATCGGAAGCAGGAGTACGCCCTCCTGGACCTGAAGCCCGACCAGAAGTTCGAGAAGAAGCTGCCCACGGGCGAGCTGATGATGACCGTGGAGCCCCGGGCCGAGTGGCAGCAGATCTTCAACGACGCCTGGCGCCTCGAGCGCGACATGTTCTACGACCCCGGCATGCACGGCGTGGACTGGAAGGCCCAGAAGGCGCGCTACGGCAAGCTGCTGCAGGGCTGCGTCACCCGCGAGGACGTGAACTTCGTCATCGGCGAGCTCATCTCCGAGCTGAACGCCTCCCACGCCTACCGGGGCGGCGGTGATCAGGAGATGCCGGCCCGACTCGGCGTCGGCCTCCTGGGCGCGGACTTCGCCCTGGAGCACGGCACCTACCGCATCAAGACCATCCTGCGGGGCGCGGCCTGGGATGCCAGCGTCCGCGGCCCCCTGGCCCAGCCCGGCCTCCAGGTGAAGGAGGGCGACTACCTCCTGGCCGTGAACCGAATTCCCCTCGATCCCCGCGTGGACCCCTGGGCGGCCTTCCAGGGCCTGGCCGGCAAGACCGTGCTCCTCACCGTCAATGACAAGCCCACCCTGGAGGGCGCCCGCGACGTGGCGGTGGCGACCGTGGCCAACGACTACCCCCAGCGCTACTGGGCCTGGATCGAGGCCAACCGGAAATACGTGGAGAAGGCCTCCGGCGGCCGCATCGGCTATGTCTACGTGCCCGACACGGGCATCGGCGGACAGACGGACCTGGTGCGCCAGTTCCGCGGCCAGTGGGACAAGGAGGGCCTGATCATCGACGAGCGCTTTAACAGCGGCGGCCAGATCCCCGACCGCTTCATCGAGATGCTGGGCCGCAAGACCCTGAACTACTGGGGCGTGCGCGATGGCAAGGACTGGCAGTGGCCCCAGATCGCCCACGACGGCCCCATGGCCATGCTCATCAACGGCTGGAGCGGCTCCGGCGGCGACCTCTTCCCCCACTACTTCCGCCAGGCCGGCCTCGGCCCCCTCATTGGCCGGCGTACCTGGGGCGGGCTCATCGGCATCAGCGGAGCCCCGGCCCTCATCGACGGCGGCACGGTGACCGTGCCCACCTTCGGCATCTACTCGAAGGACGGACAGTGGATCGTCGAAGGCCACGGCGTGGACCCCGACATCGAGGTGGTGGACGATCCCGCCCTGCTGGCCCAGGGCAAGGATCCCCAGCTCGACCGGGCCATCCAGGAGGTGGAAGCGGCGATCAGGAAGCAGCCTTCCGCCACCCGCAAGCCCGCCTATCCTGACCGCTCCGGAAGGTGACATGCGCCCAATCCGTTACGCTCTCCTGGTCCTGCCGACCCTGGCCTCCAGCCTGCTCCCGGCCCAGGCGCCCACGGAGGGCGACGCCCGGCTCCGCAACTTCCGGCTCCAGTCCGGCGAGACGCTGTCCGAGCTGCGCATCCACTACCGCACCTACGGCACGCCGCGAAAGGATACCTCCGGCGTGGTCCATAACGCCGTGTTCATCCTGCACAGCACCACCGGAAGCGGGGCCCAGTTCACGGGCCCCGCTTCCCGGGTCGGTTCTTCGGCCTCGGTCAGCCCCTGGATGCCGCGACGTATTTCATTGTGCTGCCCGACGGCATAGACCACGGGAAATCCATCAAACCCCGAGACGCGAGGCCTCGGCAGCCACAGGGTGGCGGCGCTGGGGAGGAACCTGCTGGTGGACCTGTAGAAGCGGTCGGAATGCCCCGTAAGGCGCGCCATCCCGCTCAGGGCACCTTGAAGGTGAACCGCGTGTGGCAGGGCAGACAGAGGTTCTCGCTAGCCTTGTGCTCGTGATGGCAGCGGGTACAGTCCGTCTGGGTACCGTAGTGCCGGTTCAGGTGGGGGTTCGTGGGCTTCACCTGAACCGTTCGGGCGGCCAGGTCCGCGGGGTCGTGGCAGCCCTGGCACTGACGGAAGGGTACGGCGGCTGGCTTGCCGCCCTTGCCGTGGCACTGGGCGCAGGTGACGCCGCGGGCCGCGTGTTTCGAGGTCCGCGCCGCAGGAGCGGCGCCCAGGGAGGACGCCAGCAGGCCGGCGAGGCCGAATTCCAGAATCCGGGAGGGAGTGAGGATGGTCATGTCGTCTCCATTCGGGCGTCGTCCCGGGGTCAAAGGCGCGCGACGTGGCGGCCCGTCAGGTAGCCGAAGGTGTAGCAGCGCCCCAAGGAGAGGCCGAACACCGTGAGCGGGTAGTCCACGCCGCCGTAGAAGCCGCCGCCGAGGTTACCGACGAGAAAGAGGCCCTTGATGGGCTTGCCGTCAGCGTCCAGGGCCTGGTGGTGCTCGTCCACAAGCATGCCGGAGCAGATGGCGGACACGCGCACGCGGCGATGGATGCCGTAGAAGGGGGCCTTCAGGATGGGGGCGAGGAAGTTCGCGGGCTTGCCGAAGTCGTTGTCCTTGCCGGAGGCCACCACCTCGTTGTACCGCCTAACCGTGGCCACGAAAGTGGCGGGATCCACCTCGAGCTTGCAGGCCAGCTCGTCCAGGGTGTCGGCCTTGTGGGTGTTGACCTGGGACTCGAACACCCCCTTCTTGGGGCCGGGCTCGTCGGGCATGTAGTTCTTCAGCCCATCGGGTGGAACCAGCTTGCCCGGCCAGGTGGCCGCCTGGGTCATGTAGTCGGCGTCGAAGACCTGCGAATAGTGTCCGGCGTTCTCCGCGTCCTTCAGGTAGTTGTTCAGCAGGGACATCTCCACCGTCTCGTTGACGAAGCGGCGGCCCTTGCGATCCACGGTCAGGAAGGGCATGTCGCACATGGAGGCCGGTCCCGCATCGAAGTCGTGGAGCATCTTGGTGTGCCCGATGGGCTCGAAGACGCCGCCCGCCCAGTAGGCCAGCGCGAAGCCGTCCCCGGTCTTATCCAGCTGCTTGCGCTCCAGGTGCTTCACGTCGGGGACGAAGTAGTCCGACATGGCCTTGTTGTTCTGGTAGTCGCCGGTGGCGAGGATGACGCCCTTCTTCGCCAGGAACTTGCGGTACTTGCCGTCATGGCCCCGTGCGATGACGCCCTGCACCTCGCCCGACTTCGCCTGGACCAGCTGCACGGCGGGCATCTGGTAAAAGAACCTCACGCCCGCCTTCTCCGCGGTCTTG
This sequence comes from Geothrix alkalitolerans, assembly GCF_022808885.1. Classification (NCBI taxonomy): domain Bacteria; kingdom Pseudomonadati; phylum Acidobacteriota; class Holophagae; order Holophagales; family Holophagaceae; genus Geothrix; species Geothrix alkalitolerans. Next base: position 87,690 of record NZ_JAKZLE010000004.1, on the reverse strand, counting down.
GCAAGGGCCCGCATGCCGTCGCCCGTGGTGTAGGGCTTGGGGCCGAAGAAGGAGGTGACGTAGCCCATGCCGTAGCCGTTCACCTTGAGGATGGCGCGCTGGACCGGGCTGCCCTGGTCCACCACTGTGGCGCCGCCCTGCTTGGCACGGTCGATGACCCAGCGCACGGCCTCGCCGGAGTGATAGGCCCACTGGCGGATCAGTCTGGGGTTGCAGCGGTGGTTGCTGTCGGCGATGAGGCGTGCCACCAGGGCCTCGACGCCCGCCTTTTCGCTGGCGGCCAGGTCGATGCCGGAACCCGTGTTGCCCTGGGACAGGGCGAAGGGTGCCTTCTGAACCACGGCGACCTTGGCGCCGTGCTCCGCGGCGGACAGGGCCGCGGGCACACCCGAGGCGCCGGCACCCACCACCACCACGTCGAAGGTCAGGGTTTCTGAGATCTCGCGGTCGCGGATGGGCTTCGGCTTGGGCAGGAAGGTCAGCGTGGCGCCGCCGTCCGTGCTGGTGGCGAAGGCCTCCGCCTTGGGTTCCTTGACGGCCGCAGCCAGGGCCGGGGAAGCCCCCATGCCGAAGAGCCCCACGGCGGCGGCGCCCCCCGCCGCCCGGCCCAGGAAGCTGCGGCGCGACAGGCCCTGCTCCAGCACCTGGCGCGTGTAGGCGTCCGGCCCCTGCCCTTCCTCTCTCGGTTCATCGCTCATGTGTCGTCTCCTTGTCACTCGGATGCGGGGATCGCCGCGCCCTCAGCTCACTCGGCGCGGTCCGTGGCCTCGGCGGTCAGCGCCCGCCCGGCCTTCTTGAATTCGTGGATGCTCTGGCCCAGCGACTTGCCCAGGCTGGGCAGGCGCGACGGCCCGAAGAAGATCAGCAGTACTCCGCCGATCGTCAGGATCTCGGTCATGCCCAGGTTGCCCATGGCTTGCTCCTCGGACGGAAGCGGCCCCGTGGGAATGCCGGGCGGGAGGGGCCGGGCCGCTTCCAGGGGCCCATCCCGCCCGTTCCCCCCAGGGTCAGAAGGTATAGAGGATGCCCAGGCCGAAACCCGTGGTGGAGGTGCCTGGGGCCACGGTGCCCACGGGCGGGAATAGCGCGTAGCTCGCGGACCGCTCGTTGGTCATGCCATAGACGGAGGCGTAGAGATCCGCGGATTTGGCGAGGCTGTAGCTGTAGCCCGCGCTCCACTGCGCGCCGCCCAGCCCGTTGGTGGTGGCGGGGCCGCCGCCCACCACGGTGACGTTGCCGGCGGCCGCCTTGCCATAGGCGCCGAAGAGCTGGTGCTTCGCCCAGCGCTGCTGGACCAGGACGTACCAGGCGTCGCGCTCGTAGTGGTTGACCTTCCCGTCAACGGTGTCGTCGGTGTCGTAGGCCAGGCGCTCCACGATGGCGGAGATCTTGGTGCCCGTGGGGAAGGCGTAGCTTCCCACCAATTCGTGGGCCACGTCCCTGGACGAGGTGTTCGTGGGCGTCGCGCCCGCGGAGCCGCCCAGCTGGGCCAGACCGAAGTAGTCCTTGTGCTGTTCGTAGCCGTAGCTGAGGGTGAAGGCGCCGCGCTTGTAGGACAGCAGGGCGGAATACAGCTCGGGGCTGATGGAGGGCACGGTAGCGGAGGCGGTGGTCTTGCCCTCGTTCACCGAGTAGGCCACGCGGCCCGAGAAGCCGTTCACCTCGGGGCTCCAGTACTGGATGCTGTTGCCCTGCCGCCGGTTGAAGGCGGCGTCGGCCTTGCCGTTGACGCGGCCGTTCTGGGTGGTGGTACCGGGCACGTTGAAGCCGGGGTTCGCGGTGAGCGCGTTGTCGAAGGGGTTCAGGCCGCGCAGGGCGCCCACGAAGAGGATCGGGTACTTGTAGGGTGTGTCCCAGTTGCCGTAGAACACGCGGCCCCAGGGGCCTTCCAGGCCCAGACAGCTGTTGCGGCTGGTGAGGGAGTTGGGCGCGTCGCCGTCGGGACTCACGGCGCTCTCGATCTGCCAGATGATCTTCAGGTCGTCGCTGACCTTGAAGCTCCCGCGGAAGCCCAGGTTTGACGTGCCCGAGGTCATGCGGTTCCGGGCGGCCAGGTTGCCCGCGTCGCCGGTATAGGCGGAGGCGGCCACCTGCGTGGCCCCGCCCGTGGCGGGGGACAGGCCCGGCGCCGTGGCGCCGCTGGTCCTGATGTGGTCCAAGAAGGGCAGGAAGGTGCCGTAGATTTGCGTCTCGCTCGCCTGGGCGGCGAGGAGCGCGGGCCAGGCGCAGGCCAGGGCGGCGGTGAGGGTTCGGAGCTTCAAGACAGACCTCCTCTGTGTTGCCTAATTGCAACATTTCAACGGTTGAATACATATGTTGACCTCTAGGTTTTCAATTCCCGAGGCAAGGCAAGCTTAGACCTCCCGCGTCCGTCCGGCCTGGTACGGAACGGACAATTTCTGGTGAATCCAGTCCTGGACTCGCCTTCAGATCGCGCTCTCCAGCTGTCGGGTGCGGCGGAAGGCCGAAGGCGTCTCGCCAGTGGCCTTTCGGAAGGCCTTGGTGAAGTTCGAGTGCTCTTCGCAGCCCAGCAGGGACGCGATCTGCTGCACGCTCATGTCGGTGTGCAGGAGCAGTCGCTTGGCCTCCAACATCACGCGCTCGATGATCAGGGTCTGCGGCGTCTTGCCCAGCACGGCCTTGCAGGCGGTGCCCAGGCGGCGCGGGGTGCAGCGGAGCTTCCGTGCGTAGAACTCCACCTCCTTCTCCTCCTGGAAGCTCTTGTCTAGCTGGTGGAGGAAGGTCTGGAAGAGCTTGAAGTCGGCACCGCTCTGGGCCTGGGCCCGGGCCGCCTGTTCCCGGATGCGGGCCTGGAAGAGGTGCAGAAATGCCGCCAGCAGGTGCCGGATGGCCGGCCGCGTCTCCTCCCGCGCCACCTGGCCCAGGTCCCAGAGGAGCCGGGCCAGGGCCGACGCCTGGTGGACCAGCGCGCCATCGTGCAAGGGCAGGTTCGGCGCCGCCAGGAAGTCCGAGAAGACCCAGGAGGCGTCGTCGTCAAGGAAGTCCTCGCCGAAGTCGAACATCCAGCCCTCCGTGGGCACGTCCGGCAGGAAGAGGTGCTTCTTCCCCTTGGCGATGAGCATGACCCAGGGCGCCTCCAGGCGCGTCTCGATGCCATCCACCCAGTGGCTGCCAGTACCCTTCGTCAGGAAGAACACCTGGTGGAAGGGATGGCTGTGCGGCACCGGCTGGCCCATGAGCCAGTTGAGGTTGCTCCGCTCGTCGAGGGGCCAGACCGTGAACAGCGACTTCATGGGACAACCCTGTGGCTCGAAAGGTCCCGAGGCGGACCATTGTTGACCATAGGGTTGTCTTGATCAAGGTTCCGGGAGCTACTTGCCGAAGATTTCCTTGAAGAAGTCCTTCATGTGCTGCCAGCTCCGGCGATGGGCGGCCTCGTTGTAGGCCGCGCCCTTGCTGTTGTCGCTGCCGGCCTCCTTCTGCGTGAAGGCGTGCACGGCGCCGGCATAGGCCACGAACACGTAGTCCGCCTTCGAGGCCCGCATCTCGTCCTGGAAGGCGGCCACGTCCTTGGCGGGCACGAAGGGATCGTCGGCGCCGTGGCACACCAGCACCTTGGCGGAGATGGGGCCGGGCTTGAAGTCTGCGGGCACGTCCAGGCCGCCGTGGAAGGAGACCACGCCCCTCACGGGCAGGCCTGCGCGAGCCGCCTCCAGGGCCCCCGTTCCGCCGAAGCAGAAGCCGATGACGGCCAGGCGCGAGGCATCCACGCCCTTCTGGGCCTTGAGCGCTTCCAGGGCCGCGGCGATGCGCCGGCGGTAGAGGGCCCGGTCGCCCTTGTACTGGCCCGCCAGCTTGCCGGCCTCGGCGGTGTTCGCGGGCCGCACGCCCTCGCCGTAGATGTCGGCGGCCAGGGCCACATAGCCCAACTTGGCCAGGTCGTCCGAGACTCTGCGCTCATGGTCCGTGAGGCCCATCCACTGGTGGATGACCACCACACCAGGCATGTTCCCCTTCACGGCGCCCTTGGCCACGGGTTTCGCCAGGTAGCCCGAAAGCTTGGTGGCGCCGTCGGCGTAGGTCAGCGGCTGGCCGGCCAGCAGCGGGAGGGTGGCGAGGGAGAGGGCGAGGGCGGCACGTCGCATGGAGCCTCCGGGGTGGAGGGTGATCCTATAGCTGTTCAAACTAGAATTCCAGGGCGGGTGACCCGGAACCGATAAGGGGAATGAGCCGCTGCGGTCCCGATTCCCGAGCCGGCTCGTCAGGAACCCGGTCATGTCCATCCACCTCCACCCGGATGTCGAAGCGGAAGCCCAGCGGCGGATGACCGCCCAGATGTTCAAGAACGCGCCCTTCACCTGGGGCGTGCACCTGGCCAACGCCGCCCTGCTGGCCTGGGCGAACGTATCCCAGGCCGTTCCGCAGAGGCTGGCCCTGGCCTGGTGGGGGCTCGTCGCGGTGTTGGCCACGGGCCGCTACGCACTGGCCCGGCGCTTCGCGGCTGCGAATCCGGATGCCGGGGCTGCCATGGTCTGGCGCCGGCGGTACGTGGTGGCCACCGCCTTCGTCTCCGCGGCCTGGGGCACGGGCGCCGTCCTCTTTGTGTGGAACGGCACCGGGGAGGCGCGGATGTTCACGGGCCTCGTGCTGGCGGGCATGATCGCAGGCGCGGTTCCCATCCTGGCCGCCGTCCCGGCCGCCCTATGGGTCTTCGTGACACTGGCGGGCCTGCCCATGGCGGCCGCGATCCTGCTCAGGGCCCAGTCCCACCTCCCGTGGGCCTACGGGCTCATGTGCCTCATCTTCATGGGCTACCTCCTCGCGGGCGCAAAGTACCTGCACGGGATGCTCGGCATCGCGACCCGGCTGGGCCTGCGGCAGGCGCGCCTGGCCCAGAACCTCGAGCAGGCCCTCGACCAGCGGAAGGAGCTGGAGGAGGCGATGCGCCGGGAGCGCGACTTCGCGGAAGGGCTGATCGACACGGCCCAGGCCATCGTCATCGTCCTCGACGCGGAGGGGCGGATCCTCCGCTTCAACCGGTTCGCGGAGGAGCTTTCCGGCTACGCCCAGTCGGAGGTGCAGAACGCGGACTGGTTCGCCATCTTCCCCCTGGAGGCGGAGCGGAACGAGGCGCGGGCGCGCTTCCAGGAGGCGGTGGCCGGAGGGAGGAGCACCGCAAACACCAGCGAGATCCTGGCCCGGGACGGGCGGACGATCCTGGTGGAGTGGCACGACAAGCCGCTGAGGGACGCCGGCGGAGCCGTCATCGGCCTGCTCGCCCTCGGCCAGGATGTCACCGAACGCGAGAAGCTGGCGGAATCCCAGCGGCTCCTGTCCGCCGCGGTGGAGCAGAGCGTCGCCTCCATCGTCATCACGGACACCCACGCGGACATCCAGTTCGTCAATGCCGGCTTCACCCGGTCCACGGGCTACACGCCAACGGAAGCGATCGGCCAGAACCCCCGCATCCTCAAGTCCGGCCACACGCCACAGAAGACCTTCGAGGACATGTGGGCCGCCCTCGACCAGGGCCTCCCGTGGGAAGGGGAGCTGGTCAACCGGAAGAAGAACGGCGAGGAGTACTGGGAGCTGGCCCGCATCTCCCCCATCGTGGATACCAGTGGGCGGACGACGCACTACCTCGCCGTCAAGGAGGACATCACCCAGCGCAAGGCCATGGAGGCGGAGCTGCAGCGTCTGGCCACCACGGATCCCCTCACGGGCGTGGCCAACCGCCGCCGCTTCCTCCAGGAGATGGACCTGGAGCTGGCCCGCCACAAGCGCTTCCACAAGCCCGCGGCCTTCCTCCTGCTGGACCTCGACCACTTCAAGCAGGTGAACGACGCCCACGGCCACGCCGTCGGGGACCTCGCGCTCAAGCACCTCGCGGAGCTGGCCCGGGTGCGGCTGCGGCGGCTGGACCTCTTCGGCCGCCTGGGCGGGGAGGAGTTCGGCGTCCTGCTTCCAGGCACCGACCAGGCGGGCGCCATGGCCTTGGCCGAGTACTTCCGGAGCCAAGTGGCGCATACGCCGGTGCAGTCCGGCGCGGGTCCCATCATCCTGACCGTGAGCATCGGCCTGACCGCCTTCGATCCAGGCGATGCCGCCCCGGACGCCATCCTGGCCAGGGCCGACGCTGCCCTCTACCGCGCCAAGGAGGGCGGACGGAACCGGGTGGTGTCGAATCCGGCTTAGAGTGCCTAACAATACCCCCACGAGGTCGCGCGAGGGCCGCCGGGCGAGCGAGGCGAGGAACGCGAGGAGATGCGCAGCGGTTACTACGCGCGACGAGCGTGACGCGGTATCGTCCTCCACCTGGCGGGCTCTGCCCCGCAGGGCCCTCCCGCTCGTTCCTCGCGGAGGTGGAGCCTCCCCGCCGGCCCTCGCCCGAAGGGAGAAATCCAGGTGGGCGCCCGCGGCGTCAGGTCCCTTGAACCACGAACCACGTTGCCATTCGGGCCCTTCCCTCTCGGTATCGCCTTTGGCGATACACGAGACGAACTGATATCTGCGGTGCATCCCACCTGGATTTCTCGCGGCCCCGTCGGGGTTTTGTTAGGCACTCCTAGCGCCCCGTGCTGCCGTAGCCCCCATCGCCGCGCCCGGTGTCGCCCAGGGCCTCGACGCTGGGCTCGGGGAGCCAGGTCCAGCTCTCCACCGGGGCCACCAGCAGCTGGGCGATGCGCTCGCCGCGGCGCAGCTCGAAGGCGGCTTCTCCATGGTTGATGAGCAGCACCTGCACCTCGCCGCGGTAGTCGGCGTCGATGGTGCCGGGCGCGTTCAGCACCGTGAGGCCGTGGCGCAGGGCCAGCCCCGAGCGGGGCCGCACCTGGCCCTCGAAGCCCTGGGGGATGGCCAGCACCAGGCCCGTGGGCACCAGCCGCCGCTGGCCCGGCGCGATCGTCCAGGCCTCACCCTCGGGGATCGCCGCCCGCAGGTCCATGCCCGCCGCGTGCGCCGTGGCATAGGCGGGCAGATCGAGGCCGTGGCCATGGGGGAGCTGGTGGACCGGGATGCGCATGGAACCAGGGTCCCAGGGGGAAAGGCCGGGACGCAATCCCGGGTTCCGCCCCAGGTCGCGATCTCCCTCCTCGATCCGGGCCCGCGGCTTGATAAACTTGATCTTTGGCCCGGATGTCCCGCGCCGTGCTTTTCGGGAGGGTCATGGCCCACGGTGGCCGCCGATGGATCGCGCCGACCCTGGCGGGGCTCGCGCTGGCCGCCTTCGTGGCCTGCCAGCGCGAGGATCCGCAGATCCGCGCCCTGACCGAGCAGGCGGCCCAGGCGGACGAGGCCTCCCAGCAGCTCCGGCAGGCCTGGAGCGCGCAATTCAAGAGGCTGGCCCTGGTCGGGGTCCGGGATCTCCACCTGGACGCCAGCCCCATGCTGCTGACACCGGCGCAGAAGCGGGCCCTGGAGGCGCGGATCCGGATCGAGCAGGACAGCTCCCGGCGGGGCCTCCTCCTGGAGATTCTGGACAAGGAGGCGGAGCTCCGGACGCTGAGCGATCGGGTCATGGACTTGAAAGCGGCGCTGCCCCCGCCGGAGATCGCGCAGGCGAACGACAGCCACTACGGCCTGGCCATGCGCTTCCTCAGAGGCCGCGGTCTCTCGGAGGAGGCGGCCCGGAAGACGCTCAGCCACGTGCCCCTGTCGGCACGCATGGCCCCGGGCTTCGAGGTCTACCACTTCTACGTCCACGACAAGTACGGCACCTGGGTGTCCCAGGGCGGGGCCGCGCTCTCGCCCCGGGAGCTGGACCGCCGGGAGCCCGACCCCTTGCCCGGCCAGCGCGACGCGGCCGTGGCCGCCAGCCGGCGGCTCCAGAAGCAGCTCGGCGTCCTGGAGCACCAGAAGCGCGACATCGAGCGCGAGATCTCCGGCCTCCAGGCGGAGCAGCTCAGCATCCTGGAGGGCCAGGCCCGGCTCCAGTGGGAGAACGCCGATCAGCTGGCCCGGCTGAACTCGCTGCACTACCTGGTCGGCGTCCGGGCCGCGCTGGAGAAGGAGGGGATCATCAAGGTCCCCCTGTTCGGCCTGGACCACTCAGGGCCGAGCTGGCGGGACGCGGCCTTCACCCGCCACCTGGACCTCCGCACCGGCACCACCCTCGTCATCCGGGCCCGGGAGGTGGGCCTGTCCCGCCTCGCCAAGGTGATCGTCGTCCCCGGCTCCTACACCGCGGGCGAGCACTACCGCCTCACCCTCAGCGCCGACGGGCAGTCCGCAACCGTGGAACTCCTCGCCCTGCCCCGCTTCAAGAACGACAAGGTGGTGTTCGCCGTCGAGGACTGACCGACCCATGGATGGAGCCGTGGATGAGCCGGTCCGGGACGGCTATGCTGGAGGTTCGCGCTTCCTGCCGCGGACAGGCACCCGATGCGGGTCCGGCCAGGCGCCTTCCGAACGGGCCCCAGCCCGCTCCCCACCCCCCGGATCCCTCCATGTCCTCCGTCTTCGGCCACGCCTTGGCTGGCCTCACCATCAGCGCGACCTTCCACCAGGGACGCCCCCCCCGCCGGGTCCTGGCCTTCGCGACGGCCTGCGCCCTGGCCCCGGACCTGGACTGGTTCACCGCCTTCATTGGCCTCGACGGGACCAGCCTGGCCCATCGCGGCATGAGCCACTCCCTCCTCGCCCTGCTGCTCCTGGCCGCCACGGCCATGCTCCTCGGATTCCGGCGCCAGCTCTGGAGCCCCCGCCTCTGGGCCTGCATGCTATCGGCCGCCCTCTCCCACAGCCTGCTGGACGCCTGCACCTTCGGGGGGACCGGCGTGGCCTTGCTGCTGCCCTTCTCCGAGGCGCGGTTCGTCTGCCTCTGGCAGCCCATCTTCGTGTCGCCGATCCCCCTCTCCGGCAAGCTGCTCGACTGGCTCCTGTTCTCCCTGGGCACCGAAGTGGTGTGGATCGGGATCCCCGCCCTGCTGGTGCTCAGCGTGCCCCGCGCCTTCCAGTGGATCCGCCTGCGGAAGCGCTCCGAGGAGACCCCTTGATGCCAGCGAGCATCTGATAAGAAAGGAAAGAACTTTTTCACCACCAAGGCACCAAGACCACCAAGAACGGCAACCGCGCGTGGCCTTGGCTTTTCTTGGTGCCTTGGTGGTGAACCTTTATCTTTTGAAGGCGAAATCCCACGATCCAGTGAATCACCGGCCCTTGACCAGCTGCCCGCAGGCGCCCTGCACGTCCCGACCGCGACTGCGGCGGACGGTGACGAAGCAGCCCCGCGCCTTGAGCCACTCGGCGAACTGCTGGACGCGGTCCTCGCCGGGCTCGCGGAAGGCACTGGCCGCATGCTCGTTCATGGGGATGAGGTTCAGGTTGTGGCCGCTCCGCAGGTCACCCAGCCAGTCCGCCAGGCGCTGCGCATCGGCCTCGGTGTCGTTCTCGCCGGCGATGAGCACGTACTCGAAACAGAACTTCTCGCCGCGCTTCGGGCCCCAGTCATCGAGCGCCCGCCGCAGCCGCGCCAGGTTCCACACGCGGTTCACGGGCATGGTGCGGCTCCGCGCCACGTCCGTGGTGGCGTTGAGGCTGAGGGCCAGCAGGGGCCGGGGCTCGAGCTTCGCCAGCTTCTCGATGCCCCTCACCAGGCCCGAGGTGCTCACGGTGATGCGGTTCTTCCCCAGGCCCAGGCCCGCCGGGTGGCACATGAGGCGGATGGCCCGGTGCAGGTGGTCGAGGTTGTGCAGGGGCTCGCCCATGCCCATGAACACCAGCGTCAGCTCATGCCCGCGGTCCGGCCCGAGCTCCGCCATGAGCGCCAGCACCTGACCCAGGATCTCGCCGGGCTGGAGGTTGCGCAGGATGCCCATGCTGCCCGTGGCGCAGAAGGTGCAGCCCATGGCGCAGCCCACCTGGCTGGAGATGCAGTAGGTCACGCGGGGGTTCCGCACCTTGCGCGGCATGTGGACCGACTCGATGCGCCTGCCGTCCGCCAGCTCCAGGGCCAGCTTGGTGGAGCCGTCGCCGGAGGCCTGGCGTTCCACGATCGAAGGCAGGCGCAGGTCCGCCACGCCCTCCAGCCAGCGGCGGATGGTCGAGCCCAGGTCCGGTGCGCCGTCCTTCCAGGTCCAGGGCCGGTGCAGCCGCTTGAACGTCTCCAGGGCGCTGCCCGGGCAGCCCAGGGCCGCCAGGTCCTCCGGGAACAGCGACCAGGCCGAAGGCAGTCCCTCCCGCTCGGGGGCGGGGCGATCCCAGGGCATCAAGGAGGCATCGGACACTCAGCCATTGTACCGGCCAGGTCGGAATTCGTTTTTCAGAGGGAGTCGATGGCATAAGATGATGGCTTCCTCCCTAATGCATGCCCTCTGGAGCGATCCCATGTCCGCCTTGTCCGCTTTGCGGCGACTCCTGCCGGTTCTCCTCCTGGGAACCCTCGCGCCCCTCTGTTCCGCCGACACTCAGATGGCTTCTTCGAACCTCAGCCGCCAGGTCGAAACCTACACCGCCCAGCCCGTGCTGGGGCCCGCCGTGTCGGTCAAGAACTGGACTCTGCCGGTGGGCCGCATGAACTTCGTCATGGCCTCAGGAACCGTGGCTCCCATGACCTCAGGGGGGCGCACCCTCGGCTTCTTCTTCAAGGGAAAAGGCTCCTTCCAGTATCGGTCCGAAGACCCCCTGGAGCGCGCGTCGCTCGAATCGAACTACAAGCAGAACCTCCTGGTGCCCAACACCAGGGCCATCCTGTCCGAGGCCAAGGACCAGCGGATCCTGACCGAGGACATTCGGAGCCTCACCCTGTGGACCGCGGGAATGGAGCTTTCGATTCCAGTCGGCATCGCCGCCGAGTCCCCGGAGGCCTCCTTCCAGACAGACTGGAAATTCTTCCGGCGCGATGGGCTCGGTGACCGCGGCCAGGCCTTCGCCCGGCACCTCGCCAACACGCCCATGAAAACCCTGATCCGTGCAGAGATCCAGGGCGAGGACAGGCCGTTCATCTACGGACTTGATCAGGGCGGGAGCCTCAGGGAATCCCTCTGGTCCCTCGCCGATCCCATCCGGCCTGCAACCTACGACGGGCTGCGCCTGGTGCCCCTCTCCGACCAGCCCATCGGGTGGGACTGGAAGGCTCCCCTCTCCCCGCTCCTCAGCCTGACGGCCGTGGACATCGACTTCCACGGGAACAAGGGTTACGCCCAGCTGAAGGTCAAGGAAACCCTGGTGGCCGGGGACGAGGGACTCCGAATCCTCGAGCTCAACCTCTACAACGTGGAGGACCGGGCCTACAACCTGGGGATCTACAAGGTCTCCAGGGTCCTGGATGCGGAGGGAAGGAGCCTTCCATTCCACCACCGCAACGACAAGCTCCTGGTGGAACTGGATCACCCCATGTCCCCGGGCCAACCTTTCACCCTGACCTTCGAATACGGCGGGCCGATCCTGCTGCGCCCGGGAGGGGACAACTACTGGGAGCTGGGGGTGGCGCCATGGTTCCCCCAACCGGACATGGATGGGCAGGCCTACACAGTGCATGCCGTCATCCGGACCCCCAAGGACGATGTGCCCGTCGCCCCCGGCCGGACCATCCGGCGTATCCAGAGCGACGCCGAGAACCTCCTGGAAGTCAGCATCGACAAGCCTGTGCAGTTCTTCTCCATGTTCGCGGGCGCCTACAGCTTCACCGAGGAGACCAAGGACGGCCTGACCATCCGCGTGGCCGCCTACGCGAACCGGGGCGGCAGCATGCAGAAGCGGCTCATCGACATCGCCCGGCAGACCATCGGGTTCTATGAAGGCCTGTTCGAAGCCTTCCCCTTCAGTGAATTCAACATCATCCAGGTGAATTCCTACGGCTTCGGCCAGGCCCCTCCCGGGATGATGATCATCACCAACGAAGCTTTCGACGGGAAGATGGACGAGATCAGCCAGCTCTTCACGAAGGGGATCAACCAGCGGTTCGCCCACGAGATCGCGCATCAGTACTGGGGCCACCTGGTGAAGATGTCTTCTCCGGAGGAGCAGTGGGTCACCGAATCCTTCGCCAATTACGCCTCCGCGCTGGCCATGCGCGGCATGAAGAATCAAGGCACGAGCGCCTATGAGGGCATGCTCAGCCGCTGGCGCAACCATGCATCCGCCTATGCGAGCTCTGGCACCATCCCTTTCGCCAATCGCCTCCGCTGGATCAACGATCCGCGGGCCACGTTCCTCGCACGGACCTCGCTCCTGTACGAAAAAGGGGCCCTGATCCTCGCCTCCCTCCACAAGGAGATGGGCGACAAGGCCTTCGCTGTCTTCATGAAGTCCATCATCGCCAACTTCCGGTGGAAGGCCGTCCCCACCACTTCCATCGAGCGGATCGCCAGCATGGCCGGCCGCAAGGATTACGGCCCCCTGTTCCGCGCTTGCTACTGGGGAACCGAGATGCCGCCCAATTAGCCCCGCCAAAGGGTCACCGGCCTGGATTCAGGCCGGTGACCCTTTGGGGTGCGGTCGTTTGGGCAGCACCAGGGCGTTGCCCGCCAGACAGAGGGCCGCGCCCAGGGCCATCCCCCAGCGCCACTGGAGCCCTTCGAAGGCGGTGGAGAGGGCCAGGGCCACCACGGGGATGACAATCATGGCGTAGCCCGCCCGGCCGGCCCCGATGCGGCCCACCAGGGTGAGGTAGGCGCCGAAGGCGAGGATCGATCCGAACAGGGAGAGGAAGGCCAGCGAACCCAGGTAGCGCGGCGAGGGATCGAAGGTGAAGGGCCGGCCCGCGGCCCAGCAGAAGAGGGCCACGAAGGCCGCGCCGTAGGCCATGCCCACCGCATTGCCTTGGACGACCGGGATGCCCTGGCGCTGGTTGCGCTGGGACACCAGGTTGCTGAGGCTGGCGGCCACGGTTCCAGCCAGCGCGAACAGCAGTCCGGCGCGGCTCAGGCCGCCCTGAAGCGGCCCCGCGGCGCCGGGCAGGCACACGATCGCCACGCCCGCCACGCCGAGAGCCATGCCCGCCATGGCCCTGCGGGTCAGCGGGGTGCCGAAGAAGAGCCTCGCGCCGATCAGGTTGAGGACCGCCATCAGGGAGAAGATCACGGCCATGAGGCCCGAGGGGATCCGCTGCTCCGCGAGGTACACGCAGACGTAGTTGATCCCGAACATCAGGGCGCCCTGGAGGGCCAGCCAGCCGTGCTCCCGCCGCGTGAAGCGGAGCTTCAGCCCCCGCAGGAGGCACCAGACGGCAAGCAGGGTCGCGGCCAGGGCGAAGCGGTAGGCCACCGAGACTTCGGGCGCCACGCGGCCGTACTGGTAGGTGATGGCGATCCAGGTGGAGCCCCAGATCAGGATGGACGCGAGGTAGAGGGACAGGTTGCTCACGGAACCTCAAGTGTCGGAGGCGGGATGCAGCGCCACCAACAGCGCCGCCGCCGAGGCGGAGAAGACAGAGTAGTCGAGGGGTTCCTTCGGGCCGAAGGAGATCGCCATGGCGAGGCCGAAGACGGCCAGGAGGGCGGCGCTGCCCAGTGCGACGATCCGCGCCGCCCGGCCGCGCAGCGGCAGGAGCAGCGCCAGACCCAAGGTGAATTCCGCCGCCGTGGCGGCCCAGGCCAGGAATGGGATGGTACGGGCCGGCATGAAGCGGTTCACCTGGGCCGTGTACTTCACGAAGTTGGCGAAGGTGCCGTAGCCCCGCCCCGTCCCCCAGAGGCCGAAGCGGGAGGCGATGCCCGAGAGGAAGGCCGCGCCCAGGGCCCACCGTGCGTAGTGGCGCGCGTAGCGGAGGGCCCAGCGGTCGAAGGCGCGGGAGGCGGAGTCGCTCATCAGGCCCTCGCCGCCAGGTCCGCGTGCTCGGCCTGGTAGGCCTCGTACGAGCCAGGGGTCCAGCCCGCGCGGTTCATCTTCCAGCCGTTCTCGATCTTCTCCCAGCCCACGTGGGCGTAGTAGTCCCGGGCCAGGGGCGCGGCCTGGAGCACCCACTGGATGCCTTCGCCCAGGCCCACGGCCAGATCCAGCAACTGCCGGCCCACGCCCGCCTTCTGGAAAGCCGGATGCACCGCCAGGTCGCACACGTAGCCGTCGTAGACGAAGTCCGTCCAGCCTCGCAGCAGGCCGACCAGGCGGTCCTCGTCGTAGGCGGAGATCACCACGTTGGCATCCTGGAACATGCGGCGGATGCGCTCCGGATCGTGGATGGGCCGGCGCAGGGGCGCGGCGGCGTAGAGGGCGCGGATGGCGTCCACCGGCGGGATCCGGTCCAGGCGGTAGGTCAGGGCGGCGCTCATGCGGGCACCTCTGTCTTGTCGGGGGGCAGGTCCGGCTGCAGGCCCACGCCCAGGCGGTTCCAGGCGTTGATGAGGGCGATGGCGTAGGTCAGGTCCACCAGCTCCTGCTCGGTGAAGTGGGCGCTGGTGGCCGCGTAGAGGGCGCCATCCACGCGGTGCCGGCCCAGCTCCGTGAGCGCCTCGGTCCAGGCCAGGGCCGCCCGCTCCCGGTCCGTGAACACCGGCGCCTCGCGCCAGGCGGCCAGGAGGTTCAGGCGCCGCTGGGACTCGCCGCCCTCCAGGGCCGCGGTGGCGTGCATGTCCATGCAGAAGGCGCAGCCGTTGAGCTGGGAGGCCCGCACCTCGACGAGGTGGAGGAGCCCGTGATCCAGGCCGCTCCCCTGAAGGTACCGGACGACCTGCAGGAAGCCCTGGTACCCCTTGGGAGCGATTTCGGAATGGGGTTTCGATGTGCGCATGGAGCCTCCGGAGCCAAGTGGCCATTCCCAGGATCGGACCATGTGGCCCATTGAAAAGATCCATTTCTGTCATTACAACTAGACCATGCGCCCCTGGACCTTCCCCATCGTTCTGCAGCCCGGAACCTCCCGCGAGCCGGTCTTCCAGCAGATCGCCCAGGCCATCCGGGGCGACATCCGGCGCGGCCGCCTGCGGCCCGGGGACGCCCTGCCCGGCTCCCGGACCTTGGCCCGGACCCTGGCCGTCCACCGGAACACCGTGCTGGCCGCCTACCGGGAGCTGGAGGCCGAGGGCTGGACGGTGGCGGAGGCGCGCACGACCCGCGTGGCCCGGGACCTGCCCCAGGCACCCGCCGCCAGGCATCCCGGCGGAGGCGGGGCCGAAGGCCGCCCGGGCTACGACCTGGCGGCCCCTGCACCCAGGCGGAGCCTCCGGGAGCCAGGTCTGCTGAGCTTCGGAGGCGGTCTCCCGGACCTGCGGCTCGTGCCGACGGATCTCCTGGCCCGCGCCTACCGGCGGGCCCTGGCCAGCCGGGAGCTCCTGGGCTACGGCGACGCCCGGGGGGAGGCGCGGCTCCGCGCGGCCCTGGCGCGGCTTCTCTCGGAGACGCGCGGGCTGGCCGTCTCCGAAGACCGCCTGATGGTCGCCGGCGGAAGCCAGGGCGCCCTGGACCTGGTGGCCCGCACCCTCATCCGGCCCGGCGACCGCGTGGCCGTGGAGGACCCCGGCTATCCCGCCGCCTGGGCCACCCTCCGCGGCTCGGGCGCCGAACTGGTGCCGGTCTCCGTGGACGAGGCGGGCCTGCAGGTCGACGCCCTGGCCGCGCGGCTGGAGGAGGGCCCCCTCCGGGCGGTCTACCTGACGCCCCACCACCAGTTCCCGACCACGGTCACCATGGGCGCCTCGCGGCGCCTGAGGCTGCTCGACCTGGCCCGACGACACCGCCTCGCCATCCTGGAGGATGACTACGACGCCGAGTTCCACTTCGAGGGCCGCCCTGTGCTGCCCCTTGCTGGTGACGACCCTGGCGGCGTGGTGGTCTACCTGGGGACCCTCTCCAAAATTCTCGCCCCCGGCCTCCGCCTGGGCTTCGTGGCCGGCCCCCGGGCCCTGGTGGAGGCCCTGGCTGCCCGCCGGGAGACCGCGGACTGCCAGGGGGACCAGGTGGTGCAGCGGGCTGCGGCGGACCTGCTGGAGGACGGCCTGCTCCAGCGCCACGCACGAAAAATGCGGCGGATCTACGAGGCCCGCCGGACCGCCCTGGCCGGGGCCCTGCGCCGGCATCTGGACGGGACCGTGGCCTTCGACCTGCCGCCCGGCGGCATGAGCCTCTGGCTCCGTGTGGATCCCGCCGTTGACCTGGAGGCCTGGATCCACCGCGCCCGAAAGCTGGGGGTGGGCCTCACCCCTGGCCGGGCTTTCGACTTCCGGGGCCGCCCGACTGCCCACCTGCGCCTGGGCTTCTCTGCCATGGACGAGCGGGAGCTGGAGGAGGCCGTGAGACGGCTGGCGAAAGCGCTTTAGGCCACCAGGTCCTGGGGCCGGATGTCACAGCCGCGCCGCGTGCCGAGGGTGCTGACGCCGACCTGGGCGGGATCGAGCAGGGTCCGGGCCATGCGCTGCACATCCTCGGGGGTCACGGCGTCGATCTCGGCGATCTGGTCGTCCAGGCTGCGCAGCCCGCCCTGGTGGATGGCCTGGTGGGCCAGGCTGAACATGCGGCTGCTGCTGCTCTCCTGGCTGAAGACGAGGCTGGTGCGGGCCTGGAGCTTGGCGCGCTCCAGCTCGTCGGCCTCCACGCCGGCTTCGCGGATCCGGGCGCACTCGGCCATGGTGCGCTTCACCAGTTCGCGCAGCTGAGCAGGGGCGCAGCTGGCGCTGATCTGCAGGGCGCCCGTGTCGGCATAGGGGCTGAGGTAGCTGCCCACCTGATAGCAGAGGCCCCGGCGCTCGCGCAGCTCCAGGAAAAGGCGCGAGGCCATGCCGCCGCCGAGCACCTGGCTCAGGAGGTTGGCGGCAGAGCGGTCCGGCGAGCGGTGGTCCGGCGCGGGAAAGCCCATCACCAGGTTGGCCTGCTGAAGGTCCTTCCGGGGCACGTTCAGCAGGAAGGGCCGCGTGCGGGCCGGCAGGTCCGGAGCATGGTCCGTGCCCTTCGGCAGGCGGTTCAGGATGGGCGCCAGCAGCGCCTGGAAGGCGCCGGGCTCGAGGGCCCCGGCCGCGGCCACCACGAGGTTCGGCGCCCGGTAGGTGTGGTCGAAGAAGGCCCGGGCTTCCGGGGGACCATAGCCCGACACCTGGTCGCGCGTGCCGAGGATCGGATGCGCCAGCGGCGTCCCCTCCCAGAACCCGCCGTAGAACAGCTCGCTCACCCAGTCGTCCGGCTGATCCTCGCTCTGGGCGATCTCCTCGAGGATGACGCTGCGCTCGCGCGCCAGCTCCTCCGCGTCGAAGCGGGGCGAGGTCACCAGCTCGCCCAGCAGGCCCACCAGGTCCGGAAGCTGCTCGGAGAGCACCTTCCCGTAGAAGCAGGCCACCTCCTTGCCCGTGAAGGCGTCCACGTGCCCGCCCAGGCGGTCCGTGGCCGCCGCCATCTCATCGGGCGTGGCGTAGGAGGCCGTGCCCTTGAACACCGTGTGCTCCAGGAAGTGGGCCAGGCCTTCCTCCGCGGGCCCCTCGTGCCGGGAGCCGCGCCGCACCCAGAACCCCACGGAGCAGCTCCGCACGTGCGGGATGGGTTCGACGAGGATCTCGGTGCCCGCGGGCGTGACGGTGCGGAAGGGTTCGGCCATCCCTCCAGTCTATCGTCCCGGCGATCCGGAGCCTCGTCTCAACAGGGGCCGGAGGCCTTGAGGACCGCCTTCAGCAGGCCCGGGAAGCGGGCGTCCAGATCCTGCTTCCGCAGGCTGTTGTACCGATGGACACCCTCCACCCGCGTCTGGATGAGCCCGGCCTCCCGCAGGACCTTGAAGTGGTGGCTCAGCGTGGCCTTGGTGGCAGACAGGCCGAAGGTCCCGCAGGCCCGCTCCCCATCTGCGGCCAGCCTGCGCACGATCTCCAGGCGCGTGGGATCGCTCAGCGCGTAGAGCACCGCGGGGAGGTCGAGCTGGTCGCGCCCGGGGTGAGGGAGGCTCCGCATGGCTCCAGGATGCCCGGGTTCGGGGTTCGATCATCAAATATTTTGATGGTTTTCAAACTATTTTGATTGACCGGGAGCGTCCGGCGGATGTATCAATCCATTGTTTGACGACAATCGAACAACAGGAGGCCCCATGACCCATCGCATCCAGTTCACGGCGCCCGGCGGCCCCGAGGTCCTCCAGTGGGTGGAGGCGGACCTCCCGGACCCGGGGCCGGGCGAAGTCCGACTGCGCCACACGGCCGTCGGCGTGAACTACATCGACGTCTACCACCGCAGCGGCGCCTACCCCGTGCCCCTGCCCGCGGTGCCGGGCTTCGAGGCCGCCGGGGTCGTGGAGGCCCTGGGGCCCGGCGTGACGGGACTGGCGGTGGGCCAGCGGGTGGCCTATGTGGACGGGCCCACGGGCGCCTACTCGGAGGCGCGGAACCACCCCGCCGACCGGCTGGTGCCGCTGCCCGCGCACCTGTCCGACGAGGAGGCGGCGGCCCTCCTCTTCAAGGGCCTGACGGCGCACATGCTGGTCCGGCGGGTGTGGCGCGCGGGGGTGGAACCCTGGGTCCTGGTCCACGCCGCGGCGGGGGGTGTGGGGCTCATCCTCACCCGGTGGCTGGCCCGCGAGGGCGGCCGGGTCATCGGCGTGGTGGGCAGCGAGGAGAAGGCCGCGGCGGTCCGGGCCGAAGGCGCCGAGGCGGTCCTCGTGGTGCCCCGGGGCGCGGCCTACGACCAGGTGCCTGCCGAGGTCCGCCGGATCACGGGCGGCCGCGGCGTGGGCACCGTGTTCGATTCGGTCGGACGCGACACCTTCGAGGCCTCCCTGGACAGCCTGGCCCCCTTCGGGCTCCTGGCCTCCTTCGGCCGGAGCAGCGGTCCCCTGCCCTCGCTGGACCCCGCCGACCTGGCGAAGCGCGGCTCCCTCGCCCTCCAGCGGCCCAGCATCTTCCATCACATCGCCGACCCCGCGGCCCTCCGCGCCGCCGCCTCCGAGGTGTTCGCCGCGCAGGCGCAGGGGATCATCCAGGCCCACATCCACGGCACGCTTCCCCTGCGCGAGGCCGCCCGAGCCCATGCCCTGCTCGAGTCCCGGGCGACCCGGGGGGCCCTGGTGCTCCTCCCATGAGCGTGGGTGCCGGTTGGCGGGAGGCGGAGCGAGTCAGCCCTCCGCCTCGGCGCCCGCCAGCCCCACGGGCGTGCGGTGGAGCTTCCAGCCGGCGAGGGCCCAGCAGAGGGCGCCGAAGGCGAGGAGGGCCAGGATGGCCAGGGCGGGATGGGTCGTCACCTGTTCCTGGGCCAGCAGCTGCGGCGCCCCCACCTGGGCGGCGCGGCTGCCTGCCAGGCTCTCGATGTGGTGGGTGAAGGTCAGGCGCTGGAGGAAGGGCGGGAAGATCCGCACCAGCGGCTCCCAGAGGAAGAAATAGAGGGCGCCCCAGAGGGTGCCGCGCCTGAAAAGCAGGCCCACCAGGGTCATGAGGGCCAGCTCGCCCCACCAGGCGCCCACCAGGGCCAGGATGCGGCCCGGCAGCAGGGTGGGGTCGCCCCCGACCAGCTGGAGGCCGAGGACCCCAAGGACGAGCCAGGCGGCGCCCCAGGCGAACCAGGGCAGGCCCTTGCCCAGGGGCAGGGCCCAGGCGGGCGCGGGGCGCACCAGCAGCAGGGGCAGGGTGCGCTGCTCCAGGTCCTCGCGAATGCCCGCCGGGGCCGCCACCAGGGCCATGATGGGCAGCATCATCTTCACCAGCCCCTCGTGGAAGATGCGGAGGGCCTCGCTGGGATCGGCGTCCAGGCCTCGGAGCCGGCTGATGGTGAAGATGAGGAGGCTGAGGCCCACCGGCGCCATGACCAGGGCCGCCAGCACCCAGCCCCGGCCCTGGAGGACGCGCGGCGCGTAGCCGCGGGCCGTGGCGCGGATCGTTGTCAGGGGAGAGGGCGCAGTCGTGGTCATGGATTCCCCCTGAGCGTCGGTGGGGCAAGTCCGGCGCGGGCTCCGCCCGCTCCGGACGCAGGGGCCCGGGGATGTTCGCGCAGCGAGGAATCCCCGGACAGCATTAGGCGTGATCCTTGGTGAGGTACTGGAAGACCGCATCCAGGTTGAGATCCAGCGGATCCAGCGCCCGCAGCGGGATGCCGCCCTCCGCAGCGGCCTTCTGGAGGCGGGGCAGGATGTCGCGGGGCGATCGCACCGAGATCACCACGGCGTCCTCCTCCATGCGCAGGGCCGCCAGCTCCGGCTGCTCCACGGCCCACCGGGCCAGCACCTGGGCCTCGCCCGTGAGGCGCAGCTCCACGGGATGGCGGTCCAGGAGCTGGCGGATCTCCGTGACCGTGCCCTCCGCCAGCAGGCGGCCCCGGAACAGCAGCAGGATGCGGTCCGTGAGCTGGGCGATCTCGCCGAGGATGTGGCTCGACACCAGGATGCGCGTGCCCGTCGCGGCGAGGTCCCGCAGCAGGGCCATGAGCGTGAGGCGGGCCTCGGGATCCAGGCCGTTGAACGGCTCGTCGAGGATGAGCAGCTCCGGCTCATGCAGCAGCGCCTGGGCCAGGCGGATGCGCTGCCGCATGCCCTTGGACATGCGGGCGAAGGTGAGATGGGCGCGGTCGGCCATGCCCACCGTGGCGAGCGCGCGGGCCACGGCCGTCTTCAGGGATTCGCCGGACAGCCCCGAGAGCTCGCCCATCATGCGCAGCCAGCGGTCCGCGCGGAGACCCGTCGGCAGACGGTCGCCCTCGGGCACCAGGCCCAGGCGGGCGAGCACGGCGGGGTTGCGGAAGGGCGCGTCCCCGAAGACCTTCACCTCACCGCCGGAGGGCGGCAGCAGGCCCGAGAGCAGCTGCAGCAGGGAGGACTTGCCGGCGCCGTTGGGGCCCAGCAGTCCCGTGATGCCGCCGCCGTCCGGCAGCTCGAAGGTGGTGGGGCTGAGGCCCAGGATGGGGCCGTAGCGGAGGGAGGCGCGGTCGAGCGTCATCATCAGATCACCGCCTCGGAGGGCATGGTCCGCTTCGCGGCCACGAAGGTCCACAGACCCAGGTGGAGGGCCGTGCCGAGCAGCGCGGGACCCCAGCCCATCAGGGGGTGGGCCACGCCCACGAAGAGCTGGGGCCAAGTCTCCGCCAGCAGGATCGGGTTGAGGGCCTGCACGGCCGAGGAGCCTGTCAGTCCCTGGATCATGGAGGCCAGGGTGGCCGAGCCCAGCACCAGGCCCAGCACCCAGCCGATGCCCGCCCGGGGCGTGGCGGCCATGCTGGAGGCGCCCGCGGCCAGGGTGCCCATGAGGACCGAGCTGATGGCCATGGCCGGCAGCAGCCGCAGGGGCGCCGTCACCCACACGGGGCCGCTGGCGCCGGCGAGGATCAGGGACATGAGCCAGGGCAGCAGGGCGAAGGGCAGGAGGATGGCGAAGGGCAGCGCCGAGGCGAAGCCCAGCTTGGCGATCAGGTAGTCCCGGGGCGCGACGGGATGGGCATACATCAGGGGCCGCACGCGGTAGAGCGTGTCCCGGGCCACCAGCCCGCCGCCCACCAGAGCCACCAGGAACCAGAGCAGGTAGCTGGCGGGGTTCAGCAGGTCCGCCTGGAAGTCCGCTCCCTGGGTGAGGATGGTCCTGGCGAAGTCCTGCATGGGTCGGAAGGTCTGGTTGGTCTGGAGCAGATGATCCACGTAGATCCGGGCCACCTTCCACAGCAGCAGGAAGAGGAAGGTGAAGCCGAAGAAGCGGCCGATCTTCTGGCGCCAGAGCCGCGTCAGGTCGAAGCGCGCGAGCACCAGGGCCGGCGGTTGGCCGTGGCTGAGATCCGGCGCGGGCGGCAACGTGGGGGCATAGATGGGCATGTCAGGCTCCCCCTCCGGCGGCCGGGGCCCCATGGAGGGCCCTCAGCAGCACTTCGTCCAGTCGGTCGTGGCGCGGTGTGAGCTGGATGAGCGTGGCGCCCTTCGCCTCGGCCCAGCGGAAGGCGGCCGTGGGATCGGCCTCCGCCAGCTCCAGGTCGTAGAGGCCGTTGCGGGCCTCCAGCACCGCGCCAAGATCCGCCAGAGCGGCCTCCTGGCCTCCGTCGAGCGGGTCGAGGAAGCGCAGCTCCACGCGCCGGGCCAGGGCTCTGCGCAGTCCAGCCATGGAGCCTGCGGCCTTGATCTGGCCCTGGTCGAGGATCACCAGCTGGTCCGCCACGCGCTCCACGTCGCCCAGCAGGTGGGAGGCCAGGATGACGCCCGTGCCCAGCTCCGCGTGGACGCGCAGCACCAGGTCCAGCATGCGGCGGCGGCCGTCGGGATCCAGGCCGTTGGTGGGCTCGTCCAGGAAGACCAGCTCCGGGCTGTGCACCAGGGCCTGGGCCAGCTTCACCCGCTGGCGCATGCCGGTGGAATAGCCGCTGACGGGCCGGTAGCGGGCCTCATCCAGACCCACGAAGTAGAGCACCTCGTGGGCGCGGTCCCGGGCCGACTCCGGCGCAAGGCCGCTCAGCTCGCCCCAGAAGGCGACCTGTTCATAGGCCGAGGCGTCCTCGATGAGGGCGTCGTACTCGGGCATGTAGCCGACGCGCGCCCGGAGCTTGGCGGCCTCGGGAGCCCCGAGGGCCACGCCCAGCACCGTCCCGCCGCCGGCGGAGGGGCGCAGGAGGCCGAGAAGGGCCTTCAGCAGGGTGGACTTGCCGGCGCCGTTGGGGCCCAGCAGGCCCACGATGCCCTGGTCCAGGGCGAGGGTCAGACCCTTCAGGGCGGGCGCCGCCGCGGCGGCGTAGCGCACTTCCAGGTTCTCGAAGGCGATCAACGGGGCCTCCAGGGAATGGTCACGGCTGCTCCAGGATGTGGCGGCTACGAGAGGCGGAGGGGAATGGATTAGGCCGGGGCGGTCGTGGAAGGGGGGGCGGAATGGATTGTTCAATGAAAGCGACTTAGGCTGGACGGGATCATCCTCCCACCGCCCGAGGGCTTTCGCATGCAACTCCTGGACTGGCCATTCCTCGACGCCCTGCAGGCGGGAGCGCTGGCGACCCTCTTCGTGGGCTTCGGCCTGGATGCCCTGGCCCGGCGGGATCGGATGATGGGCTGGATGGCCCTCACCTGCCTGCTCGTGGGCGTCCGGCACGGGGTGCTGGCCCTCGGCTCCATGCCGGCCTGGAATCCGGACCTGGTGGACCGCATCCAGAGCCTGCTGGTGTCCGTCGGATTCATCACCCTCTGCGCGGCGCTGGTGAACCTGTTCCCGCGATACTTCCCGCGGCGATTCCCGGAATGGATCGCCCTGGGCATGATCCCCAACTACATCCGCAACCTTCTCCTGACCCACCCGAGCCAGGCGGAAGTGTGGGCCCACGGCCTCTACGACCTCACCTACCTCCTGGGCTGCGGGTTCATCGTCTACTGGTCCCTGCGGGCCCGGCAAGGCGGCGATCCCATGGGGCGGAGGCTGTTCTTCGCCTTCTTCGCCCTCACCGTCCCGGTGGTGGTGGAGATCGCCGCCCAGAGCCTCTTCGGGATCAAGATCCGGCTGTCCGGCTTCAGCCTCGTGATCCTGGCCATGGCCATCGGCACCTCCTGGCAGTGGCTCGTGGTGCGGGACATGGAATCCCGCGTCCAGCGGGCCGAGACCGAGGTCGAGATCTGGCGAAGCCTCGTGCCGGGCAATGCTTTCCGGACCGACCGATCCTCCCCGCTGATGGAAGGACTCTTCGGAAGCGGGTGGGCGGACCGTGTGCGCGAGAACCCCGAAGCGCCCCTGGTGGCCCTGGACGGTGCTTCCTACCACCTGCGGACCCGCCTCCTCCACCACCCCGAGCGGCTGGGCTGGTACGAGCGCGAGGGCGACGCCCAGCCGGGCACCCGGGGCTTCCTGGCCGGCTGGACGGTGGCCCTGGGCATGGACGATCCCGAAGCCAGCGCCCGGATCCAGGAGTGGCTTCACAGCTGGGGCGCCGATGTGCACCTGTGGGGTACCGTGCCCCCCCGGGAGGGTCCCTACCCCAGCGTCCTCATCTGGGCCCGTGAACCCAGCATCCTGGCGGTCTGGCGGGAGGACGACCTGCTGCGCCGGCGCCCCCGGTGGATCCAGCTGGGCGGCCCCATCACCGCGGGTCCCCATGTCCGGCTGGACCTGGGCCTGGATGCCGCCAGCCTGCGGGAGACCCTCCGCGAGCTGCTCTCCCGGCACTGATCCCGCGGGGATCGGGTGTTGACCTCCGGGCACTTGCCCGGTCGCGGCCGATCCGGCGGAGAATGGGGGCATGAGCTTCGCCCATCTCCACCTGCATACCGAGCACTCGCTTCTCGACGGCCTGACCCGCATCCCCGACCTCATCAAGAAGTGCCGGGCCAGCGGCATGCCCGCCGTGGCCGTCACCGACCACGGGAACATGTTCGGGATGATGAAGCTCTACGACGCCTGCGAGAAGACGAAGGATGCCGAGGGCACCTGGGCCGTGAAGCCCATCCTGGGCTGCGAAGTCTACGTGGCTCCCAAGACCCGCTTCGACCGGAAGCTCGAGGCCAAGAACCTCACGGGCGAGGAGGGCCTGGAGGACTGCGTGGACCCCAGCGGCAGCCGCGACGCGGGCTACCACCTGGTGCTGCTGGCCAAGAATCCGAAGGGGTTCGCCAACCTCTCGAAGCTGGTGTCGGCGGGCTTCACCGAGGGTTTCTACTACAAGCCGCGGATCGACAAGGACATCCTCCGCGAGCACAGCGAGGGCCTCATCGCGCTCTCCGCGTGCCTTGGCGGCGAGGTGCAGGCGCGCATCCTCCAGAATCGGCTGGACCAGGCCGAGCGCGTGGCCCGCGACTTCCGCGACCTCTTCGGCGAGGACTTCTACCTGGAGATCCAGGACCAGGGCTTCGACAAGGAGAAGGAGATCATCCCCTTCCAGCAGCAGCTCGCGGAGCGGCTGGGCATTCCGCTGGTGGCCACCAACGACGCCCACTACCTCAACCACGAGGACGCGGACCTGCACGACACCCTGCTCTGCATCGGCACGAAGACCACCAAGGCCAAGGAGAAGCGCATGCGGTTCTCCACGGACCAGTTCTTCGTGAAGACGCCCGAGGAGATGCGGGCCGTCTTCCCGGACCATCCTGAATATCTGGAGCGCACGCTCGAGATCGCCGCCAAGGTGGACCTGTTCCCCATCACGCGGAAGCCCGTCACGCCCCAGTTCCCCGTGCCCGACGGCTATGACCTGGAGGGCTATTTCGTCCATGTCGCCAAGGAGACCTTCGAGGCCCGCATGGCCGAGTGCCGCCCCCGCTGGCAGGCCGGCACGCTGAAGCATCCCGAGGCGAAGTACCGCGAGCGCCTGGCCTTCGAGCTGGACATGATCCTCAAGATGGGATTCCCCGGCTACTTCCTGCTGGTCTGGGACTTCATCCGCAAGGCCCGCGAGATGGGTGTGCCCGTGGGCCCGGGCCGCGGCTCGGCCGCCGGCAGCATCGTGGCCTGGTCCATGATGATCACCGACATCGACCCCATGCAGTACGACCTGCTGTTCGAGCGCTTCCTCAACCCCGAGCGCGTCTCCATGCCCGACGTGGACATCGACTTCTGCCGCGACGGGCGCCAGCGGGTCATCGACTACGTGACGGAGAAGTACGGCCAGGACAAGGTCAGCAACATCGTCACCATCAACCAGCTCAAGACCAAGGCCGTCATCAAGGACGTGGCGCGGGTCTTCGAGAAGGACTTCGCCTTCGCCAACAACCTCACCAAGCTGGTGCCCCAGGAGCCCGGCAAGCCCATCACCGTGGGCGAGGCGCTGGAGAAGAGCGACAAGCTCCGGGAGCTGTACGAGAGCGATCCCGAGGTGAAGAACATCCTCGACATCTCGGCGCGGCTGGAGGGGCTGGCCCGCAACACCGGTGTCCACGCGGCGGGCGTCATCATCGCGCCCGACGAGCTGACGCAGTTCGCGCCGCTCAGCATGGACAAGGACAAGAAGGTGATGGTGCAGTACACCATGACCGAGGCCGAGCGCGCCGGCCTGCTGAAGATGGACTTCCTGGGCCTTGAGACGCTCACCCAGATCGCCAAAACCCAGGAGGTCATCGAACGGCGGCACGGCAAGCCGCACGACATGAGGTCCATCCGCACCTTCGACGACAGGAAAACTTTCGAGCTATTCGCCGCCGGCGACACGGACGGCGTCTTCCAGTTCGAGTCCGGAGGCATGAAGCAGCTGCTCCGCCAACTGGGCCCGGACCGCTTCGACGACCTCATCGCGCTCAATGCCCTCTTCCGCCCGGGCCCGCTGGGCGCGGGCATGGGCACCACGTACGTGGAGCGGCGCCACGGCCGCGAGCCCGTGACCTACATGTTCCCGGACCTGGAGCCCATCCTCTCCCCCACCTACGGCGTGATCCTCTACCAGGAACAGGTCATGCAGATCGCCAGCCTCGTGGCCGGATACTCCCTGGGCGAGGCGGACATGCTGCGCCGCGCCATGGGCAAGAAGGACAAGGAGAAGATGGCGAAGGAGAAGACCAAGTTCATCGAGCGGGGCGCCGCCCGGGGCTACGACAAGGCCAGGGTCGCGGAGATGTTCGACCTCATCGAGTACTTCGCGGGCTACGGCTTCAACAAGAGCCACAGCGCGGCCTACGCCATGGTGGCCTACGAGACCGCCTACCTGAAGGCCAACTACCCCGTGGAGTTCATGGCGGGCCTGCTCTCCACCAAGTCCGGCCGCACGGACGACGTGGCCAAGTACGTGCAGAACTGCCGGGAGCGGGGCATCGAGGTGCTGGGGCCGGACATCAACGAGTCGGCGCTCGATTTCACCGCGACGGGAGATCGGCAGATCCGTTTCGGATTCGCCGCGGTGAAGGGGCTTGGGGAAGCCGCGCTGCAGGCCATCCTCGAGGCGCGCGAGGCCGAAGGCGGCTTCAAGGATCTGTTCCACGCGCTGAAGAGCACGGACCTCTCGAAGGCCAACCGCAAGGTGTGGGAGTCCCTCATCAAGGCCGGTGCCTTCGACAGCCTGGAGCCCAACCGGGCGGCGCTGGTCCAGGGCCTGCCGGACGCCATCTCCGCCGCCTCCCGCGGCACCGGCGACACGGGCATGACCAGCCTCTTCGACGACGCGGAGATGGCCAGCCTCAGCGAGGACTGGCGCGTGCCCGAGGGCATCGAGCCCTGGGACCGCCGCACCCGGCTGGCGGCCGAGCGCGAGGTGCTGGGCCTCTTCGTCAGCGGCCATCCCCTCGAGGAGTTCGCCGACGCCATCCAGGTGCACACCCACGGCACCCTGGCCAAGATCCTGGAGGACGTGGCCGCCGGGCGGCTGCGGGACCGCGGCGAGGTCACACTGGGCGCCATGGTCAGCACCGTGGCCTTCAAGACCAACCAGAAGGGCGAGCCCTGGGCCATCCTCCAGGTGGAGGACCTGGCCGGGAAGATGGAAGTGCTGCTCATGGCCAGCAAGTGGGATTCCCTCACCAAGAAGGCCACGCTGCGCCCCTTCGAGCGCTACCGGCACCTGGCGGTGCCCGAAGCCATGCTGCGCATCACGGGCGAGCTGCGGGTGGAAACCCTCCAGGCCAACGGCAACGGAAACGGGGACGCCGAAGAGGAAGAAGAGCAGACCGTGGTGAAGGTCTTCGCCACCGTGCTGGAGCCGCTGGAGACCTTCCAGGGCCAGGGCTTCACCGGGGCGCTGGTGCGGCTGCCCGTGGGCGAGTGCCCGCCCCGCCTGGAGTCGATCCTCAAGGACCACCGGGGCGACCTGCCCGTGACCTTCGAGTACCGCTCGAAGGAGGGCCTGGTGGCCCGCGTCCGGGCCGGCCGGGACCTGCGCCTCAAGCACGACCCCGACCTGGCGGAACGGCTCGCCAAGGACACGGGCTGCACCCTCACCTGGACCTACTGATGCCCGGAACCCCGGACGCGGAGTCCCCGTGATCCCCCTCTTCCTGCTGCCCGGCTTCCGCCGCTGGGGTGCCCATCTGGAGGCCCTCCTGGCGCGGCCGGAGGGCTTATGGATCCACGGCCCGGCGGGATCGGGGGTCTCAACGATTGCGGCAGAATTTGCCCTTCGCCGAAATCGGCCCTGGTTCGAAGCCGCTTCGGTGGAGGAAGGCGCCGCCTGGACCGCCATCCACCCCGGCGGCGTGGTGGCGGCCCGGGGCCCGATGCCCGCCGGCTTGGCCTGCCTGGAGTTGCGCCTTCCCGCCCTGGACGAGGATCCCGACTGCCTTCCGGGGTTGCTGGCGGCCCTGGCGGAGGAGGAGGGCGTCCCTGCGCCCTGGCCTCCGGCCCTGGGGGCCCTGCCCTGCCCCGGCAACCTCCGGGAGCTCCGCAACCGGATGCTGCGCTGGAAGCTCCTGGGCCAGCTGCCGGAGCCCGAGCCGGCCGGCCCGCCCAGCTTCGAGGCCGAGGACATGGCCACGAACCTGCACGACCTGGAACGCTTCCTCCTGCACCGGGCCCTGCGCCGGGCCTACGGCAACCGCGTGGAGACCGCCCTCCGCCTGGGTGTGAGCCGCCGCCAGCTCTACCTCCTCATCCGCCGCCACGGCGATCCGGTCCGGGGTGAAGCGGCCTCCGGGGACCTGCCCCAGCGGATGAAGCGGCGCAGATCGGCACAAAACTCCAGTCTGGACACCGACGCCCGATAACGGGGGCGTGGCCAGCCGGCCACGCATGGATGACCAGCTATGGCGACTCCCCTTCGGGTACTGGTGGTGGACGACAATCCCACGATGCGGGACGGCCTCGCCCTGGGCCTGAAGCGGGCCGGCTTCCCCGTGGAGCTGGCCCGGAACGGCGAGGAGGCCTTGCGCCGCATCCATCCCGGCACCTTCGATATCGCGGTGGTGAGTCTCCACCTGTCCGGCATGGGCTGCCCGCAGTTCCTGGCCCGCCTCAAGGCCGTGGATCCCGCCCTGCCCGTCCTCCTCACCACCGGCCCCGGCGCGTCCGGGGAGGCCCTGGCCTTGGGCGCCTTCGACGTCCTCCCCCAACCCTTCACCCCTGAGGAACTCACCGCCGCCATGCAGAAGACCCTGATCTCCGAGGAACACCTCCAGACCACCGAACTCGCCGAAGCCCCCCTCCTCCTCACCCGGGATCGGGCCCTGGGCGAGGTCCTGGCCCTGGCCCGCCGCGCCGCGGACAGCCGCGCCACCATCCTCATCCAGGCCGAGCGCGGGGCCGGCAAGGAGATGTTGGCCCGCCTCATCCACGGGTCCAGCCCCCGCCACAGCGGCCCCTTCGTGACCTTCAACTGCGCCGCCCTCCCCGAAGACCTGCTGGAAGCGGAGCTGTTCGGCCTGGAGAAGGGCGGCCGCCCCGGCTCCGCCGCGAAGACCGGCGCCTTCGAGCAGGCGGATGGCGGCACCCTGGTGCTGGAGGCCGTCGAAGCCCTTCCCCTGGGCCTCCAGGATCGCCTGCTGCGGGTCCTCCAGGACCGGACGGTGGAGCGCGTGGGCGGCAGCCGCGCCATCCCCGTGGATGTCCGCCTCATCTCCCTCAGCAGCCGCGACCTCCTGGCGGACGTGAAGGCAGGCCGCTTCGCCGAGGATCTCTACTACCGGCTGAACGTCATCCCCCTGAACCTGCCCCCCCTGCGGGAGCGGCTGGGCGACCTGGAGCTGCTGGCCGCCCATTTCGCCGAGCGCTGCGCCCGGGAGAACGACCGGGCGGTGCCCAGCCTGGCGCCCAGCTTCCTCGCCGCCCTGGCCCGCCACCCCTGGACGGGCAACCTCCGCGAGCTGGAGAACGTCATCCAGCGCTGCGTGGTCCTGAACCAGGGCCACCGCCTCAGCCAGCAGGATCTCCGCTGGCTCCTGCCTCCCGAGGCCTTCGAAGGCCTGCCCGCCGATCCCGTCCAGGACGCCGCCGGGTCCTGGGCCCCGCCCGCCCCGGACCCCCCCCCAGGTGAGGAGCGGCCGCTTCCCCCGGGCGCCGTGGTGGCCGATCCTCGCAAGCCCCTGGTGGGCTTGGCCCTCGGCACGCCCGTCGTGCTGCCCCTGGGCCTGAGCCTGCCGGAGCTGGAGCGCTTCTGGCTGCTCTCGACGCTCAGCGCCCTCAAGGGCAACCGCACCCACTCCGCGGCCCAGCTGGACATCGCCCTCCGCACGGTACGGAACAAGATCAACGAATACAAAGCCGACGGCTTCGCCATTCCGCCGAGCACGCGGGGAGGCGAGTAGGCCGCCCCTGGCTGGAGCCCCGGGCCCATGCGCATCGGCCTGGCATTCCTCTGCCTTCCGGTCGGCCTCCCAGCCTCCGCCCAGGGCATTGCACCCTTCAGGACCCAGAAGGTGAAGCCCTACCGCGTCCCGGCCGCCAGCGCCTCCCCGTACCGGCTGTCCCTGAGGATCCCCTCAAAGTCGCTGGAAGTGAGGATCTCCCGGATGGCGTGCGCCTTGTCCTTGGCCTGGGCGTAGTAGGCCTGGGCGATGCGGAAGCCCATGAAGTAGCCGAGGTCCGCCGGGCGCCCCTCGCGCTGGCTGCTGCCGTAGAGCCAATGGGACGCGTCCGTTCCCGCCATCTCTGCCCGGAACTCCCGCCAGAGCTCCGCCTCATGGGCGTAGCCGTAGGCGTAGGCGGCCTGGTTGAAGGTGCCCTCGGCGATGAGCGAGGCCAGGAAGTCCGCCGAACCCTCGTGGAAGGCCTTCCCCAGCAGGGTGCGCGCCTCATGGGTCTGCTGGAAATGGATCAGCTCGTGGGCCACGATGCTGGGCAGGTCCGCCGGAGTATGGATGACCGCCCGGTGCCAGGGGCCCATCTCGTCCATGGGCACGCCGGGCCCTCGGCCGAACAGATCCATGCCCAGCAGCAGACCGTTGGAAGACGAGGTGCCGCCCGAGTTCATGGCCCCCACCACGAAATAGACATCCGGGAACATCGCGTCGGCATAGAGCGCCTTGAGTGCCCGGAAAGACTTCCTCGCCACGGCCTCCACCCCGGCGGCCTTCCGCGTGTTCTCCTGGATGGCGGCGAAGTAGCGAGGGTGCCTCTGGATGGCGTCGAGCAGGTTCGCGGCGCTCCGGATGCGGTTCGGGATGAAGTCCTGCAGGCCGACGCTGCCCCGGTCGAGGTACTCCCGCCGCAGGAGGCCCGCGGGATCCGGCGAGCCAGGGAGCTTCGCGTAGGCCTTCCAGAAGAGGTCCACATCGGTGGCGATGAACCGCGCGCCGTCGGGGTCCGAGTGGACGGCTCGGAAGTTCCGGGCGTTGGCCTTTGCCGCCGCCAGCATTCTGGGCCAGCGGGGGTCCGCGTGAAGTGGAGCCAGGTCGGTGTCTTCCTGAAGGAGGGAGTCCTCGCGAAAGCCCCGCTCCAGGGCCTTCTGAAGCAGTCCGAAGGCGGCCTCTCCCTGCCCGGCCAGGGCGTGCGCGCAGGCCCCCTGGTAGGGGTACTGGGCACCCTTCAGTCCCGCCGCCAGGGCCTGGTCGTAGAGACCGGCGGCGCGGGGGAAGTCCTTGGCCAGGAAGGCCCGGTCCCCCTGCTGGGCGAGCTCAGCCGCGGAAGGGGCCAGCAGGGCCTGGGCTTGAACCCGCAGGCTCGCGTAGGCCTCCGCAAGGGCTGTCAGCGTCTCGGCCTGCTCGTGGAGATCCTCTGTTCCCCGGAAGGCGGCGGAGGCATGGGGCTCCAGGGCCCGGACCGCCTTCTCCCAGGCGGGCCAGGCCGGCAGGGTGCGGATGCGTCCGCCCTCCATGGCGCCGAAGGCCTTGAGAAGGTAGGCCTCGCTGCGGGCCTCCGGCGGCCTGCCTGGCTGGACGGCCTCCACGAAGACCGGGGCGATCATGTCCGCCACGGCCTCGGGCCGGGTTCCGAAGCCCAGCCGGGCCGCCACCCAGGCCTCCCCGCCCACCACGCCCAGCGAGGAATCCGCGGGGAACCAGGCTCCGCTGGCGGGATCCCGCACTTCCAGCCAGCGGTGGTCGTTGTGCCGGTACCCGAAGACGCTGAAGCCCTTCCCGCCCTCGGCCACCTTCGTCCGGGCCCTGGCCTCGCGCTGGTCGGAGGGAGCCTGGAGGTTGATCTCATGCACCCAGCGGGCCTCGAAGCCGCCGGCCTTCAGCAGGTCCAGGAGCACCTTGGCGTGGTCCGCGCAGTTGCCGCTGCCCCGCACCAGGATCTCGTCCACGGTCCGGGTGCGGTAGTCCGTGGCCACCCAGGGCATGCGCCGGTGGAGGTGGTCCACCAGCGCGCCCACCCGAACCTCCGCCGTCCCCGACCGCGCCAGGACGGCCAGGGCCTCGGCTCGGGACAGGGCCGGTCCCTCCTGGGCGGCCAGGAGCCCGGGAAGGAGGAGCAGCGAGACCAGGCGCCTCACGGCCGGGCCCAGAAGGCGGCGGGATTGTGGGTGATGAGGCCTCCGGCGGCATCGCGGGCAGGCCGGGACGGGAAGCCGAGGCCGTCCAGCGTCACGTAGCGGCGCTCGGAGCGGGATTCGTAGCCGTAGGCGCTCTCCATCGGGCAGGTGATCCGCACCAGGTTCTTGGCCATGTAGGCCTTATAGGTGGCCGGGCTCTCGGGGCGCCCGTTCCAGTTGGCCCCCTTCGAGAGTTCCAGGGGCCCGCCGGAGATGAGGCGCTCGCGCACCTCGGCGATGGAGAGGGGGCGGCCCTGGCCGTCCGTGAAGTACGCCTCCATGGTGGGGTCCATGTAGAGCCACTGGCCCAGGTCGTTGGACCACACGGTGGTGATCACGTGGCAGTCCGGATCCTTCTCGTCCAGGGGCTGGCAGGTGACCTGGCGTGACTTGAAGCCCATGGAGAGGTAGGCCTCGTTCAGGATGGTGGCCATCATGCGACAGTTGATCCCCCGCTTCTCCGCGCGGCAGACCTCCAGCAGGTGAAGGGCGTTCATGGGCTCGGGGTTCTTCGAGCTGCCGTCGTGGCGCACCTGGGCGTGGACCCAGCGCATGAGGTTCACGATCCGCTCGAACTCGGGGCCCTTCCCCGCCACCTCGTCCAGGCGGCAGGTCTTGCGGAGGGCGGCCAGGTCCGCGGCATCCGGGGCCTGGTAGGTGAAGGCGGGAACCGGAAGACCCGCGGGCCCGTAGTCCTTGAACCGCCGGAGGATGCCCACATAGTCCCCCCGCTCGCGGACGATGCCCTCCAGCCAGAGGAAGCCCGGCTCCTTCCGCAGCGAATCCAGGTCCGTGTCCACGCTGAAGGTCGTCCAGTCCTTGAGGCCTTCCCCCACCGCCGTGCCCAGGTAGGCCAGGGCCTCGCCGCGGCGGCCCAGGAGCGAGGCCGCGCAGGCCATGTTGTAGTGCACGCCGGCCCGGGTCTCGGCGGCGAGCTGCGCGAAGCCGGGGGACTGGGCCCGGGCGGCCAGGATCGTCAGGGCCTCCTCGAACTTCTTCCCCTTCCACAGGTCCTGGATGCGGGCGTTCTCCGCCTGTAGCTCCTGCGGCGGCGGGGGCGCCTGGGCGGGCAGAGACGGGGCGATGAAAGAGGCGAGGGCAAGGCACAGCGAAGCCAGCTGAAGTCGGCGCATGGGTTCCTCCCGGTCAAGGGATCGATGAGCGGAATACGGAGAGAGGAGGCAGTGGATTAGGGGTGATCTTGAAGGGTGCGCGGGGCTCGGCGGTCCCCGCGCTCAACGTTTCTGTTCCGCCACCCAGTCCTTGATGCGCCGGCCGAGCACATCCAGGGGCAAGGCTCCGGCGCCGAGCAGCTCGTCGTGGAACTTGCGGATGTCGAACTTCGCACCGAGTTGGTGTTTGGCGTAGTCGCGCAGTTCGAGGATCTTGAGCTGGCCCACTTTGTAGCCCAAGGCCTGGCCCGCCCATGAGATGTACCGGTCCGTCTCGCTCTGGACCACGACTTCCTCGATGCCCGAGTGCGCATGGAAGAACGCCACTGCCTGCTGGCGCGTCCATTTCTTGTGATGGAGGCCGGTATCCACCACCAGGCGGATGGCCCGCAGCATCTCATCCTGCAGGTGCCCGTAGTAGCTGTAGGGGTCCCGGTAGAAGCCCGCCTCCTCGCCGAGCTGCTCGGCATAGAGGGCCCATCCCTCGATGTAGGCCGTGTAGTCGCTTTGCTGGCGGAAGGGAGGGAGCCCGGAAAGCTCCTGGGCGAGAGCGAACTGCAGGTGGTGCCCGGGAACGCCCTCGTGAAGCGCCGAGGTCTCGATGCTGAGGGTGCGACGGCTGGCGAAATCGCCCGTATTGACCATGATGTGGCCGGGGCGGGAGCCGTCGGGCGTGCCCTGGTCGTAGGAAGCAGCTGGAGCGTCCTTCTCCCGGAACCTCGGTACGGGCATCACCACCACGCCGGCCTTCGGCAGCCGTCCGAAGAACTCGGGCAGCTTCGCGTTCATCTGGGTCGTGTACCGGGTGTAGAGGTCCACGATCTCCTGCCGGGACGTGGGATGGACCGCCGGGTTGGCCTGGAGGGACGCGTTGAACGTCTTGAGATCCTGGAATCCGAGCTTCCTGGCCGTCTCGAGCAGCAGACCCTCGATTCGCCGCACCTCATTCAACCCGATCTGATGAATCTGGTCCGGGCTCAAGTTCGTCGTGGTGGATACCTTCACCTGGAAGGCATAGCGCTCCTCACCCTGCGGCAGAGACCAGAGCCCGGCGCGCGCGCGCCCTTTGGCGGCGTATTCATGGCGGATGAAGCCTGCGAAAGCCCGGTAGGCGGGCACGACTTCTTCATTGATCGCGCGGAGGATGCCATCCTTGAGCCTTGCCTTGTCGGCCTCGGAGAAGGAGGCGGGGAACTTGGCCAGCGGCTGGGCGAAGGGAGAATCCTCCCCGCTGAGGGCAATGAGGTTCTCGCACTGCTGGATCACCTTGGGCAGGAGGAAGGCCGGAGGCATGAGGCCATCGCGCATGCCATTCCGCATCTGGATCACCGTCTGATCGAAGGCTCGGGGAAGCTGGTGGAGCCGGGCCAGGTAATCCTCGTAGTCCTTCACCGTCTCGAAGGAAAGCTGCGACACAAGCTGCGGCGCGTCGAGGTGGATGCCCGCGTTCTGGAACACGGGCATCTCCCAATCCTTGAACCTCGCGCCTTCCAGCTCGAGGCGCAGGCGGCGCACCATCAGCTCCTGGTTCAGGCGTTCTTGGGCGGAAAAGCCCCTGGTGTCAATCGCCTCGAACCGCCCGAGGAAAACGGCGGCCTGTTCGAGGTTCCGGTCGATGGCTGCTTGCGAAAAGTCCGAAAGCCTATCGTTGTACCGCTTGTCTCCAATGATCGATGCGAATTCCGGATGAGAGCGAAGATGGTGCTCCCACTGCTCGTGGAGCAGCGCATCAAGGGCTTTTCTGCGTGTCGCCAGGGCGGGGAGGGCGCTTGCCAGGATCGCGGGCGGATGTTTTTCGGGAAGGGGACGCCCCACCTCCTGTGCCTGGAGACCCATGGCAGAAAGGGCGAGGGCGGCCAGAAACAACGGCTTTGGACGCATGGCGGCTCTTTCAGGGGGATGGGTCATGGAGTGGTCCGGGCCGTTCTGCCAGCGGAAACCGCCGCCACCGTCGGAATGAAGGCAGGCGCAGGGCATGGCCTGGATGTAGCCACCACCTGCGGCGACGCGGGAGGAATCCTGGATCGGGTTCATGCTGGTCTCTCCTTGTTATCGTAAAATTACGATTAAATGAGCCAAAAAAAATGGAAGGCTCTAGAACACCCGTCCCACGAGAGTCCTGAACCAGGCTGTATTCTCCGGGGAGAGCTCATAGCACACCGACGGGCCATCCACTTCGCCCTTGATCCAGCCGGCTTCCCGAAGAACCTTCAAATGCTGGGAGACCGTAGCCTGGGCGATGGGCAGGTGATCCACGATCTCTCCGGTGATGCAGCCAGGATGGGTGACCAGGAACTTCAGGATCTGGAAGCGCAGCGGATTCCCGGCGGCTCTCATCATTTGGAGGAACCGGGCCTCATCCTGCTCCCCGATGGCGAGGGTGCAGCAGCGCGGCGGAATGGTTCCTCGGGTCCTGTTCATATCGTAATCATACGATATAACATTTCCGCGTCAAGGCCGGCCTTCCCCAGACGGACTCGTCCTAGCCTCGCCCCCCCGCCTCGCCGGCCTTTCCCCTCAGCCAGGGCGGCACCGGGGTGGCCCCGGTCTCGTGGCGGTAGAAGGCCGCCGTGATCTCTGCGCCCAGCAGCAGGATGGCGCAGCTGTAGTAGAGGAAGATGAGCCCCGCGACGATGCCCAGCAGCGAGCCGTACATGATGCCCCAGGTCATGGTGTGGCGCAGGTAGATGCCGAATCCCCACTTGGCCAGCCACCACAGGGCTGTGGAAATGCCCGCGCCCAGGAAGGCGTGCTTGAACTTCACGTGCAGACGGGGCAGGTGCTGGAGCACCACCGTCACCACCACCAGGCCCAGGATGGGCGCCAGGTAGGGCAGGAGATCCGTCTGCCTCGCGGGCATGAACTTCCGCAGGGCGCCGCCCACCAGGAGGGCCAGGAAGACCACCAGGGTGAGCAGGCCCACCACCAGGAACGTCACCTGGCGCAGCAGGTGGTTCTTTCGAGTCTGCCGGTGCTTCTTGATGCGCAGGCCGAAGACGTGCGCCAGGCTGGTGTCCAGCTGGCTGATGCCCCAGTAGCTGCCGAAGAGGAGCACGCCCCAGGAGAGTCCCATGCCGCCGATCCGCTGGCTGTTGGCCACGGCGTCCACGACGAACTCGCGGGGCAGGTAGGGCACGATCTCCTGCAGCGTCTTCAGCGTGGCCGGCCCGTAGGCGCGGCTGCCCAGGACGGCTCCCAGCAGCTTGAAGAGCAGGGTGGACAGGGGCACCAGGCTGACGATCAGCCAGAAGCTGAGCCCCGCGGCGTAGCTCAGGCAGTCGTCCTTGTGGTACTTGCCCAGCACCTCCATGGTGAAGGCCCCGGCCCGACCCAGGGGCGGCACCGCCCGGGCGATCTCATGCCAGACCCGCTCCAGGGTGGCGACCAGGTTCGCCCAATGACCCAGGACCTTCTCGACCACGGCGGCTCCTAGAAGCGGACGGGATGCCGGGGCAGCAGGTACATCAGCCAGGCCAGCGCCAGGCCGATGCCGATGAGACCCGCCGCATGCTTGAGGATCGAGGCCCGCGTCCGCTCCGGCCGCGTCGTCGGATGAAGGAGCCCCAGCACCAGGGAGATGCCGAGCCCCATGACGACGAAGTGGATGACGTGGCTGGAGAGAAAGCGCATGGAATCAGGCTATCAGCTATCAGCTGTCAGCTGTCAGCTGTCAGCTGTCAGCCACTGAAAGCTGATAGCTGATAGCCGATAGCTGAGAGCTGACAGCCCTACTGCGCCGTCGCCGGGTTCTCGCGGCCGGGACCGGCGGATTCGGCCCCCAGAGGCTGGGGCATGCGGGTGAGGGCCAGCTGGATGACCTCGTCCATGTGGCTGACGAGGTGGATGCTGAGCTGCTCGCGCACCTCGGCGGGGATCTCCTCCAGGTGCCGGGCGTTCTCACTGGGAATGAGCACGGCCTTGCGGCCCTGGCGGTGGGCGGCCAGGAGCTTCTCCTTGAGGCCGCCGATGGGCAGCACACGGCCCCGCAGGGTCAGCTCGCCCGTCATGGCCAGATCCGCTCGCGCGGGGATGCCCGTCAGCACCGAGATCAGGGCCGTGGCCAGGGTGATGCCGGCACTGGGGCCGTCCTTGGGGATGGCGCCCTCAGGCACGTGGACGTGGAGATCCACCGTGTCCAGGAAATCCCGCTTCAGGCCCAGGCGCTCGGCCCGGGCGCGGACGTAGCTCAGGGCCAGGTTGGCGCTCTCCTGCATGACCTCGCCCAGCTTGCCCGTGAGCTTGAGGACGCCCTTGCCGGGCAGCACGGCGGCTTCGATGGTGAGCAGGTCGCCGCCCGTGGGCGTCCAGGCCAGGCCGTTCACGAGCCCCGGTGGGGCCGTGTCCTCGGCGCGAGTCTCGAGGAACTTCTCGGGGCCCAGCAGCTTGGGCACGCGCTCGGCGGTGATGACGGAATCGAAGGCCTCACCCTTTTCGGGCTGCAGCGTATGCCGGGCCAGCTTGCGGAGGATGTTGGCGATCTCGCGCTCGAGCTGGCGCACGCCCGCCTCGCGGGTGTAGTCCTGCACGAGCTTCTCCAGGGCGGCGGGCTCGAAATGCACGCCCAGGTCCTTCATGCCGTGGCCCTCCAGGGCCCGGGGCAGCAGGTGCTGCTCGGCGATGGCCAGCTTCTCCTTGGTGGTGTAGCCCGAGAGCTCCAGCACCTCCAGGCGGTCCTCCAGCGGCTCGGGAATCTGGTGGCGGATGTTGGCCGTGGCCAGGAAGAGCACCTGGCTGAGGTCGAAGCCCACGTCCAGGTAGTGGTCCTGGAAGTTGGCGTTCTGCTCGGGATCCAGCACCTCCAGCAGGGCGGAGCTGGGATCGCCGCGGAAGTCCGAGGCCATCTTGTCGATCTCGTCCAGCAGCATGAGCGGGTTGCGGACCTTCGCCTTCTTCATCAGCGAGATGATCCGGCCCGGCATGGAGCCGATGTAGGTGCGCCGGTGGCCGCGGATCTCGGCCTCGTCGCGCACGCCGCCGAGCGACAACCGCACGAAGGGCCGGTTCAGGGCCCGGGCGATGCTGCGGGCCAGGGAGGTCTTGCCCACACCAGGAGGGCCCACCAGACAGAGGATCGGTCCGCGGAGGGGGGGACGGTTCTCGCCCTCGGAGACCTTCGTGGACGCGGCGGACGGGCTTTGCCCGGCCTCCGCGTGGGGGAGCACGAGGGGGGACGCAGAGGACGCAGCGCGTCCGGGCGGTCCCCCTTCGTTCATGTCAGACACCTTCTGCAGCCGCGCCATGACGGCCAGGTGCTCCAGGATGCGGGCCTTGATCCTGTCGAGACCGGAGTGGTCCTCGTCGAGCACGCGCTCGGCCTCCATGAGGTCCAGGCGCTCGTCGGCCATGGTGGTCCAGGGCAGGGCCAGCAGCCAGTCCAGGTAGGTGCGGCTCACGGTGGCCTCGGCGCTCTGGGGCGGCATGGCCTCCAGGCGCTCCAGTTCCTCCAGGGCCTTGGCCCTGGCCTCGGCGCTCATGCCGGCGGCCTCGATCTGGTCCTTCAGCCGGGCGAACTCGTCCTTCTCCTCCTTCTTGCCCAGCTCCTGCTGGATGACGCGCATCTTCTCGTTCAGGACGTACTGCTTGTGGTCCTGGTCCAGGCGCTGCCGGGTCTTCTCGTCCAGGGTGCGGTCCACCTCGGAGCGGGCGGCGTCCAGCTCCAGCAGGCGCATCATGGCCTCGAGGCGGGGCCCGATCTCGAGCTGATCGAGGATCTCCTGCTTCTGCTTCACCTCGGCCGGCAGGAGGCCGGCCACGGTGTCGATGGCCTTGCCCAGGGGCAGCTCGCGGATCTGGTCCATGCTGAGCAGCCGCGAGGCGTCGGAATTGCGGCCCAGGAAGGCCTCCACCGCCTGGTGGAAGGGCTGGAGAGATTCAGCGGGGGGCTGGGTGGGCTCGGCCAGCAGGTAGGCCTCGGCCTGGATGATCTCGCCGCTGTCGTCATAGCGGCGCAGGCTCACCCGGGCGATGCCCTTCACGCCGACCTTGTAGTAGTCCTTGGGCAGGGCGAGGACGGATTCCACCAGGGCCAGGGTGCCGATGGGGTAGAGGTCGTCCTGGCCCGGCGCCTCCACCTTGGCGTCCTTCTGCGTGAGCATGAGCAGGTGGTCGCCGGCCTTGATGGCCAGCTCCAGCGTGCGCACCGAAGCCGAGCGGCCCACCACGAAGGGCACCCGGGCGCCGGGGAACAGGACCATGTCCCGGATGGGGATGGCCGGCAGGGTCAGGGTCTTCGGTACCGCCAAAGGTCTTCCCTTCTTCAGCCCGCCGCGGAGATGGGCTGGGAAGGCAGGCCCAGCACCTCTTCCACCTTCTGCCGGGTGATGCGCAGGGACTCGCGCGAGGTGCGCTTGTCCGAAGGCAGCTCGTACATGGGCTCCAGCAGGATCTGCTCCACGAGGCTGCGGAGGCCCCGGGCGCCCAGCTTGCGGGTGAGGGCCTGCTCGGCGATGGCGTCGATGGCGCCCTCCTCGAAGCTCAGGTCCACGTCATCCATGTCGAAGAGCTTCACGAACTGCTTGGTGATGGCGTTCTTGGGCTGGGTGAGGATGGCCACCAGGGCCTCGCGGTCCAGGGGCGAGAGGCCCGCCACGACGGGCAGGCGGCCCACCAGCTCGGGGATGAGGCCGAACTTGATGATGTCCTCGGGCTCCACCAGGCGCAGCAGGTTCTCCTTGTCCTCCTTCGACGAGGGCGTGGAGCCGAAGCCCACGGCCTTGGCCCGGATGCGCTGCTTGATGATGTCCTCGATGCCCACGAAGGCGCCGCCGCAGATGAACAGGATGTTGCTGGTGTCCAGCTGGATGAACTCCTGGTGCGGGTGCTTGCGTCCGCCTTGCGGGGGGACGTTGGCGACCGTGCCCTCCACCAGCTTCAGCAGGGCCTGCTGCACGCCCTCGCCGCTGACGTCGCGGGTGATGCTCGGGTTCTCGCTCTTGCGGCCCACCTTGTCGATCTCGTCGATGAAGACGATGCCGCGCTGGGCCCGCTCCACGTCGTAGTTGGCGGCCTGCAGCAGCTTGGTGAGGATGTTCTCCACGTCCTCGCCCACGTAGCCGGCTTCCGTCAGCGTGGTGGCATCGGCCATGGCCAGGGGGACATCCAGGAAGCGGGCCAGGGTCTGGGCCAGCAGGGTCTTGCCCGTGCCCGTGGGACCCAGCAGCAGGATGTTGCTCTTGGACAGCTCCACCTCGGGGCCGCCCAGGGCCTTCCGGGGGGTGACGATGCGCTTGTAGTGGTTGTAGACCGCCACGCTCAGGCGCTTCTTGGCGGACTCCTGCCCGATGACGTAGTCGTCCAGGAAGGCCTTGATCTCCTTGGGGCGGCTGAGCCGGGCGTCGGGCTTGCCCAGGGGCTTGCCCTGGCGGCTCATCCGCAGCTGGAGCTGGCCCGCCTCCAGGCACTCGTTGCAGATGAACGCCTCCGGCCCCGCGAGGAGCTGCTCCACCTCGTGGGGCTCCTTGCCGCAGAAGGAGCATTTCTGCTCGCGCTTGTACTTGTTCATGGCGGGACCTCGCCGGACCTAGGCTACATCGTGAATGGTCTTCAGTTCCAGGATCTCGAAGCGCCGGACGCCCGCCGGGATCTGGACCCGCACCTCGTTGCCCTCCTCCTGGCCCACCAGCGCCATGCCAATGGGGGAGCTAATGCTGAGATGCTGGGGATGGCCGTCGAGTTCCTCAGGAAGCACCAGCTTGAAGGTGAACTCCTCCTCGGAATCCAGGTCCAGGATCGTGACTTTGGACCCGTAGGCGGCCCGGGTCTTGGGCAGACGGCTGATGTCCAGGCTGGCCACCTCGGAGATGCGCTTCTCCAGCGTCACCAGCTTGTTCTGGAACATGTCCCGCTTGGCGAGGGCCTGTTCGTATTCGGCGTTCTCGGACAGGTCGCCCTGGCCGGCGGCCCGGGCGATCTCCTGGGGGATGTCCACCAGGAGGGCCTGCTTGACGGTCTTGAGTTCCTGTTCGAGCTTCGCAAGCACGTGCTTGGGCATGGGGGGTGTCCTGGTAAAGGGGGTCAAAAAAATGGCGGGCCGAAGGGGCCCGGTCACGCAGGGGGTGGTTGGATCGATTCTACCCACTCCCGGGGCGGAAGCGGAGCCGGGAGGGGATGGCCCTCCCCCGGCCGGGTCTTGAACCGGCGATGCATCCAGAACCACCAGCGGGGATCCTTGCGGATCTGGGCCTCGATGCGGGCGGTCATGAGCTGGGTGGCCACCCAGGCATCCCGGGCCGCGTCCCCGGTGACGGGTACGTGGAAGGCGGGCTCGAAGCGCACCGTGGTGGTGCCGTCGGGGTTGGGCCAGCTGAAGACCGGCAGGACCGGCAGGTCGTAGCGGGCGGCCAGGCTGCCGGCCGTGGAGAAGGTGGAGGCCCACTGGCCCAGGAAGCGGACGAACACGCCGCTGGTGAGGGCGTCCTGGTCGAGGAGGAAGCCCACGCCCCGCCCCGCCTTCAGGGCTTTCAGGGTGTCGCGCATGGCGCCGTCCTTGAGGATCACCCGGTTGCCGAACCGGGTGCGGAAGCCCAGCGAGATGGGCTCCAGCAGAGGGTTGTCCAGCTCCCGCCCGATGGCGTCAATGGTACGGCCCAGGCGGCTCTGGGCCAGGGCGACGGCTTCCCAGTTGCCGTAGTGGCCGGTGAGCTGGATGAAGCCCTTTCCGGCGGCCTGGACGGCATCAAAATGCTCCAGCCCCTCGACCTTGATCCAGCGATCGAGCTCTTCCGGCGTGGCGTGGCGCAGGCGGAGGAGGCTCACGAAGAGGCCCCCGAAGTGCCGGAAGCAGACCAGGGAGAGGGCCCGGGTCTCGGCCTCGGACAAGTCGAGATCCGCGAACCGCAGGTTCTCCCGGACGATGCGGCGGTGCCGGGGGTCCACCAGGTAGAACAGCGTGCCCGCCCCCTCGCCCAGGGTCTGGACGGTGGTCATGGGCAGGCGGCCGAGGATCCCGTCCAGCAGGCGGAACAGCCCGTACTCCAGGCGGTGCCTGAGCTTGGGTTGGGGGGTCTGCGGGGGGGTGGGGGTCAAGTCGGCCCTAAAAAAAGGGGCGCCTCGGGTGACGAGGCGCGGAAATCCAGTCTAGCAGGAACCTCGCTCAGGATTCCTTCATCAACATTTCCAACACTTCCAACACTCTCGCCGGAGAGATCCGGTGGGCGCTGGAGCCGTGGGTGGGGAAGCCGACGGGAGCCGCCGGATCACAGTCCACATCCGGCCCCCGCAGGGGCAGGGCCCGGGGCCCGATGGGGTTCACCCAGACTTCGGGGCTGGGCCCGAAGAGCGTGACCGTGGGTCGGCCGGTGGCGGCGGCCGTGTGGGCCAGGCCCGTGTCGATGGCCACGTTGCCCTGGGCCGCGGCCTGGATGGCGCAGGCCTCGGGCAGGGTGGTCTTCCCGGCCAGGTTCAGGGACCCGGGGACGGCGCCCGCCAGGGCCTCGCCCAGGGGCACCTCGTCGGGCCCGCCCAGCAGCACCGGACGGAAGCCCTGCCCCTGGAGCAGGCGCATCAGCTCCGGCCAGGTTCGATCCTCGGGGAACCAGCGCTTGCCGAAGCCGCGGGTGCCGAAGGCCAGGGTGACGTAAGGCTCCCCGCCCCAGCCCTCGGCCCGCAGCTTGTCCGGCCCCTGGTGGCCGCCCAGCAGGGCCGGGGTCAGGGGCAGCCAGAGGGCCCGGCCGTCGCCCGTGAGGGCTTCGAGCAGGGGCTGGATGCGGGTGGCGATGTGGAGGGGCAGGTTCCGGTAGCGGAT
This sequence comes from Geothrix alkalitolerans, assembly GCF_022808885.1. Taxonomy (NCBI): domain Bacteria; kingdom Pseudomonadati; phylum Acidobacteriota; class Holophagae; order Holophagales; family Holophagaceae; genus Geothrix; species Geothrix alkalitolerans. The sequence continues at coordinate 44,715 of NZ_JAKZLE010000004.1, read as the reverse complement.
GCTGTGGTGATACAGCGGGCGCAAGTGGTTGTCGGCGATGCCGGCCCGGAGCGGCACCCGGCTCAGCCAGGCGGCGAAGGGCAGGCGGGCGCTCTGGGAGAGGTTCAGGAAGGCCGCGGGCGGACGCTTCCGCCAGCCGCGGACCAGGGCCCAGGGATCGGGCTTGGCGGCGCCGCCGCCCTCGATGTGGGCCTCGGCGATGAAGGCGGGATCGGCCTCGGAGAGCAGGGCTGCGCCGATGTGGTGGCCCACGGCGATCCAGCGGAGCTGCACGCCCCGCTCCGCCGCCACGGCGTTCCAGTGGTGCTGGAGGGTGCGCAGGAAGGGCAGCGTCATCACCACATCGCCCAGCTGGCGGGGGAAGCGGATCCACACCTCCGGGGCCGCGCCGCCGGCCAGGGCCCGGTCGAAGCGGGCCAGGGCCGGGTGGCGGCCGGCGTCCAGGTCGCCTCCACGACCGGCGCTCACGCGCCTTCCCTAGAGAGGGGCATGGTCATGCAGCGCGGCCCTCCCCGGGCTCGGCTCAGCTCGCTGGCCTCGATCTGCACCAGGTATTTCCCTCCGTCCAGCAGGTCCAGGGCGGGATCCGACAGGACCGCCTTCGCGTTCAGCACCTGGTAGCCGGCCCGGTCGAGCGCCTCGGCGGTGGCCAGGTTGCGGCCGTAGCTGGTGATGACGCCCGGCGCCAGGCAGAAGGCGTTGGCGCCGTCGGTCCACTGCTCCCGCTGCTGGAGGATGAAGTCGTTCCCGCCGCAGAAGATGGGCCTCAGGTCGATGCCCACGCCCTTCAGGGCCTTCAGCAGGCTCGGGTGGGTGCTCATGCGCAGCTCGGGATGGCGCAGGTCGATGCTGGTGACGTTCAGCAGCTCCCGGCTGCCCTCCACGAAATAGGGCGGGTAGAGCAGGCACTCGCCCTCGCTGGTGCGGGTGAAGATGGTGTCCAGGTGCATGGCGCTGCGCTTCTTGGGCATGAGCACCATGAGCAGGTGGTCGAAGCTGCTGTCGTCCTCGGCGCGATGGTCGCGAAGGCTCTCGGCCAGGAGCTGGATGGCGTCCGCCTGGGTGCGCTCGGAGCAGCCCACGACCAGCACTTTGCGGCTGAGCACGAGGATGTCGCCGCCCTCCAGGCTCACGGGCGCCTTGATCTCGCCACGGATGAGGGGCGTCACCTGGTCGAACCACTTGTCGTGCTCCGTGTGATGCCGGAGCCGCGGGTGGTGCCGGAAGACATAGCTGAGGATGAGGGGTTCGCGCTCCCGGGCCCAGGTGGCCATGGAGTTCACGCTGTAGCCGTCGCCGATGACCGAGGCCGGGTCGCGCATGAACAGCAGGTTCGGGATGGGCCGCACCCGGTAGTCGAACTCCTCCTCCCAGTGCGTGTGGGCCGGCATGTCGTCCCAGGGCAGGCCGCCGATGACGCTGCGGGCCACGTCCGCCGGGGTCATGTCCCGCAGGAGGTTGCAGGTGTCGTCCGGCAGCCCCACCAGGCGCCGCAGATCCTCGACGAACGCCAGCTTCACCCCCTCGTCCTGGAGGGCCGCGATGAAGAGGTCCTGGATGTCCAGCACCTCATCGGCCACCCGGGCCAACACCTGCCGGAACTGGGAATGCTCCTGACGGGCCAGGTCGCCGTAGAGGATGTCGTCGAAGAGGAGCTTCTCCATCATCCCCGGCACCATCAGGTCCACCTCGGGCCCGGGGTTGTGGACCACCACCTGCCGGAGGCGGGCGGTCTCGGAGAACACGGAAAGCTGGATGGGCTGGATGGGCTGCATGGGGGTCCTTGGGGGGGCCGGAACCCCGCAGGGTAGCATGGAAGCCCTGTGACTTCTGCATCTGCGCGCCTCAGTTGACCCATGGGTTCGATATACTTTACCGATTTAGTCAGATTTTTTCTTGAACCCTGGGTGGGCTGGCCCTAGCCTGATTATTCCCAACGAAACCCGGGGCAAGACCCCTTCTGGAGGCTTCATGGCCGCGTTCGTCACCCAGCCCGCACCCGACTTCAAGGCCGACGCCCTGGTCAACGGCGAGTTCAAGCAGATCTCGCTGTCCGACTACAAGGGCAAGAAGGTCGTCCTCTTCTTCTACCCCCTCGACTTCACCTTCGTCTGCCCCACCGAGATCCTGGCCTTCGCCGACGCCCTCAAGGAGTTCGAGGCCCGCAACACCCAGGTCATCGGCGTCAGCGTGGACTCCAAGTTCAGCCACCACGCCTGGGTCAACACCCCCCGCAAGGAAGGCGGCATCCAGGGCGTGACTTTCCCCCTGGTGTCCGACCTGAACAAGACCATCGCCCAGGACTATAACGTTTTGCTGCCCGCAGGCATCGCCTTGCGCGGCCTGTTCATCGTGAACAAGGAGGGCATCCTCAAGCACATCACCGTGAACCACAACGACCTGGGCCGCAGCGTGGAGGAGGTTCTCCGCCTCCTGGACGCCATCGACTTCACCGAGGAGCACGGCGAAGTCTGCCCCGCCAACTGGCACAAGGGCGAGAAGGCCATGAAGCCGACCTTCGACGGCCTCAAGGCCTACGCCTCCGCCAAGTAGTCCGGCAGGGAACGCACGAAGCGGGCGCCGGAAGGCGCCCGCGGCGCGTACGCAGAGGCGGAATGGCCAAGGGCCATGACCATCCGACCGAAGCACAGCGAAGGGAGGATAGGGCCGCATCGGCGCAGCCGATGGTGGGGGCGTAGCCCCGAGGGCCAGAGGCCCGAGCCAGGCAGACCTTCGATGGGCTCAAGGCCTACGCTTCCGCCAAGTAGTCCGGCAGGGAACGCACGAAGCGGGCGCCGGAAGGCGCCCGCGGCGCGTACGCAGAGGCGGAATGGCCGGGCCCGGTTAATCTGTGGGGCCCATCCTTTCCATGCCGCGCTCCGCTTCGCGAGGATCCCTTTGCCCCAACCCAAGGATTTCCCGTCCCTTCCCCCCGCCCTCCGCCAGCCCCGGGGCTGGCTGTGGCGGGCCCTCGGGCGGGCCTACCTGCGCCTGGGCGGCTGGCGCATCGAGGGGGCCTTCCCGGAGGAGCTCAAGTTCGTCACCATCGTGGCCCCCCACACCTCGAACTGGGATTTCATCGTGGGCGTGGCTGTGGTCTTCGCCCTGGAGCTGCGAGTGTCCTGGCTGGGCAAGCACTCCCTCTTCCAGACGCCCCTCCGGCGCTTCTTCCTCTGGCTGGGCGGCATCCCCGTGAACCGCCAGGTGAGCCACGGGGTGGTGGATGCCTGCGTGAAGGCCTTCGAGGGGGTCCCCGCCCGCCTGCTGGCCCTGGCCCCGGAGGGCACCCGCAAGGGCGTGAGCCAGTGGCGATCCGGCTTCTACTGGATCGCGACGGCGTCCGGCGTGCCCATCTGGCCCGTGGGGTTCGACTTCGGCGACCATGTGATCCGGCTGATGCCCGTGTTCCACCCCACCGGGAGCCTGGAGGCGGACCTTCCCCGCATCCAGGCGATGTTCAGCGGCGTGCGGGGCCTCCGGGAGCGGTCGGCCCGCAGCATCCATTAGCCCTTCCTGCGCGCCCATCCATGTCCGCACAGGAAACTCCCCTTGGCGGACGCCCCAGGCTGCGCATACTTGCGGGCATGCCATGGCGCCGACCCTCCTCCTGGCCCCTGCCTGCTGCCCTGATCCTGGTCCTGGCGGGATTCTCCGCCAACTCCCTCCTCTGCCGGGCGGCCCTGGGGAGCGACTTGGCCGATGCCGCGAGCTTCTCCTTCCTCCGCCTGGGCGGAGGCGCCCTGGCCCTCCTGCTGCTGCTGCACCGGGGCAGGACCACCTTCATCAGCGCGCTCCACCCGGGACGGGCCCTGGCGCTGGCGACCTACGCCCTGGCCTTCTCCTTCGCCTACCGGGCCCTGACCGCCGGAACGGGCGCTCTCCTGCTCTTCGGGGCGGTCCAGGCCACGCTGTTCGGACTGGCGCTTGCCGGCGGGGAGCGGCTGACGTCGAGAAAGGGGACCGGGGCGGCGCTGGCCTTCGCCGGACTGCTGGTGCTCACCCTCCCCTCTGCGCATCGGCCCCAGGCCTGGGCGGCCCTGCTGATGCTGGTCGCGGGCGCCGCCTGGGGTGCCTACACCTGGCTGGGACGGGGATCCTCCCGGGCCCTGGTGGACACGGCCGCCGCGTTCCTGGGAGCCACGGCCCTGGCGCTGGGGCCCCTCCTCCTGGCGGGGAACCGGCACCTCACCCCGACGGGGGCGCTGCTCGCCCTGGCCTCGGGAACCCTGGCCTCCGGCGCCACCTACGCCCTCTGGTACACCGTCGTGCCCAGGCTGGGAGCCATCCGGGCCGCGGTGGCCCAGCTCGCCGTGCCGCCCCTCACGGCCGCCGCCGGCGCCGTCTGGCTCGGTGAAGTGCCCGGAGCGCCGTGGTTCCTCGCGGCCGCCCTCACCCTGGGGGGCATCGGCCTCGCCCTCACGGGGGCCTCGCCCGAAGCCCGCCGGGAGGAGGCCGTACCCGAGTAGGCCGCCTACTTCAGGGTGAAGGCCACGACGGCGCCCTTGGCCTGGCCGGTGCGGACCTGGAAGATCCGGGCCGGATCGGCCTTGCCCGTGTCCAGCAGCCAGGCGAGCACGGCCTTGGCGCGGGCGTCCGCCAGCTGGGCCAGCTCCGCGGGATCCACCTTCTGGACGCCCAGGAGGCGCTGCTCCATTTCTGCCGGTGGCGGGGGCGGGGCGGGCTTCTCGCCCTTGGGGGGCTTGGGCGCTGGGAAGGCAGTGTCGTATGCCGCCTTGAGCCAGCGCTCCCGCTCGGCGGGCGGCACGGGAGCCTCCTCCGCCTTGAGGCCCTGGGCCCGGGCGCGGCGCAGCAGGGCCTCCAGCGAAACCTTGCGCAGGGCCCCGCCATCCTGGCCCTCGTCCGCGGCGCCCTCGGCCTCCAGCCGCAGTTCGGGCCGTTCCTGGAGCGCCTTGGCCAGCCCCTGGAGCTTGGCCGTGGCCGCGGCGTCCAGGGCGCTGGAACCGGGCGCGAAAGCCACGCTGCTGAGGTCGCCGGCGTCGCCGCCGAAGAGCTTGCCGATCAGCGTGAAGGGGGAGGCGGCGATCTTCCCCAGCAGGTTGAAGATGGCCTTCCACACCAGCTTTCCGTACTTCACGTCGGGATCGTCGAGGTTGCCCTCGATGGGCAGGTCGAAGGCGATGACGCCCTTGCGGTCGCGGAGGATCGCCAGGCCCAGCTTCACGGGCAGGCCCGTGGCGTCGGGGCTCGGCACCTTGTCGCCCAGGTAGAACTGGTCGAGCTTCACGGCGTTCTCGGACTTGAGGTTCCGGTGGTCGATGCGCAGACGGGCGTCCACCACCAGCTTGCCCTTCTGCACGGTGTAGCCCAGGTACTTGCCCGTATAGGGCGTGAAGTCCGTGAGGTCGGCGCCCTGGATCCTCAGGGCCACATCCGTGTCCAGGTCGTGGCGCAGCGGCATGGCGTGGCCCGTGATGGTGATGGGCGCCAGACCGCCGGCCCGGCCCTTGAAGTCCACCTTGGACACCGCATCGGGGCGGCCGGAGAGGCCCAGGTAGCTGCCTTCCAGATCGCTGAGCACCAGGGCCGCATTGGGCTGCACGGAGCGGTCGATGAAGCTGAGGCGCCCGCCGGTGATGGCGAGTTTCTCGATGCCCAGGTCCGGCGCGGCGGCGGGTGTGGCGGGCACCACGGCGGCGGTGACCGCCGGGGGCTTGCCCTCCGGGGCCAGGCGCAGAGCCCGGGCCACATTCGTGCTGCCGTCCGGCTGCATCACGAGCCGGCCCTCGGGCTCGGTCCAGTCCACGGTCTGGACGGCCACGGACATGGGCGCGGTGTGGATATCCGCGCCCGTCAGGCGCAGGGACTTCCAGCGCACGAAGGGCTCGTTCAGGGCCGCGTCCCGGGCCTCCAGGGCCTGCACGGAGGCGGCGCCCCGGTAGGTGACGCCATCAGTCTTGCGACCTTCGAAGGCGAAGCGCACACGGCCGTCGGCCCCCAGCTTCCCCGAGGCGATGCGCAGGTCCAGGGCCGTGTCCAGGTAGGGATCCCAGGGGGCCAGCTCCACCCCCTCGGCCTTCAACTGGAGATCGCCGGCGGTCTTGAAGGGGGACAGGGTGCCCTCCGCCTTCAGGGAGCCGGCGCCCAACTTCAGCTCCAGGGAGGCCTGGCTGGAGGCCTTGGGATCCAGGCTCAGGTTCTTCCAGCCCAGGTTCACGTCCGTGGCCTCCACCTTCACGGGCCGCGCAGGTCCCAGGTCCTCCCAGCCCACCCGGAAGCCCTTCAGGGCCAGGTCGCGGATCAGGAGCTGGAGCGGTTTCTCATCTTTCTTCTTCTCCTTGGGCTTGGGCGGCGTGAGGAGGCGCACCAGGTTCAGGGCGCCGTCCTTGGTGGCCTGCACCCTGAGGACGCCTTGCTCCGCGGTGATGGAGCCCAGTTCCACCGAGGGCGCCAGCAGGTCGGCCTTGCCCTCCTTGACCTCGAGCGAGGGCAGCTCGATGACGGGCTCAGCGACGCCCCGCTCGGCGATCTTCAGGTCCTTCACGCTGAGATCCAGCCCCGACAGTTCCGCGACGTGGTGGCCCTTGGACCACTCGAAGCGGTACTGGGTCCGCACCATGCCCGTGCCGCTGCGGATCTCGCTGGAGACCTGCTCCTGCTCATAGGGGCGGTACTTGGGCAGCGACAGGTTCTCCAGCAGCAGGGTGCCCTTGGAGGCGAAGGGCTGGAAGCCCAGGTCCCCCTTCCAGGCCACGTGCTCCTTGGTCTCCGTCCAGGCCTCTAGGGAGACGCCGCTGCGGTGGCCGACCTCGGTGCGCAGGTTGTCCAGGCGGAAGGCGATGGGCCCCAACTCCGAATGGAAGGGGGCCGAGGCGGAGCGGTCCAGGAACTCCACCCGCCCGTCCTGTAGCTGGAAGCGGCGCACATCCAGGATCCAGGCCGATGGCGATGCCTCCTGGGCGGGGGCGCCCGGCTTCTCCTCCTCTTCAAGCAGATCCTGGAAGTTGAGGCGTCCCTCGGGGTCCAGGACGGTTCGGACGGTGAGGCCGTCGACCTCGATGATCGCGAACCCCACCGTGTGGCGCAGGAGCCGCCAGACGTAGGGGTTCACGTAGGCGCGCCGGAGGGTGATCCAGTCCCCGCCGCCCCGCTCGGCCACCCGCAGGCCTTCGACGGTGACCCCGAAGGTGAAGGGGTTGAAGCGCAGCCGGGCCACCGTGGTGGGCCGCTTGAGGGCCTGGGTGGCCGCCCGCTCGATGCGGGGCTTCGCCAGAGCCGGAATCAGGAAGAAGCCCACCAGGATCCACAGCGCGTAGACCCCGGCCAGCACCAGGATCAACCGGCGCCACCGGCGGAAGAAGGCCGAGAGGGAGGCTGGAATGGGCATGGAAGAAGCATAGACCTTCCCGTGCGGTGTGATTCAAGCCACTTCCCCATTCTCAAGACCTGCCCGAGACGGCTATCCTCCTTCCGTCGCGGTGCCGCCAGGACTGCCACCCCCGAGCGTGTCGGCGCATCGCTGGACCGAAAGGCATAGGACCATGCCGATCCGACGCGTGGTGATCCTGGGAGCCGCCGGGCGCGACTTCCACAACTTCAACACCGTGTACCGGGACAACCCCGCGTACCAGGTGGTGGCCTTCACCGCCACCCAGATCCCGGGCATCGAGGGCCGCCGCTACCCGGCCGTGCTCGCCGGGAAGCTCTATCCCGAGGGCATCCCCATCCTCGACGAATCGGAGCTGGTGGACCTCATCCACCGCGAGAAGGTGGATGTGGCCGTCTTCTCCTACTCGGACGTGCCCCACGCCACAGTCATGCACCTGGCGAGCCTCTGCATCGCCCACGGCTGCGACTTCGAGCTGCTGGGCGCGGACAAGACCATGATCAAGTCCACAAAGCCCGTCATCGGCATCACCGCCGTGCGCACGGGCGCAGGCAAGAGCCAGACCACCCGCTACATCAGCAACATTCTCAAGAAGCTCGGCAAGAAGGTCGTGGCCATCCGCCATCCCATGCCCTACGGCGACCTGGCCAAGCAGGCCTGCCAGCGCTTCGCGGACTACGGCGACCTCGACAAGCACGAATGCACCATCGAGGAGCGCGAGGAGTACGAGCCCCACATCGACAATGGCTTCATCGTCTACGCCGGCGTGGACTACGAGCAGATCATCCGCAGCGCGGAAAAGGAGGCCGACGTCATCCTCTGGGACGGCGGCAACAACGACCTGCCCTTCTACAAGAGCGACCTCCACCTCTGCATCGCCGACCCCCTGCGCAGCGGCCACGAGATGGCCTACCACCCGGGGGAGGCCAACTTCCGCATGGCCGACATCATCGTGATCAACAAGTGCGACAGCGCCAAGGAGGCCGACATCAAGGCCATCGAGGACAACGCCGCCCGGGTGAACCCGAAGGCCCGCGTCATCCGCGCCCACAGCCCCGTCACCTGCGACAAGCCGGAGCTGGTGAAGGGGCGGCGCGCCCTCGTCATCGAGGACGGGCCGACGCTGACCCACGGCTCCATGACCTACGGCGCCGGCGTGGTGGCGGCCAAGGCCGTGGGCGCCCACGAGATCGTGGATCCCACGCCCTACGCCGTGGCCTCCATCGCCGCCACCTACCGCAAGTACCCCAACGCACAGGGCATCCTGCCCGCCATGGGCTACGGGGACCAGCAGGTGAAGGACCTGGAAGCCACCATCGAGGCCACGCCCTGCGATGTGGTGATGAGCGGCACCCCCATCGACCTCACCCGCATCCTCAAGGTCACCAAGCCCATGACCCGCGTCCGCTACGACCTGGCGGAGATCCGCGAGGGGGTGCTGGAGGGGGAGGTGCGCAAGGCACTCGGCATGTAGGCAACGCACGGTGGGAGGGGTCATCGAACCCCTCCCGCCTCAGGTAGGCTCGATCGTCCGGGAGGTCCCATGACCCGCCTCTTCCAACCCCTCACGCTCCGCGGCCTCACGCTGCCCAACCGCATCGCGGTGTCGCCCATGTGCCAGTACCAGGCCACGGACGGGCTGGCCAATGACTGGCACCTGGTCCATCTGGGAGGCCTGGCCCAGGGGGGGGCGGGGCTGGTGATCACGGAAGCCACGGCGGTGGTGCCGGAGGGCCGCATCAGTCCCGATGATCTCGGCCTCTGGAACGATGCCCAGGCCAAGGCCCTGGCCCGCATCGCGCACTTCATCGCTTCCCAGGGCGCCGTGCCGGGCATCCAGCTGGCCCACGCGGGACGCAAGGCCTCGAACCCGGCGCCCTGGAAGGGCAGCGGGAGCCTGCCCGCCCCGGCGGGCGGCTGGACGCCCGTGGCGCCCAGCCCCCTGCCCTTCGATGCCGGGTGGACCCTGCCCACGGCCCTGGACGAGCCCGGCATCCTGGCCCTCATCGAAGCCTTCATGGACGCGGCCCGCCGCGCCGTGGCCGCGGGCTTCCGGGTCATCGAGGTCCACGCCGCCCACGGCTACCTGCTGCACCAGTTCCTGTCGCCCCTGTCGAACCACCGCACCGACGCCTACGGCGGCTCCTTCGAGAACCGGACGCGCCTGGTCCGCGAGGTGGTGGGTGCCCTGCGAAACATCCTGCCCGAGGAGGTCCCCCTCTTGGCGCGGATCTCCGCCACCGATTGGGTGGAGGGCGGCTGGACCCTCGACCAGTCCGTGGCCCTGGCCAAGGACCTGAAGGACCTCGGCGTGGACCTGGTGGACTGCTCCTCCGGCGGCCTCGTGCCCCGCGCCGAGATCCCCCTGGGCCCCGGCTACCAGGTGCCCTTCGCCGCCCGGATCCGCGCCGAGGCCGGCCTCCCCACCGGCGCCGTGGGCCTCATCACCGGCGCCGAGCAGGCGGAGCAGATCCTGGCCCAGGAATCCGCCGACCTCGTCCTCCTGGGCCGCGAGCTCCTGCGCGACCCCCGCTGGCCCCTGCACGCCGCCCAGGCCATGGGCGCCGAAATCGCCTGGCCCGCCTCCTACCTGCGGGCCGCGGGAAGCTCGGTGCCGATGCGACAGCCGCTGGCCAGTCACTGACAGCTGACAGCTGATAGCTGATAGCTGATAGCTGAAACCTACATCGCCCGGAACAGCGCCAGCACCCGCACCTCGTCCGCCCCGCTCTCCCTCAGGACCTGGGCGCAGCGCAGGAGGGTGGTGCCGGTGGTCCACACGTCATCCACCAGCAGCACGATCCCGCCCGGCAACGCACCCCGCCGCAGCGTGATGGCCTTCCGGGGCAGGCGGCGACGGGCGCTCTCCGTGCGCGTGGCCTGGCGCCCGCGCCACCAGCCCTTGGCCAGCAGGGACTCATAGGGACGACCGGCGCGGTCCGCCACCACCCGCCCGGCCTCGGCGGCCAGGTCGAATCCCCGCCACAGGCGGCGCGGCAGGGCGCTGGGGGCCGAGGTCACCCGGTCCGCCTCCTGCACCCAATCCGGCAACGCCGCCAGGGTCAGGTGCCGGAGGAGGGCCTTCCGCCACCCCGTCTCGCCCCGTTTGATGCCCGGCAACACGAGCGCCCCGAAGGGCGGACGCCCGCCGTGGTAGTCCCACAGGGCCTCGCCCAGCTCCCAGGCCACCGGCTCCGGACAGGGGCCTTCGGCGTGCGGCAGGGCGCATCGCCCGCAGCGGCCCACGGGGAGCGGTTGCAGGCCCTGCCAGCAGCGGGCGCAGAGCCCCGCCTCGGCCTCCGCGTCCACGGGTCCCAGGCAACCCCGGCACAGGAGCAGGGAACCCCGCGCCCGCGCGAGGCCGTCCAGGAAGGTCGTCGGCAGCATGGGGGGCATCTTACCGAGATCCATTCGGTGCTAGCATCGCCGGAAGCCCCCTGGCCCATCATCCTGGAATTCCCTTCCGGGCCCCCGTCCCGGATCGCATGGAGTTTTGTTCATGTCGACCGAATCCCGCCCCACCTCCCAGGTCTTCGCGCGGAAGCCCCTGGCCCTGCTCCTCGAAGAAGCCAAGGGCGAGAACCGCCTGCGCCGCATCCTCGGCCCGGTGCAGCTCACGTCCCTGGGCGTGGGCGCCATCATCGGCGCCGGCATCTTCGTGGCCACGGGCGCCGCGGCCCACAACATCGCGGGTCCGTCGCTGATGCTCTCCTACGTGGTGGCGGGCATCACCTGCATCTTCGCGGCCCTGTGCTACGCCGAGTTCGCCGCCATGGTGCCCGTGGCGGGTTCCGCCTACACCTACGCCTACGCCACCCTCGGCGAACTGTTCGCCTGGATCATCGGCTGGGACCTCATCCTCGAGTACGGCGTCTCCAGCGCCGCCGTGGCCACGGGTTGGTCCGCCTACTTCCAGAGCGCCATCAGCAAGATCGGCATCCACATCCCCAAGCTGCTGAGCGAGAGCCCCTGGAAGTACGACCCGGCCACGGGGCATTTCGCCTCCACCGGCGCTGCCATGAACCTGCCGGCCCTGATCATCGTGGCCATCGTGACGGCGGTGCTGGTGAAGGGCATCCATGAGAGCGCCAACTTCAACGCCGCCATGGTGGCCATCAAGGTGGCCGCCGTGCTCTTCGTCATCGGCGTGGGCGCCTTCTTCATCGATCCGGCCAACTGGCATCCGTTCGCCCCCTTCGGCTGGACCGGCCTGAACGTCTTCGGCCATCACGTGGCGGGCCAGACCGATCCGGCGGGGGCGCCCATCGGAACCCTGGCCGGCGCGGCCATCATCTTCTTCGCCTACATCGGGTTCGACTCCGTCTCCACCCACACCGAGGAGGCCAAGAACCCCCAGCGGGACGTGCCCATCGGCATCGTGGTGTCCCTGATCCTCTGCACGGTGCTCTACATCGCTGTGGTGGCGGTGCTCACGGGCATGGTGAAGTACGACCAGCTCGACATCAACGCGCCGGTCTCCATCGCCTTCAGCCAGAAGGGCCTGGGCTGGGCGGAAGGCATCATCGCCGCCGCGGGCGTGGCGGGCATCACCTCCGTGCTGCTGGTGATGATGCTGAGCGGTCCCCGCGTCTTCCTCGCCATGGCCCGGGACGGCCTGCTGCCCAAGGCCACTTTCGGCGACGTGCACCCCAAGTTCCGCACCCCCTGGAAGTCCACCATCCTCATCGGCATCTTCGTGGGCACCCTGGCGGGCTTCCTGCCCATCGACGCCCTGCTGCACCTGGCGAACATCGGCACGCTGCTGGCCTTTGTCATCGTCTGCGCCGCCGTGCTGATCATGCGCAAGAAGCATCCCGAGGCCGAGCGGCCCTTCCGCTGCCCCTGGGTGCCCTTCGTGCCCGTCATGGGCGTGCTCACCTGCCTCCTGCTGATGTTCTCCCTGCCCACGGCCAACTGGTGGCGGCTCATCACCTGGCTGGCCCTCGGCTTCGTCATCTACTTCCTCTACGGGAAGAAGCACAGCGTCATGAGGCAGCAGGCCAGCTAGGAATCGTCTATGTCCATCTGGGATGACCTGACCCCGTCGAAGCGCTGCGACTGGATCGACCAGCTGCGGGGCTGGGCCGTGATCGTGATGATCGAGGTCCATGCGGTCAACGTCTGGCTGCACGCCGGTCTCCGGCCGGACTGGCTGAACTACCTGAACGGCCTGGTGGCGCCCAGCTTCACCCTGGCCGCCGGCTACAGCCTGGTGATCTCCACCTTCCGCACGGACGGCACGCTGCGCCCCTTCTGGCCAGACACGGCCCGGCGCCTGGGCTTCATCCTCCTCTGCGCCTACGCCCTGCACGCCCCGGGCATCACGGCCGCGGACTGGACGGTGCTCAACACCGCCCAGAAGGCCCGGGAGCTCTTCAAGATCGACGTGCTCCAGTGCATCGTGTTCTCGCTGCTCATCCTCCAGGGTCTCGCGCGGCTGGTGCGGAACCCGCGGGTCTTCACGGTCCTGGCCCTGGCCCTCGCCATCTTCGTGCCCCTGGTCTCGCCCTCCCTGTGGGCCACGGGCGTGGCGGACGGCCTGTGGCTGCCCATCCGCGGACTCTTCAACGGCAACCCCGACCGCGGCGTGCAGGCCCTGTTTCCCCTCTTCCCCTGGTTCGCCTTCCCGGCCTTCGGCGCCTTCCTGGGGGGGCTCTACCGGCACTTCCGCGTGGTGCAAGCGGAAGGGAAGGCCCGCTGGAGCGAGGCGCGCTTCCTCGCAGGCCTGGCCGTCCTCGGCGCCATGCTGCTGGCCTGGGGCGCCTCGGCCCAGCACGCCTGGCTCTGGGGCGGCACCTGGCTCCAGCACAACGGTGTCTGGATGCTGCACAGCAAGTCCGGGGCCTTCACGTACGCGGAGCTGGGGGCCATCTCCAACGCCACCCTGCCCAGCGTGGCGGCCCGCCTGGGCTGGATCCTCCTGGGCGGCGCCCTCATGGGTGCCGTGGACCTGCTGCGTCCGCGCTGGAAGGGCCCCAATCCCATCGACGCCGCCAGCCGGGAATCGCTGCTGCTCTACATGCTGCACCTCAACCTGATCTTCAGCGTCCTCCTGGCCCCGGCGGTGGTGGCCCTCACAGGCTGGGGCTGGGGCGACCTGGGCTGGGCGGGCACCCTGTCGATGACAGCCCTCATCATCGCCCTCAACCTCGCCGTGGGCGTCTGGTGGCAGAAGGTGCGGAAGACGCCGGACCTCATGCGCCGCCTCCAGCACCGCGCCGTGGCCGTGCTGGGCGTCTGGTTCGTGCTGGGCGGCTGGTGGACCTTCCGCCACTTCCTCCAGAGCCCCGAGCTGGCCAAGGAACCCTACGGCTTCCTGAACGCCGCCCGGGCCCGCAAGGGCCTGCCGCCCACGCCGGATGGCCTCTGCCGCGACCCGGAGGAATACTTCCGCGAGGCCGGGCGCCGGAAGCTCCATCTCAGCGACGAAGCCAAGGCCGACCTGGCCCGGCAGATCCTGGCCCGCGGCGGGAGCCGATAGCGGCCGACGGCGGAAGCCGCTGGTCCTCGGCGAAACCCGTTAGAATCAATCCAATCATGGCTGAATCCGGCGGCAGCGCCCCCACATCCTGGCTCCTTCTGGCCGCCCTGGCGGTGCTCCTCTACCGGGGAACCACCATGGCGCTGCAATCGGCCTTCCACGCCCTGCCCTCCCTCCAGCGCCGCCGGCTCCTGGAGGAGGACACCATCCGCGACCCGCACCTGGCGGCGCTCCTGGAGCGGCCCCGGACCCTGGGCCTGGGCCTGGAGTTCTGGAACAAGGCCCTCTTCCTGGTCCTGCTGGGCCTCCTCTGGCCCTTCCGGTCCATCCTCCCCGGCGGCGGCTGGACCCTGGGCCTCCTGGTGCTGGCGGGGCTCTGGGGCATGGACCTGGCCCTGCCTGCCCTCCTCACCTCCGCCGATCCGGGCCGCTGGCTGATCCGCCTCTTCCCCTTCTACGCGCCCATCCAGCCCCTCCTGGCCCCCCTGGTGGACCCCGTGGCCCGGTTCATCGAGCGGCGCTCCCAGGAGCGCGCGAAGGACGCCGATCCCGAGGACGCCACGGAGGAGGCCGTCACCGCGCTCCTCGAGGAGGGCGAGGCCGAGGGCATCCTGGAAGCCGGCGACCGGGAGCTCATCCGCAACGTCGTGACCTTCGGCGACACCCTCGTGCGGGAGGTGATGACGCCGCGCACGCGCATCGCCGCCGTTCCCCTGGAGGCCAGCATCCAGGAGGCCTGGCAGACCTTCACGCGGACCCGCCACTCGCGGCTGCCCGTCTATGAAGGCAGCATCGACCACATCCGCGGCGTGCTCCTGCTCAAGGACCTCATCCAGCTTCCGGATGGCGACCAGCCCCCCCTCGCCACGCTCATCAAGCCCCCCCGTTTCGTGCCCGAGAGCAAGCCCGTGATGGACCTGCTGCGGGAGATGCAGCGCACCCGCACCCAGCTGGCCATCGTGGTGGACGAGTTCGGCGGCCTCTCGGGGCTGGCCACCATGGAGGACCTGCTCGAGGAAGTCTTCGGCGAGATCCAGGATGAGCACGAAGCGCCCGCCGGTCTGGTGGTGCAGGCCCCTGGTGTCTACGTCGTCTCGGGCCAGGCCCATGTGGATGACGTGGCCCAGCGGCTGGGCCTCGCCTGGGAGCGGGACGGCTTCGACACCCTGGCCGGCCTCGTCCTCGCCCGCCTGGGCCGTGTGCCCCGCCCCCAGGAGGCCGTGGACGTCGAAGGCGCCCGCCTCACGGTGCTGCGGATGGAGGGGACGCGGATCGTGCAGGTGCGGGTGGAGCGGACATAGGTCCGGAGTCCAGACACATCCCTTCAACCTGTAACCTGGATCCTGGAGCCACTCCGCATGATCCGTCGCATCCTCATCCTCCTGGCCATCCTCGGCCTCCCGGTCACCCTGCTGCTGGTGCGCCGCATGCAGCGGAGGGCCCTGGTGCCGCAGCCCCGGGGCATGGTGCTGGGGCTCTACGCCGGCATGCCGGACTACGACTACCACGAGGAGCTGGACCGCATCGCGGCCACGGGCGCCACCTGCGTGAGCCTCCAGGCCATCTACCGCATGGACACGGGACACAGCAACGAGATCCGCCGCCATCCCACCTCCAGCCCCACGGAAGAGAGCCTGCGCCGCACCTTCCACGAGGCGAAGGTCCGGGGCCTGCGCATGATGTTCTTCCCCACCATCAACCTGCGGGACGAGGCGGACAACGCCGACTGGTGGCGCGGCAACATCGAGCCATCCGACTGGGACCTGTGGTGGCGGAACTACACGGACTTCAACGTGCGCCTGGCGGCCCTGGCCCAGGAGGGCGGCGTGGAGTGGTACAGCCTCGGCACCGAGATGGCCTCCACCCACCGCTTTCCGGACCGCTGGCGGGCCCTGGCCGCCGAGGTCCGCAAGGTCTTCAAGGGCAAGCTGGTCTACAGCGTGAACTTCGACAGCCATGACAGCTTCACCTTCGGCGACTGCCTGGATGTCATCGGCATCAACACCTACGACCCCATCGCCAAGTACGACGAGTACCCCACCCACGACCAGATCCGCGACGCCTGGTGGTGGATCGTCTACAAGGCCCGCACGCTCTCGGCCCGCTTCGCGGACGCCAAGGGCCCCAAGCCCGTGATGATCACCGAGGTGGGCTACCCGAGCGTGGCCCATGCCCACGTGGGCCCCTGGGACTTCCGCACGGACAAGCCCGTGGACCTGGCCCTCCAGAACGAGCTGCTCAAGGGGGCCTTCGGCGTGCTTCGGCACTGGAGCGACGGCGACGCGGTGTTCTACTACCTCTACGGGGAGAACCTCAACCGGAAGCCCGTCGGCGGCCCCCTGGACCGCACCTATGCCGTGTGGGGCAAGCCCGTCGAGGCCACCCTGCGGACGTACTTCCACGAGCCCATCTGGGAGGGCCACATCCCGCCCAAGGCCGAGAACCTCCATGAAGCCATGGTGCAGTCCCTCGTGAGTTGGCACCGCAAGGTGCGGGACTACGAGGACGCTGAGCTGCCCCCCTGGGTGATGGACTGGGAGGCCCGGCACCCCGTGGACGCCGCCGAGGCCCTGGCCATCCTCGCCAAGGAGCCCACGCCGGCGCGTAAAATTCCCAAGGGAGAGGCCCGGTGACGGTATCCTGGAGGCAGGTGCCATGAACCCAGCCGCCCATTCCCGCCTCCGTCCCGACCTCGACGCCCCTGGGCGCACCCTGCTTGTCGTGGAGGACGACCGGGCCACGCTCAGCCTCTACCGGGCTGGCCTGAAGGGCCTCCAGGGCTTCCGGATCCTCGCGGCCTCGAACGGCCAGGAGGCCCTGGAAGTGCTCCGCCAGGAGGCAGTCCACGTGCTGGTCACCGACCTGGACATGCCCGTCATGGACGGCTTCAACCTCATCACCAAGGTGGGCCGCCTCTACCCCCAGATCCCGGTCATCGTCATGACCGGCCTGGACGAGGGCCAGCACCTGAACACCCCCCTGGACCTGGGGGCCGTCCGCATCCTCTCCAAGCCGCTCCGCCTGGGGCACCTCATGGAGGTGATCCGCACGGCGGTCCAGGCCGAGCCCGTGGGCGTGATCCGGGGCCTCACCCTCGGCAGCATCCTCCAGCTCCTGGCCTGGGAGCAGAAGTCCTGCACCCTCACGGTCAGGTCCCAGGCCGGCATGGGGCTCCTCTACCTGAAGCGCGGCGAGGTGATCCACGCCGCCTACCGCGACCAGAGCGGCTTCCCCGCGGTCTACGAGATCCTCACCTGGGACCGCCCGGACATCGAGTTCGTGGAGACCTGCCGGGTGGAGCGGACCATCGACACCCCCCTCACCGAGCTGCTCCTGAACGTGGCCCTGATCAGCGATTCCCTGGGGCCCGAGGGCGATCCGGACCCGTCTGCGGGCCGGGCCGGAATTTGACAGTTCGCGCCTCCCGGGGTGCAGGTATGGGACTTTCGTCAAAACCGGCCGGCCGGGGGAGCCAAAGGGCACCCACCGGGGAATAATGGCGCGTGTGCGGCCCCGAGGGGCCCCCTTCCCAGGCAGGTGTCCATGTCTCAGCTGAAGCCCTTCCGCGCCTACCGCCCCCGGCCCGAGCTCGCCGCCCAGGTCGCCGCCGTGCCCTACGACGTGGTGAACACCCAGGAGGCCGCCGAGCTGGCGAAGGGCAATCCCCACTCCTTCCTCCACGTGGGCCGCCCCGAGATCGACCTGCCCGCGGGCACGGACGTCCACGCCGACGAGGTCTACGCCAAGGGCGTGGCCAACCTCATGGCCATGATCGAGAAGGGCACCCTCATGCACGAGGGCCTGCCCAGCCTCTACGTCTACCAGCAGCGCATGGGCGACCATGTGCAGGCGGGCCTGGTGGGCCTCTGCTCCGTGCAGGAGTACGAGAACGGCACCATCAAGCGCCACGAGTTCACCCGGAAGGACAAGGAGGACGACCGCACCCGGCACGTCACCGAGCAGAACGCCAACGCCGAGCCCGTCTTCCTCACCTACAAGGCCGTCCCCTACATCGATCACATCGTCAATGACATCCGGAAGCTGCCACCGGTCTACGACGTGGTCACGCCGGACGGCATCGGCCACACCGTGTGGGTCGTCACCGGCGAGCCCGTGATCTGCGAGCTGGTGAACCTCTTCAACGGCGTGCCCGCCCTCTACATCGCCGACGGCCACCACCGCACCGCCGCCGCCATCCGCTACGGCCAGGCCCGCCGCGCCGCCGCCGGCGCCTCCGCCACGGGCGACGAGCCCTTCGAGAGCTTCATGGCCGTGGTCTTCCCCCACGACCAGCTCAAGATCATGGACTACAACCGCGTGGTGAAGGACCTCAACGGCCTCAGCCAGGAGGCCTTCCTGGCCAAGGTGCGCGAGACGTTCGACGTGGCCCCCGCCGCCCACCGCAGCCCCAAGGCCCCCACCACCTTCGGCATGTATCTCGGCGGCGCCTGGTACGAGCTGAAGGCCAAGCCCGGCACCTACCCCGCCAGCGATCCCGTCCGCGGCCTGGACGTCAGCATCCTCCAGGAGAACCTGCTGGGCCCCATCCTTGCCATCGACGACCCCCGCACCAACACCCGCATCGACTTCGTGGGCGGCATCCGCGGCATGGACGAGCTGGAGCGCCGCGTGAAGGAAGGCTACGCCGTGGCCTTCTCCCTCTACCCCACCTCCCTCGACCAGCTCATGTCCGTGGCCGATGCCGGCGAGGTCATGCCGCCCAAGTCCACCTGGTTCGAACCCAAGCTGCGCTCCGGGCTGCTGGTCCGGATGTACGAAGGCTGAACGGAGATCCGCATGCACACCCTCATCGCCGACGCCTTTGACGCCAAGCTGCCGGAGCGCCTCGCCGCCTTCGGCACCGTCAGTTCCGACATGGCCACCCTCGGGCAGGCCAACGTCCTCCTCGTCCGCTCCAAGACCAAAGTGGACGCAAGCCTCCTGGCCCAGGCCCCCGCGCTCAAGCTCGTCATCCGCGGCGGCGTGGGCATGGACAACGTGGACAAGAAGCTCTGCGCCGAGAAGGGCGTCAAGGCCATGAACACGCCCCGGGCCAGCAGTGTGGCCGTGGCGGAGATGGCCATGGCCTTCATGGTGGCCATCCCGGCCCGCCTCATCGAGGCCCACACCTCCATGAAGGAGGGCAAGTTCCTCAAGAGCGAGCTGAAGCGCACCGAGCTCTACGGGAAGACCCTGGGCCTCATCGGCGCCGGCAACATCGCCACGGAAGTGGCCAAGCGCGCCCAGGCCTTCGGCATGGAGGTGATCGCCTACGATCCCTACCTCAAGGAGCACCCCATCGCCAAGCTGGTGAGCCTTGACGAGCTGGCCGCCAAGTCCGATGTCATCAGCCTGCACCTGCCCCTCACCGACGAGACCCGGGGGATGGTGAACGCCGCCTTCCTGGCCAAGGTGAAGGAGGGCGTCATCCTCATCAACACCGGCCGCGGCAAGTGCATCGTGGATGCCGACCTGGCCGCCGCCCTGCACAGCGGCAAGGTCCGCGCCTACGGCACCGACGTGTGGCCCAGCGACCCGCCCCCGGCCGACTGCCCCCTGCTCCACGCTC
This sequence comes from Geothrix alkalitolerans, assembly GCF_022808885.1. NCBI lineage: Bacteria > Pseudomonadati > Acidobacteriota > Holophagae > Holophagales > Holophagaceae > Geothrix > Geothrix alkalitolerans. The sequence continues at coordinate 25,320 of NZ_JAKZLE010000004.1, read as the reverse complement.
CCAACGTCTTCATGGCCCCCCACCTCGGCGCCAGCTCCAAGGAGAACCTCGGCCGCATCGGCGACGAGGTCGTGGCCATCCTGTCAGACTTCAAAGCGTGAGGAGATCCCCCATGACCCATCGCGTGATCAACTTCTACGCTGGCCCCGCGGGGCTTCCCCTGCCCGCGCTGGAGCGCGCCCAGGAGGAGCTGCTGGACTTCGCCGGCACCGGCATGTCCGTCATGGAGGTCAGCCATCGGTCGAAGGAATACGACGCGGTGCACGAGGAGGCCATCGCCCTCACCAAGGAGCTGATGGGCCTGCCCAGCAACTACAAGGTGCTGCTGCTCCAGGGCGGCGCCCACCTGTCTTTCGGCATGATCCCCCTGAACCTGCTGCGCGGAGGCCGCAAGGCCGACTACATCGTCACCGGCAACTGGGCGGAGAAGGCCACCAAGGAAGCCAAGCTCGTGGGCGGCGACAACGTCCGCGTGGCCGCCAGCACCAAGGAGCTGAAGTACAGCCGCCTGCCCTTCGCCGACGAGATCAAGGTGGGCCCCGACAGCGCCTTCGTGCACTTCACGTCGAACAACACCGTGGAAGGCACCCAGTGGCACGAGTTCCCGAAGGTCGGCGATGTGCCCTACATCTGCGACATGAGCAGCGACATCATGTGGCGCCCGTTCGACGTGAGCCCCTTCGGCCTCATCTACGGCGGCGCCCAGAAGAACCTCGGCCCCTCGGGCGTGACGCTGACCATCATCCGCGAGGACTTCCTCGAGATGTGCGAGGCCCAGGACCTGCCCAGCTACCTGCGCTACAAGATCCACGCCGAGAAGAACTCGCTCTACAACACCCCGCCCACCTTCGGCATCTACATCCTGCGCAACGTGCTGGCCTACAACAAGAGCATCGGCGGCCTGAAGGCCATCGAGGCCAGCAACAAGCAGAAGGCCGAGCTGCTCTACGGCTGCGTCGACAAGCACAGCGGCTTCTACAAGGGCTTCGTCACCGAGAAGGCCCACCGCAGCGTCATGAACGTGGACTTCTTCCTGCCCACGCCCGAGCTGGACGACCAGTTCGTGAAGGAGGCCAAGAAGGCCGGCATGGTGGGCCTGAAGGGCTACCGCGACATCGGCGGCATCCGCGTCAGCACCTACAATGCCGTCACCGTCGAGAACGTGAAGACCCTCGTGGACTTCATGGAGCAGTTCGTGAAAGTGAACGGGTAGGTCGGGGGCGCATCCCCTCTGCGAAACCAGAGGCGCCCTCCAGCGCCTCTGGTTCGTCAGGAACGGGCCTCCGAGCGAGGCTGCATCCCCACCACGATCTCCTCGATCCTCCGGTCCTTCTCCTCCCAGATCCCGTGCAGCCAGGCCTGCATGCGGGCGCGGAAGGCGGGATCGCCCTCGTAGTCGCCGCCCAGCAAGTCCTTGGGGATCTCCAGCTCGCGCACCCGCACCACCACCTGCTTCACCTTGCCCGAGAGGAAGTCCCAGAAGCTGGGCACACCCTCGGGGTAGACGATGGTGACATCCAGCAGGGCGTCGAAGCGCTCGCCCATGGCGCTCAGTGCCGTGGCCAGGCCGCCTGTCTTGGGCTTCAGCAGATGCCGGTAGGGCGAGCCCTGGGCCGCGTGCTTGGCCCGGTTGAACCGGGTGCCCTCCAGGAAGTTCATCACCGAGGTGGGGATCTGGCGGAACTTCTCGCAGGCCTTCCGCGCCGTGGCCAGGTCCTTCGACCGGCTCCCGCTGCGGCGGCGCATGAAGGGGAAATCCAGGGCCCACCAGGCCAGACCCATCACCGGCACGTAGAGCAGCTGGCGCTTGAGGAAGAACTTCAGGAAGGGCACCTTGCGGTGGAAGACCTTCTGCAGCACCAGGATGTCCACCCAGCTCTGGTGGTTGCTGCTCACCAGGTACCAGCCCTTGCGCCGCAGCCCCTCATGGCCCGCCACATCCCACCGGATGCGCTGCACCAGGGCCATCCACCAGCCGTTCACGGCGATCCAGCCCTCGGCCATGCCGTTCAGCAGCCGGTCCGTGCCCCGGCGGACCGCCCCGAAGGGCAGGGCCAGCTTCACCAGGGCCACGGGAATCATGCCGGAGAAAATGGCCAGGACATTGGCCACCAGCATGGAACCGGCCACGCTGCCCTTGAAGGTGGACCACAGACGCTTGAGCATTCCGAACTCCGACCTTCCAGTTTACCGGACCTTCCCGCAAGTCCAGGGCGCCCGGCAGGGCGTCGGGCCGAGATCGGAACCCGGACTTGTTACACAACTGGTTTCATCAATTTAAGCCATTGAACACGTGACGATCAGGAACGCAGAGATCGCAGAGACGCCCATTGGGTGCTCCGTGTTCTCTGCGGATCCAGCTTTTCCAGCCTGTGGCTCGGCGATAGACGGAAATGCTTCAACGATCGGCGGGCCTCAGCCCCAGCCCAGCTCCTCCAGCCGGTCCTCGCCGATGCCGAAGTGGTGGGCGATCTCGTGGATGACCGTGGTGGCGATCTCTCGCCGCAAGTCGTCCTCGTCCGGGCAGTCCTCCAGGAGGGGACCCCGATAGATCGTGATGCGGGGCGGCAGGTCGCCGGATTGCGCCGGCCCCTCCGTCAGGGCCCGGCCCGAGTAGAGGCCGTAGAGCGTCTCGTCCTCGGGCACGCCCAGGTCATCCAGCAGCGCGTCCGGCGCCCAGTCCTCGAGAACCACCGCCACGCCCTCCAGGTAGGGCCGAAACTCCTCCGGGACGAGCGCCAGCGCTTCATCCACCAGCTTGCGGAACGCCCGGTCGGACATGTGCATGGGACGAGGCTACTCCTTCCGGAAAAGAGAGGTCAGCCACGGATGAACACAGATGAACACGGATGAACACGGGTGAGGGGCCTGGGCCCATCCGTGTTCATCTGTGTTCATCTGTGGCAAAAAATCACAACCCGTCCAGCGGGCTCGCCACACCGCGGCCGCCGCGGTTGAGCACATGGGTGTAGATCATCGTCGTCGCGACATCCTTGTGCCCCAGCAGCTCCTGCACCGTGCGGATGTCATGGCCCGCGGCCAGCAGGTGGGTCGCGAAGCTGTGGCGCAGCACGTGTGGCGTGACGGGCTTCACCAGCTCCGCGGTCCGACCCGCCAGGCGCACCGCCTTCTGCACACTCTCGGGGTGGAGGTGGTGGCGCCGGACGACGCCGGAGCGTGGATCCGCCGAACGTTGAACGGACGGAAAGACCCACTGCCAGCCCCAGGCCCGCGCCGCATGGGGGCCCTTGACCCCCAAGGCGTCCGGCAGGGGGGCCTCCCCGAAACCTTCCTCCAGGTCCCGGGCATGCAGCGCGCGCACGCGCTCCAGGTGCGCCTGGAGAGGCTCGGCCAGGCGGTCCGGCAGCATGGTCACCCGATCCTTGCCCCCCTTCCCGTCCCGCACCACGATCTCCCGCCGCTCGAACTCCACGTCCTTCACCCGGAGGCGCAGCCCCTCCATCAGCCGCAGGCCCGTGCCGTACAGCACCTGCGCGACCAGGGCCATCCCGCCCTCCATCTGGTCGAACAGGGCACGCACCTCCCCGGGCGTGAGCACCACGGGGAGCCGCGGCTGGCGCTTGGCCTGCACCACTTCGGACAGCCAGGGAAGATCCACCACCAGCAGATCCCGATAAAGGAAGAGCAGGGCCGCCTTGGCCTGGTTCTGCGTCGAGGGCGACACCCGCCGATCCACCGCCAGATGGCTCAGGAAGGCCTGGACCTCCCCGGCCCCCATGTCCCTCGGGTGCCGCTTGCCATGGAAGAGGATGAACCGCCGCACCCAGTCCACATAGGCATCCTCCGTCCGGAGGCTGTAGTGCCGGACCCTCAGCCGCCCTCGCAGCTGGTCCAGGAGCCGCGGCGGCTGCCCCGCCTCCCCTTCGATCCGCCCCCCACCCGTCTGCCTATTTCCCCCAAGCATGGCTCCCACCCCGATCGGTCCAGTCCGCCTATTGCGCTAACGATTGCGCTACCCTTGCCCAGTCTCTTCCCCAGAATTCCACGCGCCACATGATTTTATCGCTTTTTTTTCGCCGCGCCACCCCACCCATCCAGTTCGCCCAATCGCCCAAACACAAACCCTCCCCCTCCAGCCCATCCCCAGGACTAGGCGAACTCCCAACCACCCAACCGCCATCGTCCAATTCAAAGTTAGGGCTCCCAGCTTGAACAATCTACAAGTCTTCGAACTAAGACAAGACTGGGCCTTTGGACAGTTGGGCTCGCCTCAGGCCAAGGACTTTCCCTTATACTTCGAGCCCGCGTCAGAAGATTCCTTTTATCAAAACTGGTCATCAATTGAGATCACTCTTAGCGGGCAATCACTTGAAGATGGGAAACCGGTTCCTGATTTCTCTCAGTTACCCCCCGATGTCTTTCTATTTAGTCAATGCGCCGTTGATGCCCTGAATGATTTACTTCTTGCACATGGGAATCTATACCCGACAGTCTCCCAGTTAGGCAAATTCTGGGCGTACCGAATCACTACTTCTATCCCCGCTCTGAACCTTGGCAAATCCGTCGTTCGCAGAAGCGCCTCTGGCTCCATTAATCTTGTAAGTAAATTGACCTTCGAAACCAGTTTAATCGGCGATTCCCACATCTTTCAGATTCCTGAATTACCATGCCGAGCTTTTGTAACAAACGAATTCGCAAGGCGGGTCTACGAGTTCAAACTTTCAGGTATCGACCTACATGATTCAAATGAACCATACTCCTACTAAGATCGCCCTAACCCTCCGCTCAACTCGGACCCCGCCTGCATTGCCCCCCGCTCTCTCTCAGCTTCCCGCTTCCTCGGCTCCGTCCAGCGCCTCGTCGCAGGCGGGTCCGGTTAGCTTCATTCGTTAGGCTGCTCATGCACACCCGACTCGTCCAGGTTGCGGCTTTCACGGTCTTGGCTGTCAGCACAGCCATGGCAACGGGTTCGTTGGACTTCAAAGCTGACGGCTATGGGCTCAGCATGGCCGTTTCACTTGAATCTCATTCAATCGTGGGGCCAATCAGGTTCTCCTCGCCAACAGCCAAAGAACCAGCACTTCTTCAGCAACGGCAGTTCAAATTCCTCAAGTGCGATACCAATAAGCAGCGGTTCCAGGCCGAGTTTGTAAATCCGGGTGATCCTGCCCTTCCAAAGTCATTCAAGGTCTCCGTCAAAGGCGGCAAGGGCACTCTCTCAATCGAAGGCAGGCGAATTTCATTTCCCGCTGATTGGGTGGTCCAATGACAACAGGCAGCCTAACCCTCAGCTCAACTCGGACCCCGCCTGCATTGCCTTCCGCTCTCTCTCATCATTCCGCTTCCTCGACTCCGCTCAGTGCCTCGGTGCAGGCGGGGCCGGTTAGCTTCATTCGTTAGGCCTCGTTCGCCCTTCTCTTTCTGTCTGCGGGGTGTGCGTGGAGTTCGGCTGGTTCGACCGTTCGTTCCCAAATTCATGGCAAAGCCTCACCGTTCCTCAGCCTTCAGCGTTCAAGGAATAGGGTTATCGCTTACTCATCAACCATCGGCCCATGGATTTCTGCCATCATTCAGGCAATTCAGCTTCTCAATCTTCACTCACACGCGATAACCCCGGTGTTCTCCCTTGGGCTCGTCGGCATGAACCTTCGCTCTCACACAAGCAGGCTCGAATCCAGGCGCGGCGCGTGCTCGGGGTGCTACTGCTTGGGGCTCGGCCTAACCTTGCGCTCAACTCGGACCCTATCGCTGCGCGCTAGGGTCCTCAAACAATTCAGCACCCGTGTCCCCGCAGCAATAGGGCCGGTTAGCTTCATTCGTTAGGCCTCAATGGAGGCATCAATGCATTGGCTAAGAAATTTCTTCACCAGTTCTCCCGCGCCACAGAGAGAGTTACCCTTGTCGGCCATAGAATCCGCCGTCGAGGAAGCCAATAAATATCGTGAGTCAATTTTGGCCGCTGGTTCAGTAAATGGCGTCCATTACACAGGGACAGTTGAAACCATCAAGCAACTCAAACGAGAGGGTCGCCATTCCGAGGCAATCCAACTATTGTTACAATCGGTCGAAGCTACAGAATCAGAATCAAGGTTTGCAGGCGATGGTTGGGGTGTTGCGCCCTGGTATTATGAGCAACTTGCAATAATTTACCGAAAAGAAAAACGGTACGAAGATGAAATTTCCATTCTTGAACGATATATGGCGCAGCCCAAAGCACTCGGGGTTGGGCCAGCCAAACTTAAGGAACGTTTGGTTGCTGCAAAGAAATTACTCAAAGCCCGCAGGGCCTAACCCCTCGCTCAACTCGGACCCCGCCTGCATTGCCTTCCGCTCTCTCTCAACTTCTCGCTTCCTCGGCTCCGTTCGTCGCCTCGGTGCAGGCGGGGCCGGTTAGCGTTTTTCGTTAGGCACACTCGGCGCTTTCCCGTCGTCGCCCGGGTCTGGTCCTTCTCAATCGGGGTTCGGGTTCGACCTCTCGGCTTCGGCGGTCGTGAATCGTTTGGGCCTGGTGGCTTCGGCGGCTCGTGAATGGCGGGCTTGCGCGGGTGCACTCCAGCGCCGTGCTCCTGCGGTCTGTCGGGTCAATCCGGCGGTTTCCCGTGGCATCCTGGCTGCGCCGTTCCTCCACCTGCTCCACCTCTGGCGCAATCCGCCTTGGTTCTTTACCTTTGGGCTCGGTCGCGTGAAGGCCCGTCCTTGTTCGGTCGGCATTCCCTTCGTCCGTTCTCACCCCGAAATCCCGGTGGCTCGTTTGGGCTCCAGTTTCATGGGGTGCCTAACCTCTCGCTCAACCCGGACCCCGCCTGCATTGCCTTACGCTCTCTCTCAACTTCTCGCTTCCTCGGCTCCGTTCAGCGCCTCGGTGCAGGCGGGGCCGGTTAGCTTCATTCGTTAGGCGCTCATGACTGACCTGCTTCCATGCCCTTCCTGTGGGTTCCTCGTAATCGACGAAGGGTATGGCAGCTTTGACATCTGCAGGTTCTGTGGTTGGGAAGATGATGGAGTTCAACTCGCCAATCCACTCTCCGGTGGGGGTGCCAACCGAGAATCTCTTGCTGAGGCGCAGCAGAAGGCTCTTCTCCAATTCCCATTGAGCCTCAATGAAAGTCTCGGGTTCAAACGTAGCGAAAAATGGCGCCCATTGAACCAAACCGAGATAGAACAATTCCAGGCAACGCTAAAGTCCTCACCTTGGCCATTCCACGCCGTATGCATCGAAAGTGAAGCCTACTGGTCAGCGCCTAACCCTTAGCTCAACTCGGACCCCGCCTGCATTGTCTTTCGCTCTTTCTCTTCATTCCGCTTCCTCGGCTCCGCTCAGCGCCCCGGCGCAGGCGGGGCCGGTTAGCTTCCTTCGTTAGGCTTCCCCACCAAGGAACAGAGCCATGCAACAGGTCGTGAACCTTGAACTGACGAATCCAAATCAAGCGTGGGTAGTGGCCGAGCTTGAAAAGCTATACCTCGAATGGTCCGATTGGCAGCAACAGGTTCTCCAGATTGTCGATCAACCATTCGACCGAAACACCCATAGCGAAGTCTATGCGGATGGCGAAGGCATGATGCTGAAACACGAAATACTCCAGGCGAAGACCCTCACATTTCTGAATAACAACGTAAAGGGACACGGCTTCATTTGTGGCTTTGACGGAAGGCATATCGACCGCACAGATCTAAGATTGTCTATTCGCGTGAAGCATCGCCTGGCTGAACTTGAGATTCTCAAAGCCTGCCTCCAATACGCAAAGGTCCCGGATGCCTACTGGAAACAAAAAGGCAAAGAAATGGTCGAGCATCTTGCGAAGAAAAGCGGAGATGCTGCAATAGATGCGGCTGCCAGCTACCTTAAAAACCCGATGGCTGTCCCGTCAGCCTAACCCTCCGCTCAAGTCGGACCCCGCCTGCATTGCCTTTCGCTCTCTCTCAACATTTTGCTATCTCGGCTCCGCTCATCGTCTCGGTGCAGGCGCGGCCGCTTAGCTTCATTCGTTAGGCCAACACACCAACTAAAGGATCCTTATGAACGACACATCATCAGTGTATAATGCGCCCTTCCGTATCACCATCAAACCCGCTATTTTTGCTTGTTATGCAATGGCATTATTAGTCGCCATTTCAAGGTTTTTTAGTCTTATGTCAACATGGTCAGATGGTGCTGGAGACCAAATATCTGCACGACTTTGGTTGGATATTTTAGGAACAATTATTGTTTTTCAAATACTCACTCTATTTTCTGGTTGGAAAAATAGCTATTCAACATTAAATCGCAATCAAATAATTACCTATTCTATTATTTCAATTCCCTTGTGTTTTATTTTTATATATTTTATTCCGACGCTCGGATTTCTATCAGCGCATTACCCCTTGGCGCTTGTAGCCTCGCTATTGCTGCATAAAAAATTTCGCAGCAAACCGACCCTTCTCTTATTAGCAGCATCAATATTTACCTTTTTATATCCTTTTATTTTTGCATTTATTCCTAGGCAAGTTATGGTCAAATCAGCACGATATATTCAGCTACTAAGTGTCGGCCCCAAAATCCAATGGGCTGCCCTTCTTTGGTTTACGATTTCTCTAAGGCCAAATACAAAACCCCTTTCTTCAATTCAGGCCTAACCCTCCGCTCAACTCGGACCCCGCCTGCATTGCCTTTCGCTCTCTCTCAACATCTCGCTTCCTCGGCTCCGTTCAGCATCTCGGTGCAGGCGGGTCCGGTTAGCTTCATTCGTTAGGCCACTCATCATCAGTTCCTTCAACTTGCAGAGGTCACGATGTCAAACCCGGCAACCAATCTCGTAGAAATGCTCGACAGGATTTTCAATCAGCGTAAGGAAAAAACTGTTAGAGAAGCCTGGGCCATAGAATTCAATGTCAAACCTTCAGATACAGCATCTATATTTTTTCTTCTTGCAAAAGTCAACCAAACTCTTGAAGACGTTAAACTCAAACTCACATCAATGCCCGGTTTTGATTCATCAATCATACTCGATCCGCTTTCCGATCTTGGAACCGCAATTTGCTTTCCGAACATAGACACACCTGTTGGAAGTATTGCGCATTATTACAATGAGCAGGCGAAATTGTCTTTAAAAATCGCGTCGAGTTATTATACAAAACAAGAAATTCAACCCCATATCCCGGCCGATCAACTCGAAGAAATTAAATCCGAAATAGAATCATTGTTTAACTACATCAACGAATGCGACATGAACCAAGAACTGAGGTGCATCCTTCTTGATTTTATTGAGACAATGCGCAGAGCAGTTGCAGAATTCCAGATCAGAGGTAACCAATCTCTACAAGATGTGCTTGATCAATCACTTGGGCGCCTAATTCGCGCCAGCCGTCAAACGACGATCAATGTCACAGAAGATCCGGGCTTTTCTAAAGCGATTGCCCTTCTTACCCTCATCGACAAAGCCATCTGTGTCGCAGAACGAGCTGCACCCTATCTCACATACCTTGGCACCCTCGTTCCAGCACTATCTATGAAATGACTTGGGGGTCCATCTGTCGTGGCCTAACCCTCCGCTCAACTCGGACCCCGCCTGCATTGCCTTCCGCTCTCTCTCAACTTCTCGCTTCCTCGGCTTCGCTCAGTGCCTCGGTGCAGGCGGGGCCCGGTTAGCTTCATTCGTTAGGCGCAATACCATGTGGACCATCGTTGATCTGCCCTCTCTGCCAACGAATATCGCTCGTGCCCTCGGCGTGATGACGCTTATCGCAGGTCTCGCAAGGTTCGCCTTCTATCACAGCACTCCTTCAATCCACCTCGAGTTTTTCATTTGGTTATTCACATCAACTCTTCTCATTTCCAACACAATGCGACCACGCTATATTTTCAATTCAACGGGGATCGCCAAACAATTATTTGGGCTCAGGTTCTCCTTTCATCCATTCGCGTCTATCCATCAAATTAAGTTGGACCATGCCGGAGGTCGACAAGCATACTCATACATCGTGATTATTTTCGATGATTCCAGCAGCTTTTCCATTAACACGCTTTCGAACAACCTCGACAAATTGCATTCGAAATTAACCAAAGAATACTCAAAAAAGCCATTTAACATTTCTGGGCAAGTCAGGTCTTGGTTCTATTTTTCTTCATTGTCAACATCTAAACCAACAGAGTAAGCCAACCCACTGCGCCTAACCCTCCGCTCAACTCGGACCCCGCCTGCATTGCCTTCCGCTCTCTCTCAACCTCTCGCTTCCTCGGCTCCGCTCGTCGCCTCGGTGCAGGCGGGGCCGGTTAGCTTCATTCGTTAGGCCGCTCGCATGCCTCATAAATTTCTTAGGCTGCTACTAATCTGGTTCGCCATGGCGGTCCAGGCCTCCGGACAGCCTTCACCGGAAGTCCAGAAGCGGATGAATGAAATCAACAATCGTCCTCGGTATTTCTGGTGCGCAAAGGATCAGGCCCAGTACACCCTCAATCTGGCCGTCAGGATCGACGGGGAAGAAGTCACTCAAATCCAAATCCCATTGGCCAAAGCAAAACCCGACAACATCCCAGAAGACGATCAACAAAAGATTGCGGAGTATCACTTCCTTCTCAAGAAACGCGGCGACCGAGCGTTTCGTGGGGTCTCAAATGGCTCAGTTGAGGGGAATTTCTGGATTGGCCTTGCCAGGAATAATGAAATTGTTCTAGGTCATTCATGGGTCTGTGGCAATAAAGTCATTCTGCATGAAATGTTTCAATTTATTGTCGGCAAGCCTAAAAGCTATAGTGGTTCGGGTATCCAAATCTGTGCAACCTGGCTCAAAAACTAATTCGCGGCCTAACCCTTAGCTCAACTCGGACCCCGCCTGCATTGTCTACCGCTCTCTCTCAACTTCTCGCTTCCTCGGCTCCGCTCAGCGCCTCGGAGCAGGCGGGGCCGGTTAGCTTCATTCGTTAGGCCGTGACCGTGGGCTTCTTCCGGTATTCGGCACGGGCGGCGTTGCAGGCTTCGCGGGTCTCAAACTTCTGCAACTGGCCGTCTGCCCCGGTCGGGAAACACCACTTCCCCTTCCACTGAATCTGAAAGCTGAAGACCGTCTTCAGGCGTTCAACGTCCAAGAAGTTCTTCTCTCTGGTTCTCATCTCATCCTTTCCGAGCGGCCTAACCGGCTCGCTCAACGCCGGACCCAAGCTGCGCTTGGCCCGGGTTAGCTCGAAAGTTGGGCGCTACTTGGGCCACTTCTCTCTTTCCCAAGGCGGCGCCGATGGATCCGGGTTCCTCACGAATCCGGGTTCCTTCTCGATGGCTTTGATCTGCCCCCATCGCATTCCGAGCACATCCTCCAGGCGGCGGGCATCCTCGGCTTCCTGCCTGAACTCTAAAGGCAGGTCGTTCGCACAGAAATTCAGGAGGTTCGCCAGCTTCTTGAGGTCTTCGTATGTGAGTTTCGCCGCGCTCAACCTAGCGCTCAACTCGGACCCCGCCTTCATTGCATCCTGGCTCATCGTGTCTCCTTGGCCCACGGCGGGGCCGGTTAGCTCGAAAGTTAGACCGCTGGCGGCTCGGGCAGAACCATGAAACGTGTGGGCTTGTAGTCGTCGTCCCACTCGTTGTCGTTCAGCACCCATTCCTGGAGGCTATGGCTCCAGTAGAAATGCCCTTCTGCGTTGCCGTAGAACCAGCCCTCAGCTTCGAAGCTGTATTCATAAGCGCCAATCCAAATGCGCTCGGTGCGCCCCTCGGAAGCGGGTTCGTAGAAGAAGCACGGCACACCTTCAGGTGGCTTCGTGCGCCGCGTGATCTTAACCCAGCGCGGCCTAACCGTGCGCTCAACCCGGACCCCGCCTTCATTGCTTTTCGTCATGTTCATCCTCCGGGCCCACGGCGGGGCCGGTTAGCTTGAGTCGTTAGGCCTCCCGACATGAGCGGTCCTGAAACCAAAGAGAGGTCAAGCCCTATCAAAGTCGTCTACCGTCTATATTTCAGTAAAGGATGGGGAGCCGATTTCATCTCTGATCTTCTTTATTTGGTCGGCATCACCAGCAGAACTGCATCCATTATTGGGTTCATTTCCATCATGCTTACAGTCTTTGCCTTGCTATGCTTCCTCGTTCTCATCCCGAGCCTCAGGCCAATCACCACAGTTCTTACAATCTGTATTGCCGTTACGCTCCTCCTTCTCCAGCCTTTGGTTGCATGGGGCTGCATCAAGATCTACAGGCTTTTTCTCCGTACCACTCCAAAACAATGAAAATTCCGAGTCGCCCTAACCCTCCGCTCAACTCGGACCCCGCCTACATTGCCTTTCGCTCTCTCTCAACGTTCCGCTATCCCGGCTCCGCTCATCACATCGGTGCAGGCGTGGCCGGTTAGCTTCATTCGTTAGGCGTCCCCACCTTCATGCTGGATGGTTGTCATGAACGCCCAATTGATTTTCACCTTTCTACTATCTCTGGTCTGCACAAGCCTGCCTGGTCAGGTAGATGCATCGGCATACCTTCCAAGACCGTTTGGTCAGATCCTCCTCGAGAGGAAAACCTGTGCTGATCCTGCATCAGACCTTAATGTGTGTACTGAAATTCACAAATATCAGACTCAACTAACATACCTAGGCGAAATGCGTCCAATTACCGGCCAAAAGGCTGAACTACTAAAGAGCCTTCAGATCTCATGGAAGGCACTGCCAAATGTTGTTAAATTTTTCGCCACATATCATCAAGAAATTCTGGTTACATCCAAGGGCATCAAGGAATGGATTCCAATCCAAGATTCTTTAATTCCTGAAGTTAAGCAATACTTGAAGCCAAACCATGATTTCTTAGCGTTCCTGGTGGTTCCAGGGGCTATAAGATCTGAATTGGTCTTCGTTCTAACAAGATTCGATGAACTTGATTAGGGTTTCGGGGCCGGTACGCCTAACCCTCCGCTCAAGTCGGACCCCGCCCGCATTGCCTCCCGCTCTCTCTCAACATTCCGCTATCTCGGCTCCGCTCATCGCCTCGGTGCAGGCGGGGCCGCTTAGCTTCTTTCGTTAGGCCTCTCCCAGCGGGCAATTCCTCATGAATCAAAATCTCAACCCGTACGCACCCCCAGTCAGCAATGTTGGGAAAGCTTCATCGGTCCCTACCAACAGAGTATGGAAAGGCATCGCCATTTTCTTATCTGTTTGGTGCTGGCTATCAGCCCTCTTAATGTCCTTTACCACATTGTTTGGGTTCAAACTTTCCGGGAATCCAATTCACAACGAATCATGGGAAGCAACCGCATCGTGTTTCATTTTGGGCTTGCCAGCATTACTGTGTTTGCCGATTCTCACTTTCATAAAGAGAAAATATTGGAGTCGTAAATTTATTCTGCTCCTAAATATGCCCGCGCTCATAGCATTGGTATTGGTCTGTATGTACATCGTCCTCATCCTCCGAGAGGCCTAACCCCTAGCTCAACTCGGACCCCGCCTGCATTGTCCTCCGTTCCTTCTCTTCGTCCCGCTTCCTCGACTCCGTTCAGCGCCTCGGCGCAGGCGGGGCCGGTTAGCTCCATTCGTTAGGCAGCTATGAATCGAATAGCTAACGCCATTGGGATCATGCTCATCGCGCTGCCCATACATGCGCAAGGTGGGGATGAACAAATATCCGCGAAGTTATTCGTTCAGCAGTTCTACGATTGGTACACGCCAATTGCCCTCAAAAACCACGGTGATCCAGCGTTCGGGATCGCTCTGAAACGCAAGAGCCAATCGTTCAGCCCAGAACTCGCTTTGGCACTCCGGGAAGACCTCGAGGCGCAGGCGAAAGCGAACGGCGTGAGTGTGGGACTGGACGGCGATCCATTCCTACAAAGCGCCTGGCCAGAAGCTCATTACAAGGTAGGCAAGGCTACATCGAAAGGTGATCGGTATTTAGTGAACGTCCATCGATTCCGCGCAGGCAGAATGTTTCCAGATACAGCAGCCATCCCCGAGGTAGCGAAGGTCAGTGGGCATTGGGTGTTTGTTAACTTCCACTCCCCTGACGGCTGGAACATACTGGAGATGCTTAAATCTCTAAAAGAAAAGCGGCAAATGGAATCCAAGTGACTAGCTGCCTAACCCTCCGCTCAACTCGGACCCCGCCTGCATTGCCTTCCGCTCTTTCTCTTCATCTCGCTTCCTCGGCTCCGCTCAGCATCTCGGTGCAGGCGGGGCCGGTTAGCTTCATTCGTTAGACCCTCATTCGAGGCACGCATGCTTTACAAATATTTGCCTGAAGCAAGAATTGATGTCCTGGAAAAATTGGCCATTCGATTTACTCAACCAAAGTCCCTAAACGACCCGTTCGAATCAAGGCCATTAATTGATGTTAGCTCAAAAACAGGCGATATTTTCGAAGACATTAAAAAGGAAGCCAAGGATCTATGGAACGGAATTCCGCTTCACGAAAGGACCCCCGAAAATCGAAAAAAGCTTCAACGTGCAGTTCAAAAAATCAGGAATAAAGCCAAAGAAAGACTTTCTCCTCACCGCATTGGACTTAGCCTCATGGATGAGCTTAACGAAAAATTGGGAATCCTTTCACTATCACGAACATTCAGCAATCTACTAATGTGGTCCCATTACGCCGATGGCCATAAAGGTTTTGTTATCGGCTTTGATTCAATGCACAAATTTTTTAGGCAAAAATCTCCAGACAAACATGACACTTCCCCATATTTAGTTAGTTATACAACACAACGAAGTCTTATTAAACCTGACGAACATGATGCCTACACAAAAGTTCTATGTCAGAAACCTCTGGATTGGGCTTACGAGGAAGAAGTCCGAATTTTCCGCAATTTCTCCGACGTAGCCGTTCCTCCAAACATGGACAAATCTGGCTATCCTATTTATTTGGTGGATATTCCAGATGATTGCATTAAAAAAATATTTATCGGCGCTCATGCTTCACCCAATTTTAAAAATCGAATCATTAAACAAGTATTTAATAAAATTCCAAAAGCCCAAATTTTGGAAATGAAAATGTCTGATTCTAAATACCAACTCGAATGTCATCGCTTACGCCAACCTTGATATAATTCGTGCAATTGCCATACATGGTCTAACCCTTAGCTCAACTCGGACCCCGCCTGCATTGCCTTCCGCTCTCTCTCAGCATTTCGCTATCTCGGCTCCGCTCATCGTCTCGCTGCAGGCGTGGCCGCTTAGCTTCATTCGTTAGGCGCCCCATGCAACCCACCAAGTCAGTGACTATTCCCCTACTCTCGGCGTTGATTGGCATTGGCGTCGGATCAGCTGGAACCTATGCCATTTCCGCCAGAAAGCACCACCGTGAGGTCATGGAAGACTTTGCTTCCCGCGATTTCATGTCAGCCGACAATGATTTAAAACTCTTGGCAATGCTGGAGCGCCAAGATATCAGCGCAGCGAAATCCCAACTGAATTACGACTTGGCTGGCTTGGTCTATAACGCTAAGGCACATGCAACTGATCCAGATAATGCTGGGTTTTGGTTTCGCGAGACTCTGAAGAAGACTACGGATTTAAGAAAGCAACCGGCCTTTCAAGTCGAAGAAAAGCGATTCGCCGAATCCGTTGAAGGTCTCAAATCCGCGCATACACTATGAGCCTTCTCGTCACACCACTGCGCCTAACCCTCAGCTCAACTCGGACCCCGCCTGCATTGTCCTCCGCTCTCTCTCAGCTTCACGCTATCCCGGCTTCGCTCAGCGCCTCGGTGCAGGCGGGGCCGGTTAGCCACATTCGTTAGGCCTCTCGATGACCATCAGCAAATACAAGCAGCCCTTCTTTATCGCTCATCTGGTTGGGCTCGTCGTCACCTTGTTTCTGACCTTTGGCCTCACCTTCGTTTATATGTTCGGTGAACTCGCGCCCTACAAGGGCATTGCGATGGCAATTTTCAGCCTTGGATTTGCACTTACAAATCTCATGGCTGCCCTTGCGCTCCGGCGCATTGGCCAATCCCCTTGGTTCGCCCTATCGGGTTTTCTCATGGGCCTCATTCCACTCATCCTTTACATCGTCCTTCCCGATAAAAATTCACCATCGGCCTAACCCTCAGCTCAACTCGGACCCCGCCTGCATTGCCTTCCGCTCTCTCTCAACATCTCGCTTCCTCGGCTTCGCTCGGCGCTTCGGTGCAGGCGGGTCCGGTTAGCTTCATTCGTTAGGCCTCGAGAAGCAGGCCTGTCTGATTTCCGTTCAGCCTGCAAATTCGCCTGTTCGGCCGTTTTGCTTGGGCGTTTGGGGCGGGCGTGCGTTCATGGTGGCAAGCCCCGGGTCGTTCTTTTCAATCTCCGCTTGGTTTTCCCGTCGCCTCGGTTCATGCCACGGCAGAGCTGACGGCTCGGCCTAACCTTGCGCTCAACTCGGACCCAACCGCACGTGCTTTCCGCTCTCCCGTGTTGGTTGGGATTTCCGTTCCCCTCCCATCGGCCGGCTGCGGTTGGGCCGGTTACCTTCGATCGTTAGGCGCTGCACATGACGAGCCGTGCACAACAAATTGCCCGCCTAGCTCAGGCCATTTTCGTTGTCAGCCTGCTGATCTTAGCATTCGGCTTTGTACACTTGTTCTCTTCGAGTCCCAACCCAAGTAGCCAAACCATCGATGCACACAAGCCCTATGTCTATGCTTTTGAAGTTTCTCTCGCTGCATCATTCTTTTTGGCCATCGTCGCGACTGTTCTAGCATTTAGGGCCAAAACAAAATGAAATATTCCGAGCGCCTAACCTTTAGCTCAACTCGGACCCCGCCTGCATTGCCTTCCGCTCTTTCTCTTCATTTCGCTTCCTCGGCTCCGTTCAGCGCCTCGCTGCAGGCGGGTCCGGTTAGCTTCATTCGTTAGGTGGCTCATTGACCATCGCTGTACTCAATGGAAGTAATCCGGCGAACGATGCGCAAGGCTGCGCCTTCTTGCTAATCGTTCCTGTCCTATGCTTCTTCCCCAGCGCATTTCGAAACGCTATTAGAAATGGCTACTTCACCATGAGAGGTGGGACGGTCTATAGAGAGAATGACCCAACTGCGTTCTGGTTGATGCTCTTCGTTTATGCCTTCGGCATATTACTGGCAGCGCTGGTGACTGTGCTTTTCGGCTTCTTCTCTCCTGAGAATTTTGAACTTTCCGTATCTTTCGCAATTATTTTTGTGATCGCAATTGCACTGGCACTCCGTAAGCCGGCCCAGAAGCGTGAAATACAAGATCGATGGCCATCCATGGCCTTGATTGGTTTCTCACTGCCGGTCTTGTTTGCTCACACGCAACTGGCTCTTCATTCCTATCCGCCATCCTTGCTTACAGTTTTCATCCTCATATCGGCTCCAATCGCAATATTTCTCCATGGATTGATTGCGATCAGAGGGCAGCTTCCACGAAAATTTAAGAAGCCGCCCCGGGTTTCTCGCAAACGCCATAAAAGTCGGTAACCCTAGTGCCAACCCTACCCGCCATACCTCGCCACCTAACCCTTAGCTCAACTCGGACCCCGCCTGCCTTGTCTTCCGCCCTCTTTCAACTTCTCGCTTTCTCGGCTCCGCTCCTCGTCTCGGTGTAGGCGGGTCCGGTTAGCTTCATTCGTTAGGCGTCACCATGAAAACTAAAATCGCTCGTACCTTCCTAATCCTTTGTTACCCTTTGGCAGCTGCCTTCGGAGGCAGCTATGGAACCTATGAACCCAAACGCCTTCTGATCCCTCCAGAATCTTCTCCCAATAAGAAAGCGAGCTTCGACCTCAAATACCTTGATCAAATCCTTATTGACCTTGTTGACCATGCCAGGAATTACCCAACACAATTCGACTCCCCACAGGACAAACTCCGAGCCACCGAGGATGTGAAGGTTCTTTCCAAGCTTTTTGACATCCTTCTCGCTAACCCAAATACCACTCCAGGACTACTCCGGAGGGGCGGTCTGCTCCACAGCATCGGTCACAACCTTGATATCCAAGGCGAGGCGCAAAAAGCTTCCGATAGTTTCGAAAGGCTCCTGAAAATGGTCCCAGACGACCCTCAAGGGAACTTTATGTATGGTGTTTTCCTTGGTGGTTCTGGTCGATCCGCACTTGCAATCCCATACCTTCAGAAAGCGCTTTCACTTGGTGTTACCGATGCGAACTACTCTTTAGGAATGTCCTACCTCGCACTTGGCGACAAATCCAAGGCTATTTCTTGTTTCAAACAATATAAAGTCACGAATCCAAGTGACAAATCCACCGATGAAATTCTCACGGCCATTCAAAATGGTCGCTTTGTGGTTAAAAATACAACCAACTAAATAATAGCTGGCGTGTTACATCGCCTAACCTATCGCTCAACTCGGACCCCGCCTGCATTGTCTTCCGCCCTCTCTCATCTCCCCGCTTTCTCGACTCCGTTCAGTGCCACGGCGCAGGCGGGGCCAGTTAGCTTCTTTCGTTAGGCCACTCGATGATCGGTCGGAAGCTCATTCGAGTTCTCTTCCTCGCCTCAGTGGCAAGCTCCGTAATTATTGCTGGCTCCTCAAGACGCAACCTTATTGGTCCCCGTCCTCTAGTAGTGCAGCTCTGGCGCGTTGCTAAATCAGCGAAGGTTCCTATGTGGAAGAGAGGCGAATTCCACGAACAAGAATTTCGCTACCTTGGTCAAACTAAATCCACTCATTCCTATCATTTGGTCAATTTCGTTACTACTTGGGGTCGGTCCTACCGCGCTACCAAGCGTTTGCTGATCTTCGATTCTCAACTCCACTTCGTTGGCATGTATTCCCACCTCGATCCGGAGGTGAAGTCGCTCAAAGGCAATCAACTCATTCTTGATTCAGGTCAGGTCGATTTTTCGGTTTCCCCTCCAGAGAAAATTGAGGATTCTGTATTCGAATCAGCGGCCTCAATTCTCAAAGACTATTAGGTGTTCGTCCTAGCTCATGGCCTAACCCCTCGCTCAAGTCGGACCCCGCCTGCATTGCCTCTCGCTCTCTCTCAACATCTCGCTATCCCGGCTCCGCTCGTCGCCTCGGTGCGGGCGCGGCCACTTAGCTTTTTTCGTTAGGCGCGAACGACCGTTCAGTTCCACACTTGAAGGATTGATATGACTTCGGATCAAGAAGAACAGAACGGGCGTGGTATAGCGCACCTCATTTCTTTCGGTCTCGCTGCCGCTGGCCTAGCCACAATTATCCAGCTCGCAACCTTACCAAAACTTGATCATTCATTGTTGGTGACCGTTTATGGTTTCGCCTTTGCGATTCCCGTATTGGTCACTAGTGGTTTGGCTGTTCACCCAGCAACTGAAGTTAATTTGGGCCAATCAAATTTCAAATTCTTGCTTTTCGTTTTGTACTACTTTGGAACGTTGGCCTTTGTGGTTGCGGTTGGAGGGTTGTTCTTTCATTTCAGTTTCATTTCAGGAATGGCCTACGTGGCAGCCACACTGATTTGCGCCGTAGTAGCTAGAAGGATAGAGACTGGTCACTGATTTCTTAACCACGCCATCTCGCCCTTTGATTTAAACTGCGCCTAACCCTTCGCTCAACTCGGACCCCGCCTGCATTGCTTTCCGCTCTTTCTCTTCATTTCGCTTCCTCGGCTTCGCTCATCGCCTCGGTGCAGGCGGGGCCGGTTAGCCTTGTTCGTTAGGCCACATGATCATGCGAAACCTAACCCATGCTCTGATTCTGATTAGCTCATCGGGTCTTCTGGCCGGGGTTTCCGCACAAGATTTGGTCAACGCTGCAAAAGCCCAAATCGGCGTCACGCGTTACTACGACAGCCGATACCAAAAGCTCAACTATCCAGGGGGCGATGTCCCCCTGGATCGAGGCGTATGCTCCGATGTAATCATCCGGGCGTACCGTAAGTTTGGGGTTGATCTCCAGGTCCTTGTTCACCAAGACATGTCGAGCGCCTGGGATGAATACCCAAAATCCTGGCACATGAAGTCCACCGACAAGAACATCGACCACCGGCGGGTTCCCAACCTAGCAACTTTCTTCAAGCGCCACGGCCAAACAATCCCCATCACCAAAGATTCAAACGACTATCTACCTGGTGACATTGTCACTTGGCAGTTGACTTCCGGTGTACCTCACATCGGCCTGGTTTCGAATTAGCGATCAAAAGCAGGTGTTCCACTCGTCATCCACAACATCGGCTGGGGTGTCATGCTCGAAGATCGTCTCTTCGATTTTAAAATCACAGGCCACTATCGCTATCCCAAGGCCTAACCCGTAGCTCAACTCGGACCCCGCCTGCATTGTCTTCCGCTCTCTCTCAACGTCACGCTTCCTCGGCTCCGTTCAGCGTCTCGGCGCAGGCGGGTCCGGTTAGCTTCATTCGTTAGGCGCTCGGAGTTTCCCTTGTCCAACCACCAGAAATCTAAGCTGTTAGCCATTTGGGCACTCCGGTACCTAAAGAATGGGGAAGGGATTTCGGCATTCCATGCATACCAAAAGGCGATGGGAGATTCCTCCCTCTCTGAATCGGATGCCACAGACTCGGTAACGCCGGAGTTTTCCCGATCCTTCCTAAGCGACGTCGATTCGGCAATTGTCTGGCTGAAGAGCCTTGAATAGAACTCTGTAAGCGCCTAACCCTTAGCTCAACTCGGACCCCGCCTGCATTGCCTCTCGCTCCCTCTCATCTCCCTGCTTACCCGGCTTCGTTCGGCGCCTCGGCGCAGGCGTGGCCGGTTAGCCTGTTTCGTTAGGCCGCGCATGCCAATTCTTCCCCAAACCAACCGGATCGGCCTACGGATAGCCATTGTCGGGCTTTGCGCTTTTTATCTAGCCGAAGCGGTCATGGGCATCCGCCTCGGGCTCAAGGGCCACTGGGGATTCGGCGCAATGGGGGCATTTTTCTGGCTGCCGCTGGCCCTGGGACTCTGGAGACTGACCAACATCGCCCGGATGGTGGCTCTCACCATTCAGTGGATACTATTCGTCATAATCCCGCTTGGTGTGCTGAGTCCGTTTGCTGCAATGGAGGGTGTTTGGCGCAACATTCCTCTCTGGGCTCTATTCAGCCTAGTGATTGCGGTGGGTAGCTGTAATTGTTATGCGATCTTCGTACTCACCTACTCGAAAGATCAATTCCACCCTCTGCTACCACGGGCGGCCTAACCCTCAGCTCAACTCGGACCCCGCCTGCATTGCCCTCCGCTCTCTCTCATCATCTCGCTACCTCGGCTTCGCTCAGCGCCTCGGCGCAGGCGGGGCCGGTTAGCTTCATTCGTTAGCCGATATCGGAGATTTCTAAATGTCCAATACTCCAAGTGTCACTAAATCACCGGCAGAAGAATCTCCAGAGTTTAGAGATAATTTTTCACTTCAACACTTGAAATCTGTTAAAAGCGAGACTGCATATTATTATAATAATCGATTCATCGGTAAGGGGGGTAATGGAACAGCATTTCTCGTTACCTGCTCTTCCGGGTCCAATCAAGGCATGCAATTCGTGCTTAAAGTATTCCATAAAATGAGCAATCCTAGTCGTCTATTGGCTTTTTTAAAAGAAATAAAGCACTTAAAAGCTTTAAACCATCCAGCTATCATTCGCGTCTTTGATGAGGGAAAATATTTATCATTTGATAAAATTGAATATCCATTCGTCATTATTGAATACATTCCGAAAACATGTCGTACATTAATTGCAACTCAAGCCTTGGATCGACTTTCTGCCATTAGAATTGCCATGAATTGTATGTCCGCCTTAAATGCAATTCACACACTATCTTCTCCCCTAATTCATCGCGATATAAAACCAGAAAACATTTTAATCAGCGATGCCGGTGCTAAATTAGCAGATTTCGGTCTCATCAAAGTAATCGACGGCACTCATGCTGATGATGATGATGTAGATCCACTTACCGGCACACAATGGCCCGGAATGCCCTATCGCTATCGAACACCGGAACTTGTGTCTAGGGCCATAAATCGTAAACATCCAATTACTACGGCCAGTGATATATACCAGTTCGGAACCGTTCTTTATGAGATGCTTTCTGGCCAGAATCCACAAATTCAACCAGATAAAGTCACCGACCCAATCAAGCTTGTTACTAAGCCAATTATTGGATCAGAAGGGGACAAACTTTCAGAACTTGTTGGTTTAATGTTACACGATGATCCGGCAAAAAGGCCAACCGCATATCAATGCCTTCAAAAGTTGAACCACATTCATAGAAATCTGTGTACAGCAATTACGGCCGTCACAGGACATCACGTCTGACCCCTGGGCTAACCCTCCGCTCAACTCGGACCCCGCCTGCATTGTCTACCGCTCTCTCTCAACATCTCGCTTCCTCGGCTCCGCTCATTGCCTCGGTGCAGGCGGGGCCGGTTAGCTTCTTTCGTTAGGCCATTCCATGGGCAGTTGTCTTCCACTTCTCTTTTGCTGCTCACTGAGCCTTCATCCCGCATTTTTACTCATCGGCCAAGAGGTTCAAACGGGTAGGGCACAATCAGACGAGTCACTGGCCCTGGGCACGGCTCATTCGATATCCCTTGAAGGGGTTCTATACGAGTCTGGTAAGAGTGAGATCTACTCAGCCACCTTCGAGTTTTCTACTGACGGCATTCGACAACTGAACGATTCACAACCTGGGTATGTCCTTGAGTATCTCTATTCCACAGGCGAATCAATAAAGACCACATGCCAAGTCCGGCGCAGCCTTGCCTGGACGCCGCGTAACGACAAGGATATTGCTCACTCCTGGTACGCACTGGTCCCTTCCAATCGGCAGGGCATTGGCTACCGCATTTTGCGGGGTAGCCAGGTCATTTCTGAGCAACGGTTCACCGCGCCAAACACCTCAATTCAATTCGACTGCGATGAAACTCCACCTCAGGGCTTCACCTGGCGTGTTCATGCCAACATCGCCGAAATTGCAATCAGCTTTGATCGTGGTAAATCATGGCAAGTCACTCCTGCCATGCGTAGTTCCGCAGGCACCATTTCTCTCCCTCTATCGCAGCTCCAGGCTAACCCCCACCCCTGGATTCTTCTCCAAGGGTCTGCCAATGGGGTCATCTACACCAAGTTCCATGTGTTCGGTTTTCTGCGTCCGTCCTGAATGGCCTAACCCTCCGCTCAACTCGGACCCCGCCTGCATTGCCTATCGCTCTCTCTCAACTTCTCGCTTCCTCGGCTCCGCTCAGCGCCTCGGCGCAGGCGGGTCCGGTTAGCTTCATTCGTTAGGAGCCCTCGATGTTTTCCGCTCACCGGGTTGCATTGTCCATTGTCGTAAGTGCGACGCCTGCCTTCTCTCAAACAGCAAAATTCAACTCAATCAGCCCAAGTGCAGAAGAACTGAAGGCATATACAGATATTTCAAATGAGATGTGGGCAAAAATGGGGAAGCCTACCCCGCCGCCCTACCCAACTCTTTCAAAAATGGCAGGTTTCTCTGGGCCGGTAGAAGTTCTTCTCGAGGTCGATACCTCTGGCAAAGTCACCAAGGCCAATTCACTTAAATCTACGGCCTATCATCCTTCCTTGGCTCCCACGGCTATATCCTGGAGCTCAACCCTGAAATTCCCCCCAACTGAATCAACGGAACCGATAGCTCGAAAATTTAGAATATTTGTTGTCTTCTCAAAACCAGGAAATGTAGAGATTCGCCCCAGCTTGGACACTCAGTTCAATTAGGTTTTGAAGTCACGATACGACTCGTCCGGGGCCCCTAACCCTCCGCTCAACTCGGACCCCGCCTGCATTGCCTTCCGCTCTCTCTCAGCTTCTCGCTTCCTCGGCTTCGCTCAGTGCCTCGGTGCAGGCGGGTCCGGTTAGTTTCATTCGTTAGGCCTCGCCACATGCCCATCCTACGACTGTGCGTTCGGCTCTACGCGGCGCTAATACTCGGCCTCATTCTGTGGGCTTGGTCCATCGACCTGATATACCTCAATTCGCCTAGAGAGCATCTCTTACCCGATATTCTTTTAGCCCTTTGGTCGATGCCATTATCTTCATCATTAAGACAAATGTGCGATCTATGGCCTGGCGTCTTCTTAAAACCTCTTGTTCAACTCGGCTGGATCACATTTTGTGCCGTGATACAAGTTTCGATTCTTCTATTAATTGTTAAACTCGTATCAAGATTTCGAAGGCAGGCCTAACCCCTAGCTCAACTCGGACCCCGCCTGCATTGTCTTCCGCTCTCTCTCAACTTCTCGCTTCCTCGGCTCCGTTCATCGCCTCGGCGCAGGCGCGGCCGGTTAGCTTCATTCGTTAGGCCTCTTTCGAAGGCTCGTCTCCCATGAAGCTGGAAACTCATCCTCTTCTGACTATTCGCATAGCTAGTAAGCCAGGTGCTTTGCTCCTCTCTCACCTGTTACTGCTCCTGCGATGTTCCATACTGTCCTTTTTTGTTTATGCCACTGCACTTAAATCTTGGTCCTCATTTCCAGGTGACGCAGTAATAAAAGGTGCAGCTAGGTGCCTGGCTTATCCAGTATTCTTTACCGCCAAACCTTTATTTAAATTTAATAAATTTGCAGATAACTTCTACTATGTCCCTCACGCGCTAGATTTGCCCAATCCGCCTCCATTTTCCAAGGGTACAACTGTAATTAACGATAATTCAGCGCCATCAGGATTTTATATCAACGACCTCTATTTCCAGCATCCAGGTTTCACTCTTCACATGTTCTTCTTTACGTTCTGGTACTATATTTCCATCCTTATTGTTCAAAAGATGGTCCGCAAGCTTCGGCCTAACCCCTAGCTCAACTCGGACCCCGCCTGCATTGCCTTCCGTTCTCTCTCAACTTCCCGCTTCCTCGGCTCCGCTTGTCGTCTCGGTGCAGGCGTGGCCGGTTAGCCTTGTTCGTTAGGCCACATGATCATGCGAAACCTAACCCATGCTCTGATTCTGATTAGCTCATCGGGTCTTCTGGCCGGGGTTTCCGCACAAGATTTGGTCAACGCTGCAAAAGCCCAAATCGGCGTCACGCGTTACTACGACAGCCGATACCAAAAGCTCAACTATCCAGGGGGCGATGTCCCCCTGGATCGAGGCGTATGCTCCGATGTAATCATCCGGGCGTACCGTAAGTTTGGGGTTGATCTCCAGGTCCTTGTTCACCAAGACATGTCGAGCGCCTGGGATGAATACCCAAAATCCTGGCACATGAAGTCCACCGACAAGAACATCGACCACCGGCGGGTTCCCAACCTAGCAACTTTCTTCAAGCGCCACGGCCAAACAATCCCCATCACCAAAGATTCAAACGACTATCTACCTGGTGACATTGTCACTTGGCAGTTGACTTCCGGTGTACCTCACATCGGCCTGGTTTCGAATTAGCGATCAAAAGCAGGTGTTCCACTCGTCATCCACAACATCGGCTGGGGTGTCATGCTCGAAGATCGTCTCTTCGATTTTAAAATCACAGGCCACTATCGCTATCCCAAGGCCTAACCCGTAGCTCAACTCGGACCCCGCCTGCATTG
>NZ_JAKZLE010000003.1:265011-338190 GCF_022808885.1 Geothrix alkalitolerans | reverse complement strand
CGGCCTAACCCTTAGCTCAACTCGGACCCCGCCTGCATTGCCCTCCGCTCTTTCTCTTCGTTCCGCTTCCTCGGCTCCGCTCATAGCCTCGGTGCAGGCGGGGCCCGGTTAGCTTCCTACGTTAGGCCGCTTCCATTGAGGTGACTTTGACCACTCCGGCCCATGACATCCTCACCATCTCGATCCTGCCGACTGGCGGGCAGCAGTTCACATTGAACACAACCTGGAATGATCCTGGCGCATGGGGATTCTCCTGGTCGATTTGGCTCGTCACGCCGCACGGGCGTACGCCAACGATGGGTATGATTTCGAGAAAGCGCTCCATCAAATCAAAGCTGGCTTCGACGCAGAGTGGTCTTCCCCAACCGATTCCGTTCCCGCGCAAGGCTGACTGTTCGCGCGGCCTAACCCTCCGCTCAACTCGGACCCCGCCTGCATTGCCTTCCGCTCTCTCTCAGCTTCCCGCTTCCTCGGCTTCGTTCAGCGCCTCGGTGCAGGCGGGTCCGGTTAGCTTCTTTCGTTAGGCCGCTCGTGAAAGCTGAAAACATCAACACCGAATTGTTCAACAAGGTCATAAAGACCCTCTTAAAGGAAGGTGCGAAGAAATCCTTTGAGTACCAGGGGATGGATGCTTGGATCGACTATGGCGAAGTTCATCTTTGGCTTAATGAGAATAAAGTCGTTTTCACTTGGACCAATTGGTTTGAAGGTGAAATCGATACTGATCCAGTACTTCTTAACCAAATCTGCGACCGATTCGGAATTCCTCGTTCGGCGGCCTAACCCTCAGCTCAACTCGGACCCCGCCTGCATTGCCTTCCGTTCTCTCTCAACTTCCCGCTTCCTCGACTCCGCTCGTCGCCTCGGTGCAGGCGGGTCCGGTTAGCTTCATTCGTTAGGTAGGTCATCATGCGATTGCCTTACCTCTGCCTTATTGCACTTTTCGCTTCTGGCTCTCTATCCGCCCAAACCAAACCAAAACTGTCCACAACGGTTCAGCTAATCAACAACGACTTGGTTATTGGCAAGGGTTCGCTTGCTCTTGTAAAGGTTCTCAACAAGGGTGACCGTCCGGTCTTCATTGACCAAGAGCAAGTCCAGATATACGCAGAATTTCAATATCCAGACATTCCATACATCCCTCCCGGAATTCCTGGAGGCATCATCGCTGCCAGGAGCCTGAAAACGGATCCCGAGAAGCGAGACATACAATCTTCCATCATCATTGCCATCGAACCAGGGCAAACATTTGTACGGCTCATTCAGGTCCGAGCAGCGTCAAGAGCAGGCCAGGCCGTTCTCCATGTGTCTGCGTTCGCTCCCGTATCTTCCATCGATGCGATCAATCAAACCACCTGGCCATACATCGCTCTCATGGCGAGTAATCAAGTCAACATTCGGCCAAGTGCTAAAAAGTAGCCGTACAAACAAACACCGAACCTGCCTAACCCTCCGCTCAACTCGGACCCCGCCTGCATTGCCTTCCGCTCTTTCTCTTCGTTCCGCTTCCTCGGCTCCGCTCAGTGCCTCGGTGCAGGCGGGGCCCGGTTAGCTTCATTCGTTAGGATCGCTCACATGGAAATCCATCGATCGATTGCCTTGCTTGCGGCGGTTCAATCCATAACGCCATTGATTGGTCAATCAGCATGGAATTTCCCAGAACCGGTGCCAATTTCTACGTTTTGTGAATTCAATCAAATTGAATCCCTTATTGGCAAGAACGCAGATTTCTGGATGTTAGTTCTTTCCGGTAAAAAGCTATCTGCAACATATGTAACATGGGAATTTATACCCGGTATTTCAACTAAGGACGGCCCACAATTTACAGTTCACTATACCGAAGCCACCCTACCAAGCTCTAAACAATCACTTCGACAGCAATTTGTTATACAACACTCTAAGAACACACTATCTCCGGATTATTACACAATTATTAATAAAATCTGGAAAACCATTCTCAAACATACTAAATACCCGGAACAAGAAATCACACACTCCGTAATGGATGGGTCCGTTTATTATTTTGGATACCAACAAAAATATTATGGTATGAGCTACGAGCCTGCCACTGGTGAAGCTTGGTTAATAAAAAATATCGGACTGGAGTTGATGAATTATGCAAAGGCAAACCCTTCGGAAAAACCTGCTTCGCTTGAACGCATAAAGCGCCTCATCGATGAATCAGATCTAAAAGATGCATCTCCTCCGGTGTCCGCCCCATGATCCTAACCTTGCGCTCAACTCGGACCCCGCCTGCATTGCCTCCCGCTCTCTCTCATCTTCTCGCTTCCTCGACTCCGCTCAGCGCCTCGGTGCAGGCGGGGCCGGTTAGCTTCATCCGTTAGGCTGCGCGGCGTGTTCAACCTCACCCAAAGGAAAGGTCCGACATGAAGACGACAGCTTTTCTCCTGACGATGCTTCTGCCGGCTGCCTTAGTCGCGCAGCATCAACCCGTGACGGGTTACGCCCCAGTGAACGGTCTCAAGATGTACTACGAGATCCACGGGAGCGGCGATCCGGTGGTCCTGCTCCACGGCGCGTTCATGACGATCACCAACAACTGGACCGGGTGGATCGACGAGCTCTCCAAAACGCGGAAAGTGGTCGCCGTCGAGATGCAAGGCCATGGGCGCACGGCGGACATCCCACGCGACATCACCTCCGAGAACCTCGCCGACGATGTGGCGGCGCTGCTCGATTACCTGAAAATCTCACGCGCGGACCTCCTCGGGTACAGCATGGGTGGCGGCGTGGCCATGCAATGCGCGATCCGTCATCCGGACAAAGTGCGAAAGGTTGTCGTCATTTCGTCGATGCTCCACCGGGACGGCGTGGTCAAGGAAGGGCAGGACGCCCTCGCGACACTCACCGCGGACGCCTTTAAAGGCTCGCCCATTGAAGTCGAGTACAAAAGGCTGAACCCGAATCCGGACGATTTCCCGAAGTTCGTCAAGCGGGTCCTCACCATGGATTCGAAAGGGCGCGACATTGGCGACAATCAACTGAAGGCCACCACAGCGCCGATGTTCTTCGTCCACGGCGACTCGGATGGTGTACGGCTCGAGCACGTCGCGGAAATGTTTCGCCTGAAAGGCGGCGGGATCCACGGCGACATTAAGCCGCTCCCAGCCTCGCGATTGGCCATCTTGCCCGCCACGACGCACGTGACGCTGATGCAGCGCATGTCCGTCATCGTCCCGATGGTGAATGACTTTCTCGACGCCAAGCAACCAAAGCCATAAGAGAAGTCCCGCACCTAAAACCACTTGGTCCAGATATTCACCTCGATACCATTTCGCAGCCTAACCCTCGGCTCAACTCGGACCCCGCCTGCATTGCCTTCCGCTCTCTCTCAACATCCCGCTTCCTCGACTCCGCTCATCGCCTCGGTGCAGGCGGGTCCGGTTAGCTTCATTCGTCAGGTGTAAGCCTAATTCCTTCCTCAAATTTAAACCAACGCCAGGCCATCTGCCCAATTTTAACTCCTGCCTGCCATTGATTTTCCGTCACTTAGACACTAGGTTTGTGGGCGGTACTGTTTATCATCGGCGTGAATTAGAAGGAGGCGGCCCGATGTCCTACAGTTCAGTGAATCTTGGTGGAGGGCATTGGCCGTTGCTGCCGTGACCTTATTAAATTCGGTCCCTCGAAGTTCCGTCTGGACTGCCCATAGATGTGGCCTAACTCGGGAGGGTAATCAAATGGAGATGGACCGATTCATCGAGGATTGTGTTGAGGCGAACCGCAGCGACGACCCCCAAGGAGCTGTCTTAGAGGTTTTGGCGCGTGCCATGAGCCATCCGGCAGACCTGCTTACCGCTCTTGGGAACCCCACCGAAGCCGGGATCACCCTCCTGTATCGCTCGGAGTCTCTGACGATTTTGAATGCAGCCTGGACCCCACAAATGAACTTAATGCCACATAATCACCTTATGTGGGCCAACATCGGGATCTATACCGGCCGGGAAGACAATATTTTATGGCACCACTCAAACAACAGGATTGAAGCCTTTGAGGCCAAGGCACTGTTTGCTGGCGATGTCACCGCGCTACCTGCGGATGTCATTCACTCAGTTACAAACCCCCTCCCCCGCTTCACCGGCGGGATTCATATCTATGGTGGCGACTTCTTTGAAATCACCCGCAGTCAATGGGATCCCGAGACCCTCAAAAGAGAACCATCGGATGGTGCGAGCATTAAACGCCTATTTGAAAGCGAAAATAAGCGATTCCAGGCGCGTGTTTCCCCTTAGCAAAAAAGCAATCCCCCTCCCAGCACCCAATCCGCAGGATAAATGCTTGCTCTTTCTTCGCTCGATGAATCCAGAGGTTCTAGGCAAGGGCAACCCTATTTCGAGTTCCATGCCATTTTGCATCTCGACCGCATCACAATGGGGCGATCCCAATCAACACCGGACCCTCCGCTCAACTCGGACCCCGCCCGCCTTGCCTTCCGCGCCTACCCAGCATCCCGCTTTCCCGGCTCCGCTCCTCGCCTCGGCGCAGGCGGGGCCGCTTAGCTGCATTCGCTAGGCCGCGCTAGCCGAGGCTCAATTCATGCCTACACTCACATAGCGCCTCAAAATTCACGGAGGTTTCCGTGCGATTTGTCGGAACCATTCTTTCTTCCATGCTGCTGATGATGGCGCTCGGTTGTGTGCCCGTAGATGCGGCGCCCAACCCTAACGAAACGCCGGGGCATGGTTCCCAAGCGCCCACCGCACCGACCGACCCCAATTCCCCGCGGCTCATCATCCCGGCTACTGGGGGTGCACCTGTCCTGGCAACCCCCCTAGGGGGTGGCCTCTATCTGCCCGTCACAGGTGGAGCCCCGGTTCCCGGGACTCCGGTACATCCGTAGCGCAAACGGCTTCGAACCGAAGCGATACTGACCCGCCAGTTCCTATCGAGTCAGGTTCCAGGCGTCGGCTGACCCTCCGCTCAACACGGAACCCCCAGCATGGCCTTCCGCTCTCTCTCAGCTTCCTGCTTCCCCGGCTCCGCTCAACGCCTCGGCGCAGGCTGGTCCGCCTAGGTTCCTTCGTAAGGCGTTTCTTCGTCCGCAGGCGTCCTTGTTCATAGGAGTGGTCATGGGGACAAAAGAGGTCAGAATCCAGCCACCCCAGGCATTTTTCATCCAATTGTTGATCCTTCTCGCCCAATGGGTCTCTGGAGCCTGGTTACTGCCTGTGTTGCGAAAGGGGCCCTACATAGGGCCTCTCCGGTGGACTTTGTTTGTTTTATGCATCGCGGTGTTCCTTCTAAGCAAGATATGGATGGTCAGGTTCTTCTCGAAGCATAAGGCAAACCCCATGTTCAAAGAGCACGCAAAAGAACTGATCACCGAGTTCCCTTTTTCCGTTGCTCGCAATCCCTTCTACCTTTTTGATATCCTGCCATTTCTGGGCCTTACTATTCTTCTCGGTGCCCTTGATCCACTCCTCCTACACTTCCCGCTCTTTTTCTTGTTTCTGAATTTCTACATTGTTCCTGCTGAGGAAAAACGCCTCCTGCTTGCCCACGGTGCCGATTACGAAACATACAAATCCCGCGTGAGCCGTTGGGGTTTGTTCTAAGTGACTACACAGCCCCGAGGTCACTGCCATCCTGGGCTCCAGCCACACAGGCCCAACGTACACCTAACCCCCAGCTCAACCCGGACCCCGCCTGCAGTACCCTTCGTTTTCTCTCAAATCCCTGCTTCCCCGGCTCCGCTCATCGCCCCGGCTCGGGCGCGACCGCTTGGCTTCATACGTTAGGCCTCACCATGCTACTCACGACCACCCTTGAGCCTAAAAACCGGAAAGCCTGGCGCAACTGGCTTGAACAACATCACGCCAAAGAAAAGGAAATTTGGCTGATTTTCACAAAAGTCAAGTTGGGTCGACCAACCTTTTCTTATAAAGATGCTCTATCAGAGGCTATTTGCTTCGGTTGGATCGATGGTGTGCGCCAGCGAATTGACGATGAGAAGTATGCACAACGTTTTTCCCCACGAACAAAGGCTTCAAGATGGTCTGCGGTCAATCTCTCGCTCGCCAAAGAACTGCACGCTGCTGGCCTTCTCGCGCCTCCAGGAATTGCCTCACTCGACCATGCGAAATCCCCTCAGATTGATTCAGGAAATCACCCTGAATCTTTCCCGCCTGATTGGTTTATTACTGCTATTCAGGCTGATCCAGTTGCATTGACCAACTTCCAGAACTTGCCCCCATCGCACCAACGTCGGTACGTCGGATGGATTTCATCAGCCAAGCGCGACGATACACGTGGAAAACGAATCTCCGAAGCGATCGACCTTCTCAGAGCAAACAAACGGCTCGGTCTGGGTCCTGGGGAAGTGCGAAAGTGACCCTCTCGTTCCCGACTGGCCCAACCCTACGCCCCACCCGGACCCTACCGCCCGTGCCGTCCGCTCTCTTTTTCCGTCGTTTGGCCTTCCTCGGCGACTCAAAACCAGCGTTTATTCCTCGATATCCAGCAGCAGTAGAATGGTTGGCATGAGCCCATCCAAACCCACCCTTGAAGAACTTGTGGCGGTGCTGGAACGAACGCCCACGAGTCTCGCAAAGCTGCTTGAAGGGCTGCCTGAAACCTGGGTGGCAGCGACCGAGGGCGATCACACGTGGTCTCCATACGACGTCGTCGGTCACCTCATCCATGGCGAAAGAGCCAACTGGATTCCACGGGTGCGACACATCCTGGCCGGGGAGACACGGCCATTTGATCCATTCGATAGAACTGCGCAGTTCCATCAAAGTCGAGGCAAGCAGCTTTCAGAATTGCTCGCGACTTTCGAAGCCCTTCGACGGGATAACGTCTCGGTTCTACATGGAATGAACCTTACGAACGCAGATCTCGATCGTATCGGTCAGCACCCTGAACTCGGGAATGTCACATTGGCGCAGCTATTGGCGACGTGGGCCGTCCATGACCTTGACCATCTTGGACAGATTGCCCGTACGATGGCGAAGGTTTGTGCCGGTGCCGTAGGCCCGTGGGCAGACTACTTATCGATTTTGAAAGATCGTCAGCGTTAAGGCGCTTTATTGCGAACATTCCGCTCGGGCCTGACCCTCCCCCCAACTTGAACTCCGCCTGCGCTGCCTTGCGCGCTCTCTCAACTTCCCGCATCCTCGGCTCCACGCTGCGCCTCGGTGCAGGCGGGGCCACCCGGCTTCATTCGTCAGGCGTCAACACAGAGGCAACCGGATGACACGTGTTCGCGTGGAGGGCTTCACCATCTCGCTCGACGGATACGGAGCAGGTCCGGATCAAGACCTCGAGCATCCACTCGGCGCCGGGGGGACGGAGCTGCATCAGTGGCTGCTCCCGACACGCACCTTCCAGCGGGCCTTGTTCGGCAAGGACGGCGGCACGACCGGGATTGACGAGGACTTCGCCGCCCGCGGCTTTCAGAATGTCGGGGCCTGGATTCTCGGAAGGAACATGTTCGGGCCCCTTCGCGGGGACTGGCCGGACACCAGCTGGAAGGGGTGGTGGGGGGACAATCCGCCCTACCACGTGCCGGTCTTCATCCTGACCCATCACGCCCGTTCCCCCATCGAGATGGCGGGCGGCACGACGTTCCACTTCATCACAGGGGGCATTCGCGAGGCGCTCGACCGGGCCCGCGAGGCCGCTGCCGGAAGGGACGTGCGAATCGGCGGGGGGCCGGACACCCTCCGGCAGTACCTTCGCGAGGGGCTCATCGATGAACTGCACCTTGCGATCGCGCCGGTCCTGCTCGGCCGGGGAGAACCGCTGTTCGAAGGCGTCGACCTGCGGGCCCTGGGATACGAATGCGTGGAATTCATCGCGTCGGAGAAGGCCACGCATGTCGTCCTGCGCCGCCAAGCGCGCACGGACGCCTGACCCGCCCTTTCGGCCGCGCCGGTTCGCGGGCGGATCAATCAGGCGTTAGCCCGCGCCCCCTTTTCCTCATGGAGCCCACATGTCGAACCTGTCCAAAATCCAGGATTTCTTCGCGGCCTACGCAAGCAAGGATGTCTCGGCCGTGAAGGATGCCCTGTCCGAAGACATCATCTGGCGCATTCCGGGCCACCATCCTCTCGCGGGTGACAAGCGCGGGATCACCGAGGTTCTCGCCTTCTTTGACCAGCTTGCCAAGGCCGGATTCCAGGCTCAGCCCATCGTCGTGGTGGAACAGGGCGATTTCGTCGTGGATCACCACCGTGGATGGAGCACGGCGGGGTCGGGTCTCGACCTGATGTGGTGCCTCGTCTTCCGGTTTGAGAGCGGGAAGATCAAGGAAGTCACCAACTTCTGCGAAGACCAGCACAGGGCGGATCTCTTCTTCCACGAGATCTACAAGCTCAAGCCGATTCCGGAGCGCCTGGCCTAGCTCCCTCGACGGCGATCGTCACTTCGGCACGGGCCCGGTCCGGTTGGCGTCACGCATCCGGCCGCTGCATGAATGACAGGAATGCATGCCGCGTTCCTGATTTTTCGGGAGTCCGCCTTGACCAACCCCATTCGGATTAGAGCCGTGGAGGAGCGCGATTTCGATGCCTGGTCGGCCCTCTGGGATGGGTACAACGCCTTTTATGGTCGGGCGGGACGAACGGCCTTGTCCCCAGACATCACCCGGATGACCTGGTCGCGGTTCTTCGACCCCTATGAACCCATGCATGCGCTTGTCGCAGAAAGGTCTGGCGAGCTGCTTGGCCTGGCGCACTTCCTTCTTCACCGAAGCACCATTCAGATGGTTCCGAACTGCTACCTTCAGGACCTGTTTACCGTCGAGGCCTCACGGGGCCAGGGCGTGGGCCGTGCGCTCATCCAGGCTGTGTGCGAGTTTGCCCGGGGCGCAGGCATCAAGCGCGTGTATTGGCAGACCCAGGAAACCAACACGGCGGCGATGAAGCTCTATGACAGCCTGGCCGAGAGGTCCGGCTTCATCGTCTACCGAAAATGGCTCTAGCCACGCGCTGGCCTGGCGTGGATACCTCAAAAATCGATGGCCGGCCCAACCTTACGCCCGTCGCCCCGGTGCCAGCGGGTCCGGTTACCGTCATTCGTCAGATCCCGACATGGCAGAACGGAGGACACGATGGACCACGAGCAGGCTGCGCCGGAAACGAAGGGCGTCACAGTGAAACACCTTGCCTCGGTCGACCTCGGCCCGGAAATCGAGGGCATGGCGGGGCGCCAGCTTCGAATGCGCATGGTGACCATCGAGCCCGGGGGGGTCTTCGGCCCGGTTCACGACCACAAGGACCGACCCGGCACCGTCTACATCCTGCAGGGCACGATCACCGACCATCGGAATGGCGTCGCCACGGACTATGGGCCGGGCGTGGGCTGGCCGGAGGATCGGAACACGACCCACTGGCTGGAGAACCGGGGAACGATCCAGGCGGTGGAGATCTCGGTCGATATCGTCCGGCAACCTTGACCTCGGGCCTGACCTCGGGCCTGACCTCGAACCTGGCCGGGCCGACGCTTGCGCCCACCTGGGCGCCCGCCCGCACGGCCTTCCGGGCCCCGATACTCGGGTCCATCCACCAAGTGGTTGCGGACGGTCCGATTACCTCCCATCGTAAGGCCACAGCATCTGGAGGCTCGACATGGAAAGGCTGTTCCCTGATCAGGGGCATCCCTACGGGGTGAACCCCTCGCCCTATTTCTCCTTGCGGGACGGGAAGCTCTACCCCGATGTCGGCCATCCCGAGGGGGCGGGAACGAGGCCCTGGTTCTCCGTTCGCGGCGACAAGGTGTACCCCGATGTTGGCCACCCGGATGGGGCCGGACCCGCGCCCTGGTTCAGGATCGAGAAGGGCAAGCTGTACCCCGACCAGGGCAATCCGGATGGCGCCGGGTCTTCCCCCTGGTACTCCATCAGGTGAGATCCGGCCCGGCACTCTGTTCCCCCTGGTCCCCTCCGGGGCCGGGTGTCTTGTGCCGCTAGGCCCTTCCGATGCCGACCATCCTCTCCCACCCGGCGGTTCCCCTGGCCTTGGGCGTGGGTTTCGGCCCGAAGGCCATCCCCCGCCCCCTGCTGGTCACCGGAATCGTCGCCTCGGTGCTCCCGGACCTGGACGTGATCGCCTTCCGCCTGGGGATCCCCTACTCGGCGGCCCTCGGCCACCGGGGATTCAGCCACTCCCTGGGCTTGGCGGCGGTGATGGCCCTGGGGGGCGCCTGGGCCCTCCGCCAAGCCCGGTCCCCGTTCCCGGCCGCCTTCGGGTTCCTCTTCCTCTCCATGGCCTCGCACGGCCTCCTGGATGCCCTCACCACCGGCGGCCGTGGCATCGCCCTGTTCTGGCCATTCACCGATCGGCGGTTCTTCGGGCCGCTCCAGGTGATCCGGGTGTCGCCCCTCAGCGCCGCGAGGCTCCTCTCCTCGCGGGGCCTGGCGGTCTTTCTTTCCGAGATCCTGTGGGTCTGGCTCCCTTCCGCCGTCCTGGCGCTCGGGCTCTGGACCCTGCGCCGGGGGCGCCGCCTCCCCGTCGGGCCCTGTCCTGACCCCATTCGGCCCGGCCTGCCCTCGCCACCCGATCTCCCCCGGGGGAACCCATGAAGGTCTTCGCCTACACCGCCATCGCCGTGGTCCTCTTTTTCGCCTTGGCGATCCACTTGGTCCAGAAAGAGGAGCGTCGGCGCTCCGAGCGGCGCCAGGAGGACCTCCCGGTCCTTCCCCCGGACCCGAGACGGCGGGACCGTCGCCGGAGGAATGTGTTCGCGTACCTCGGTTGGGTGCTGCGGTCGCTGCTCGCGAAGCCCCGCCGGTAGCCGGTCTCCGGGCGCGGAGCCACCTGCCTAGCTGGAACGCTGGACGGCGAAGGCCTGGAATCCCTCGCCCTCCCAGCGGAGGGGGTGGGGGCGGAACAGGTCCGTGACCTCGCGGCCCGTCCCATCGGCCACGCCCAGGGCCGCCGGCCAGACCTTCGCAGGGCGAAGGTCGGGGCGGGCCTCCGCCAGCCAGTCCCGGTGGGCGATCCCTTCCTCGGGCAGCCAGGAGCAGACTGCATGGATCAGCAGCCCGCCCGGGGTCAGGCGCCCGGCGGCGGCGGCCAGGAGGCGGCGCTGGATCCCGGTGAGGCGGGGCAGGTCGTCATGGGCCAGCCAGGGCCATTCGGGATGCTTCTGGAGGGTGCCGCTGCCCGAGCAGGGGGCATCCAGCAGGATGAGGTCGAAGGTGGCGTCGCTGGCCTCCAGCCACTCCGCCGCGTCGGCCTGGATCACCTGGGCCGCCACGCCCCGCTGCTGGAGGGTCTGCCGCAGCCGGGCCGCGCGCCGGGGGTGCACCTCCAGGGCCGTGAGTGCCGCCCCGGGGTGGCGCCGGGCCAGGGTGGTGGTCTTGCCGCCGGGAGCGGCGCAGGCGTCCAGGATCCGCGTCACGGGGCGATCCCAGCCATAGGCCAGCAGGGCCTGGGAGCTGCGGTCCTGCACCATGCCCGCCCCGGATTCCAGCCAGGGCCGCGGGAAGGGGGCTCCCTCTTCCAGCCGCAGGCAGCCCGGCCATTCGGGGTCCGGCGCCAGGCCTTCGGGAACCTCGCCCCGAACGAGGCGGAAGGCGGGGCGGGGGGGCTGCTGGAGGCGGGACCACAGGGCCTCGACCTGGTCCAGGGCCCCGTGCGGCGCCAGGGCGGCCTTCAGGGCGCGCTCCGCGGCGGGAGGCCGGTCCAGGGCGGAGGGGAGGGCGTCCAGCGCCGCGGCCAGGGCGGCGCGGTCCTTCGCGGCCCGGCGCAGCAGGGCGTTCACCAGGCCCTTGTGGGGATGGAAGCCCAGGTCGCGGTCTCCCGCCAGCGCCACGGATTCGTTCACCGCCGCGTGGTCGCTGACGCCGGGCAGCCAGGCCAGCTGCGCGAGGCCCATGGCCAGGGCCACCTGGGTGCCCAGGGGCACCCCCCGGGCGGGATCCTTCAGCTGGGGCTTCACCCAGGCCTGGAGACGGCCCCAGCGGCGAAGGCAGAGGCCGAGGAGGGCCTGGGCCAGGTGCGCGTCCTCGCCCAGGTCGCGGTCCCAGATGTCCGGCACCCGGCCCTTCTCCCCGAAGACTTCGTGGAGGGCGTGGGCGACGTGAAGGCGGGCGGGCGTGGGCATGGGGCTCCGAAGGACAGAACCCCGATTATCCCCCGTTACAGCTCCTTCAGGATCTCGGCCTTCTTGGCCTCGTAGTCCTTCTTGTCCAGCAGGCCCTTCCGATAGAGATCCTGGAGTTTCTGGAGGCGGGCTTCGGGGCTCGCTTTGGCAAGACCCTCGGGACCCGGCTGCGACCCAGGCTGCGGCTCGTTCCGCGGGGACGGGCGGTCCGGGCCCGCAGCCTCTTCACTCCGCGTTTCGGCCTGGCGTTCGGATCGGCGCAGGGCCTCCTGGAGCGCGATGGCCTCCTGGCATTCCTTCAGCGCGGTCTGAAAGATGCTGGCGTCGGGCTGCATATCCAGGGCCGCGCGCAGGTGGGGCAGGGCATCGTCATACTGGCCCAGGATGAAGCGGATGATCCCCACGTTGTACTCGGCGCGGGGGTAGTACTTGGGCTTCTGGCCCTTGTCCTGGCGGGACTGGTCGAGACCCTCGAGGGCCAGGTCCAGGGCGCCCCGGACGTCACGGGCCTTGAGACGCTCGTGGGCCCGGCCCATGCCGAAGACATCATCATCGAAGAAGGTGAGCTTGCGCACCTCGCTCCAGGCCAGGAGCAGGCGCAGCACCTTCACCTTGGCGGCCTCGAAGGCCAGGCGGCGCACATCGGAATCGCGGGGATAGGCGGGGTAGCCCTCGTACGAGGTGTTGCTGAGGCTGGGCGCATCCTCCAGGCGCTGGGCGCCGAAGACGCGGCCGGTACTCAGATCGACCACCTGCACGGTGGCGCTGAAATCCAGGCTGGTGGTGGCGGTGCGCTTGAGCCGGACGAGCTCCTTCTTCGTCTTGTAGTCGGTGCTGCGCTCCTCCTTGGCGGACTGGGTGCGACTGAGGTCCGAGCGGTTCACGTTCACGATGACCAGCACGCTGGGGCCGAGGAGCTTGCCGAGCTTGGCGATGGTGGCGGGCTCTACGTAGCCGCTGGCGCCCAGTTCCTGCTCCTTCAGCACCGCATCGAGGTGGGCCCGGTCCACCACCTCCACCTGGCGGCTCTGCACCAGGTCCGCCGTGAGGGCGTCCGCCAGCTCCCGGGAGTTGAGGTCGCGGGAAGGGGCGAAGGCCAGGCGCTCCACCTTGAGGCCCAGGCCCGGCGGATGGACGAGGGTGACCTCCACCTTGGGGTTGGCGATCTCGCTCCAGAACTGGGCCTGGGCGGGCAGCGACAGCGCGGCCAGGGTCGCGGGGATCAACAGGCGCATGGGGACTCCGGAACGTCGTTCCAGGTTAGCAGAAGGGGTGTGTGGCATCCTGGGCGCAGGCTTTCCGAGGAGAACCCCATGGCCCACCGCTATCCCCTCACCCTCTCCTGGACCGGCAGCACTCACGACGCCACCTACTCCCGCAACGCCACGGTCACCACCGCCGGCAAGCATCCCCTGGCCGTGAGCAGCGCCCCGGAGTACGCGGGCGACGCCGGCCGCTGGAACCCTGAGGATCTCCTGGGCTCGGCCCTCGCCACCTGCCACATGCTCACCTTCCTGGCCCTCTGCGCCAAGGCCAAGGTCGAGGTGGTGGGCTACGAGGACCACGCCGAAGCCGTGCTGGACACCATCGACAAGGTCACGCGCATCACCCAGGTGCACCTGCGCCCGACCCTCCGCGTGCCCCGGGGCACCAGCATGGCCAAGGTGGTGGAGCTCTTTGAGAAGGCGCACAAGTACTGCTTCGTGGCCAATTCCGTGACCTGCGAGGTGGTGATGGAACCGCGGGTGGTCGAAGTCTAGACGCTGATCCGGAGCATCCGTGCGCTGTCCCTTCTGCGGGCACCTCGAGGACAAGGTGGTGGACTCCCGGGAGTCCCGCGAGGGGGATTCCATCCGGCGGCGCCGGGAGTGCCTGTCCTGCGCTCGCCGCTTCACCAGCTACGAGCGGGTGGAGGAGGTGCCCCTGGTGATCCTCAAGAAGGACGGCCGGCGCGAGCCCTTCGACCGGCAGAAGCTCATGAAGGGCCTGCTGCTGGCCTGCCAGAAGCGGCCCGTGTCCCTGGCCCGCATCGAGCAGCTGGTGGGCGACCTCCACGCCCGGCTCATGGAACGGCCCGACCGGGAGATCCGCAGCCGGGAACTGGGCGAGCTGATCATGGACGAGCTGAAGGGCCTGGACCAGGTGGCCTACGTGCGCTTCGCCAGCGTGTACCGCGACTTCAAGGACCTGCCGGACTTCGTGAAGGCCCTGGAGGGGCTCATGCACAAGGAGGCGGCCACCGGGCGGAACGGGGGTGGCCCCGCCATGCCAGCCTCCCCGGCTTCAACGCCCGCGGCCACACCAGCCCCCGCGCCGGCCTCCACGCCGGCCTCCACGCAGGGCCCCAAGCCCGTGCCCCAGGCCCTCTTCCCCGGCGAAGCCGCGCCTCCGCCCCCGAAGGTCCGGAAAAAGTAGGGGTATCCTGAAGGCCGAGGTTTTTCCGTGGCCGACGACGTTCTCCTGCCCCCCCCTCCCGACGAACAGCCCAAGCTGCCGGAAGAGCTGCCGGTGCTGCCCCTGCGGGACGTGGTGGTCTATCCCTACGTGATCCTGCCTCTCAGCGTCAGCCGCGAGAAGTCCATCCGCGCCGTGGACACGGCCCTGGTGGAGAACCGCATGATCCTCCTGCTCTCCCAGAAGCAGGTGGAGATGGACAACCCCAAGCCCGAGGACCTGTACCAGGTGGGCACGGCGGCCCTCATCATGCGGGTGCTCAAGCTGCCGGACGGGCGCATCCGCGCCCTGGTGCAGGGCCTGCAGCGGGTCCGCGTGGAGTACTTCACCGAGACCGAGGCCCTCTTCAAGGCCCGGGTGGAGCCCCTGGCCGAGCCCGAGCTGAAGGTGCCGGACCTGGAGCAGGACGCCCTCCTGCGCAGCGTGAAGCAGACGCTGGAGAAGGCCGTGGCCCTGGGCAAGACCCTGCCCCAGGAGGTGCTGGTCATCGCGGGCAACCTGGACAACCCGGGCCGCCTGGCGGACCTGGTGGCCTCCAACCTGGACCTCAAGCTCCAGCAGACCCAGGAGGTGCTCGAGATCGCCCACCCGGGCCTTCGCCTCAAGCGCGTGAACGAGCTGCTCCAGCGGGAGATCCAGCTGCTGGAGGTCCAGCAGAAGATCACCATGGAGGCCCGTGGCGAGATGGACAAGAGCCAGCGGGAGTACTACCTCCGCCAGCAGCTCAAGGCCATCCAGCAGGAGCTGGGCGAGGGCTCGGAGCTGGCCGAGGAGATCCAGGCCTTCCGCGACAAGCTGGCCAAGATGACCGTGCCCGAGGACCCGCTCACGGAGATCGAGCGCAACCTCAAGAAGCTGGAGCGCATGCATCCGGACTCCAGCGAGACCGCCGTGACGCGGACCTACCTGGAGTGGATGACGGAGCTGCCCTGGGGCACCTTCACCGAGGACAACCTGGACCTCGCGCAGGCCCAGACGGTGCTGGACGAGGACCACTTCGGCCTGGCCAAGATCAAGGACCGCATCCTGGAGTTCCTGGCCGTGCGCAAGCTCAAGCCCGATCTCCGCGGCACCATCCTCTGCTTCGTGGGCCCCCCGGGCGTGGGCAAGACGTCCTTGGGCAAGTCCATCGCCCGGGCCCTGGGCCGCAAGTACTCGCGCATCTCCCTGGGCGGCGTGCATGACGAGAGCGAGATCCGGGGCCACCGCCGCACCTACGTGGGCGCCATGCCCGGCCGCATCGTCCAGGCCCTCCACCAGGTGAAGAGCATGAACCCCGTGATCATGCTCGACGAGGTCGACAAGATCGGCCGCGACATGCGCGGCGACCCCAGCGCGGCCCTGCTGGAGGTGCTGGACCCCGAGCAGAACCACACCTTCCGCGACCACTACCTGAACGTGCCGCTCGACCTCAGCCAGG
This sequence comes from Geothrix alkalitolerans, assembly GCF_022808885.1. Lineage (NCBI taxonomy): Bacteria > Pseudomonadati > Acidobacteriota > Holophagae > Holophagales > Holophagaceae > Geothrix > Geothrix alkalitolerans. The sequence goes on along the minus strand of NZ_JAKZLE010000003.1, from coordinate 322,247 downwards.
TGCTCTTCCTGGCCAACGCCAACGAGCTGGAGCCCATCCATCCGGCCTTCAAGGACCGCATGGAGATCATCTACCTCAACAGCTACACGCTGGAGGAGAAGCTGGGCATCGCCGAGCGGCACCTGATCCCCAAGCAGCTGGAGAAGCACGGCATCACGCGCCAGCAGCTGTCCATCTCGAAGAAGGCCCTGAAGGCCATCATCACGGGCTACACGCGCGAGGCGGGCCTGCGCCAGCTGGAGCGCGAGATCGGGGCCGTATGCCGCAAGGTGGCGCGCCGGGTGGCCGAGAACGCGCTGAAGAAGAAGCTCGTGCTCACGGACGACGCCATCCACGAGCTGCTGGGCCCTGTGAAGCTCCTCCAGGACGAGCGGCTGAAGGCGCCGCGGGTGGGCGTCGTGACCGGCCTGGCCTGGACCTCCGTGGGCGGCGACGTGCTGTTCGTCGAGGCCCTGAAGATGCCGGGGAAGGGGGGCCTCATCCTCACGGGTCAGCTGGGCGACGTGATGAAGGAGAGCGCCCAGGCCGCCCTCAGCTACATCCGGAGCCGGGGTGGGGCCTTCCAGATCGATCCCGAGGTGTTCCAGAAGCAGGACCTCCACATCCACTTCCCCGAGGGCGCCATCCCCAAGGACGGCCCCAGCGCGGGCCTGGCCATCGCCACCGTGCTGCTGTCCGTGCTCAAGGACATCCCCGTGAAGAACACCCTCGCCATGACTGGCGAGATCGACCTGCGCGGCGAGGCCCTGGCCATCGGCGGCCTCAAGGAGAAGGCCCTGGCGGCCCTCCGGCTGGGCATCAAGGACATCCTCATCCCGCACGCGAACCAGAAGGATCTCGAGGAGATCGATCCCGAGCTGCGGAACCAGCTGCACTTCCACCCCGTGATGCACGTGGAGGAGGTCTTCGAGCAGGCCCTGGTGGGTTGGAAAAGACCGGAAGCCGTGGTATCAAAATCCAAGGCCGCCGCCAAGGCCCGCCCCTCCCGCTGAGGTTCCCATGTTGCTGCTGTTCGCCGCGGTCCCCCCGCCCAAGCCCCCGGCTGTCCAGGCCCAGGTCCTCGAGGTGGGAACCCAGGGGCTTCCGCCCGCCATGGAGGCCTTCATCCAGGCCGACGACTGGCCGGGTCTGGCGGACTGGTTCGAGAAGGCCTCGCCCAAGGTCCGGCGGCAGTACTACGAATACTGGCTCCAGGCCCTGAACCGCAGCGGGCGCTGGGCGCGCCTGGCGGACGTCTGCAAGGCCCTCACCCCGCAGATCGAAGGGAAGGGGAAGCCCCGCCTGGGCACCTACCGGCTCTACCGGGCCCAGGCCCTCAGCCAGCTGGGGCGCCACAAGGAGGCCATGGCCGCCCATGCTGAGAACGGCCGGCTGGGCCAGGCCGAGGGCTATGCCAACGCCTGCGCGGAGGCGCGGCTGGCTGGCGACTGGAAGGCCCTCCTGGCCTACTCCGGGGCCATTCTGGCCCGGAAGCCCGGGGACGCCGAGGCCCTGGGCTCGAAGGGCGAGGCCCTCGCCCACCTGGGGCGCTTCCGCGAGGCCCAGGAGGCGCTCCAGCAGGCGGTGAAGGGCAATCCCAAGGCCGCCTACGCCTGGAACAACCTGGGACGCGCCGCGATGCAGCAGAAGGCCTGGGGCGATGCGAAGGCCGCCTTCGACCAGGCCCTCGCCGTAGACCCCAAGCAGATGGAGGCCCTGTTCAACCGGGGCATCGCTCGCTTCAACCTGAAGCAGTACGCCGCGAGCCGGGACGACTTCAAGGCAGCCCTGGCCCTCCGCCCGAACGATCCCGTCCTGAAGGAGAACCTCCGGCAGGCGGAAAAGATGGCCGCCGCCTACCCGGAACAGCCTTGAACCCTTGAGCCGGTCGGCTCCGGAGCCATCCTTCCGGAAGAGGCCCCATGCTCCTCGAAACCTTCGCCCTCGCCCTTCAGCTCCCACCCCTGGCCTTCAGCCCGGCCGCCCTCCCGCGGCCGCTGCCCCGGCCACGGGTATTGACCTGCCCAATCCAGGATCTCGGCCGCCCCTGGTCTCCACCCCTTTCCCTTCCGATCCGGAGTGCGCGGGTCACCATGGATCCCCGGAACCTCCGCTACCGGACCCCCGAACCCCTGGTGAACCCACTGGCGGACATCCTGCTCCTGTTCGCCCTGGCCGGCTGGGCTTCCAGCACGGGGGGAATGGTGGATTTCCGCCCGCCGGCGGAGCGGAATCCCTTCCCGGCCGCCCCCCTGGCGCCGATCTACACGCCCCAGTGGCTGCCGGCAAATCCGGGATTCTAGTCCGCTTGTTCCACGTGGAACGCCGTTAAAGGGGGCCGGAAACCGGGGCCCTTCGGTAGACTGGATCCGCGAGGTGGGCGTGGGGCTTCTGGGCGGTCTGTTCGACAAGTTCAAGCAAGGGCTGAAGCGCACCCAGGATCTGGTGCTGGCGCCCATGGGTCGCCTCCTGGGTTTGCGGCGCCTGGACGAGGACCAGCTGGAGGAGCTGGAGGACCTGCTGCTCCAGGCCGACCTGGGGGTGCGGGCCGTGGACCAGCTCATGGCCCGTCTCCGGTTCGAACTGCGGGGCGGGTCCGAGATCGACCCCAAGGTCGTGCTGAAGGACGAGCTGCTGAAGCTGCTCCGGCAGCGCCCCGCGAAGCCCTTCCTGGCCTCGGGCACCCAGGTGGTGCTGCTGGTGGGCGTGAACGGCGTGGGCAAGACCACCACCCTGGGCAAGCTGGCGGCCCACCTGAAGGCCCGGGGCGAGGAGGTCCTGGTGGTGGCCGGGGACACCTTCCGGGCGGCGGCCATCGACCAGCTGGAGCGCTGGGGCGAGCGGGCCGGGGTGCCGGTGATCCGCAACCAGATGGGCGGCGATCCGGCGGCCATCGCCTTCGACGGCGCCACCAGCGCGCGCGCCAAGGGCACACCCTGGGTGCTCATCGACACGGCCGGGCGGCTCCACACCAAGGACCACCTCATGAAGGAGCTGGACAAGATCCGCCGCAGCCTCCAGAAGGTGATCCCCGAGGCGCCCCACCGGGTGCTGCTGGTGCTGGATGCCACCACGGGCCAGAACGGCCTGCAGCAGGCCGAGGTCTTCGCCCGCACCGCCGGCGTCACGGACCTGGTGCTCACCAAGCTGGACGGCAGCGCCAAGGGCGGCGTGGTGGTGCCCATCCTGGACCGCCTGAAGCTCCCCATCGCCTTCGTGGGCGTGGGCGAGGGCGTGGACGACCTCATCTCCTTCGATGCCGAAGCCTTTGTCGACGGGCTGCTGGATGCCTGAGCCGGACCTGACCCCAAACCTGACCCAGGGCCTGACCCCGGATCTGACCCCGGGGCTGGCCTGGGCCCTGGCCACGGGCGGCCCCTGGCCGGATCCGGAGGCCCTGTCGGGAGATGCCCGCTTCATGGCCCTGGCCCTTGCGGAGGGCCTGAAGGGCGTGGGCCTGTCGAGCCCCAACCCCCCCGTGGGCTGCGTGCTGGTGAAGGGGGATCGGGTGCTTGGCGCCGGCGTCCACACCCGGGCCGGGGACCCCCACGGTGAGATCATGGCCCTGCGGGACGCCGAGGCCCGGGACGAGGATGTGCGCGGCGCCACGGCCTATGTGACCCTGGAGCCCTGCTGTCACCAGGGCCGCACGGGCCCCTGCACCCTGGCCCTCCTCCAGGCCGGCGTGGCCCGGGTGGTGGTGGGCGTGCGAGATCCCAACCCCCGGGTGGACGGCGGTGGCCTGGCCATCCTGCGGGCCCAGGGCGTGGCCGTTGAGGAGGGCGTGCTGGGCGAGGCGTGCGCCCGGTTCCACGCCCCCTTCTTCAGGCTCATCCGCACGGGCCTGCCCTGGGTGAGCCTCAAGCTGGCCCTGGGGTCCGACGGCGCCCTGGGCCCCGCCGGACGGACCACCCCCATCACCCCGCCGGAGGTCCAGCGCCTGGGCCACGCCCTGCGGCGGGCCGCGGAGGCCATCGTCGTGGGGCGCCACACGGCGGAGGTGGACGATCCCCAGCTCACGGACCGCTGGCCGGCGCCCACGGCGCCCCACCGCATCTTCCACCGGGTGGTCATGGACAACGCCGGCCAGGTGCCCGCCGGGGCCCGCGTCTGGCTGCCGGTGGCCGGGCAGCCCGCGTTGCGGGCCGTCACCGGAGACCCCGAGCCCCTGCGGGGCGTGGAGGACCTGCACCTGCCTCCGGGCCCCCGGGGATGCAGTTTGCGCCACCTGTTGCACGAGCTCGCCGCCCGGGGGGTGGGCCGGGTGCTGGTGGAGGGCGGCGGCACGCTGGCCCAGGCCTTCCTCGAACAGGACCTGGTGGACGAGTTCCACCGCTTCCAGAGCGATCGACCAGCCTGCGGAACCCCGCTCCCGCTGGCCCTTCCGCCGGCCTGGGCCCTCCGTGCCGCCGGCCGCTGGCCGGGGGGACGCTGGGAGGTCTGGCGTTAGACTGGCCTCTGCCGTTTCCTGGCACGACCTTTGAAAAGCCCGCTCGTTCCCCCCACCTCAGGAGTTCCCATGCCTCCCCGATCCTGGCGATTCCTCCTCGGCCTCCTGCTTCTCCTGCCCTTCGCCGCGTGCGGCGGCGGGTCTGGTTCCAACGTCAACCCCGACGCGGTGATCACCCTCCAGGCCCAGTTCGAGAAGCTGTCCCTCACCTCCGCGGGCCCCGGCGCCACGACCCTGCACCCCGCCCGCTACTGCTGGGCCGAAGTGCGGGACGCCTCCTCCGGCAGCCTCCTGGCCTCCGGCTACCTGGGGAGCGACGGCACCGGCCGCACCACGGTGCCCAAGGGCCTCCAGGTCTACGTGCAGGTCTTCGCGGACTACCAGGTGCCCAGCGCCGATCCCGCCAGCTTCTTCATGCGGGGCAGCGTGAGGAACGCGCCCCTGCCGGCCACCTCCCTCACCAACGCGGCCTTCGACGCCCTCCCCGAGTGGTCCGTCACCAGCAGCACCTTCCTGGCGGACCGGGACGGCACCCTGGCGGTCACAGCCCGGACCAGCAATCGCATCGCCGGGGCGTTCAACATCGCCGACCAGGCCGTGACCTTCGGAGCTGCCGTGCGGGACATGGACGGCTCCACCACCCTGCGGCTGCCGGACCTCCACACCTTCTGGACCACCAGCGCCAGCAGCGCCGACCAGCAGCGCACCTATCCCGCCGTCCTGACGGGCTCCGGGTCCACCATCCTGGTCTCCGGCCAGAGCCGCGCCCTCTTCGGCCACCAGGTCTACGGCCTGGGGAGCGGCGCCCCCAACACGGAAACGGATGAATGGGACGATGGGGTGCTCCAGGAGACCTTCGCCCGCCTCCTCTTCGCGGACTACAGCTTCAAACCCGATGGCAGCAGCAGCCTCTCCCTCCTGCGCCGGGACAACGACAATGTCTGGGTGGACCGGGGGGTGCAGAGCGAATCCTCGGCCGCCTTCGTCGCCGGCTTCTCGGACTTCCTGGCTGGCGCCGTGCGGAACAACAGCCAGATCCTCGACAGCTATGTGGACGGCGCGGGCGTGGCCCAGGTGGACGTCTTCGACCTCACGGACCACGGCTTCGTGCCTGCGGCCGCCAAGGGCGAGTTCGCCCGGGGCTCCGTGGCCGTGAGCCTCTGGGGCCTCTGGAAGAACGTGCTGGGGGGCGGCTCCACGGGCCTGAACACCCTCTGGGCCGCCGTGCGCTCGACCCAGGCCTACCCGAACGGCACCGGCGAGTACGAGCAGGCCACCCTGGGCTGCTACCCCACCTACCTCCAGGGCGTGGCCAGCCGCACCACCGCCACCACCTGGCAATCGGCCCTCAACGAGCTGGCCCTGGAGTCCGTGCCGAGCCCGGACGCCACCTACTTCGCCGGCACGGCCCTCTGGCTGACCCGGAGCCTCCCCTTCGCGGATTCCGGCAGCCTCCAGACCTACGCCCCCAGCCTGGGCTACTACTATGACCGCGACCAGAGCCAGGCCTGGCGGTTCGTCCACTCCGGCGGCGCCCGCACCATCACCATGACGCCCACCAGCGGCCAGGATTTCTACCTCGAGCTCATCGGCCCCGGCGGCTGGGTGGCGGGGAGCTACAGCAATCCCGGCAGCACCCGCACCTTGACGTTCAGCAACCTGCCCGCAGGCACCTACGTGGCCCGCGTGCGGGCCGGCGCCACCACGGCCACGGGGATGAACACCTACTCGATCAGCGTGAACTGAGTCAGCCGCCGCCCACCAGCCGCACCACCTCCAGCCGGTCGCCCTCCTTCAGGGGGGTGGCCGGGTGGTCGGCCCGGCGGATGACCTCCCCGTTCAACTCCACGGCGCTGCCGAAGGCCGGCAGGTCCAGCCAGGTCGCCAGGTCCGCCACCGTGGCCAGGGCCGGGGTGTCGCGGATTTCCCCGTTGATGCGCAGCTTCACCGGGCCTCCGCGGCCGCCTGGAAGCCCTTTTCCAGGTCGGCGATGAGATCCGGCTGGTCCTCGATCCCCACGGAGAAGCGCAGGAGGCCTTCCGTGATGCCCAGTCGGGCCTTCACGTCCGGTGGCGTCCTCAGGTGGCTCATGCTGGCGGGGTGCTGGATGAGGCTTTCCACGCCACCCAGGCTCACGCCCCGGGTGATGACCTCCAGGGCCTCGCAGAAGCGCTGGCCCGCCAGGAGGCCCGCCCGCAGCTCGAAGCTGATCATGGCGCCGAAGCCCTTGTCCATCTGCCGGGCTGCGACCTCGTGGCCCGCGTGGGTGGGCAGGCCCGGATAGTCCACTCGGGCCACGGAGGGCTGCCACAGCAGCCACTGGGCCAGGGCCTGGGCGTTGTCCGAGGCGCGATGCACCCGCAGGGGCAGGGTCTTGAGGCCCCGGTGCAGGAGCCAGGCGGCCATGGGATCCAGCGTCGGCCCCATGACCTTGGTGAGGTGCCAGCAGGCCACCACATCCGCGTCCGATCCGGCGATGACGCCCGCCACCACATCGGAATGCCCCGCCAGGTACTTGGTGGCCGAGGCCACGCTGAGGTCGATGCCGAGCCGCAGGGGCTTGGTGTGGAAGGGGCTGGGGAAGGTGTTGTCGGCCACGGTGCGGATGCCGTACTTCTTCCCCAGGGCGGCCACGGCGGCGAGATCCGTCACGGCCAGGGTCGGGTTGGAGGGCGTCTCCACCCAGAGCATCCGGGTCTCCGGGCGGATGGCCGCCTCCCATTCCGCGCCGTCCAGCGTGTTCTGGATCCACGTGACGCTCAGGCCCCGCTCGGCCTCCCAGCGGCGGATGAGCTGCTCGGTCCCCAGGTAGATGGCGGCGGGTGCCACGAGGTGATCCCCCGTTTTCAAGAAGGCCTCGAAGACCAGGGCGAAGGCCGCCATGCCCGAGGCGGCCACCAGGGCGCGCTCGGCCCCCTCCAGGGCCGCCAGCACCGACTCGACCTCGCTGGCGTTGGGATTGCCCCAGCGGGTGTAGAAGGCCGGGGGCTCGACGGCCGCCGCGAACTCGGCGCCCTCGCGGTTCTCCAGCAGCTCGAACACGGAGGTCTGGAAGATGGGCGTGGTCACCGCCCGCGTCGGATTGTGGTGCTTCCCGGCGTGGATGGCGGTGGTCGTGGGTCCCCAGGGCGTGGGCATGTGGGCCTCGTCAGGTGCGCGGGAGCGCCTTGGCTCCTGGTTCCCAGCATAGGCGCGGAAGCCTCCTCCGGCCTACCACTTCCAGAACACGAGGGCGAGGGCCACCACCGCCAGGCCGATCACCGCCACCAACCGCCAGACCGGAGCCTTGCCCGTCGGGCGCCCGCTGGGCTCCTGGTCCGTCAGGGCCGCGCGGGTCAGCTCGTCCATGTCCGAGGGCGGCACGGGGGCCTGGCAATCCAGGCAGAGGAAGGGCTCGCCCGGCGTCTCCACCGCATCCACGATCACCCGCCCGCAGCCCTGGCACACATGGCCCACGCCGGGAAGGTAGGCCGAGAGGGAAGGGGGGATCTCGTTGCTCATGGCCCAGCATGCGGTGCGGACCCGCCCTTGGCCAGCCCTTCGGCCAACACTTCGTTCACCACGCCGGGATCCAGCCGGCCGCCGCCGGCCTTCAGCACTTGGCCCACCAGGAAGCCCCGCAGGTTCGTCTTCCCCGCGTGGAACTGGGCCACCGGCCCCGGGTGGTCCGCCAGCACCCGGGCCACCAGCGTCTCGATGGCGCCCCGGTCGCTGACCTGGGCGAGCCCCTTGCGGGTCACGATGTCGCCGGCCCGGCCCTCCCCCGCCAGCAGGGCCGGGTACACCTGCTCCTTGGCCGTGCCGAAGCTGATCCGGCGATCGCCGACGAGGCGCACCAGCTCCGCCAGGGCTTCCGGCGGGAGGGGGAAGGCCGCGATGCCGCCCCCCCGCTCGTTGAGGGTGCGGCTCACCTCGCCCAGCATCCAGCTGGCCGCGGCCTTGCCCTGGCCCGACGCGGCGGCCAGCGCCTCGAAGTAGTCCGCGAAGGCCGGATCCTGGAGCAGGGTGAGGGCCTCCTCCCCGCCGAGGCCGAAGGTGGCCCGCCAGCGCTGGGCCCGAGCCTCCGGGAGTTCAGGCAGGGAGGTCCGCACCGCGGCGATCTCGGCTTCCGTCACCTCCAGGGCCGGCAGGTCCGGCTCGGGGAAGTAGCGGTAGTCCATGGCGGCCTCCTTGGTCCGCTGGGCCCGGGTCTCGCCGGCCTCCGCGTCCCAGCCGCGAGTCTCCTGGACCACGGCCCCGCCCGCCTCCAGCAGGGCCGTCTGCCGCGCCACCTCGTGGGCCAGGGCCTGTTTCACAAACCGGAAGGAGTTGAGGTTCTTCACCTCCACCCGGGTCCCGAGGGCCTGGGTACCCCGTGGCCGGAGGCTCACGTTGGCGTCGCAGCGGAAGCCGCCCTCCTCCAGATTCCCGTCGCCGATGCCCAGGAAAACCACCAGGCGGTGCAGGGCCTTGAGGTAGTCCGAAGCCTCCTGGGGACTCCTCAAGTCCGGCATCCCCACCACTTCGAGCAATGGCACTCCGGCCCGGTTGAGGTCCACCAGGGTCGCGTCGGGTCGCTGGTCATGGAGGCTCTTGCCGGCGTCCTCCTCCAGATGGGCCCGCTCGAGGCGGATGCGAACGGGTCCGTCCCCCCCGCGCACGGTGGGGTCGCCGGCGATCTCCAGGGATCCGCTCTCCACCAGCGCCACCGGGCCCTGGGTGATCTGATAGCCCTTGGGCAGGTCCGGGTAGAAGTACTGCTTCCGGTAGAAGGTGCTGCGCTCATGGATGCGGGCGCCCAGGGCCAGGCCCAGGCGGATCCCCAGGCGCACGGCCTCGCCGTTGAGGACGGGGAGGGCTCCGGGCAGGCCAAGACAGACGGGGCAGGTCTGGGTGTTGGGGGAGGCCCCGTAGGCGTTGCGGCAGGCACAGAAGAGCTTGGACCGGGTCCGCAGCTGGACGTGGACCTCGAGACCGATGATGGCTTCAAACCCAGGCTTCACGCGCCCTCCTCGGGCCAGTCTACTTCGCCGGGCCTATTTTCCGAGGCAGAAGCCGCTGAAGAGTTCGTCCAGGGTGCGCTCGGCGCGGTCCTCCCCCGTGAGCTGGGCCAGCAGGCCCCAGGCCCCCTGGAGGAGCGAGGCCGGCAGCTCGGGCGGGCAGCCGGGTTCCAGGCCGGCCAGCAGGTCCATCTGGCGGGCGAGGTCCTCCAGGAGGCCGGCCTGCCGCTGGGTGGCCAGGGCCCCCAGGCAGGCGTCCGGCGCGAGTCCTCCCAGAATGCGGTCCTTGAGGGCGCCCTCCAGGGCATCCAGCTCGCCGCGGTGGGCGGCGATGGCCACGCCGGGAACCGCGGCCAGGTCCCCGAAGGTGCGGACCTCCAGGACCTTGGCGGCGAAGGGGGCCAGGACCGCCTGGAGGGCCGGATCAGGTGCAGCGTCTGGGGCCGGCCAGAGGTGCAGGACCAGGTCGGCCCCCTCCAGAACGGGGGCGACGCGGGCCACCCCGAGCCGCTCCACCGGATCCTCCGTGTCCCGCAGGCCCGCGGTGTCGTAAAGGCGGAGTGGCAGCCCCCGCCACTCGCAGCGGACTTCCAGCACATCGCGGGTGGTGCCGGGGATGTCGGTGACGATGGCCCGGTCCTCGCCGGCCAGGGCATTGAACAGGGTGCTCTTCCCGGCGTTGGGGCGGCCCACCAGGGCCAGGCGGAGGCCATCCTGGAGGTGCCGGGCGGCCCGGCAGCGGACTTGTTCCACGTGGAACTGTTGCCGAACGGGCTCCAACACTCGGCACAAGGCCAATAAATCCAACAAGATGTCTTCCTCGTCCCCGTAGTCCACGGCCGCCTCGGCCCGGGCCACCCAGGGCGCGAGGGCCTCCCGGGCCGCCAGAATCCAGGGCGGAAGCGCCCCCGCCCGTGCCTGGGCCAGCCGGATCTGCGTATCGGTCTCCGCCGCCACCAGGTCCCGCAGGGCCTCGGCCTCCAGGAGGCCCTGCTTGCTGTTCAGGAGGGCCCGCCGGGTGAACTCGCCCGGCTCGGCCAGGCGGACGCCCAGGGTGCCTAGGTGCTCCAGGAGCCGGCGCACCAGCAGCGGGTTGCCGTGGACCTGGAGCTCCACCAGGTCCTCCCCCGTGTAGCTGGCAGGGGCCGGAAAGAAGAGCACCAGGGCCCGCTCGGCAAAGCCGCCCCAGCGAAGCGTGCGCAGCGAGGCCACTCGCGGTTCCGGCAGCGCCAGCAGGGGCGCAAGGATGGCCGGCAGGCCCGTCCCCGAGACGCGCACCACGGCCACCGCCGCGGGCAGCAGCGGCGTGGCGGGGGCACAGATCGGTTCCGGGGTCACCGGGCCAGTCTACTTCCTGAACACCTTCACGGGCTTGAAGGTGCCGGTGCCTTCGCTTTCGGTGCCCAGACCCTCCTCGCGGCTCACCACCAGATGCACCCAGCGGCGCTCGCGGGGGCTGAGGGCGCCCAGGGTGTGGCTGCCCAGCTCCCGGGCCTTCTCGGCGGCGAAGCGCCCCATGGCCATGACCTCCTGCATGCGGAAGAGACGGGCGCCCTTCGCGTCCAGATAGGCCAGCTTGGCGTCCTCGCGCTCGCCCTGGGCCTCGTGGACCAGGAACTGGAGAGCGTCCAGGCCCGCGCCCCGGTTGGCCGCCAGCCAGCCCGCGTCGGGGCCGGACACGGACAGGCGGTTGGGGAAGGCCTCCTCGTCGCCCGAGGGAGCGGACTTCGCCTCCACGGACAGGCCCAGGTGGCCCATCCACCGGGTGATGAGCTCGGGCACGGACTCCAGGCTGGCACCGCTCTTACGCATGGCTGTCTCCTAGACCTTGATGGGCTGGGGCTGGTAGGACTTCATGATCCACCAGGTCTGGGCGATGCCGATGAGGTTGAAGACGAAGTAGTAGATCACGAGCCCGGCCGGGCTCTGGGCGAAGAAGAAGGTCATCATCGCCGGCATGAGCACCAGCATCATCTTGCGCTGGGCGGGATCGCCCACGGCGGGGGTCATGTACTGCTGGGCGAACATGGAGGCGCCCATCAGCACGGGGTAGATGAAGTAGGGGTCCCGGGCGGACAGATCCACGATCCAGCCGAAGAAGGGCGCGTGGCGCAGCTCGAAGACGGCGTTCAGCATGGACCACAAGGCCAGGAAGATGGGCATCTGGAGCAGCATGGGCAGGCAGCCGCCCATGGGGTTGTGGCCGTTCTTCTTGTAGAGCTCCATGAGCTCCTTCTGCATCTCGGCCTTCTTGGTCATGTCGCCGCCGAACTTCTCGTACTTGGCCTGGATGGCCTTCTGGTGCGGCTCGAAGTCCTTCATGCGGAGCATGGAGATGGTCTGCTTGGTGTTCAGGTGCCAGGTGGCCAGGCGGATGATCACGGTGAAGAGCACGATGGCCCAGCCCCAGTTGCCCACCACGCGGTAGACCATGCGCAGCATCCAGAAGAGCAGCTGGGCCACGGCGCCGAAGAAGCCGTAGTCGATGACGCGGGTGAAGGGCTTCTCGAAGGCCAGGAGCGGCTCCGCCTGCTTGGGGCCCAGGTAGAGCGAGGCCTCCAGGCGGCCGTTCTCCGGCAGCAGCTGGTAGCCCGAGGCGTCCCGGCCCGCGGGGCGGGGCAGCTTCCAGAGGGCGGCGAAGTAGTGGTTGCGCTGGTTCTTGGCGTCCTTCTCCACACCTGCGTCCAGGCCCAGTCGGCTGGAGGAGGGCGGCAGTTCCTTGCGCTTGGCGCCCAGGAAGCTGAAGAAGGGGTCATGCAGCATCTCGGTCCAGGTCACGGCCTGGATGGACTTCTCGGACAGGGTGAACACGCGGCCCAGGTGCTTCACGGGGTCGTCGCTGGTGGGGTTGGCGATCAGCTGAAGCGCGGCGTTCCGGGCCGAGAGGCCTTCGACGCGGATCTCGAGGCCCTTCTGGGGCACGAGGTAGCTCAAGCGGTCGCCCGCGGCGTTTTCGAAGGTGACGGTGGTGACGCCGGTCGCGGCCTTCTCCTCGTGTGCCGTCTCGAAGCCCGGCCCCTGGAGGGCGCCCAGGCCCGGGAAGGCGTCGGGGAAGAAGGTGGTGCCGTCCTGGAGCCAGATGGCCTGCTTCAGGGCGCCGGTGGCCACCTGCCAGGTCAGGCGGAAGTCCGCCGTGGTCAGGGTGTACGTGGCGGCAGGGTCCGCGGCCTTCACGCCCGCGGGCACGCTCGCCGCGGCGACCTGAGCCACGGAGGCGGCAGGGGTCTGGGCGGGCGCGGCGGCCGGCTGGGCCTTGGGGGCCTCTGTCGCGGGCGCCTGGGCCTGGGCTGGCGGCACCGGCTTGGCATACCGGGAGCTGAGCCAGAACTGAGCCCCCAGCAGGATCATGCTGCCGATGACGAAGTAGAGGACATTGCGGTTTTTCATGGCGTGTCCAAGGGGAGGAGACGGCGCAGGGCCAGCCCGAGCTGAACCTCGATATCCCGGAAGGTGAGCCGATCAAGGGGGGGCGCGCTCCGGGCGGGGCGCACCCAGACGACCCAGGGCTGGCCGGCGAGGCGCCCGGAAAGCGACAGGAAGGCCATGCGGACCTGCCGGCGGAAGCGGTTGCGCCGGACGGCGGAACCGGTCTTCCGTGGAGAGGTCACGAGCAGGAGCGGCAGAGCGCCGCTGGGGCGGCGCCAGGCCCGGATGTCCAGAAACGCTTCCTGCCCCAGCAGGGGCCGGGGCGGGGGCGTGGGCACGGCGTGGTCCCGCTGGCGGACCGTGCGGTAGCGGCCCTTGAAGATCACGGGACCGGCGTCAGACCGCCAGGACGTGGCGGCCCTTCGCGCGGCGGCGCTTGAGCACCAGGCGGCCGTTCTTGGTCTTCATGCGGCTCAGGAAGCCGTGGGTCTTCGCGCGGCGGCGGTTGTTGGGCTGGAAGGTGCGCTTCATGGTTCCACCTCGGGGGTCCCCTCCCGGGGAGGAGGACGAACCTTCGAGGGTATCAGCGGTGGGCGCGCCGCTCAAGGCCATTTCCATCCTCCCAGGAGCCCTCGGGGGTGCTAGATTTGGGATCCTCCCCGCGAGTCTTCCGTGGCCGGTGGCGTGCGAAGCCCGCCCCCGAGGTTGCGTGCCCACGCGCTTCCGCCACGTCAGCCGCCCCACCCACCGCCCCCGGTGAACACATGCGCTCCACCGATCCCGCCGCCCTCTGGGACACCATCCGACTCAGCCTGTCCAAACAGCTCCCGGAAGCCAGTTTCAAGGAGTGGATCGCGCCCTGTGCCCCCCTGAAGGTCGAGGACGGGACCCTGTGGATCCGGGTCCCCAGTGCCGCCGCCAAGCTCTGGATCGAGCAGCAGCTGCCCGAGGAGTTCAACGACGCGCTGGCCCAGGGCGGCTTGGCGGACCTCCACCTGGTGTTCCAGGTGACCGGCGCCCCGCCCGTGGAGCCCGCGGCCCCGCCCAGGAAGAGCGAGTCCGGCTCCCATGCCGCCTATGCCGCCGCCGAGGCGCCCACCTCCTTCCCCTACCTCTTCAACCGCTACACCCTGGACCGCTTCGTGGTGGGCCCGGGCAGCCAGCTGGCCTTCGCCGCCGCCAAGGCCGTGGTGGACAGCTACGGCAAGGCCGCCACGCCCCTCAGCATGAATCCGTTGTTCATCTACGGCGGCGCCGGGCTCGGCAAGACCCACCTCATGGTGGGCATCGGGAAGGGCCTGCTGGCGCGCAATCCGAAGCTCCGTGTGGCCTACCTCAAGGTGGACAACTTCTTCAACGAGCTCACGGTTGCCATCAAGGCCAAGAATACCGAGCCCATGCGGAAGAAGTACCAGCAGAACGACGTGCTGCTGCTGGATGACGTGCAGACGCTGGGGAAGATGGAGCGGACGCAGGAAGAGATCTTCTACATCCTGGAGTACCTGCTCCAGCACGGAAAGCAGATCGTCCTCACCTCGGACAAGCCGCCGCAGCGGCTCGAGGGCTGCCACGAGCGGCTCATCACGCGCTTCAAGTGGGGCCTCACGGCCGACATCCAGCCTCCGGACTTCGAGACCCGCATCGCCATCCTGAAGAAGAAGCTGGAGGACGCGGACTTCAAGAACGTGCCCCCCATCCCCGAAGACGTGCTCACCTTCATCGCCCACAAGGCCAAGGGCAGCGTCCGCGACCTGGAGGGCTTCCTCACCCGCGTCATCTTCCAGGCCAGCCTCATCGGTGTCCCCCCCACGCTGGAAGTGGCCCACGCGGCCTTCCAGGGCCAGAGCGGGGAAGAGCCCACGGCCGGCGTGCCGCCCGAACGGATCTACCGCATGACCGCCGAGACCTTCAACGTCTCCTTCGTGGACCTCATGAAGAAGCGCTCCCGCCAGCAGGTCATCCTCGTGCCGCGGCAGGTGGCCATGTACCTGGCCCGGGAGATCGCATCCGCGCCCTTCACGGACATCGGGCGCTCCTTCAGCATGCACCACTCCACCGTCATGAACGCCATCGATTCCGTGCGGGAGCGCATGAAGCGCGATCCGGAATTCCACAGGATGGTCCAGGCCCTCCTGAATAGCATTCACTGAATTAATTATTGTTAATACGTTTTCAACACCGGGTTCCTCCGGGGAATCCGCAAACCAGCCGACCAGGCCGCGCGGAGGGGTTCCGGGCCCTGGATTCCGCACCTCCCCGGAGCCTCTCCACAGCCTGTCCCGAGCGGGGAAACTCCGGTAGGATAGGGCTTTGAGACGTCATTCCACAGGTTGTCCTGGGCTTCAGCATCATCAAGGGTGATACATGAGTCTTCAGTTACAGGTTTCCAAGGATCGTCTGGATCGCACCCTGGGGATTCTGAAGCACGCCTTGGACCGTCGGGTCACGTTGCCCATCCTCCAGCACATCCTGGTGGACGTGCGCCCCAAGGAGGTCGTGCTGAAGGCCACGGACATGGAGCTGGCCTTCGAAGCCACCGTGCCCGGCGAGGGGCAGGGCGAGTGGACCATGGCCGTGCCCGGCAAGAAGTTCATCGAGACCGTGCGGGTCTTTCCCGAGGGGCTCCTGAGCCTGGAGTGCCCCGATGCCGGCGGTCGCCTGTGGCTGCGGGCCAAGGGCATGAATTCCGAGCACAACATCCAGCCCGGCGAGGGCTTCCCGGAGCTCCCCGGGCCCGGAAACCAGCTGCCCGTGGTGAAGATCCCCGTGCTGCGCTTCAAGCGGGCCATCCAGCTCGGCTCCATCGCGGTGAGCAAGGACGCCACCAAGCCCACGCTCTCGGCCGTGCTGGTGCACCTCTCCAAGCACCATGTGCGCGTGGTCTCCACGGACGGCTTCCGGCTGGCCGTGGCGGAGGTGCCCTGCGACACGAAGCTCAAGGACGAAGTCCGCCTCATTGTGCCCAAGCGGGCCCTGGACCTCATCCCCACGCTGCTCGGCGACGAGGGCGAGGTGGAGCTCTGCTGGGACGGCACCACGCTCTTCCTGGACCAGCCCGGCCTCAAGTTCAGCACGCGGCTCGTCACGGGCAACTATCCTGCCTACGAGAAGGTCCTGCCCGCCGAGCTGCCCAAGCGCGTGATCATGGACCGCGAAGTCTTCCTCCGCACCCTGCGCTTCGTGGGCCTGAAGAAGGACGACTACAACAAGAACGTGCGCCTGTTCTACGAATTCCCCAACCTGCGCACGGTCTTCCAGCACCCAGACGAGGGCGTGAACCAGGCCACGCTGCCCTTCACGGGCGAGGAACAGCCCTTCGAGCTGGCCTTCAACATCGACTACCTCACGGAGCTGCTGGAGCGGCTCCCCGGCGAAGAGGTGGTCTACCAGTTCAAGGACGAGGTGGGCCAGGGCGTCTTCATGTCGCCCAGCCTGGAGGACTTCAGCTTCCGCTACGTCCTCATGCCTGTCCGCTTCGCCACCAGCGCCACCGCCTGAACGGCGCACGCACCACCGCATTCCACCGTACCCAACCAAGTGAGTCTTGATGTCTGAAGAAGTCTCCCGCGCCCGTGTCCACACTCCCCAGGAATCCGACAGCTACACCGCCGACAACATCACGGTCCTGAGAGACCTCGAGGCCGTCCGAAAGCGGCCCGGCATGTACATCGGCGACACTGATGACGGCAGTGGCCTGCACCACATGGTCTACGAGGTGGTGGACAACGCCATCGACGAGGCCCTCGCGGGCTTCTGCACCCGCGTGGACGTGACCCTCCACAATGACGGAAGCTGCAGCGTGGAGGACAATGGCCGCGGCATCCCTGTGGACATCCACAAGGAGGAGGGCCGCAGCGCTGCGGAAGTGATCATGACGGTGCTCCACGCCGGCGGGAAGTTCGACAACACCAGCACCGAGGGCAAGAACGCCTACAAGGTCTCCGGCGGCCTCCACGGCGTGGGCGTGTCCTGCGTGAACGCCCTCTCGTCGAAACTCTGGCTCACCGTCTGGAAGGAGGGCCAGGAGCACGCCATGACCTTCTCCCAGGGCAAGGCGGACGCCCCTCTGAAAGTGGTGGGGCCCACGGCCCGGCGCGGCACCCGCGTGCGCTTCCAGCCCGATCCCGAGGTGTTCAACAACGTCCTCGACTTCAGCTTCGAGACCCTGAGCCAGCGCCTGCGGGAGCTGAGCTACCTGAACCAGGGCGTCCACATCCGCATCACGGACGAGCGCTCGGGCAGCACCCACGACTTCATGAACGCCGGCGGCATCAGCGCCTTCGTGGAGCACCTGAACCGCAACAAGCCGGTCCTCCACAAGCCCCCGATCCTCATCAAGGACGAGAAGCAGGACACCACCGTGGAGGTGGCCCTCCAGTGGAACGACTCCTACCAGGAGACCCTCTACTGCTTCACGAACAACATCCGCAACCGGGACGGCGGCGCACACCTGGAGGGCTTCCGGGCCGCCATGACGCGCGTGATCAACGCCTATGCCGAGAAGAACAACCTGCTGAAGAGCGCCAAGGTGAGCCTTTCGGGCGAGGACATCCGCGAGGGCCTCACGGCGGTCATTAGCGCCAAGGTTCCTGATCCCAAGTTTTCCAGTCAGACCAAGGACCGCCTGGTGTCCTCGGAGGTCAAGGGCATCGTCCAGACCATCGTCTACGACAAGCTCTCCAGCTTCTTCGAAGAGAACCCCCGGGAGGCCAAGGCCATCCTGGAGAAGGCCATCGAGGCCGCCCGGGCCCGCGAGGCCGCCCGCAAGGCCCGCGAGCTGACCCGCCGCAAGGGCGCCCTGGACGGGGGCGGCCTGCCCGGCAAGCTGGCGGACTGCCAGGAGAAGGATCCGGCCCTCAGCGAGATCTTCCTGGTGGAGGGCGATTCCGCCGGCGGCAGCGCCAAGCAGGGCCGCCACCGGGCCACCCAGGCCATCCTGCCCCTCAAGGGCAAGGTCCTGAACGTGGAGAAGGCCCGCTTCGACAAGATCCTCGGCCACAACGAGCTGCGCGTGCTCATCCAGGCGCTGGGCACGGGCATCGGCAAGGAGGAGTTCAAGGTCGAGAGCCTCCGCTACCACAAGATCGTGCTCATGACCGACGCCGACGTGGACGGCTCCCACATCCGCACCCTCCTGCTGACCTTCTTCTACCGGCAGATGCCCGAGCTGGTGGAGCGGGGCCACCTCTTCATCGCCCAGCCACCCCTCTACAAGGTGAAGAAGGGCAAGACCGAGAAGTACCTCAAGGACGAGCGGGCCCTGGAGGAGTTCCTCTTCCAGAAGGCCCTGGACGGCTGGACCCTCAGCCTGCCGGACGGCACCGAGCACAAGGGCGCCACCCTGGTGCGCGAGATGAAGAAGTGGGGCGAGGTGCAGCAGCTCTTCGGCAAGCTGGACCGCCGCGGCTATGCTCAGCCCCTGGTGCGCGCCCTCCTGGCCGAGGGCCTGCTGGACCCCGAGCGGTTCCAGACCCGGGAGGCCCTGGAGGAGCTGGCCGCTGCCATCACCCGCCAGAAACTGGGCACCTGCGAGATCGAGACCATCGAGGCCATGGAAGTGCCCTCGGATGAGGATGGCGGGGCCCCGGTGTCCGTGCCGGCCTCTCACCGCCTTCGCCTGGTGCGCATGCACATGAGCCGCCCCATCACGCTCTGGATCGACAGCCAGGTGGCCCACTGGGGCGAATTCCGCCGCTTGGCCACCCTCCAGGTGGAGCTGGCGGGCTTCCGAGGGGGCGAGCTGCGCCTCCGGCGCCTCAAGGACGTCAAGGAGACCCCAAAGGAGAAGGAAGCGGACGAGGAGGCCGAGGAGAGCACCCCCAAGCTCGGCAAGGAGCAGGTCTTCTCGGACCCCGAGGCCATGTTGGCCATGGTCCTGGAGGAGGGCAAGCGCGGCCTGGGCATCCAGCGCTACAAGGGGCTGGGCGAGATGAACCCGGAGCAGCTCTGGGAGACCACCATGGACCCTGAGCGCCGCACCCTGCTGCAGGTCCGCGTCGACGATGCGGTGGAGGCCGACGAGATCTTCACCGTCCTCATGGGCGATGCCGTGGAACCCCGGCGCCGCTTCATCGAGACCAACGCCCTCCTCGCGGAGAACATCGACATCTAAGTCCTGTTTTTGCAGGATGTCGAGCAGCGTTCCACGTAGAACACCGGGAAACACATGAACCTGAATCGCATCGAGCCCCTGGAAATCGAAAAGGAAATGCGGAAGTCCTACCTGGACTACGCCATGAGCGTCATCGTGGGTCGGGCCCTGCCTGATGTGCGGGACGGCCTCAAGCCCGTGCACCGCCGCGTGCTGTTCGCCATGGGCGAGGCGGGGAACGACTGGAACCGGGCCTACAAGAAGTCCGCCCGCACCGTGGGCGACGTGATGGGTAAGTACCATCCCCATGGCGATTCGGCCATCTACGACACCCTCGTCCGCATGGCCCAGCCCTTCTCCATGCGCCACGTGCTGGTGGACGGCCAGGGCAACTTCGGGTCCATCGACGGCGACTCCGCCGCGGCCATGCGCTACACCGAGGCCCGCCTCTCCCGGCTGGCCAACGAGATGATGGGCGACATCGACCAGGACACGGTGGATTTCGGCCCCAACTACGACGGCAGCATGCAGGAGCCCCTCGTCCTGCCCACCCGCTTCCCCAACCTGCTGGTGAACGGCTCCCAGGGCATCGCCGTGGGCATGGCCACCAGCATTCCCCCCCACAACCTGCGGGAGTGCTGCTCGGCCCTGGTGACCCTCATCGACCACCCCGCGACAGGCCTGGATGGCCTCATGGCCCACATCAAGGGGCCGGACTTCCCCGGCGGCGGCCTCATGCTGGGCACCGAGGGCGTGGTGGATGCCTACCGCACGGGCCGCGGCCGGTGCGTGGTGCGGGCCAAGTCCCACGTGGAGCAGATCCGCCGGGCCGGCGATCGCGAGCAGATCGTCTTCACCGAGCTGCCCTACCAGGTGAACAAGGCCACGCTTATCGAGAAGATCGCCGACCTGGTCCGCGAGAAGAAGATCGACGGCATCAGCGACCTGCGGGACGAGAGCGACCGCGAGGGCATCCGCCTGGTGGTGGAGCTGAAGAAGAACGAGCCCAGCGACATCGTGCTGAACCAGCTCTACCAGCTGACCCAGCTCCAGAACAGCTTCCCCATCACCATGCTGGCCATCGTGAACGGCCAGCCTCGCATCTGCACCCTCCGGGAGGTGCTGCAGGAGTTCATCGGCTTCCGACGCGAGGTGGTCACCCGCCGCACCCTCTTCCAGTTGCGGAAGGCGGAGGAGCGGCACCACGTCCTGCTGGGCCTCAAGATCGCCCTGGACCATCTGGATGCCGTCATCAAGCTCATCCGGGCCGCCAAGACCCCCGAGGAGGCCAAGGCCGGCCTCATGGCGGGCGCCTTCGCCAGCGCCGCGGCCCTCAAGAAGGATCCCAGCCTCTGCCTGTCCGCCGTGCAGGCCCAGGCCATCCTGGACATGCGCCTCCAGCGCCTCACGGGACTGGAGCGGGAGAAGATCCTCGACGAGCTGGCCGAGCTGGAAAAGCTCATCGCCAAGCTCAAGGCCATCCTGGCTGACGAGAAGCTGCTCCTGAAGGTCATCAAGGAGGAGTTCCAGCAGGTGGCCGAGCAGTTCGGCAACGACCGGCGCACCGAGATCACCGGCTACTCCGGCGAGATCCGCATGGAGGACGTGGTGCCCGACGATCCCATGGTCGTCACCATGTCCAAGGCCGGCTACATCAAGCGCACGGACCTCACCGCCTACCGCCGCCAACGGCGGGGCGGGAAGGGCAAGGTGGGCATGAAGACCAAGGACGAGGATTTCGTCGAGCAGCTCTTCATGACCAAGGCCCACGACACCCTCATGGCCTTCACGGACAAGGGCATCGTCTACGCCCTGAAGGTCTACGACCTGCCCGAGGCCGCCGCCTCCACCCGGGGCAAGCACATCCGGAACCTCATCTCCCTGAAGGACGGGGAGAACGTGGTGACCCTCATGGCCCTGCGGGACTTCCCCGAGGGGGAGAACCTGGTCTTCGCCACCAGCGATGGCACGGTCAAGAAGTCGAGCCTGGCGGCCTACGCCAACATCCGGTCCAACGGCCTCATCGCCCTCAACATCGACGACGGCAACACGCTGGTGGCCGTGCGCCGGTCCACGGGCCAGCAGCAGATCGTCCTGGCCACGGCCCAGGGCAAGGCCATCCGCTTCCCGGAGGAGGATGTCCGGGCCACGGGGCGCGCCACCACCGGCGTCCGTGGCATGAAGCTGGCCAAGGGGGACCACATCGTGGACATGGAGGTGGCGGACCCCTTGCCGGACCTGCCGGAGGGCGTGGAGCCCGACGAAAGCACCGAAGACCACGGCATGCTGCTCACGGTCTGCGAGAAGGGCTACGGCAAGCGCAGCCTCCTCCAGGACTACCGGCTCCAGGGCCGGGGCGGCACGGGCGTCATCAACATCCGGGCCGGGGTCCGCAACGGCCAGGTGGTGGGCTTCAAGCTCGTCAAGCCCGGGGAAGGCTGCCTCCTCATCAGCCAGGAGGGCATGGTCATCCGCTTCCTCATCGACGAGGTCCGCAAGACCGGCCGCAACGCCCAGGGCGTCAGCCTCCTCAAGCTGGCCAGCGCCGAGGACCGCGTGGTGGGCCTGGCCAAGATCGACGCCAGCGCCATGGCCCTGGATGAGGAGGAGGACCTGATCGAAAGCGAGGCCGCCCATCCCGGTCCCGACGAGGGCGGCGAGCAGCCCAAATTGGGGTTGTAGTTCCCGCTTGGTTTTCCATCTGCGAAAACGGCGCAATTCGCGCCGTTTTTCGTTAGAGGTAGGGCGCCCAGTCCCCATCGGGAAGCTCGATGGCCTCCTTCTCCAGTCGGGGCAGGCGTTCCACATGGAACACATAGGCCCAGGCCCGGTAGCGGTGCCCTCCTTCGAGGACCACGGGGCGGATCTCGCGGGTGAAGAGGCCCTCCTCCACACCTTCCAAGGGGTCCAGGTCGGCCAGGGCAGAATCGAGATCCCCCTCGTCCTCGTACCCTACGAAGTCGCCTCGCACCCAGCCGGGGCCCGGCGGCGGCTCCGCAGGATCGGGCTCCGGCACCAGGGCGGGGTAGCCCGCCGACAGGTGGAAGAGCCGCCCCGCCACCCAGGCCCGGGTGAGTCCCTCGGGATGGGTCCGCATCAGCCAGGCGTGGTTCGACCCACCCTCCCGCAAGGATCCATAAACGAACAGCCCATCGGCGACCACGTTTCCTCCCCCAAAAACATACCGCCAAAACGCGAGGCGCTTTGGCGGCGGTCGAACGGGCCGTGATGGAACGGGCTACTCGGGAATGGGGAACTGGTCCGTCAGATGGAACACTTCCTGGCGGATGCGGGCAAAGGTGCATTCGTCCGCCCGGTGCCGCAGGGTCGCGTCGAAGAAGCGGGCGATCTGATCCATCTCCTCCTCCTTCATGCCGCGGGTGGTGAGGGCCGGGCTGCCCAGGCGCACGCCGGAGGGCTTGAGGGGCGGGTTGGGGTCGAAGGGGATGCCGTTCTTGTTGGTGGTCATGCCGGCCCGGTGGAGGCAGGATTCGGCTTCGTGGCCCAGGAGGTCGTGGTCGCGCAGGTCCACGAGGAAGAGGTGGTTGTCCGTGCCGCCGCTGACGATGCGCCAGCCGCGCTCCTGCAGGCCCTTGGCCAGGGCGTGGGCGTTCCGGATCACCTGGCCGCTGTAGGCCTTGAACTCGGGCTGCATGATCTCGTGAAGGGCCACAGCCTTGGCGGCGATGACGTGCATGAGGGGACCGCCCTGGACACCGGGGAAGACGGCCCGATCCAAATCTTTGGCATATTGGGATTTACAGAGAATCATGCCGCCGCGGGGGCCGCGCAGGGTCTTGTGGGTGGTGGTGGTGACGAAATCCGCATGCGGCACGGGATTGGGGTGATGTCCCGTGGCCACCAGCCCGGCGATGTGGGCCATGTCCACCATGAGCATGGCGCCGACCTCGTCGCAGATCTCCCGGAAGAGGGGGAAGTTCCAGGTGCGGCTGTAGGCCGAGGCCCCCACCACGATCATCTTGGGGTTGTGCTGCTTGGCCAGGGCGCGCACCTCGTCCATGTCCACGCGCTCGTCCTCCTGGCGCACGTGGTAGGGCACGAACTTGTAGAGGATGCCGGAGCTGTTCAGCGGATGACCGTGGGTGAGGTGGCCGCCGTGGGCCAGGTCGAGGCCCATCACCGTGTCGCCGGGCTTCAGGGCTGCGAGGTAGACCGCCATGTTGGCCTGGGCGCCGCTGTGGGGCTGCACGTTGGCGTGCTCGGCCCCGAAGATCTGCTTGGCGCGGTCGCGGGCCAGGTTCTCCACGATGTCCACCTGGCTGCAGCCGCCGTAGTAGCGCTTGCCCGGGTAGCCCTCCGCGTACTTGTTGGTGAAGTGCGATCCCATGGTCTGCATGACCGCGCGGGAGGCGTAGTTCTCCGACGCGATGAGCTCAAGGTGATGCCGCTGGCGCTGCACCTCCAGCTCCAGGGCCTGGAACACAGCGGGATCGGAGGTTCGGATCACTTCGTACATGGCGGAGGCTCCAGGGTGATGCCCTATCCTAGCCGCGCTTCGAGCAGGGCATGGAAGCCTCTTCGTGAGCGGAATCACAGGTCGGAGCCTGTGAGACACTGGAAGGCCGGAGTTCCCATGCCCTTCCTCCCGCCCCACGACGGATCCGACCTGGAGCGTTTCGAGCATCCCCTGGCCAGCCGCTACGCGAGCAAGGCCATGGTGCGCCTGCTCTCGCCCCTCTACCGCCAGCGGGTGTGGCGGCGGCTGTGGATCGCCCTGGCGGAGGCCGAGTCCGAGCTGGGCCTTCCGGTCACGGCGGCCCAGATTGCCGAGCTGAGGGCCACCCAGGACGAGGTGGACCTGGACGCCATCGCGAGGCATGAGTCCGCCCTGCGCCACGACGTGATGGCCGCCATTCACGCCTGGGGCGAGCAGGCGCCCGGCGCCCGGCCCATCATCCACCTGGGCGCCACCAGCTGCTTCGTGACGGACAACGGCGACCTGCTCATCGTGCAGGAGGCCCTGGCCCTGCTGCGTCGCCGCCTCCAGGACGTGATCGCCTCGCTGGCCACCTTCGCGGGCCAATGGAAGGACCAGCCGACGCTGGGCTTCACCCACTTCCAGCCCGCCCAGCCCACCACCGTGGGCAAGCGCGCCAGCCTCTGGATCCAGGACCTGCTGCTGGACCTGGAGGACCTGGACCACCTCATCCGCACCACGCCCGTGCGCGGCGTGAAGGGCACCACGGGCACCCAGGCCAGCTTCCTCGAGCTGTTCGAGGGCGACGGCGACAAGGTCGAAGCCCTGGAACAGCGCTTCTGTGGAAAGGTGGGCTTCCCGGCGATCCCCGTCAGCGGGCAGACCGCCACCCGCAAGCTGGAGGACCGCATCGGCCAGGTGCTCTGCGGCATCGCGGCCTCCGCCTCGAAGTTCGCCTGCGACCTGCGCCTGCTCCAGCACCTTAAAGAGGTGGAAGAGCCCTTCGAGTCGAAGCAGATCGGATCTTCCGCCATGCCCTACAAGCGCAACCCCATGCGGTCCGAGCGGATCAACAGCCTCGCCCGCTTCGTGCTGGGCCTCATGCCCTCCAGCTACCAGACCAGCGCCAGCCAGTGGATGGAGCGCACCCTGGACGACAGCGCCCACCGGCGCCTCACCATCAGCCAGGGCCTGCTGGCGGCGGACGCCATCCTCGTGCTCTTCCGCAACGTGGCCTCGGGCCTCGTGGTCTACCCGAAGATGATCGAAAGCCGCCTGGCCCAGGAGCTGCCCTTCATGGCCGCCGAGGTGCTGCTCATGGAGGCCGTGAAGCGGGGCGGCGACCGCCAGGACCTGCACGAGCGCTTCCGTGTGGCCGCCCTGGAGGCCGGCCGCCGCATCAAGGCCGAGGGCCGTCCCAACGAGCTGCTGAAGCTCCTGGCGGCGGATCCCGCCTGGGCCATGACCGAGGCCGAGCTGGCCGCTCTGCTGGATGCCGGCCGCTTCACGGGCCGGGCCGGCGACCAGGTGCGGATCTTCCTGGCGGGCCCGGTGGCCGCCGCCCTGAAGGATCACGCTCCGGCCGACGAGGCCGCCGTCCGCGTCTGACACCGACATCGAAAGGTACGACATGCTGAAGCTCGCCGTCATCGGCGCCCAGACACTGCTGGGTCGCGAACTCGTGAATGCGCTGGAGGCGCAGGATGCCTCGGTGGTGCCCCTGTCCATCGGTCCGCTCACCCTGGCGGAGGAGGAGGGGGACCTGGTGGTCTTCGCCCCCGATCCCGTGCTGCTGGAGGGCCTGGACGCGGTGATCCTCGCCGACACACCCGAGCCCTTGTTCCTGGAGGGATTCCCGGGGCGCATCCTGGACCTGCGGGCCGAGCCCGAGGCCCGGGTCGACCCCGTGCCCCTGGCGGGACGGTGGCCCCAGGGGGTGAAGTCCCTCCGGGGGCGCCCGGCCCTGGAGCAGGTGTTGGCGCTTCTGCCGTCTCTGCTGGAGGGCATCGGCGATGTGGGCGGCACCCACCTGCGGTCCGTGGCCTGGATGGGCGATCGGGGTCTGGATGGTCTTGTGGAGCAGACCCTGGCCGTCCTCAACGGCGAGGATCCGGACCTCGCCAAGCTGGGCTACCGCCAGGCCTTCGAGGTGGTGCCGGTCCCTCCCGTCGCGGGCAAGGGCCGGCTCATGGAGATCCGCGTGCCCTCGTTCCACGGGGACCTCCTGGTCCTTCAGATTCGCGCCGCGGAGGGGCAGTCCCTGGCGAAGAAGGCGGCTCCGGCCGGCGTGGCCTGGGTGGACGCGGCGCCCAGCTCCCGCGATGTGGCCGTGAGTGCGGAGCTCCTGGCCCACCTGGACCTCGCGGGGGACGGGAAGGCTGCCGTTCTCACCCTGGGCTTCGATCCCGTGCTCTGGGGGACCCTGCGGCCCACCATGCGGGTACTGGGACTCATGGACTGAGGCGGCGATGGCGAAGAAGCTGGACGAACCCCAGGAACGAGGCGACTTCTTCAAGTCCCTCGGCACTTTGTTCGCCGGCTTCGTGGCCAATAGGGTCGAGGAGGCGGTGACGAACCTTGGGCCCAAGCTGCTGCGCCCCCCCGGGGCCCTGGACGAGCTGGAGTTCCTCACCAAGTGCACCCGCTGCGACAAGTGCATGCGGGCCTGTCCCGAGAACGCCATCCTCAAGGCGGGCCCCAACGCGGGCCTGGGCCTGAAGACGCCCTACCTCGACCCGCGCAGCATCCCCTGCTTCCTCTGCACCACGCTGCCCTGCGTGGCCGAATGCGACGACGAGGCCCTGGTCTGGCCCACGCGGACCCTCCGGGACGGCACGGTGATCGAGGGACCGAAGGCTGTCCGCATGGGCACGGCCCGCGTGAAGCCGAGCCTCTGCGCCACCTGGGGCGACGTGGACCGGGAGCCCCGCGCCTGCCGCGTGTGCGTGGACCGCTGCCCCTACCCGGAGGAGGCCATCCGCATCGCCCCGCCGGCCGAGGGTGAGGCCGTGGGCCATCCCGTGGTGGAGGCGGAGGTCTGCACGGGCTGCGGCCTCTGCGTCTTCGCCTGCCCTGCCGAGCCCGTGGCCATCGTGGTGGATCCGCGGCGGGACTGAGCCTGAAATCCCGCGCTGAAGCAAGCCTCAGGCGATGCTGATGCCTTCCATGCCTGCGACTTCGTGGGCGTTGAAGCTGGAGCGCACGAGGGGTCCGGCGTAGACGGTCTGGAAGCCGAAGGCCTTGGCCTTGGCGCCCAGGGCGGCGAACTCGTCCGGATGCACGTAGCGCTTCACGGGCAGCTGGTGGCGGGTGGGGCGCAGGTACTGGCCCAGGGTGAGGATGTTGACGCCATGGGCGGCCAGGGCCTCGAGGGTGGTCATCAGCTCGGATTCGGTCTCGCCCAGGCCGAGCATGAGGCCGCTTTTGGTGCGGAAGGCCTCACCGTACAGGGCTCTTCCCATCTCCTTGGCGTGCGCCAGCACGCGGAGGCTGCGCTCGAAGCGCCCCGCGGGCCGGACTTCGGGGTAGAGGCTGGGCACGGTCTCCGTGTTGTGGTTGAAGACGGCGGGGCCCGCGGCCACCACCCGGGCCACGGCGTCGAGATCACCCAGGAAGTCCGGCACCAGCACCTCCACGCCCACGCCGGGGTTGCGGCGCTTGATGGCCAGCACGGTCTCGGCGAAGTGGGCGGCGCCGCCATCCGGCAGGTCGTCCCGGTTCACGGAGGTCAGCACGGCGAAGCGCAGGCCGAGCGCGGCCACGCGCTCGGCCGTCTCGGCGGGTTCGTGGGGGTCCAGGGCCCTCGGCTTGCCGCTCTGGATGCTGCAGAAGCCGCAGGCGCGGGTGCAGACCTCGCCCATGAGGAGGAAGGTGGCGGTGCCATGGGTGAAGCAGTGGGTCCGGTTGGGGCAGCGGGCCTCCTCGCAGACGGTGTGCAGGTGCGAATCCCGCAGGCCCGCCTTCATGCCGTGGAGGTCGCCCAGCTTCACCCGCTCCTTGGTGATCCACTCGGGGAGGCGGGGGTGTCCTTCGAGCACTTCGCGGCCCACGCGCTTCGAGAATCGGGGCATCCGCCCTCCTTGCGAACCTCCAGTTTCTCGTAGCGGACCGGAATCTCCAACCCGTCCGCCCCCGGGCGGAAGGACCCCGACGCCTGTGGCGTCCGTCAACCCTTGTCCCCACAGCCTGCGCCTGCCCCCATAATGGGTTCCTTTGGGGTGTGCCGGGTATGGCGTGGTTGGGTTGGGCAATGGCGGCGATGGTCCTCATGGGCCTGGGCAACCTGGGCATGAAGGCCGCGGGTCACCACGGGCTGCCCCCAGCGGCGGTGCTCTTCTGGGTGGTGGCCGGCGAGGTGCCCCTGGCGCTGGCCTACTGGCTGTGGCGCGGGCGCCCTGGTGAGCCCGCCGGAGCCAAGGCCTGGGCCCTGGTGGCCGGGATCGCCACCGCGGCGGCCCTGATCGCCGTGAACGAAAGCTTCTTTCGGGGCGCCAAGGCCGCCGTGGGCGTGGGCATCATGAATGCGAACTTCATCCTCGTGGCCCTGATGGCCTTCCTCCTCTTCCGCGAGCAGCTCCAGCCCTCCAAGCTGGTGGGACTCGCGGCCACCCTCTCCGGCCTCTGGCTGATGGCCCGCTGAACCAGGAGCCTTGAACATGGCCAATGTCCGACGCCTCCTGCTGGGCCGCCGCCTCGCCAGCGAGGAAAGCCACGAGGCCCGCATCAGCAACCCCGTCGCCCTGGCGGTGTTCAGCTCCGACGCGCTCTCCTCCGTGGCCTATGCCACCGGCGAAATCATGGCCGCCCTGGGCCCCTACATGGCCATGGCGGCCTTCGGGCCGGCGGTGCTGTCCTGGTCCTGGCCCGTGGCCGTGGGCATCGTGCTGCTGCTGACCATCCTCACCATCAGCTACCGGCAGACCATCTTCGCCTACCCCAGCGGCGGCGGCGCCTACATCGTGGCCAAGGAGAACCTGGGCGAGCTGCCGGCCCAGGTGGCGGGCGCCTCCCTGCTGGTGGACTACGTGCTGACGGTGGCGGTGAGCGTCTCTGCCGGCGTCACCGCCATCACCAGCGCCTTTCCCGGGGCGGACACCCACCGGGTGGCCCTCGCCCTGGCGGTGGTGGCCTTCATCGGGCTGATGAACCTGCGGGGGGTGAAGGAGAGCGGGGCGGTGTTCTCCGTTCCGACCTACGGGTTCGTGATCTCGATGTTCGCGATCATCGGGCTCGGGTTCTGGCGCTACTTCGCGGGAGGCGTGGCCGCGGGGGAACATCACGCGGTGGTGGCGCCGCCCCTGCCGGGCTGGATCGCCATCTGGGTGTTCATGAAGGCCTATGCCGCCGGCTGCACGGCCCTCACGGGCGTGGAGGCCATCTCCAACGGGGTATCGGCCTTCCGGGAGCCCACGGCGCGGAACGCGGGCAAGACCATGATCGCCATGGTGCTGATGCTCGGCGCCATGTTCCTGGGCATCACCTGGTTGTCCAACCACTTCGGCATCATGTACACCGGCGAGGGCGAATCGCTGCTGTCCATGCTGGAGCACCGGATCCTGGGGAACGGCCCGGGGCTTCCTCACGTCACCTACCTGCTTATGCAGGCCTTCACCATGCTGATCCTCTGCCTAGCAGCCAACACGGCCTATGCGGACTTCCCGCGCCTGGCGGCCATGATGGCCCGCGACGGCTTCCTGCCCCGCCAGTTCTCCAGCCAGGGCGATCGCCTCGTGTTCTCCAACGGCATCTTCATATTGTCCTTCCTCTCGGGCGTCCTCCTGTGGATCTTCAACGCCCGTGAGCACCACCTGCTGCCGCTCTACGCCGTGGGCGTCTTCCTGGGGTTCACGCTGTCCCAGATGGGCATGGTCCGGCACTGGCTGAAGCTCCGCGGCCGCCGGTGGGTCTTCAAGTCGCTCATCAACGGCGCCGGGGGCCTCACCACCCTGGTCGTCATGACGGTGATCATCCTGACCAAGTTCACTCATGGGGCCTGGGTGGTGGTGCTGGTCCTGCCCCTCATGGTGATGACCTTCTTCAACATCCACCGGCACTACATCCGCGTGAAGTCCATCCTGGCCGGCAGCCGAGCGGACTTCATCACACCCCGCAAGAACCGCGTGGTGGTGCTCGTCTCCGGCATCCACTCCGGCGTGGTGCAGTCCCTGAACTACGCCAAGGTCATCGCGGATCACGGCGAAGTCGAGGCCCTCACCGTGGACTTCCCCGATGAGCACGGCCGCGACAGCGCCGCCCTGGAGAAGCTGCGGTCCGACTGGCCGCGGTACTGCGAGGGCATCCCCCTCCGGTCCATCCGCAGCCCCTACCGCAAGATCGTGGAGCCCATCGTGGAGGAGCTGGACCGCATGCGCCGCGTGGAGCCGGAGTACACCATCACCGTGATCCTGCCGGAATTCGTCACAGGCCACTGGTGGGCCAACCTCCTGCACAACCAGACCGCCTGGCGCATCAAGGGCACCCTGCTCATGAAGCCCAAGACCGTGGTGATCTCGATCCCCTACCACCTGGAGCCCATACTGGAGTAGCGTTCTGTCCGGGAGACACGGATGCAGAGCTTGAGGCGGATCCTGCTGGGACGTCGGCTCTCCAGCGAAGAGACGCAGCACACCAAGATCAGCAATCCTGTCGCCCTGGCGGTGTTCAGTTCCGACGCCCTGTCTTCGGTGGCCTATGCCACCCAGGAGATCATGGCCTCCCTGTCCAGCACGGTGGGCCATGCCCTCGGAGCCGGGGCCCTGGCCGGAGCCGCGGGCTATGCCCTGTTCGGCTGGTCCATCCCGGTGGCCCTGGGCATCGTGGCCCTGCTGGCCATCCTGGCCGTCAGCTACCGGCAGACCATCCTGGCCTATCCCGGCGGCGGCGGCGCCTACATCGTCGCCATGGAGAACCTGGGCGACCTCGCCGCCCTGACCGCCGGTGCGTCCCTGCTCCTGGACTACATCCTGACGGTGGCCGTGTCCGTGTCCTCGGGCGTGGCGGCCATCACGGCGGCCCTTCCGGCCCTGGAGGGGCACAACGTCTCCCTGACCCTGGCGGCCATCGGCTTCATCGCCCTCATGAACCTTCGCGGGGTCAAGGAGAGCGGCGGCCTGTTCGCCATCCCCACCTACGGCTTCGTCATCAGCATCCTCGTGGTGCTCGGCTACGGGACGCTGAGGCTGGTGATCGCGGGCGGGCCTTCGCCGGTCCAGGCGCAGGCGGCCGTGGAGCAGGGCACGCACCTGGCGGGCCTCACCATGGCCTGGGTGTTCATGCGGGCCTACAGCGCCGGATGCACGGCCCTGACCGGCGTCGAGGCCATCAGCAACGGCACGACGGCCTTCAGGGACCCCGCCGGCCCCAATGCCGCCAAGACCATGCTGTGGATGGTGGGGCTGCTGGCGGTCATGTTCCTGGGGATCACGCTCCTGGCCCACCGGTTTGGCGTGACCTACCAGCACAGCGCGGATCCCTCGGTGGTGGCCGAGACGCTGCTGTCCAAGCTGAACAAGGCCATCCTGGGCGATGTGAGCCACGGGTTGCCGAAGCTGGTCTACTACGTGGTCCAGGGATTCACCTTCGCGATCCTGGTGGTGGCGGCCAACACGGCCTTCGCGGATTTCCCCCGCCTGGCGGCGCTCCAGGCCCGGGACGGGTTCCTGCCCCGCCAGTTCGCGAGCCAAGGCGACCGCCTGGTGTTCTCCAACGGCATCCTCATCCTCTTCTTCTTCTCGGGGGTGCTGGTCTGGCTCTTCCATGCCAACACGGACATCCTGCTGCCCCTCTACGCCGCGGGCGTGTTCATGGGCTTCACCATCAGCCAGACGGGCATGGTGGCCCACTGGCGCAAGGTCCGGGGCCGCCACTGGCACCTGAAGGCGGCCATCAACGGCCTGGGGGCCATCACCGCCTTCGTGGTGCTGCTGGACATCGCCGTCACCAAGTTCATCCACGGGGCCTGGATCGTGATCCTGCTGGTGCCGGCCCTGGTGGTGGTGCACTTCAACATCCGCCGCCACTATGTCGGCGTGAAGGGCAAGCTGGCCGCCAGCCGGACGGACGCCACCCTGCCCACCAAGCACCATGCCCTGGTGCTGGTGAACAGCATCCACCGGGGGGTGGTGCAGTCCCTGCTCTACGGCCGCCACGTCGCCGGGGACCGCGTGGAGGCCCTCACGGTGGACCTGGGCTCCGACGGCGTCCGGGAGAGCAGGGCCATGGAGAAGCTGCGGGCGGATTGGACCATCTATGGCATGGGCGTGCCCCTGCGCTGCATCCCGAGCCCCTACCGCAAGGTCGTGGAGCCGATCCTGGCGGAGGTGGACCGCATCCGGCTCGCGGAGCCCGAGCTGGTCCTCACGGTCATCCTGCCGGAGTTCATCGCCCCCAAGTGGTGGCAGCAGTTCCTGCACAACCAGAGCGCCCTGCGCATCAAGGCCGCCCTGCTCGTGAAGCCCGGCGTGATCGTCACGTCCGTGCCCATGCACCTGCCCGAGTAGGCCCCAAGCAGGAAGGGAGCGCCCTTCAGCGCATTCGGCCCGTGGGGCGCGTCAACAGCTCCTGGCCGCTGAGCAGCTCCCCCAGGGTCTGGTGCCGGGGGCTCAGCACCATGCAGAGGAAGCTGAGGGGGAAGCAGGCCACCGAGATGAGATGCACGAGCGAGAAGGTGATGCGCCGCTCCGGAGCGTTCTCGGGCAGGGTCACGCCGAAGGGGGCCATGAGCGGAGACTGGCCCGTGAGCACCAGGGGCGCCATGAAGAGGATCCAGGACGTCGCGAACAGATAGGGCACCACGAAGGGCCAGGCCCCGGCGAGAAGCCGCAGGGGGGAGATGCCCAGGGCCCAGGCCGGGAAGACCAGGGTCAGGCCCTGGACGAGGACGAGCAGGAGCGCCTCGGCGGCCTCTACCTTCACCAGGGGCCAGAAGCTGGAGCTGGGATCCTGGATCCCGAGGACGGCCTGGGGGTGGAACCCGGGGGTGGGGAGGGGATCGCCGGCGTCGGTTCGCTGCAGTTCCTCGGGGGCCACCTCCACCGCCACTTCCGGCACCCGGCCCAGGGCGGGGGCGGTCAGGGCCCGGGGGGAGGCTTCGAGGGGCACCTGCGCCAGGGCCGAGGCCTGGAAGAGCATGGGGCGCCCCCGCCGCGGCGGCGCCAGGGCCAGGCCGCACTCCGGACACTCCGCCGCGAGGGGGGAGAGGCGGGTCTGGCAGCTGGGGCAGGTGCGCCGGGTGGTGACGGTCATCAAGCACCACTATCAGGCAGGGGCTTCCGCGAGGGAAGCCGCCCGGAACGAACAGCGCCCCGGGAACCCGGGGCGCTGCGGGGGATGGAGCCGTGGTCCTAGAGGACGTTGACGGCCTTCCAGGCGGTGTTCACGGTGTTGTATTCCACGGAGGCGGCGCCGTAGAGGTCGGCGGCGGCGCTCAGGGTGGCGGTGCGGGCACCGGCGTAGTTGGTGCTGCTGGTCATGTAGACCGTGAGGGCGCGATACCAGATGCGGGAGGCCTTGTCGTTCCCGATGCCGGCGATGCTGGTGACGCCGTTCGCCATGGGGGACTGGATGCCGTCGGAGAAGGTGTCGATCTGGCTGCCGTGGGCCAGGAGGAAGAAGAAGTGGTTCGCGACGCCGGAGCTGTAGTGGACGTCCAGGCGGCCGAGGGACTTGGACCAGGCGTCGGGGCTCTTGCCGTCCAGGCTGGGCTTGTGCATGAAGCGCAGGGGCCGGTAGTAGCTGGCGGTGGCCAGCTGCTCGCCGATGTAGTAGTTGGCGGCGGGCACGGCCTTGCTGGTGGAAGGCGTGGGGGTGGTGGTGCCGGTCCAGTAGACGTTGATGGTGGAGGTGATGTTGCTGTAGTTGGGCACGGTGGTGGTGCCGCCCCCGTGGGCCATGAACTCGACCATGGTGCCGAAGATGTCCGAGTTGGCTTCGTTCAGGCCGCCGGACTCGCCGCGGTAGGTGAGGTTGGCGGTGCGGGCGCAGACGCCGTGGCTCATCTCGTGGCCGGCCACGTCGATGGACTCGAGGGACTTGAAGGAGGAGCCGTCGCCGTAGGTCATGCAGAAGCAGCTGTCGGACCAGAAGGCGTTGTCGTAGGCGCTGCTGTAGTGCACGCGGCTGTAGGTGGCGGTGCCGTTCCCGTCGATGCCGTTGCGGCCGAAGATGTTCTTGTAGAAGTCGTAGGTGAGGCCCACGCCGTAGTGCGCGTCCACGGCGGCCGTCTGGCCGTTGGCGGAGGTGGTGCTGGCGCCGGAAACGTAGTTGGCGCCGTCGCCCCAGGTGTTGTCGGCGTCGGTGTAGGTGGTGCCGTTGCCGGTGGTGGCGTGGTTCAGGTCGCGGGTGTCGAAGTTCATGCCGCGGACCGTGTCCCGCAGCTCGTAGCCGCTGGCCAGGCTGTTGGTGTTCAGGGCCACCGTGCCGGAGTACTGGCTGTTGCCGGTGCCGTTGGCGGCGGCGGTGTGCAGGGTGCTCCACTGCTCCAGGATGGCGCCGCTGTGGGCGTCCACGAGGAAGTCGGTGTGGCGGGTTTCCTCGGCGCCGTTCTCCAGCTCCGTGTGGATGTGGTAGGCCAGGGTGGGCTGGCCGACGTTCACCACCACCAACTCGGAGGTGGGCGTGTGGGCGTAGGCGCCCTTGGGGGCCAGGGACTGGTGGGCCACGGCCATGGCCTCGGAGGCGCCGAGGGTGGGCGTGACGTTCAGGTTGAGGCCGCGGACCAGGGCGTCCGTGCGGCCCGTGACGGCGCCGCCCTTCATGTGGACGATGGTCTCGCCCTCGAACACGCGCACGCCCTTGTAGAACTGGTTCATGCGGACGTGGGCCTCGCCGGTGGCCTCCTCGAAGACGTTCTTGGTGGCGAAGCCGGCATTCCGGTCCAGGCCCAGCTGGAAGACGCGGGCGTCCAGGTGGCGGGCCGCCTCGTTGGCGAGGGGGCTGTCCACGGGACGGGCGGCGAAGGCCGGGACCACCAGAAGGGCGGCGGCGGCAAGACGTAGGGTGAGACGGGATGGCATGATGACCTCCAGGGAGTCTAAGCTCCAGATGGGTGGATGGGGATGACAAGGACTGAGGTGCGTGGATGAATCCTAGGCGGCAGAAGGCAAATCATCCCTGTTAAGAGTTATGAATTTTTATGAGAATCAATTCTATTTGCGAGGTTTGGGGAGGCCCCTGTCACCATCGGGGATCGAGCCACTCCGCTTTCCCCCTTTAGTTTCCGCTGACGCCCTGGCCCACCTGAGGACCCCACGATGACCTCCGCGATTCCCGGTGCCTTCCATCCGAGCACCCGGCTCTACCGGTTCACGATCCTGATCTTCATCAGCCTGCTGGTGCTGGGGAGCTACTTCGCCTACGACAGCATCGGGGCCCTCGAGACCACGCTGATGCGGGAGTTGAACCTCGACCGGAGCACCATCGGCAACCTCTACACGGCCTATTCCGTGGCCGCCATCGCCATCGTGTTCTTCGGCGGCATGCTCTACGACAAGCTGGGGCCCCGCAAGGCCAGCCTGCTGTTCAGCACCCTCGTCTTCCTGGGCGCGGTCATCGTGGCGGTGGCGAAGGGCAAGTGGATGCTCATCTTCGGACGTCTGATCTTCGGCGCCGGCTCGGAATCCCTCATCGTGGTCCAGAGTGCCATCATCAGCCGCTGGTTCAAGGGCAAGGAGATGGCCATGGCCTTCGGGATTGCCTTGACGCTCAGCCGCGTGGGTACGCTGTTCTCCTTCAACACCGAGGAGCTCATCGCGGACCACTTCCACAGCTTCCGCACCGCCCTCTGGGCTGCGGCCCTGCTCTGCCTCTTCTCCGTGGTCTGCAACCTGGTCTTCATCGCCATGGACCGGCATGGGGAACGCGAGCTGTCCCTGCCGAAAGCCGGCGCGGGCGACAAGATCGTCTTCTCGGACCTCAAGAAGTTCACCTCGTCCTACTGGTTCGTGGTGCTGCTCTGCGTGACCTTCTACAGCGCCATCTTCCCGTTCACCGCCCTCTCCACGGACATGTTCCACGACAAGTGGGGGATCCCCCTGGTCAGCGCCTCGAACGGCGGGTTCCTGACCCGGGTCTTCTACAATTTCACCCACATGTTCAGCACCGCCCCTGGGATCACGAGCATCGCCATCGCCGCCTCCATGTTCTTCGCGCCCTTCGCGGGGGACCTGGTGGATCGCCTGGGCCGGCGCGCCTCCCTGATGGTGGTGGGCTCCCTGCTGATGATCCCGGCCCACCTCCTGATGGGCATCACCCATTGGAATCCCATCCCGATGATGGTGATGCTGGGCGCGGCTTTCGTGCTGGTGCCCGCCGCCATGTGGCCTTCCGTGCCCCTGGTGGTGGAGGAGAACCGGGTGGGCACGGCCTTCGGCCTGATGACGGCCATCCAGAACCTGGGGCTGGCCCTGTTCCCCTACCTCAACGGCAAGCTGCGGGACGTGACGGGAACCTACACCTCCACCCAGATCATGTTCGCGGGGCTCGGCCTGGCAGGGCTGGTCTTCGCCTTCCTTCTGCTTCGGGCGGACAAGCGGCACGGCGGCGTCCTGGAGGCCGGGTCCTCCAAGGTCTGATCGGTTCGGAAGAGCCGGAGTAGACTGGAAATCCTTTCCGGAGTCCCCATGACCCGCTGGCGGAGGACCCTCGCACACCTGGCCGGTGGCTTGGCGCTCCTGGCCGCCCTGATGGCCCCGCTGGCCTGCGGCCCCGGGGCGGCGCCCCCAGCCCAGCCAGCGGCGCAGCCCCCGGCCCAGGTGCGTCAGGCCCCGCCGAACGACATGATTCCCGCGGCGGCCCGGGAGACCCTGGCCTACGTCCGCCAGCACGGCTACGCCGCACCCGGGTTCATCGGGGGGCGGGTCTTCGGGAACTACGAAGGCGTGCTGCCTCGCTACGACGCCCGCCGCAAGCGCATCGAGTACCGCGAGTGGGACGTGCATCCGAAGGCCGAGGGGCGCAACCGCGGCGCCGAGCGCCTGGTGACCGGCAGCGACGGCCGGGCCTGGTACACGGCGGACCACTACCGCACCTTCACCGAGGTGAAGTGATGGCTGGCCGCCTGGACTGGTCCTTTCTGGCTTCGACCCAGCGGCCCCGCGTGCACGTGTGGTCCGGGTCCGCCTCCGCCCTGGTGGATGCTGCGCCCGCGGAGACCGGCCGGTTGCTCCGCTGGCTGCGGGGCGACCGCATGCGGACCCGGGCGGGGCTCCTGGACGAATGGGCCGCCGCGGCCCAGTTCCCGCCCCACTTCGGCGGCACCTGGGACAGCCTGCGGGACTGCCTCTCGGACCTGCCCGAGGGCGGCGCCTTCCTGGTGCTGGAGGCGGACCAGCTCCTTCAGGACGCCTCGCCTGAGGACGGGGTCACGCTGATGGCCGTCCTGGCCGACGTCGCCGAGGACCTGGCCCCCCAGCCCTTCCACCTGGTGCTCCAGGTGGATCCCGCCCGCCGGGGCGACCTGGTGGCCGGCCTCCGGGCCCTGAATGTGGCCTACGGGGATCTTTAGGGCCTGTCCGGCCCTAAAACTGGGCCCTGAAGGCTTCGAAGGCCTGGCGCAGGACCGTGAGCTCTTCGCGCAGGGAGGCGACCTCGGTCTCAAGTTGCTCTATGCGGCCGGGCGCAGCTGGAACGGCGGGCCTGGCGGGAGCGGCCTCGGTCGCCACGGGTCCCGCGAGCAGGTGCGCCACCCTCGCCTCCCGCGCGCCCGGGGCCCGGGTCAGGCGCACGGCCAGGGGGGGCTCGGCCTCCATCAGGGCCGCGAGGCAGCCCTCCAGCTCTGCCAGGTCCGGGAAGGTGTACATGCGCCTCGTGTTCGTGCGCAGCTCGCCGGGCGTCTGCGGGCCCCGCAACAGCAGCTCCGCCAGCAGGGCCGCCTCCTGCACGGAGAGGTTCCAGGTGGGCTTGGCCGTGTGGGCGAACTTCGTCACCCGGCCCGGCCAGGTTTCCGCCAAACCCCGGGCCATGAGCGCATCCACCGCCGCCTGAACCTCGACCTCCGACGCCGCCAGCACGGGCTCCCGGTTGCTGGACTGGTTGCAGGCGTTCACCAGGGCGTTCAGCGAAAGCGGGTAGGCATCCGGGGTGCTGAGCTGCTTCTCCAGCAGGCAGCCGAGGACGCGGCACTCCAGGGGGGCAAGGTCGAGGTCGGGCATGGAGGCATTATGCCTCCGCCGGGGGTCGACCCAGGTCCTCCAACAGGGCCCGCTGGGTGGCAGGGCTGAGGGAGGTGCCGACCGCGAGCTCCGGCAGATCCACCACCAGGCCCGCGGGAATGCGGTCGCCCACGGGAAAGAGGAGGAACTGGACGGAGGAGAGGCGCGCCTCGTCCATCTGGGCCGCATCGAAGCGGGCCGACTCGCGGCTTCCGTCTGTGAAGGTCAGGTGCAGGTGGCCCGGGAGGCCCCGCCAGCGGCGGAGGAGCACGGGGCGCAGGGCGGCATCGGGGATCTCGATGAGCAGGGTGCAGCCCAGCTCTCCCTCGCCGCCGAGAACTGCGTTGTAGGTGTCCAGCTCGTGCCGGATGTCCGACTCGCGCACCATCTGCTCGGCGCGGACCATCTCCTGGATCTGGTAGCGGATGGTCTCCCGGTTCTCGAAGAGCAGGGTGAGGTGCTCGCCCAGGTGGACCCGGCGCAGGTCCTTGGCGGCCATGGCGGAAGCCCGGATGGCGTCCCTCCGGTCCGCGTAGGTGAGGAAGTCCAGGATCTCGGCGCGCTCGACTTTCGCTGTCATGGCGCCTCCGGACCCACGGGGTTCGGGAAGCCGTCCTTGCGGTAGGCCCGGGCCAGGATCGTCATGGGATGCAGGGCCCGCCGCCCGGCGTGCTGTTCGAACTGCATGCCCGCCAGGGGGCACTCCGTGGCCCAGACCTCGGCCTCCTCCGCGCCCTTCATGCCCGCGAAGGCCTTCTGGCCCACGCGCCGGCTGGCCTCGTAGGTTTCGGCGCGCATGGCGTAGGTGCCGTCGTGGCCGCAGCATTCCATGACAGAGACGATGGAGACGCCGGGGATCTTCTTCAGCAGGTCGCGGCCCTTGAACCCCACCCGCTGGGCGCGCAGGTGGCAGGGGGCGTGGTAGGCGATGGGGCCGGGGCTGGATTCGAAGCTCCAGTTCGCCCGGGGCTCGTTGCGGATGGACCAGAGGAACTCCGCGGGATCCCGCACGGCGGCGGCCAGCTTCTTCGCGCGCTCGCGATCCGCGCCCTCCAGCAGCTCCGGGTACTCCTGGCGCAGCATCATGGCGCAGGTGGGGTTGATGGCCAGCACCAGCGAGCCCGCCTCCACGTGGGGCATGAGGGCGTCCAGGTTGGCGCGGGCCTGCCGTCTCAGGCTGTCCAGGTCACCGTGCTCCCAGGCGGGCATGCCGCAGCACTGGAGGCCCTTCACGCAGCCCGCCCGGCAGCCGTTCTTCTCCAGCACCTCCAGGGTGTCCTTGCCGAGCTGGGGCTCGTTGTTCTGCACGATGCAGGTCTGGAAGAGCACGGCCTCGGCGCCGGGTTCGGTCTGGATGCGGCCGCTCTTCTCGGCCCAGGCCTCGAAGGTGGCGGAGGCGAAGTCCGGCAGGTGGGCCTCCCGGTGGATGCCCAGCGTCTTCTCCATGAACCAGCGGTGGATCGCCACCCGGTTCATGGTGTTGGCCAGGCCGAAGGAGGCTCGGGCCAGCTTGGCGGAGAGGTCCGGGTCGCCCAGGAGTTGGTCGCGCAGGGTGCCGCCTTCGCGCTTCCGGCGCTGGGCCTGGTAGCGGTGGACGAGCCTGGGGAAGTCCAGGGCGAAGGCGTGGCCCTCCCGCGGCGTGTAGGGGCACTGCACCTCGCAGAGCTTGCACTGGAAGCAGTCGTCCATGACGCCGTCGCGCTCCGCCTTCGAGAGGGCGCGAACGTCGCCGTGGTGCCTCTGGTCGAGGAGGGCGAAGAGGCCCGGGAAGGCGTCGCAGTACTTGAAGCACATGCGGCAGCCGTGGCAGATCTCAAAGGCCCGCTCCACCTCCTCCTTCAGCAAGGCCTCGTCCCAGTAGCGGGGATCCGCCAGGTCGTAGACCGTGCTCTTTCCCGCCAGGTAGCTGATGCGCTCACCGGGCGTGGTGTGCGGGCGGTCGTGGTCACCCACCGAGTAGCGCTCGGCCATGCGTCACCTCGAAAGGATCTGGAACGCGAAGAACGCGAATGGGGCGAAGAACCACGAATACAAAAATGACTGCTTAGCGTTCTTCGCTTCCTTGGCGCCCTTCGCGTTCTTCTTTCAGCTGATGGACTCGAGCATCTTCTGGAAGCGGCCGGCGTGGCTCTTCTCGGCCTTGGCCAGGGTCTCGAACCAGTCGGCGATCTCGGCGAAGCCCTCCTCCCGGGCGGTCTTGGCCATGCCCGGGTACATGTCCGTGTACTCGTGGGTCTCGCCCGCGATGGCGGACTTGAGGTTGAGGGCGGTGTCGCCAATGGGCAGGTCCGTGGCGGGATCGCCCACGGCCTTCAGGTAGTCCAGGTGCCCGTGGGCGTGGCCGGTCTCGCCGTCGGCCGTCTCCTTGAAGTTGCCGGCCACCTCCGGGTAGCCCTCGATGTCGGCGACCTTGGCGAAGTAGAGGTAGCGGCGGTTGGCCTGGGATTCGCCCGCGAAGGCGTCCTTCAGGTTCTGGTGGGTGCGGGTGCCTTTGAGCTTGGTCATGGTTCCTCCGGGATCGGGTCCCCAACATAGGTCCGAGTGGCCGGGTGGGCCGATACTTCTTGTGGATCAGTCCGATAGAGCTGGGCTATCAGACATGGCTCTGGCTCTTGGTTTTTCTGATCATGGCTGCCATGCTCCCGCCCATGGTGCGTCCCTCGGACCTCTCGCTCCGGCAGCTGGAGTACCTGGTGGCCCTGGCGGACACCCTGGGCTTCCATCGGGCCGCGGAGCGCGTCCACGTCTCCCAGCCCTCCCTCAGCGCCCAGATCCAGCAGATCGAGGCCACACTGGGCCTGCGCCTCTTCGAGCGGGACCACCGCCGGGTGCTCCTCACGCCCGCGGGCGAGGCGGTGGTGGCCCGGGCCCGCCGCATCCTGCGGGAGGCCCAGGACCTCCTGGCGGCCGCCGAGGCCTGGCGGGACCCCTTCCAGGGGGCCTGGCGCCTGGGCGTCATCCCCACGGTGGCGCCCTACCTGCTGCCGGAGGTGCTGCCCGTCGTGACCGCCGCCCACCCGGATCTGCGCCTGAAGCTGCGCGAGGAGCGCACCCCCGTCCTGCTGGCGGAGCTGGCCGCCGGGGGCCTGGAGGCGGCCATCCTGGCGGAAGGCACCGATCTTGGGGAGCTGGTGCGCGTTCCTCTGAGGGAGGATCCCTTCCTGCTGGCGGCGCCCCTCCATCACCCTGTGGCCCTTAAGGCGCGGGTGAGCCTGCGGGACCTGGAGGGCCAGCCCCTCCTTCTGCTGGAGGACGGCCACTGCCTGCGGGGCCAGGCCCTGGCCTTCTGCGGGGAGGCGGGGGCGCGGGAGGTCGACTTCCGGGCCTCCAGCCTGCCCACCCTGGTGCAGATGGTGGCCGCGGGGCTGGGTCTCACCCTGCTGCCCGGCCTCTGCATCCCGGTGGAGGCGAGCCGCGCGCCGCTGGCTCTGCGCCCCTTCGGCCGGCCCGTGCCTGGACGCACCCTGGTGCTGGCGTGGCGGAAGGAATCACCCCTGACCGAGGCCATGGGAACCTTCGCGGAGGACCTGCGGAGGGCCTGGCCGGAGCGCTAGCGGCCCACCACGCCCGCCACGGGACTGCTGGCGCTGGCGTAGAGGCGCTTGGGCATGCGGCCGCTCTCGAAGGCCAGGCGGCCGGCCTGCACGGCGTGGTCCATGGCCTGGGCCATCTTGGTGGGCTCGCCGGCCTCGGCCACGGCGGTGTTGAGCAGCACGCCGTCGGCGCCCAGCTCCATGGCCAGGGTGGCGTCCGAGGCCGTGCCCACGCCGGCGTCCACGATCATGGGCAGCTGGTAGGCCTCCACGACCTCTTTGATCAGGAGCAGGGTCATGGGGTTCTGCACGCCCAGTCCCGAGCCGATGGCGCTGCCCAGGGGCATGACGGCCGCGCAGCCCGCGTCGCAGAGCTTCTTGGCGAGGATGGGATCGGCGTTCACGTAGGGCAGCACCGTGAAGCCTTCCTTCACGAGGATCTTCGCGGCTTCCAGGGTCTCCTCGTTGTCAGGGTAGAGCGACTTCTGGTCGCCGATGACCTCCAGCTTCACCCACGGGGTGTTCAGGGCCTCGCGGGCCAGGCGGGCCACGCGCAGGGCCTCCTCGCGGGTGTAGCAGCCGGCGGTGTTGGGCAGGAGGGTGATGTCCTTGGGGATCCAGGTGAGGATGTTGTCCTCGCCCGTGGCGTTCAAATCGAAGCGGCGCACGGCCAGGGTGACCATCTCCACCCGCGCGGCCCGGTAGCAGGCCTGCATGGTGGCGAAGTCCTTGTACTTGCCCGTGCCGAGGACGAGGCGGTTGCTGAAGGTCTTGCCGGCGATGACGAGGGACATGGGGCGCTCCGAGCCTCCAGTGTACCCCGGCCCCGCCTCAGGTTCGGCGCGGGCGGAAGAGCCGGATGCGCGCCTGGACCGGCAGGGCCGCCGCCAGGCCCAGCCCCGAGCCCCAGAGGTGGGCGGCGGGCAGGGTGGACCAGCCATCCGCGCGCAACAAGACCCCCCCGCCAACGACCGTCTCGGCGGCCAGCTTGACGAGAAGGCTCGCCAGCAGCATCAGGCCCAGAAGGGCGGACTCGTTCCGGACGGCCAGCCGCAGGCCCACCAGGGCCCAGAGGGCACAGACCAGGCCTGAGGCGCCCCGGTACTCGCCACCGCCCAGGGAGGGCAGCAGCAGCACGCTCAGCAGGGGCGGGAGGATGAGTGTCGCGAGGGCCAGCCGTCGCCGGTCGCGGGGGGCAGCCAGGATCCAGGGCACGGCCAGGGCCACAGCGTTCGCCAGCGCGTGCTCCCAGCCGAAGTGGACCAGGTGCCCCGTCCAGAGGCGCCAGGGCTCCCGCAGGGCCTCGGCGGTAAGCGCGAGGGCATCCATCAGGCTCGCCGCAGCCTCAGGGCCGCGCCCAGGAGGATGAGGGCGCCCAGGACCTCGATCCAGCTCGTGCTGCCGCCGAAGTTGCGACCGCCGCTCTGGCGCAGGGACACACCCTGGCGGTCCACCACGTCCACGTCCTTGCGCTCGCCCCGGGCCACCTCGGCCTTGAAGGCGCCCACCTCGGCGTCGAGGTTCTTGGCCAGATCGGTCATGGCCAGCTCCAGGCCCTTCGCCGAGTGCTCGCGCAGCTGCTTCTCGCGGTAGGCCCAGGTGGAGCTGCCCTTGACCTGGCTCTGGCCGGGCGCGCGCAGCAGGAAGGTGTGGCTGGCCACGTCGTAGACGGCGGCGTCGATGAGCGTGTTCGTGTCGTTGGCGTCGCCGGGCAGCACGTAGGCGCCCACGATGGAGAGGTAGGTGAAGCTGTACCAGCGGGGATCCGTGTTCTGCACCTGGTCCACGCTCACGAGGGCCATCACGTCCACCCCGTACATCCGCGCCACCTGGTCCATGTTTTCGAAGCCGCCGCCCGGACGGAGGTAGGCGCTGGGGACGAGCTTGATCTCCGAAATCCAGGGCCGGTCCTTGAAGCTCTGCTTCACCACGTCCAGAAGCTGCTTCTCCTGGCCCGGGGCCATGAGGTTCTGGACCCGCCAGGAGGCCGCGCCGCCGGGGACGAAGGCCACGCCCAGCGTCAGGGGCAGCTTGAGGCGGGCCCCAGCGGGGTTCGGCAGGGGGGCGGCCTTCTCCTTCGGGTAGAGGTAGTCCATGAGGCTGCTGCGGCGCACGTGCGTCTCCGGCGTGTTGCAGCCGAGGAGGGCCAGGAGGGCCAGGGCAGCGGTGAGGAGGGGGCGGGACATGGGGGCTCCGGAGGAGGGTGGAAGGTCAGGACGGCGCCTGGGCCGGGCCTTCAATGGCGGGCGGGGTCGTAGCCGGGGCTGCCCAGGGGGTTCCCGGCCTTGTCGACCAGGAGGACGTCCTTCCGGGCGCCCTTGAGCAGGTCCTGCTTGAAGGCGGCCACGCCCTGGTCGAGGGAGGTGGAGAGCTGGGTCATGGCCAGGGAGAGGCTTTCCTGGGCCTGCCGGCGGAAGGCCTCTTCTCGGCCGGACCAGGTGGAGCTGCCCTTGGCCGTGCCCACGCCCCCGGCCCGGAACAGGAAGGTGCGGGAGGGCACGTGGTAGACGGCGGCGTCCACCAGGGTGGTGGTGTCGTTCTTGTCGCCCTTCACCATGTAGGCGCCCACCAGGGTCCAGTAGGTCCAGGAGTACCACCGGGGACTGCTGAACTGCACCTGGTCCACGCTCACGAGGGCCACGACCTCCACGCCGAAGGTGCGGGCGACCTGGCCCAGATCGGCGAAGCCTCCGTTCCGGGTGAGGTAGTGGCTGGGGATCACCTTGAAGGTGGCGGTCCAGGGCTTGGCCTGGAAGACCTCGGCCACCTTCTGCTGCTGGAGCATTTCCTGATCAGGCGACATCAGGCCAGAGGGCCCCTCGCCAAGGCCGCTGTGCCCCTTGCGCTCGGTGGACTCGCTGGGCACGAAGGCGATGCCCAGGCGGAGGGGCAATTGCAGCCGGGCTGGCTCGGCTGCCTCTCCGGGTGGAGGCGCCTCCCCGGCGCCGAGGTAGGCGGTCAGGCTGCTGCGCCGCTGGACGGTCTCGGGCGTGGCGCAGCCGCCGGCGATGAGGCAGAACGCGGCGAGGAGGGGGAGGAGTGCGTGTCGCATGGAGCCTCCGGGTTCAATACGCATGCGTATGGTTGCCATACGGTATGGTATGGTAAGCTGGCCCGGTCACCTGTCAAGGCCGCCATGCCCGCTCCCCGCAAGAAGCCCCGCCGCTCCGCCGAACCCCTGTCCCCCGAGGCCTGGGTGAAGGCGGCCCAGGCCCTCATTATCCGGGAGGGCGTGTCGGCCGTGGCGGTGGAGCCGCTGGCCCAGGGGCTGGGGGTCACGAAG
The DNA here is from genome assembly GCF_022808885.1 of Geothrix alkalitolerans. Lineage (NCBI taxonomy): Bacteria > Pseudomonadati > Acidobacteriota > Holophagae > Holophagales > Holophagaceae > Geothrix > Geothrix alkalitolerans. The sequence continues at coordinate 277,981 of NZ_JAKZLE010000003.1, read as the reverse complement.
GGCAGCTTCTACTGGCACTTCGACAGCCGGGACGCCCTCATCAAGGCGGCTCTGGCGGACTGGGAGCAGGACCAGAGCGCGGATGTGGTGACCCGCTACGGGGGCATCGCCGACCCGCGGCGGCGCCTGCGAGTCCTGCTCTTCGCGGCCTTCGAGGACGTGGAGAACGGTCTCTTCTTCGCAGCCCTGGCGCTGTCCGGTGAGGATCCCCGCGTGGCGCCCTTCCTCCGTCGCGCCACAGAGCGCCGCCTGGCCTTCGGTGCGGAAGCCTTCCTGGCGCTGGGCCTGACGGAAACGGAGGCGCGCCAGCGGGCCCTGCTGGCCTACGCGGCCTATGCGGGCTACTTCCAGCTGCTGCGGGCCACGCCCAGGGCGGTGAAGGAAGTGACGGACCTCAGCGGCTACGTGCGCCAGCTGGCGGACGCACTGGTGCCGGCGCGGGTCCCAAGGAGGGCTTGAACTCCGGCTCCGGTGGGCGTTCCATGGAGCCATTCCACGGTGATCCATGGCCGCGATCCTGATCGTCCCCGGCTACCAGAATTCGGGCCCCGGCCATTGGCAGAGCCTGTGGGAGGGCAGCCTGAGGGACGCGAAGCGGGTGGAGATGCCCAACTGGGATTTCCCCCACAAGGTGGACTGGGTGGAGGCCCTGGACGAGGCCATCGCCGGTTGCACGGAGCCGCCCATCCTCGTGGGCCACTCGCTGGGCTGCCTGGCGATCGTCCACTGGGCGAAGGACCATGACCGCGAGATCCGCGGGGCCCTCCTGGCGGCCCCCTCGGATGTGGAGCGTCCGGACGTGCTGCCGGTCCTGCGCAGCTTCGCGCCGATCCCCCGTCAGCGGCTGCCCTTCCAGAGCATCCTGGCCGCCTCGTCGGACGACCCCTTCCTGACCCCGGCCCGGGCCCACATCCTGGCCTCGGATTGGGGGGCCCGGCTGGTGGACCTGGGACCCTGCGGGCACCTGAACCTGGCCTCGGGCCACGGCCCCTGGCCCCGGGGCGAGGGCCTGCTGGCCGACATCCTTTAGCGGGTTGCGGAAGGGAGGCCCGGCGTGGGAAGGTGGAGGTTCCGATGGAGGAGCGGTCCCCATCAGTACCGGCGGTGAGGGCGATGAACCCGATGACCCGGTGGGAAAGGGGAGGATCGCCGAAGGGTTCGCGACTCATCGGCGCGGCCCCTGGACGTCGAGGCGAAAGCCCGGCGGCTGTCGTGCCGGTCACCCGGCGCGGAGGGCCTGAGGCGCGGCGGTGGGATCCTTCCCCCCGCGTTCCTGATGGCACCGTCGGCCCGCCGAGGTTTCCATGAACGCCACCCCCGCTGATCTCCGAAGCTGGCTCACCGGCAGCCTCCAGCGGCTCTGCGCGCGCGAGACGACCTCGGGCCAGGAGGACGCGGGTCTGCCGGAGCTGCGGGAGCTCCTCCGGGAGCTCGGCGCCGCAGTGGTGGAGCAGCCCGTGGCCGAAGGCCGCACCAACGTGCTGGCCACCTGGGGCCGGCCGAAAGTCCTCTTCTCTACCCATCTGGACACGGTGCCGCCCCACCTGCCGCTGCGCCTGGAGGGCGAGGTCTTCCACGGCCGCGGGGCCTGCGATGCCAAGGGCCAGATCGCCGCGCAGCTCGGTGCCGTGAAGACGCTTCTGGTCGAGGGCCGCGAAGGCCTGGCCTGGCTGGGGGTGGTGGGCGAGGAGACGGACAGCGCCGGGGCCACGGCGGCCCTGGGTCTGGCGGACCGGCTCCGCGACCTGCGCGTACTCATCAACGGCGAGCCCACGGACCTGAAGCTGGCCACGGGCCAGCGCGGGGCCCAGCACCTGCACCTCCGTTGCGCGGGCCGCGCCGCCCACAGCGGCAGCCCCGAGCTGGGCCATGACGCCGCCTGGCCCCTGCTGGACTGGCTCCAGCGCCTGCGCGCCCAGCCGCGCCCCGTGGACCCGGCCCTGGGCCCGGAGGTCTGGAACCTCGGCATCCTCCGCGCGGGCGAGGCCCTCAATTCCGTACCCGCGGCGGGAGAAGCCCGGCTCATGATCCGCACCCTGCCCGGGAGCACCTTTGTGGACGAGGCCCGACGCCTGGCGCCGCCCGAGGGCTCCCTGGCCCTCACGCTGGACGAGCCGCCGGACCGCTACCCCGAGATCCCCGGCTTCGAGCGGGCCCCCATGCCCTTCGGCTCCGACGCCGCCACCCTGCGGGCCCTGGTGCCCGACCGCACCGTGGTGCTGGCGGGGCCCGGCAGCATCCGCGTGGCGCACACGCTGGAGGAACGCCTCAGCCTCGCCGACCTCGAGGCGGGCGTGGCGCTCAACCACCGATTGGCCTTGCACTTCCTGGGAGACTGAACCATGACCGCCAAAATCCCCGTCACCGTCCTGGGCGCCACTGGCGTCGTCGGCCAGCGCTTCGTGCGCCGGCTGGCCAACCATCCCCTCTTCCGCGTGGAGCACCTGGCCGCCAGCGAGCGCAGCGCGGGCAAGCGCTACCGCGATGCCTGCGCCTGGCGCCTGGACGGCGAACCCTACGGCGGCCTGGGCGACCAAGTCATGGCCGAGGGCACGCCGGAGTTCGCCCTCTCGCCCGTGATCTTCAGCGCCCTGGACACGGGCCCGGCCAAGGAGCTGGAGCCCGAGTTCGCCCGGGCCGGAGCCATGGTGTTCTCCAACGCCGCGGCCTTCCGCATGTCGCCGGAGGTCCCGCTGCTGGTGCCCGAGGTGAACGCGGACCATCTGGGCCTGCTGGACGTGCAGCGCCACCACCACGGCTGGAGCGGCGGGATCGTCACCAACGCCAACTGCACGGCCACGGTGCTGGTGATGGCGCTCGCGCCCCTGCAGCGGGCCTTCGGCATCGAGGCCGTGCTGATGACCTCCATGCAGGCCATCAGCGGCGCCGGCTATCCCGGCGTGGCCAGCCTGGACATCCTGGGCAACGTCATCCCCTTCATCCGCAACGAGGAGCCGAAGGTGGAGGAGGAGACCCCGAAGATGCTGGGCCGCTTCACGGGCAAGGAGGTGGAGCTGGCGCCCATGCTGGTGAGCGCCCTCTGCCACCGCGTGCCCGTCATCGAAGGCCACACGGAGGCCGTAAGCGTGAAGCTGAAGGGCAACCCGTCCCTGGAGGCCGTGCGCGACGCCTGGCTGACCTGGCGGCCGGAACCCCAGCAGCTCAAGCTCTTCTCCGCGCCGGCGGTGCCCATCCACATCCACACCCTGGAGGACCGTCCCCAGGTGCGCCGCGACGTGGAGAAGGACGAGGGGATGAGCGTCCACGTGGGCCGCCTGCGGCCCTGCCCCATCCTGGGCGTGAAGTTCGCGCTCCTTGGCCACAACACTGAGCGAGGGGCGGCCGGCGGCAGCATCCTCAATGCCGAACTGGCGCACGCGAAGGGGTACCTCCGATGACCCGTTCCTCAAATCGCCCCTCGCACGTGTTGTCTGGCAGCCCGCGATCGGACATGCCATCAAGGCATGTCCTCCTGCTCCCCGCTGCGCGGGATCGCAGAGCGGGGCCCCCCCGAGTGGGGGCGGCCGGCGGCAGCATCCTCAATGCCGAACTCGCCCACGCGAAGGGGTACCTCCGATGATCGTCCTCAAGTTCGGCGGAAGCAGCGTGGCCGACGCGGCCTGCATGCGGCAGGTGGCGACGCTCGTGAAGGCGGCCCTTCCCCAATCGCCCCTGGTGGTGCTCTCGGCCATGGGCAAGACCACCAACGGGCTCTTCGATGCCGCCAAGACCGCGGAGGCCGGGGACCTGGGCGGCGCCATGGAGCGGCAGCGGAAGCTGATGACCCATCACCGCAAGGCCGCGGAGGACCTCTTCGCGGGGGAGGTGCCCGAGGCACTGGATGCGGACCTGACGGAGCTCTTCGGAGAGCTGGAGCTGCTGCTCCGCGGCGTCGCCATGCTGCGCGAGCTGAGCCCCCGCAGCATGGACGCCATCGCCTCCATCGGCGAGCGGCTGTCCACGCGGATCTTCGCGGCCTTCGTGGACGGCGCCTGGGCGGATGCCCGGACGGTGCTCCGCACCGACGCCACCTTCGGCGAGGCCACGCCGCAGCCGGAAGCCATCCGGGCCCTGGCCGAGGCCCACCTGAAGCCCCGCGTGGGGCCGGGCCGCTCCGTCATCACCCAGGGCTACATCGGCGCCACCGAGGACGGCCTCACCACCACCCTTGGCCGCGGCGGCAGTGACTTCTCGGCCGCACTCTTCGGCGCGGCCCTGGGGGCGGCCGAGGTCCAGATCTGGACGGACGTGGAAGGCGTGCTCACCTGCGATCCCCGCATCGTCCCCGAGGCCCTGCCCATCCCCGAGCTGAGCTTCGCGGAGGCCGCCGAGCTGGCGGCCTTCGGCGCCAAGGTGCTCCACCCGGCCACCATCCAGCCCGCCGTGGAAGCCCGCATCCCCGTCACGGTGCGCCACACGCAGAAGCCAGAGGGCCGCTTCACCACCATCTCCGCCGAGGTCCGCACGGGCCGGCCCATCACGGCCCTAGCCAGCCGCGGCCCCGTGACGGTGCTCACGGTGAGCAGCTCCCGCATGCTGGCCCAGAGCGGCTTCCTGGCCCGCCTCTTCGAGGTGTTCGGGCGGCGCGGCGTGAGCGTCGACCTGGTGGCCACCGCCGAGGTGAGCGTCTCCCTCACGGTGGAGGCGGACATGCCCCTGAAGGCCCTCATCAAGGACCTCTCGGCCTTCGCCACGGTGGAGGTGAACGAGAACCGGGCCATCATCGCCGCCGTGGGCGAGCGCCTCAAGTCCACGCCGGGCCTGGGCGCGCGCCTGCTCTCGGCCCTGGGCGACATCAACGTGGAGATGATCAGCATGGGCGCCAACGAGATCAACCTGAGCCTCGTGGTGCGCCGGGAGCAGGGCGACGAGGCCCTGCGCCGCCTCCACAAAGTGCTGGTGGGAGGGGCGCCGTGACGCTCCGCCTCGGGCTCTTCGGGAAGGGCCGCCTGGGCTCGGCCATCGCCGCCGAGGCCGGGCCGGCCCTGGCCTGGCACGCCGGCCGGGGCGAGACCCCGGACGCCGGGACCGGCGTGGCCAATGTGGTCATCGATGCCAGCGTGGCCGAGGCCGTGGAGGCGCACCTGGCCTGGGCCCTGGAGACAGGCACGGACCTGGTGATCGGCACCACCGGCTGGTCCATGCCCGATCTCGAGGCCCGGGTCGCCGGCCGAATCGGCGTGCTGACCGCCTCGAACTTCTCCCTGGCGGTGGCCCTGATGGCCCGGATGGCCACCGTGCTGGGCCGCTTCGCCGCCCTGGATCCCGCCCGGGATCCCTACCTGGCGGAGCATCACCACCGCCTCAAGGCCGATGCGCCGTCGGGTACCGCCAAAACCCTGGCGGCGGCCCTGATGACCGGCTGCCCCCGCAAGACCGAGTGGACCCTTGGCGCTCCGGCGGCCCACCAGCTGAGCCTGGGCGTGGTGCGGGCCGGCGCCGAGTTCGGCACACACACCGTGGGCCTGGACGCCCCGGCGGAAGTGCTGGAGCTCACGCACCGGGCCCGCTCCCGCGTACCCTTCGCGCAGGGCGCCCTGGCGGCCGCCCGGTGGCTCCATGGCCGCAAGGGCGTCTTCACCATGGACGACCTCGCCGCCGATCTGCTCGACCCCCTCTTTGTGTTTGGAGACAGACCATGACCCTCGACCTCTCCGGCCTTGCCGTCGCCCTGGCCACGCCGTTCACGGCCTCGGGCGAGGTGGACCTGCCCGCCTACCGCAAGCTGGTGCGCCACGTGGCGGCCGGCGGCGCGGACTTCCTCGTGCCCCTGGGCTCCACGGGCGAGGCCGCCACCATCCTCGACGCCGAGCGGGATGCCATCATCTCGGCCTGCCTCGAGGAGGCCGGGGGCCGCCCGGTGGTGGTGGGCACGGGGCACAACGCCACCCGCCAGGCCGCCGCGATGACGAAGCGGGCCCAGGCCCTCGGCGCCCAGGGGGCCCTGGTGGTGACGCCCTACTACAACAAGCCCACGCCGGACGGCCTCGTGGCCCACTTCGCCGCCGTGGCCGAGGCTGCGCCGGGGCTGCCGATCATCGCCTACAACGTGCCGGGCCGCACCGGGCTGAACGTGACTCCGCCGGTTCTGGCGCGCCTCTGGGAGAATCCCCAAGTGGTGGCCGTGAAGGAGAGCAGCGGCAACCTGGCGCAGATCGCGGAAATCGTCCGCCAGCTGCCCAAGGGGAAGGTCCTGCTGTCGGGCGACGACAACCTGGCCGTGGCCTCCATCGCCGTGGGGGCCTCGGGCCTGATCTCGGTGCTTGGGAACGCGCTGCCCCGGGAGACCGCCGCCCTGGTCGCGGCGGCCCGCCGGGGGGACCGCAAGGAGGCCCTCCGCCTCCACCAGCAGCTGCTGCCCCTCATGGACGCCCTGTTCCTCGAGAGCAATCCCATCCCGCTGAAGGCCGCCCTCCGCATGCTGGGCCTCTGCGGGGAAGGCCTGCGCCTGCCCCTGGTCCCCGCCGTCGCCGCCACGCGCACCCGACTGGCCGAGGCCCTCTGCCTCTCCACCGAGGGCACCTTCCCCGGAGTGATCTGATGGTCGTCGACCTCGGTACCATCCACCGCTTCTTCAGCCGGCCCCCCGAGGATCTGGCCGCCGATCCCGAAGCGCCGGCCATGCACCAGGTGCTCCTCTCCGCCCTGGAGAGCGGGATCGTGCGGGCCGCCGAACAGCAGCCGGACGGCAGCTGGCAGGCCAACCCCTGGGTGAAGCAGGCCATCCTCTGCGGCTTCCGGCGCACGAACATCGTGGAGATGCCCGGGCCCGGCTTTCCCATGTTCGACAAGACCGCCTATCCGGCCCGCCACTTCGGGCTGGAGGACGGTGTGCGCCTGGTGCCCGGCGGCTCCTCCGTGCGCCGCGGCGCCCACATCGCCAAGGGCGTGGTGATCATGCCGCCGGCCTACGTGAACGTGGGCGCCTTCGTGGACGAGGGCACCATGGTGGACAGCCACGCCCTGGTGGGCAGCTGCGCCCAGATCGGCAAGCGCGTGCACCTCAGCGCCGCCGCCCAGATCGGAGGGGTGCTCGAGCCCGCCGGGGCTCGGCCCGTGGTGGTGGAGGACGAGGCCTTCGTGGGCGGCCTCGTGGGCCTCTTCGAGGGGATCGTCGTGCGGAGGCGGGCGGTGTTGGCCTCGGGCGTGGTCATCACCGGCAGCACGGCGATCTACGACCTGGTGCATGGCCGCGAGCTGCGCCAGGAGGTGCCGGAAGGCGCCGTGGTGGTGCCGGGTTCACGCCCCGCTTCGGGCGACTATGCCAAGGCTCACGGACTCCAGGTGTCGGCCCCCTGTATCGTGAAGTACCGCGACGACAGGACCGACGCGGCCACCGCCCTGGAACGGGCGCTGAGGTAGCCCCGTTCCGGCCCGACCGAGAGAAGCCATGAAGCCCGCCTCCCGCCTATCCCTGCTCAAGCCCTCGCCCATCCGAGCCATCACGGACGGCACGCCGCCCGGGGCCATCCCCCTGGGCCTGGGCGAGCCCACCTGGGACCTGCCCGAGGTGGGCCGGAAGGCCCTGCTGCGGAACCCGGGCCCCTGCCCCTACGTGCCCCACGTGGGCCTGCTCGACCTGCGGAAGGCCGTGGCCGCCTTTCATGGCGCCCACGTGGACGAGGTGCTCATCACCACGGGCTCGCAAGGGGCGCTGTTCTCCCTCTTCCAGGCCTGGGTGGATCCAGGGACGAAGGTCCTGGTGCCCGATCCAGGCTTCGTGGCCTATCCGGCCCTGGCCCTCATGGCCGGCGCCGAGGTCGTGCCCTATCCGCTGTCGAAGGACCGGTTCCGGCTCGATGCGGACGCGCTGATCAGCGTGCTGGACGCCACGCCAAACGTGTCCGTCGTGATCCTCAACCTGCCCTCGAACCCCACCGGTGGCGGGGGGAGCCTGGAGGCGCTCAAGCGCGTGGCCGACGCCTGCCTCGCCCGCGGCGTGCTGCTCATCTCCGACGAGGTCTACCGCGACCTGCACTTCGGCACGCGCTGCCCCAGCCTGCGGGATGTGACGGACCGCGGCGTCGTCACCAGCTCCGCGAGCAAGGGCTGGGGCGCCCCGGGCCTGCGCGTGGGCTGGGCTGTGGGTGATCCCGCCTGGCTGGTGCCGGCCCGCACGGTGCACGGCTATGCGGTGACGGGCACGGCCACGCCCGCCCAGTGGGCGGCGCTGGCGCTGATCGAGCACTCGGACAGCGTGCTGGCCGAGGCCCGGGCCGCCGTGGGCGAGCGCTGGGAGGCCCTGGCCGCGGCTCTTCAGGAGGAGCTGGGCCAGACGCCGGCCCCGCCGGATGGCACCTTCTACCACTTCATGGCTCTGCCCGAGGCCGCGCATGCAGATCCCGTGGCCTTCTGCCTGAGGCTGCGCGACGAGGCCAAGGTGGTGCTCATCCCCGGCCTGGCCTTCGGCGAAGGCGGCCGCGGCCACGCCCGCCTCAGCTTCGCCGCCACCCCCGAGCAGCTGCGAGAGGGCGTGCGGCGGTTCGCACCGTACTGGAAGAACTGATCCGCGGTTAGAGGCCCTTATGCTTTTTGCCTTCGACGATGCCCAGTGCCGATCCCTCGCGGAGGCCCACGGCACGCCCTGCTTCGCCTACTCCGCCGCCGTCGCGGCGGAGCAATTCACCACGCTGCGTGGGGTGCTACCCCCGCGGGTGCGCCTCGCCTACGCGGTGAAGGCCAACCCGCATCCGGACCTGCTGAAGTGCTTCGCCGCCCTGGGAGCCAGCTTCGACTGCGCCTCCATCGGGGAGCTGGAGCGGGTGGAGGCGCTGGGCCTGCCGGCGGGCCGCACCTTCTTCGCCGGGCCGGGCAAGCGGGAGGCGGAGCTGCAGAAGGCCCTGGAGATGGGCGTGCGGGTGCAGGCCGAGGGCTTCGAGGACCTGGCCCGGATTGACGCCCTGGCTACCCGGGAGACGGCCGTGAACCTTCGGGTGCATCCGGCCTTCGACATCGACGAGGGCAACCGCATCATCGGCGGCAGCGGGCCTTCGGCCTTCGGCGTGGACGAAGAGGACGTGCCGGCCCTGCTCGAGAAGGCCGCGAGGCTGGCGCACGTGCGCATCAAGGGGCTGCATGTCTTCGCCGCCAGCAATCAGCGGGATGCCGCCCAGCTGAAGGCCATCCACGGCGCGGTGCTGGACCTGGCGAAGCGCCTGCACGCGGCCCATGGCCTCGCCTTCGAGCAGATCGACCTGGGGGGCGGCCTGGGCGTGCCCTACGCCTCCGATGAAGCGCCCCTGGACCTGGCGGCCTTTGGACAAGGGCTGTCCGAACTGCTGGCGCGGCACGCCTGGTTCAAGGGCGAGCTGATCCTGGAGCCTGGCCGCTTCCTGGCTGGCCCCTGCGGCGTCTACCTGGCCCGGGTGGTGCGCCTCAAGGAGAGCCGGGGCACGTACTTCGCCATCCTGGAGGGCGGCATCAACCACCTCATCCGGCCCCTGCTCACAGGCCAGCCGTTTCCGGTGAAGGCCGTGGGGAAGGGCGCGGAGAAGAGCTCGGGGAAGGCCGGGGGAACCGTGTCCTACACCCTGGCTGGTCCCCTCTGCACGAGCCTGGACCGCCTGGGCGAGGTGCGCCTGCCGGAGCTGGCGGCCGGAGACCTGCTCGCCTTTGGCACCGCCGGCGCGTACGGCCTGAACGAGGGCATGACCCACTTCCTCAGCCACCCTGTGCCGCCGGAGGTCTGGGTGGCGGGCTGATCCCCGCAAGATCCGGGTGGGAACGGAGCGCCCCCGGACCCACCCTGGCAGGGGAGGTCCCCATGTCCAGCAGCGACTACAGCCGGGTGGAGCGGGCCATCCGCTTCCTCGCCGATCACGCGGAGGAGCAGCCGAGCCTGGAGCGGGTGGCGGAGGAGGTGGGCCTCAGCCCCTTCCATTTCCAGCGGCTCTTCCAGCGGTGGGCGGGGGTGAGCCCCAAGCGCTTCCTCCAGGTCCTGACCCTGGCGGAGGCCAAGCGCATGCTCGCCGAGTCCCGGAGCCTGCTCGAGGTGAGCCACGCGGTGGGCCTCTCGGGCCCGGGTCGCCTGCACGACCTCTTCCTTCGTCTGGAGCGGATGACCCCCGGGGAGTACAAGGCCCAGGCCGAAGGCCTCATGATTCACTGGGGGGTGGCGGAGACGTCCTTCGGTCCGGCCCTCTTCGCGGCCCTGGACCGGGGCCTCTGCGGCCTGGCCTTCCTCCAGGACGAGGGGCTGGACGGCGCCCTGGCCGAGCTCCGGGCGCGCTGGCCGGGGGCGCGCCTGGAGCGGGGGGAGGCCCTCATCCGTCCCTATGCGGAGGCCTTCGAGGCCCGCATGCGGCATGGCGTGGGCCAGCCCCTCAGCCTCGTCCTCAAGGGCACGCCCTTCCAGCTCCGCACTTGGGAGGCGTTGCTGCGAGTTCCTCCGGGCCAGGCCGTGTCGTACCGCGACCTGGCCACCCTGTCCGGGGCCCCAGGCGCCATGCGCGCCGTGGGCACGGCCGTGGGGCAGAATCCCATCGCCTGGCTCATCCCCTGCCACCGCGTGATCCAGGCCACCGGGGCCCTGGGCCAGTACCACTGGGGCGCCCCGCGCAAGCAGGCCATCCTCGCCTTTGAGCGGGCGAGGACGGCCTGAAGGCTTCCAGAACTCTTCCTGAGCCAAGGCCTCAGGAGGCCACCGGCGGGCGCCAGGCCCGGGCCAGCCGGGAGGGCAGGAGGGGCGACCCGGTCAGGCTGAAGAAATCGCAGAAGCTCATGATGAGGGGCTGCCAGAGCTGGGGATCGATGTAGTCCCCTTCCCGCGGCATCATCAGGGTCTCGTCGATGTGGACGCGGACCACCTGGGCCTCGATGGCGGCCAGGTGGCTGCCCTCATCGCCGATGCGGCGGATGCTGCGGATTCGGGCCTCCAGGTGGACGGGACACTCCAGGGCCCTCGGCGGCTTCACCAGGTCCGCGGGGATCGGGGTGAGGTCCGCGGCCTCGAATTTCCGGGGTTCGTAGCGGTAGCCCATGGCCGCCTTGTAGGGAGGCACCGGATCGCTTCCCGTGAGGAGCGCCAGGCGGTCCACGGCGGCCACCAGCGCCGAGGAGGGCAGGTTGAGGACGCACTCCCCCTCGCGGGCGAGGTTCTCCACGGTCCGCGATCGGCTGCTCATCCCCAGCTGGCAGGTGTCCCCCAGCCACCAGGCCGAGGACATGGGTGCCAGGTTGGCCGAGCCATCGGGGTTCAGTGTGCTGATGAGGACCACCGGGGTCCCGAAGTACAGCATCTTTGGACGGACGACCTTGTGCATGGCGCACCTCCCAGGCGGGAGGCGCCAGGGCGCTCCCGTGGGCTCAGCATCCGGCGCGTCGGCACGCCGGGCGACCCGGTTCTTGCCGTGATATGCCGGCGGAGAAGCCTACCCCAGCAGGGGAAGCCAGGCCGCCTGCTGCGACCTGGGCAGGGTCTTCACGCGCTCGAGCAGGAGCAGGCGCGCCTGCCAGGATTTGTCGCTGGGGAACAGGGCCCGGCCCTGGCGCAGATCCTCGGCGGCCGCATCCCACTTGGCCTGGCCGGCATGGGCCGCGCAGAAGGCCAGATGCAGGCTGGCAGCCTTGGCACGGAGGGCGGGATCGTCGGGCTGGGCCCGCAGGAGTGCGTCTATGACTTTGGCCGCGGCGTCGAGATCGCCGGCCTGGAGGTGCTTCTGGAATTCGGGGAGGGTCGCCCCGGCGGCCCCGCCGGGCAGAGCGGCCTTGGCCTTCTCCAGCAGCTGGGCGGCGGTGGCGTCGCCGGGATTCTGGGCCAGGATGTACTGGGCCCGGAAATAGGCCCGGAGCGGATCCGCCTCCAGGGCCGACTCACCCTCGCGGAGGATCGCCGCGGGCGTTTCGGTGAGGTCGGGCGACTGGGCCTGCTGGGCGACGGGAGCGATGGCCGCCTGGCGGGCGGCCTTGACGGCTTCCTTCAGCTCCTGGTCCCTGCGGTAGGAGTGGATCGCGTAGAGGGCCACCGCCAGCGTCAGGGCGCTCCCCCCGGCGATGGCCCAGACCTTGGGCTCCCGGAGCCAGGGAAGGTTGGACGAGGCCTCCTGGAGGCGGGCCGGCAGGCTCAGGCCCTCCCGCGGGGCCGGGGCGCTCCGGGTCATGGAGGCGGGAGGCTCCACGCGACCGGGATCGGTGACGATGAGGGTGGGCTCCTCCTCCACCATGGCGATGCGGTCCGGTAGGTCCAGGCTGATGCCGGAGCTGGAGGTTCCGGCCCCGGGTTGGGGTCGCCGGCAGCGCTCGAGCCCCGCCAGGGCCTCGGGGTTTCCGGGCGCCAGCCGGAGGGCCTGCTGATAGGTGAAGGCGGCCTCATCGGGACGCTGGAGGGTCAGCAGGTGCTCGGCTTGCCGGAGCTTGAGGGCCAGGGCCTCCGCCTCGGGGGTCGGGGCAGGGGCGGCGGGGCTCGCGGCTGAAGCCGGGGGCAGCGCAGGGGTTGGTGCTGGAGGTGGGGGCTGGACCGGGGCCGGCTGGGGCGCGGCCTGGGTCACTTCCATCCGGGCCTGGCGGAGGTACCCCCGGATCTCCTCCCGATGGGGTTCCAGGGCGAGCACGTGCTCCCACTTGGAGATGGCCTCTTCCGTCAGTCCCATGTCGTAGAGCTGGACCGCTTCGCGAAGCAGCTTGTCCACGTCCTCGTCGGCCTGGGGGGCCGGCTCCTCGGCGGGAACGGCGGGAGCCGTTCCCTGCAGGGGCGGGAGCCCAAGCTCGCGGCGGGCGCCATTGGCGTAGCCCAGGGCCAGGCTCTGGGTGGGATCGATGGCCAGGGCCTGTTCCCACTTCTGGAGGGCGTCGGCCACCTGGCCCATGTCGTAGAGCGTGCAGCCCTCGATGACCAGGCGTTCGGGCTCCACGTGAGGGGGGGGCGGCGGGGCGACTGGTGTGGGCGGAGCCGGCGCGGGAGGGTGGGCGGGAGGTGGAGGAAGCGGGGCCGGCGGCGCCATGATCACGGCCGGAGTGGGCGCAGGCACGGGAG
>NZ_JAKZLE010000003.1:247205-265001 GCF_022808885.1 Geothrix alkalitolerans | reverse complement strand
GGCGGGGGGGGGGGCGGCGGGGGGGGGGGGGGGGGGGGGGGGGGGGGGGGGGGGGGGGCCGGGGGGGGGGGGGGGGGGCGGCCCCGGTGGAGGAAGCGGGGCCGGCGGCGCCATGATCACGGCCGGAGTGGGCGCAGGCACGGGAGAGGGGGGTGCGGGAGACGGGGGCTGGACCGGCTCGGGAAGGGGGGTGGGGGGTTGGGGCGGAACGGCCTGGGCCACGACCCGCTCCGCCTCCTGCCGCTGGGCCAGCAGGCGGTCGCGCAGGGCCAGGAGGCGTTCCCGGGCCTCGGCGTGGGCGGGCTGCTGCTTGAGGATCGCCTGCCAGATCTGCCCGGCCTTGACGATCTCGCCCTGGGCGAACAGCTGGTCCGCCTGGCGGAGATAGGGCGCGTAGGGATCTGGCGTCATGGCTTGGCTCGGTTCAGGTCGTGGAATGGCGGGATTCAGTGCAGCGGGTACTCGGCGGTGTTGCGCACCAGCAGCATGAAGGTGCTGTTCCCGCAGGTGAATTCCTGCTGGCTGACGAGCTGGACCGGGCCTGAGATGCGTTCGCCGTTGACCTGGGTGCCGTTGGTGGAGTCCTGGTCGGTGATCCAAACCGTTCCGTCCGCCCGGATCTCCAGCAACGCGTGGCGGCGGGAGGTCTCGGGATCCTGGGTGATGACGTCGCCCTCCTCCCGCCCGATGACGATGAGGGGCCGCTCCAGCACCTGTACGGTGGAGGCCTGGGGGCCCGTGAGGAAGGCCAGGCTGAACTTGAGCCCCGCGGGCAGACCACCGGGCTGGATACCGGCGGCCGCCAGGAGGGAGTCGCGGTCCCGGCGGGCCGTGGACCGGGCGGAAGCCAGCGTCGCCTCCATGGCGGGATCCTGCTCGGGAAGGGGGGCGGTCATGACCAGGGGCCGGGTCGGCGGCACCGGGGCGGGGATGGGCGCCGGCTGCGGGGCGGGAACCGCCGGCGCCGCCGGGTTCGCCACCTCGAAGACGTGGGCACACTTCGGGCACTTGAACCGCTTGGTCCGGGCTTGGCCGAACCGGCTGTCGTCGTACTGGAAGCGGGCCTGGCAGGCCGAGCAAACCACAATCATCGGGCCCCCGTCTGATCTCCTGTGCAGTCTACCGCTACTTCTTGCGGGTGGCGAAGAAGCTGAAGTCGCTCTTCAGGGGAATGCCCTCGGGAAGCTTGAAGCCGGTCACCGCGGCCGGCAGGGCCTGGTTGATCCGGAGCGGGCCCAGCTCCACCAGCCAGGAATCCCCGCTGCGCTCGACCCACTGGACCTGCCGGGGCAGCCAGGTCTCCTTGTCGACCCAGAGGTTCAGGGCCTGCATCCGCTTGCGCATGGAGAGGGTGCGGGGCGTCATGGCCAGCAGCCAGGTGCCGGCGGGATCCTTGGATTCCCCGAGCTGGATCTGGAAGTACTCCGACAGGTAGCTGAGCCTCTGGCCCAGGCCCAGGAACTTGCGGTTGGCGTTCTTGATGAGGCCGATCTTCATCAGCTCGCCGGCGCGGGCCTCGGGGCTGTAGGAGATCAGGGCCTTGGGCGTGAGATGGAGGATCAGGTCCTCCGGCGGCTGGAAAGCGAAGTGGACGAAGTCGGATCCCTGCAGGTAGAGGGTTCCCTTCGTCACGGAGGGGGTCTTCAGCAGGGCCCGGCGCAGGGTCAGGGTGAAGGGGCACTGCAGGGTCTGCACCTGGGCCTGCGCGGCGTCGAAGCGCTCCACGGCCTCGCGCAGGGAAGGAGGAGCCCCCTGGGCACCCAGGGACGGGGCCAGGGCGGGCAGGACCAGGAGGAGGTGGGCCAGGGCGCGTCGAAGCATCGGTCTCCTTGGGGCCTCAGGCCACGGCCGGGGGCAGGGTGAGGGGATCCCGCTGGTGGGCCAGGTGGAGGGCCACGGCGGTGCCCCGGAGGACCTCCTCCGCGGCAAAGCGGGCCAGGCCGGGATCGTTGTTGGATTCGCTCAGGTGCGCCAGCACGACCTGCTTGAGGCGGGGCGACAAGACCCGGCCCAGCAGCTCGGCCATGGCGGCGTTGCTCAGATGCCCCACGCGGCTGAGGATGCGCGCCTTGAGCTGAGGCGGATAGTCCCCCTCGCGCAGCATGTCCACGTCATGGTTGGCCTCCAGCACCAGCAGGTCCAGGTCCTGGAGGTGGTCCGCCACCAGCGCCGTGGGGTGGCCGAGGTCGGTCACCACGGCCGCGGCGGCTGCCCCCGCCTCGATGCGGTAGGCCACGGGATCCTCGGCATCGTGGGGCAGGGCGAAGGGGAGCACGCGCCAGCCCTCCCAGTCTCGGGGCCGGCCGGCCTCCACCTGGATCCAGCGGGAGGCCGGGATCTCGATCCCCTGGATCCGCTCGACGGCCTCGCGGGTGGCGGCGGTGGCCAGGATGGCCCAGTCCGTGCGCCGCAGGATCACACCCACCGCCGCGATGTGGTCCGAGTGCTCGTGGGTGAGCGCGAGGGCGTGAACGGAGCCTGAGTCCAGTTCCAGGGCCTCCAGGCGCCGGCGGATCTGGAGCAGGGAGATGCCCGCGTCGATGAGCAGCGTCCGTCCTCCCTCTGAGAGGGCGTGGCAGTTCCCCTTGGAACCCGAGGCCAGGGCCGCGTAGTGCATGGCCCAGGATAACGCCTACACTGACCGCATGAGCCCTTCCCTCCGCCCCTCCACCACCGCCGACCTGGACATTCACGTGGCCCATCGCGTGGCCCTGTTCCGTGACATGGAGAAAGCCTCCGAGGACGGGCTGCGGCGCATGGCGGAGACGTTCCGCGTCCTGCTCCGGAACTGGATGGTGTCGGGACAGTGCCGCGGCTTCCTGATGGAGGAGGACGGCCGGCCCGTGGCCGGGGTGCTCATGCTGATGAAGGAGTCCCTCCCCACGCCCGTGACGCCGCTCTCTGTCCGGGGCTACCTCTTCAACATCTACACCGAGCCGTCGCACCGGCGCCAGGGTCTGGCCGCCCGCCTCACGGACGCGGCCCTGGACCTGGCCCGCGAGTGCGGGCTGGAGATCATGGAGCTGCACGCGAGCATCGAGGCGGAGGGCCTCTACCAGCGCATGGGCTTCGTGCCCACCAGCGAGATGCGGCTGGTGATGGGGGCCGGAATCAAGACGCCGAAGCAGTGGAAGCATCGCCACTAGGCCAGCCCTTCCACCGCCACAATCCCAGCACGGCCGCGCCGCAGACCAGGGCGCAGACCGCGCTGGCCTCCAGGCCGAAGGCGCCCCCCGTCAGCCACTCCGGCCGACCATGGAAGACCGGCGTCCACCAGCCCGCCGTCTCGGTGCCGCTCACGCCGAAGCCCAGGAGATTGCCCTGGGTCCAGTTCCAGCCCAGGTGCACGCCGATGGGCAAGGCCAGGCTGCCCGTGCGCTTCCAGCACAGGCCCAGGAGCAGGGCCGCCAGGGCGATGTTCAGGGTGGCCCAGGCTTTCGTGGCCCCGGTCATGCCCGGGTTCCCCCAGTGCACGAGGGCGAAGGCCAGGGCGAAGAGGGTCTGGGTGAGGCCGAAGCCCAGGCCCTGGACGGCGCGCTGGAAGGCATAGCCGCGGAAGAGGACCTCCTCGAAACAAGCCACGGCCAGGAAGAGCCAGGCTCCCGCCGCCAGGTCGGCGGGAGCCGTTCCGGGCGTCCGGACCCAGTGGAAGCCGCCCAGCCCGCGGATGAGCCCCGCGGTCGCCAACATCAGGAGGCAGCCCCCCGCCGTGCCCACGAAGAGCTCCCGCAGGAAACGCCTGTCGGGGCGGAGCCCCACCTCGGCGAGGGACGCCCGCTCGGCGCGGAGGCAGAGCCAGGTGACGGCGAGCAGGAGGGCGACATCGAGCCATCGCCCCGGGAGCAGGGTCCCCCAGGCGGCGGGCCAGAGCCGGGCCAGGGGGGCCGCGCCGGAAGCGGTGAGGGCGAAGAGGGCCACGAATCCGAGCACCTTCCAGCCGTTGCGGACCGTGCCGCGGCTGTCGATGAACACACTGCGCATGGGGCTCCTGGGGCTCGGGGCAGGGCGCGGGTGGGTCCCGCGCCGAACCGGGTCCAGCGTCTAGGGGAGGGTCTCCAGGGGCTGCAGGTCCCACTCCGCATCGAAGGTGACCTGGAGGGCCGGACCTGCTTTGGGGTCCACCCCCGCGCGCCAGACCGTGAGCGTGTTGAGCCCCCGCCAGCGACCCGGAGTGCCGCTGTCCGGCCGCATGTCCCAGGCCTGGTCCTGCCGGCCGGCCTCCGGGGCGTCCCCCTGGGCGATCTTGTACCCGACGAGGTAGAGGCGGTCCTTCTGCATGAACCCAGACACCGGGGGCAGGGCCGGGCCTTCCACCCAGTGGGCGGCGGCGCCCACCTGGAGGAGGGGCGCCGTCGGGTCGGGTTTGGCCACCCAGTCCCTGGGCCAAGTTTCCGATTCCTTCAGGAGGGTCTTGTCGTGGCCGGAGATGCGCCGGATCTTGACTCGCGTCTTCGTGATCCGGAAGCTCCGGGCGGCCAGGGGCTCGGTGACCCGTTCCGGCCGGCCAGCTTCGACGGCCTTGAGCAGCGATTCGTAGTCGAACATCGCCGGCGTGTCCTCCGCGGAGGCATGCAGGCTCTCCAGCTTCCCGCCCTGGGCCAGGACGGCCTGCGCATGACGCTTCATTGCGTCCCACTCGCCCAGGTGGGCCGACACGAAGAAGCAGTGGATGAGCTCGCGGGGGTTCAGGGCGGGCTGGTCCGCCACGGCCGCGTAGGCGGCCTTCATCCGGACCGGGTCCAGCAGGCGCCAGGCCACCTCCAGCCGCATGGCGTTCCGGGGGCGCGTCAGGTCGCCGCCCACGGTCTCCAGCAGCGTCCAGGCCTTCTGGAGTTCGGCCTGCCCCCGCGCGGCCTTCAGGTAGGATCCATCCATCCCGTGGTTGAGGCCCCGGATCAGGCTGGTGGCCCAGAGCCAGGATGCCGCGGCATAGCGGACCTTCTCCGGCTCCTTGGCGGGATCCATGGCCAGCGCGGCGGCGCGTAGCGGGCTGCCCACCTCCAGGTCCTTCTTCCCGGCCGGATCCTGCTTCTCGAGCCGGGCCATGGATTCCAGGAAGGCCCGCTCGTCCTGGGCGGCGAGGGCGAGGGTGGCCAGGGCCAGGAGGATGGGGCGCATGGCGGCTCCTAGAGCGGGATGTTCCCGTGCTTCTTGGGGGGCATGGTGTCCCGCTTGGTGTCGAGGAAGGCCAGGGCCTTCACCAGCTTCTGGCGGGTTTCGCGAGGCAGGATGACCTCGTCCACGAAGCCGTGCTCGGCGGCGATGTAGGGGTTGGCGAACTTCTCGTTGTACTCGGCCACCAGCTCCGCCTTGCGGGCCGCCGGATCCGGCGCGATGGCGATGGACTTGCCGTGCAGCACGTTCATGGCGCCCTCGGCACCCATGACAGCGATCTCGGCGGTGGGGTAGGCGAAGTTGAAGTCCGTGCGGATGTGCTTGCTGGCCATCACGCAGTAGGCGCCGCCGTAGGCCTTGCGGGTGATGACGGTGATCTTGGGCACCGTGGCCTCGCAGAAGGCGAAGAGCAGCTTGGCGCCGTGACGGATGATGCCGCCGTGCTCCTGGGTGACGCCCGGCAGGAAGCCCGGCACGTCCTCGAAGGTGATGAGCGGGATGTTGAAGGCGTCGCAGAACCGCACGAAGCGGGCGCCCTTCTCGCTCGAGGCGATGTCCAGCACGCCGGCGTAGAAGGCCGGCTGGTTGGCCACGATGCCCACACTGCGGCCGTCGATGCGGGCGAAGCCCACGACCAGGTTGGGCGCGAAGGCCTCGTGCACCTCGAAGAAGTGGGCGTCGTCCACCACGCCGCGGATGATGTCGCGGATGTCGTAGGGCTTGCTCGGGTCGTCCGGCACCACCTTGTCCAGGTCCGGGTTCTCCAGGGGCATCTCGCGCTTCGGGGCGCGGCGGGGGGCCTCACCCAGGTTGTTGCTGGGCAGGAAGGAGAGCAGCTCCCGGGTGTGAGCCAGGGCCGCCAGGTCGCTGGCGGTGACGAAGTGGGCCACGCCGGACTTGGCCGCGTGGGCGCTGGCGCCGCCCAGGTCCTCCTTGGTGACCTCCTCGTGGGTGACGGCCTTGATGACGTCCGGACCGGTCACGAACATGTAGCTCGTGCCCTTCACCATGGTGATGAAGTCCGTGATGGCGGGGCTGTAGACCGCGCCGCCGGCGCAGGGGCCCATGATGAGGCTGATCTGCGGGATGACGCCCGAGGCCAGGGTGTTGCGCAGGAAGATGTCCGCGTAGCCGCCCAGGGACACGACACCTTCCTGGATGCGGGCCCCGCCGCTGTCGTTGAGGCCGATGACGGGGCAGCCCACCTTCATGGCCAGATCCATGATCTTGCAGATCTTCTTGGCGTAGGCCTCGCTGAGGGACCCGCCGAAGACCGTGAAGTCCTGGGCGAAGACGGCCACGGGGCGGCCATCCACCCGGCCGAAGCCGGTCACCACGCCGTCGCCGGGGATCTTCTCCACGCCCCAGGCCCGGTGGACCATGAGGGCGTCCATCTCCTCGAAGGAGCCCTCGTCCAGGAAGGCGGCAATGCGCTCCCGGGCCGTGAGCTTGCCGCCCTCATGCTGCTTCTGGATCCGCGCCTCGCCGCCGCCGGCCAGGGCCTGGGCGTGCTTGGCTTTCAGGATCTCGATCTTCTTTTCGAGGGACATGGCGGCTCCAGGTTCGGGCAACGGGCAGCGGGCAACGGATCGCGTGGGGATCGGCTGCCAGTTTAACCGACCGCGAGGGGGACCCGCAGGCCGGGCCTGGGCCCTCTGGGCCCCAAGGAGGGTCATGCCAGGGAGATGGAAGCTCCTAGCGAATGGGCCGGGGCCGGGTCATGGCCTCCAGGCTGAAGGCCTCATCCAGCTCGGCGGGGCTCAGGTAGGCCTTGCGTAGGATGATCTCGCGCACGGCCACGCCGGTCTCCAGGGCCTCCTTGGCCACCTCGGTGGCGCGCTTGTAGCCGATGGCCGGCATGATGGCGGTGACGATGCCGATGCTGTGCTCCACCAGGTCGCGGCAGCGGTCCCGGTTGGCGGTGATGCCCACGATGCACTTGGTGGTGAGGACGTTCACGGCGGCCGTCAGGGTGCGGAGGCTGGTGGCCAGGCTGTAGGCCAGGACGGGCTCCATCACGTTGAGCTGCAGCTGGCCGGCCTCGGCCGCCAGGGTGATGGTCAGGTCGTTGCCGATGACCGAGTAGGCCACCTGGTTCACCACCTCGGGGATCACCGGGTTCACCTTGCCGGGCATGATGCTGCTGCCGGGCTGCATGGGGGGCAGGTTGATCTCGCCGAAGCCGCAGCGGGGGCCGCTGCTGAGCAGGCGCAGGTCATTGCACATCTTGCTGAGCTTCACGGCGGCGCGCTTGACGGCGCCGGAGAACATGACGAAGGCGCCGGTGTCCGGGGTGGCCTCCACGAGGTTCTCGGCCAGGACGATCTCCAGGCCCGTGATCTTCCGCAACTCCTCCACCACCGTCTCCGGGTAGCTCGGGTCGGCGCAGATGCCGGTGCCGATGGCCGTGCCGCCCATGTTCACCTCGAGGAAGAGCCTGGCGCATTCCTGGAGGCGCAGGATGTCCTCGCCGGTGGTGACGGCAAAGGCCTCGAACTCCTGGCCCAGGGTCATCGGCACCGCGTCCTGGAGCTGGGTGCGGCCCATCTTGATGACATCCGAGAACTCGCGGCCTTTGGCGTGCAGGGCGGACTTGAGGCGCTCCATGGCGTCCAGCAGGTTCCGCAGCATGAAGATGGTGCTGAGGCGCAGGGCCGTGGGGTAGACGTCGTTGGTGCTCTGGCCCAGGTTCACATGGTCATTGGGATGGCAGTGGGCGTACTCGCCGCGCCGGTGGCCCAGCAGCTCCAGGGCCCGGTTGGCGATGACCTCGTTGGCGTTCATGTTCGTGGAGGTGCCTGCGCCGCCCTGGACCATGTCCGTGGGGAAGTGGCCGTGCCAGTGGCCGTCAATGATCTCCTGCGAAGCGCGGTCGATGGCCGCCGCGATGGCCAGGTCCAGCAGGCCCAGCTTCGCGTTGGCGCGGGCCGCCGCCTGCTTGACCATGGCCAGGGCGCGGATCATGGCCGGGAAGTGGCTGGTGGGCGTGCCCGTGATGGGGAAGTTGTGGACGGCGCGCAGGGTCTGGACGCCGAAGAGGGCGTCTTCCGGCACGTCCAGGGGGCCGATGAGGTCCGATTCCCGCCGCGTCTGGCCGCTGGCGTAGGCCTGCTCGCGCCCGGTGCGCGGGGTGGCCGAGTACAGAATCCGACGGTGGAGCACGTTGGCGACCTTGCTGAGCACCGCGATGGCCGCAGCCCCATCCTGGCCCAGGCTCTGGAGGACGGTCTCGCGGTCCAGGTCCAGGAGCACCGTCGGGGTGAGCGTGGTGGCCGTGGCGGAATGGGGGCTGGGCGCCAGGAAGGACTGCTCGCCGGCCACGTCGCCAGGGCCCAGGATCACCACGGGCTCGGGCCCGTCGCCGTTGTCCCGGGTGATCTCGACGCGGCCCTCCGCGATGACCGTGGCGCCCTTGCGGGGGTCGCCCTGGGTGAAGAGGCGGGTGTCCGCAGACACGTCCCGCCGACGGGCGGCCTTGGCGATCAAGCCCAGGTCCGGGTCGGACAGGCCCGAGAAGATTTCGCAGCGGCGCAGGACAGACGTGATGGCATCCATACAGGACCTCCGGCCCGAGTGGGGCCAGGGGCCATGGTATCGAGGCCTCTTTACGATTCGGTCACGAATTGACGGAACGACTTAACGCTCCGCTTGACGAACGAATCGGGAAACTACCGCCCGCTCTTTTTCCAATCCGCCAGGAAGCCTTCCACGCCCTTGTCGGTGAGGGGGTGCCTCAGCATCTGGTCGAAGACCTTGGTGGGGATGGTGGCCACGTGGGCGCCGGCCAGGGCCGCGTCGGTGACGTGGCGGGGCTGGCGGATGGAGGCGGCCAGGCACTGGGTGTCGAACTCGTAGTTCTCGAAGATGGCGACGATCTCCCGGATCAGCTCCATGCCGTCGAGGTTGATGTCGTCCAGGCGGCCCACGAAGGGGCTCACGTAGGTGGCCCCGGCCTTGGCGGCCATGAGGGCCTGGGTGGCGCTGAAGCAGAGGGTCACGTTGGTGTTGATGCCCTCGGAGGTGAGCGCCTTGCAGGCCTTGAGGCCCTCGGCGATGAGGGGCAGCTTCACCACCACGTTCTCGTGGATCTTGGCCAGCTTCAGGCCCTCCTGGATCATGGCGGGGGCCTCCAGGCCGATGACCTCGGCGCTGATGGGGCCGTCCACGATGTCGCAGATCTCGGCGATGATCGCCTCGAAGGGCTTGCCCGTCTCCTTGGCGATGAGGCTGGGGTTGGTGGTCACCCCGTCCAGCACGCCCAGGGCGTTGATGCGCTTGATCTCGTCGATGTTGGCGGTGTCGATGAAAAACTGCATGGTCTTCTCCGAAAGAGGTGGGTCGAATGTGGGACCGGCGCCAGTGAAGTTCACGCCCTTCCAGCCCTGTGCCCCGAATGGGGCGAAGAAATACGGCGTGGGGGCTCCCGGCGGACCTTCCATTCTCCCAGGCATGGCGGGAAGCTGGAAGCGCGGAGTCTTCCATGACACATATCGAGATCAAGGTGCTGGACAAGGGGTTCGTCCGCCTCATCGACCACATGGGGTCGGACCTGTCGGTGGTGAACGCGGCGCGGGTGTCCTTCGGCAAGCGGAAGGAGGCCTTCGAGGCGGGGGACGCCAAGCTGATCGGCTACCTGGCGGAACATGAGCACACCTCGCCCTTCCGCCACACGGCCATGACCCTGCACGTGAAGGCGCCCATCTTCGTGTTCCGGCAGTGGATGAAGCACCGCATCGGCTCGGAGTTCAACGAGATCAGCGGCCGCTACGTGGAGTTCCCCGAGGACGAGTTCTTCGTGCCCGCGACCTTCCGGAAGCAGGCGAAGGTGAACAAGCAGGGCAGCGAGGGGGAGATCGACGCGGCGAACCGCGCCCGGGCCATGGAGAGCTACCTGGAGAGCTGCCGGGGGGCCGTGGTCCACTACAAGGAGCTGCTCGCCCTCGGCGTCTGCCGCGAGCAGGCCCGCTGCGTGCTGCCCGTGGGGCTCTACTCCGAGGTCTACTGGACCGTGAGCCTCCAGGCCGTGGCCCACTTCATCCGCCTGCGGACGGACAGCCACGCCCAGTGGGAGATCCAGCAGTACGCCGCCGCCGTGCGCCAGGTGGTGGAACCCCTCTTCCCGGTGGGTCTCAAGGCCCTGCTCGCGGACCGCCAGGGATGAGCGCGCCGCCCCTCGATCCCGCCCTGTTCCACCTGGACCCGGAGCGCCTCTGGATCATGCACTGCGGCGAGGGGCCGGTTCCCCGGGCGGCGCTGGACGCCGTGCAGGCCTTCATGCGCAAGGAGCTGCGGCCCTGGGAAGTGCGCTGGGAGGAGGACTTCCAGGGGATCCCAGCCGCCACCCGGGCGGAGGCCGCGGCGCTGCTGGGCGGCCGGCCCGAGGACATCACCCTCACCCACAGCACCTCCTCGGGCCTGGTGGCCGTGGCCCAGGGCTTCCCCTGGCGGGCCGGCGACGAAGTGGTGGCGCCCCTGGGGGAGTTCCCGGCCAACGCCTGGCCCTGGCTGGCCCTTGGAGCCCGCGGCGTGGCCTTCCGGGAGGTGCCCCTGTGGGAGGGGCATCTCGCCGGGGCCGCCGCCTGGGCGAGCCGGCCGCCCACCGCGGGGGCGGATCCCGAGGCCCGGCTCATCGAGGCGCTGGGACCCCGCACGCGGATCCTCGCCGTGTCGTGGGTGCGCTTCCAGGACGGCCTGAAGCTGGACCTCACGCGCCTCGCAAGGGCCTGCCGCGCCCGGGGCATCCACCTGGTGGTGGACGGCGTCCAGGCCGCGGGCACCGTGCCCGTGGACCTGGAGGGCCTCGCCGCCTTCGCCACCAGCGGGCACAAGGGCCTGCTGTCGCCCCAGGGCATGGGGTTCCTGTGGACGGACGAGGCCTTCCGCCGGTCGCTGGCCCCCTCGGGCTCCTGGCTCTCCGTGGAGGAAGCGACGGATTTCTCGCGGCCGTCCACGGACCTCCACCGCGCCTGGCTGCCGGACGGACGGGCGCTGGAGCCCGGGGGGCCCAACCTGCTCCACCTCTCCGCTTTGCTCGAATCCCTGCGCCTGATCAACCGGGCGGGCGTCTCGGCCATCGCCACCCACGGCGCGGCCCTCCAGGCCCGACTCCTGCAGGCGCTCCGGGGGTCGCGCTGGGCCGCCGAGCACGACCGCCTCGATGCCTTGCGGAAGGAGGGGCGGGTGGCATCCTTCCTGGCCTTCCACCACGGCGGCCGCGGACCCGGCGGAATGGACGCCCTGCTGAAGGCGGGGGCCCGCCGGGGGATCTTCGCCTCCGTGCGGGAGGGCTACCTCCGGGTGGCCTTCCACGGGTTCCATACCGAGGAGGACGCGGACCGGGTGGCCGCCTGGCTCCTGGAGGCCTGACCCGCGGGCCTGGTGGACGCCCCTAGCGGAATAGCCAGCTCACCTTGGCCTGCACCACGTCGTCCGAGGGCAGGTGCCGCAGGAGGGCGAGATCCGGCCGGGGGGCCAGGCTGGCGCGGTCGTTGATGAGGGCGTCCGTGCTGGCGCCGTGGGTGTAGACAAGGAAGAAGGTGGAGCCAGGACGGAACTCCCAGCGCGTGATGAGGTTCAGGTTCCAGGTCCGGTAGCTGAAAGCCGTCTGGGGCGTGGTGCCCGCAGGCTGGTCCTCCGGGAGCCCTGGCTCGAGGGTCTCGTCGTCGACGTAGTGCTTCAGGTCCCGGTAGTTCCAGTTCGCGGCCAGCCACTGGCTGAAGAGCTGGAGCGTGAGGGTGGGATTGAAGGCGTAGGCCACCCGCACGGTCTGGTTCAGCTGACTGAGGCGGCGCAGGCCCACGAGGGGCGTGGCCGTCGGGGTCTCCAGCCACTTCAGCTCGCCCTCGTCCCGGGTGACGGAGGTCGTGACCTGGATCTCGAGGTTGGGGGCAGGCCGGAGAGTCTGGAAGAGCGTCGTGTCGGTGGAGGGTCCCCCCTCTTCCCAGGCCCGGCTGGTGTTGAGGCGAAGGTACCAGGGCCGGTTGCCGGGCGTATCGAAGCCCAGGTTCGCGTAGGGCACGGCGGAGCGGGCCAGGTACTTCTTCTGCGGGTCTGAATAGGTGCGCAGCTCCCGGTCGTCTTCGGCGGGCAGGTCCACGCCTCCGCCGCCCCAGAGGCCCCAGAAGCTGGTGAAGTCGGTCCGGCCCCAGGTGTTGAGGTTGCGGATGAAGGTCTGGCCGGCCTGGTCGCGGGCATAGGTGTGACCCAGCCCCCAGGCCCAGTTGCGGAAGGCACCCCAGGTTCGGTCCCAGCGGCGCGAGACCTCGCCATACAGGCGCTGCTCGTCGGCGCGGCCCAGGTAGCCGACATCGTTGGGGTTGTAGTCGCGCCCCGCGTCGATGGCCTGGAACTCCGCGCTCCAGCCGCTGCGCCACTCCTGGTGGGCCCGGAGCCGCGCCCGCCAGCCCTGGGCCTGGGCTCCGACGGAGCCGGTCTGGCTGCGGCTGAGGGTGGTCTCCAGCGTCCCGCCCCGATCCTCGGTGCGGTAGACCCCGTCCAGCGCCTGGACATGGGCGGACCGGCCCGCCGCGCCCGCCTGGTCCATCTCCGAGGCGAAGGTGCCCACGTAGCTCCCCCGGTCGTCCAGGAGCTGCTGGATCCGCACCACGCCGAAGTTGGTGAGCGGCGAGATCTCCCGCCGGGACCGGGTTCCGGCCGCGTCGGCCACCGTGGCCCGGGCGGGCTCCACGCTGGCGCCCAGGAGGCCCACCTTGGTGTCCGAATCGTACGTGGCGGTGTACTTCGCGGCGGCGGTGATGTCCGTCGCGTTCGGGCGATTCTGCAGGGTCTCGCCGGGGGCGAGATCCGGATCGGACAGACCGTGTCCAATGCGTCGGCTGTAGAAGAGGTCGGGGCCGGCGACCCGGAAGAGATCCATGCCCTCCAGGAAGAAGGGACGCTTCTCCGGGAAGAAGGTCTCCACGGTGCCGAGGTTCAGCACGGTCTGGTCCACCTCGACCTGCCCGAAATCCGGGCGGATCGAGAGGTCCACCTGGGCGTGGGAGTTCAGGCTCCAGTGGGCGTCGAGGCCGGCGCGGGTATCCCAGCCCCGGTCGTCATAGCTCCGGGCGGTCTCGAACTTCCGGACGGTCCCCAGGTAGGGCGCGTACTCCCGGCGCGGCTGGGGGGCCAGCCCCGCCAGGCCGCTCAGGTCGGGAAAGCGGCTGACGAAGCCGTTGTCCCCCCGCGGCACGACCATCCAGCGGCTGGATTCCCGCACCACGCCCTGGTCCGTGCGGCTGAAGTTGATGCCCCAGGTCTGGGGTTCGGAGCCCTCCTTGAACCGGAGCAGGGACAGCGGAATCTTCAGCTCCGCGGTCCAGCCGTCCGCATCCACCGACACGGCGCTCTCCCACACGCCGTCCCAGCTCGGGTCGAAGGTGTTGTCGTTGTAGATGATCTGGTCCTTCTGCACGCCGGCGGCGTTCACCTCGAACAGGAGCGCCGTGCGCCGGTCGTGGCTGGAGTCGATGGCCACCCCGAACCAGTCGCTGGGGCTGTCCTGGTCGCGGCGGTGGACGCGGCGCACCACGTGGGCCCGACCGCCCTCCAGCCGGCGATTGTGGAGCATCCGGGCTCCCACATAGAGGTACCGGGCGTCGTAGAGCACCCGCACTTCCGTGCGCTGGCGGGCCGGCCGCCCGCGCTGGGGCCACTCCTCGGTGAACCCCGAGGCGAACGGCGCCCGCTTCCACGCAGGGTCGTCGAGGCGGCCGTCAAGTTGAACGGCCGTGCCGATCCGCAGGGCCTGGAGCCCGGTCTCCGGACCCGGCGAGGCCATGGCCAGCGCGCCGAGGAGGAGGGCGGAGCAGATGGGAGCGCGCATGATCCTCCGGGGCCGGCGGGAAGCTCCATGTTGCCACATCTTGCGAGGTATCATGGATTCAGGAAGCCTTCCGCCCCCTCCAGGCACTTCTACGGATAATGGAATCCCAGGAGTCGACATGCGCACGATCTTCGCCATCCTGCTCTCCCTGCCCCTGTGGGCGGGCGGAGGCACCGTGGCCTTCAAGCAGACGGCCTTCATGGCCGAGGTGGCCGCCACGGACCAGGAGAAGGCGAAGGGTCTGATGTACCGGCAGAGCCTGGCCAAGGACCGCTGCATGTTCTTCGTCTACGGCGAGGAGGGCTACCACGCCATCTGGATGAAGAACTGCCTCATCGCCCTGGACGTGGCCTGGGTGGATGCGGAGGGCAAGGTGGTGGAGACGGCGGAGCACGTGCCCCCGTGCAGCCCCATGCGCGGTGACGACTGCCCCACCTATGGGGGAAGCGTGCCGGCCCGCCACTTCATCGAGTTCGCGGCGGGCACCTTCAAGCGCATCGGCCTGAAGAAGGGCGATCGCCTCGGCTGGGACCTGGTCCTGGACGACGGCCGGGCCGTGCGTGGCGGCGCGCCGATGCCCAAGGCGAAGAAGAAATAGAAAAGCGGAACGCGAAGGGCGCGAAGGGGAAGACAAGGGCGCGAAGAGAAGCTCTGCTGTCTCGGCAGAGGGCATCCGGGCCTTCGGCCCCAGGTCGTGCGAAGCGCGACCTGTTCGGCGGGCGGCGGCCACAACGGCTTTCGGGAGCCGCCTGGGGCCGCCGTCCGCCGAAGGATGCCCAGGATGGGTCCAGCCTGCTTCGCGGACTTCGCCCGTCCGAAGGACGTCTTCGCGCCCTTCGCGTTCCGCATTTAAGAGACCCGCCCCCGGGAGCGGCCTACTCCGCGCCCTTCGGCGCGCCCTTGCGGGGCGGACGGGTGAGCGTGCGCAGGGCCTCGGGAGCCGGGGGCAGTTCCGTGAGCTCCAGGGGGCTCAGGCGATCCGCCAGCAGCTTCCAGGCCCGAGCCTGGCGGGGCAGGCGTTCGGCCTGGATGACCTCGAAGCCCTGGGCATAGCTCACGAAGGGCGGCAGGACCAAGGCGAAGCCCGTGTAGAGGAAGGCGGGAAGCCGCATCCAGTCGGGGTCTCCAGAGGGTCCGAGGCCGGGCACGGCGAAGAGGGGGTGCACGCCGCCGTTGATCCAGAAGCCCTGGGGCGAGTCATGGCGGGGATAGACGAAGATGCGGCGGCGGTGCATGAGGGTGAAGGGGCCGACCCGGTGCTGCTCCACGGGTTCGATGCCGGTGCCTTCCAGGGCCGGGCCGCAGCTGCGGTCCGGGTGGCCCACCACCTGCACCACCTGGCGCCCCCCGGCCTGGAGCTTTCGGAAGATGGTGCGCAGCTCCTCGGCCTCGTCGCCCTCCACCGTGCCCTGGCTGGGCTTCAGGTCGCCCAGCAGGGCGATCTGGGCGGGGGCGTAGTCGTCGATGAGGCTGAACAGCCGCTCCCAGATCTCGGTCTGCTGGGGCGGGGGCAGGGGGTCCGGGCGGCGGCGGCGGGCGGCGCCCAGGCCGAAGAAGAGGTCCGCCAGCACCAGCGTCTTCTGCCGGGGGAGCCAGATCGCCCGCCGGCTGTCGAGAATTACATCCTGGTTGAGCTGGACCTGCACCGGCGCCTCCCGCCTTCCATTGGAACACGGCAGGGGCCAGAATCCGGGAATGGGGGATCGGTGCGGCACGGCCACAGCCACTACCTGAAGCTGGAATGGCAGGGTGAGATCCGGCGGGTCCTGGTCCACGACCCTCCGGTGGCCTCGGATCAGGAGCTCCCGCTGGTGCTGGCCCTCCACGGAACCGGCGGAACGGCGCGGCTCATGGCCTCCTTTTCGGGTCTGGGCCGCCTGGCCGACGAGCGGGGCTTCCGCGTGGCCTACCCCCAGGCCCTGGGCGAGGCGGGTACGGAGGATCCCGGGCTCGGCGCCGCCTGGAACGTGGGGCCGGGGCTGGGATGCCCCCGCCATGCCGAGGCGGACGACGTCGGGTTCCTCGGGGCCGTGGTCGATCGCCTCGTCCACCGCGGGAATGTGGATGCCCGGCGCATCTTCGTGGCGGGCTTCTCCAATGGGGCCCGCATGGCCTATCGCCTGGCCCTGGAGGCATCCTGGGTGGCGGCCATCGCGCCCGTGGCGGGGGCGCCGATCTGGGGCCCTCTCCCGGCCCGCCCCGTGCCCACGCTGGCCTTTCATGGGACGGAGGACGGCCACATTCCCTACCTCGGCGGCGTGGGTCCGCAGGGACGGCGGGTGCCCGTCCTGCCCGCGCGTGAGGCCGCGGCCCGCTGGGCGGCCCTCATGGGGTGCGGCGAGGGGCCCGTCTGCGAGGCCATGGACCCCCACCACCTCGACCTCTGGTCCGGCGGCGGGTGCGAGGTGGGCCTCTGGACGGTGGCCGGCATGGGCCATGCCTGGCCGGGCGGACGGCCCTACGCGCCGGGTGCGGACCGGCCCGCCCCGGATCTCTCCGCCAGCCACCTCATCTGGGCCTTCTTCGAGGCCCACCCCCTGGAGGCGCCTTGATCGCAGATCCGAACCACTTCATACCCGGCCTGGGCACGGGCCTGGCCGGCGGTGTGCTGTCGGGCCTCTTCGGGGTGGGCGGGGGCGTGGTCATGGTGCCCCTGCTGGGCCTCTTCCTGCACCTGGACCAGCACCGCGCCCAGGGCGCCACCCTGGCGGCGATGCTCCTGCCCACGGGCCTGCCCGCCGTGCTGCAGTACCGCAGCCGAGGCATCCACACCAGCCCGCGCCTGGTGGGCGTGCTGGTGCTGGCCTTCCTCTTCGGCATCTACGGGGGGGCCCGGGTGGCGAACTTCATCCCTTCGGGGCCCTTGCGCTGGGGCTACGCGGCGTTCCTGGTGCTCCTGGCCTTCAAGACCTACTTCCGGCACGAGCCTCCGGCCGTGGACCGGACCGCGGAACCTCTGGACCTGTCTTCGGGCCTCTGGTCCGCGGGGCTTCCCATCGGCCTGCTGGCGGGGGTGGTCTCGGGTCTCACGGGGCTGGGGGGCGCCGTGGTGGTGATTCCCCTGCTCGCCACCCGCTTCCGCATGACCCAGCACGAGGCCCAGCTCACCAGCCTCATGATGCTGCTCCCCCCCATCGGCCTGCCCGGCGTCTATGTCTATGCCCAGGCCCAGGGCGGGCTCCCCTGGATGGTGATCGCCGGCGTGGCCGTGGGCTTCGCGACCGGCGCGCTGGTCGGAGCGCGGGTGGCCACGCGCGTGCGGGGGGCGAAGCTGAAGCAGATCTACGCGGTGATCGTGCTATTCATGGCCCTCCTGGTGGTCCTGCGGGGGCACTGACCGGAAGCCCGCCCAGGGGACGCACGGCGCGGCCTTGCGCTATCCTCGACCCGGAGGTTGCCGTGCCCCTGGATGCCCCGACCCCCCTCTACGTGGGGGAGCGCCTGCGAGACCTGATCCTGTGCTACGCGGGGCCCTGGGCATTCCTGCCCTACATGCGCAATCGCGAGGACTCGGAGCTGCTCTGGCACGCGCGCCAGGGCGTCATCCTGGCCTTCGCCGAGTGCACCGTCACCCTGGCCATGCTCATCCTGGGCCTCTTCCCCATCTTCGGGGCCGTCTCCATCCGCTTCTTCCTGCCCCTCTGGCTCCTCTGGTGCCTGGGCATGTCCGTGACGAGCATCCTTCAGGCCACCAAGGGCAAGCGGCACCGCATTCCGGTGATCCACCAGTTCATCGACTATCTATAGCTCTCCGGGGGGACCGCC
Source organism: Geothrix alkalitolerans (assembly GCF_022808885.1). Taxonomy (NCBI): domain Bacteria; kingdom Pseudomonadati; phylum Acidobacteriota; class Holophagae; order Holophagales; family Holophagaceae; genus Geothrix; species Geothrix alkalitolerans. The sequence continues at coordinate 247,297 of NZ_JAKZLE010000003.1, read as the reverse complement.
CGGCCGCAGGCGGCCTCTGCGTCCCCCCGGGCCCCCACGAGAAGCGCCGGCGGAGCCGGCGCTTCTCGTCGCCGCCGCGGGGGGCGGGGAAC
>NZ_JAKZLE010000003.1:0-247195 GCF_022808885.1 Geothrix alkalitolerans | reverse complement strand
GCCGCGGGGGGGCCCGGCGCGCCCGCGGCGGCCCTGCGCCCCCCCCCCCCCCCCCCCCCCCCGCCCCGGCCCCCCCCCCGCTTCTCGTCGCCGCCTCGAGTGGAGGGACACTAGCAGGCGGGCCCGGCGTTCAGGATCAGCATGGCGTCGCCGTAGCTGAAGAACCGGTATCGCTCGCGCACGGCCTCGGCGTAGGCGGCCTGGGCCTGGTCGAGGCCCAGGAGGGCGGACACCAGGACGAACAGGGTGCTTTCCGGCAGGTGGAAGTTGGTGAGCAGGTGGTCGGCGGTGCGGAGGCGGTAGCCCGGTGTGATGAAGAGGCGCGTGGCGCCCTCCCGCGCGAGCCGCGCGCCGTCCCAGGCGCCTTCGAGCGTGCGCAGCGATGTGGTGCCCACGCAGAGCACGGGCCGCGTGCGATCGCGGAAGGCCGCTTCCAGGATCCGGGCCGTGGCCTCGGGGATCTCGAAGCGCTCCTCGTGCATGGCGTGGTCTTCCAGGCGCTCGGCGGTCATGGGCCGGAAGGTGCCCAGACCCACGTGGAGCCGGACCGGGTGCCAGCCGCAGCCGCGGGCCGCCAGGGCGCCGATGAGCTCCGGCGTGAAGTGCAGGCCCGCCGTGGGGGCCGCCACGGCCTCGCCCTCCCGGGCCGCGAAGACCGTCTGGTAGCGGGTCTCGTCCTCGGCCTCCGCCAGGTGGTCGATATAGGGCGGCAGCGGCAAGCGGCCGATGCGGTCGATCTCGTCCCAGTCCAAGCCGTGGTCGGCGTGCACCCGCACGGCCCGCAGGCCCTCGGGCAGGGTGTCCAGGATGTCCAGGCGGGCCAGCTCGGCGTGGGTGACCGGGTCCACCACGGCGGCCGAAGCTCCGAGCTTGAGGCGGGCGCCCGGCTTCACCATGGCCTCGAAGCGCCCCTGGCCCAGGCTCCGCAGCAGGAGCGCCTCGCCCGCCCCGCCGCCCGTCCGCCTTAGGAAGAGGCGCGCGTGGCGGACGCGCACGTCGTTGGGGACACAAAGGCTTCCCGCGGGCACCAGGTCCGGCAGGTCGCGGATGGCGCGGTGGGACCAGGCCCCGGTCCGCGCGTCCACCACCAGCAGCCGCGCGCCGTCGCGGTCGGGCGCTGGGTGCTGCGCGATGAGGTCTGGGGGCAGGTCGAAGTGGAAGGCGGAGCGGAGCATCAGAGAGGCGTCACGCTTCCGCGAACTGCAGCTTGTGCAGCCGCGCGTATTCGCCCTGGCGCGCCAGCAGCTCGTCGTGGGTGCCCTGCTCCACGATGCGCCCCTGCTTCATGGTGCAGATGCGGGTGGCCCGCTGGATGGTGCTGAGGCGGTGGGCGATCACCAGCGTGGTGCGATCCTGCATGAGGGTTTCCAGGGCGGCCTGCACGGCGCGCTCGCTTTCGGTGTCGAGGGCGCTGGTGGCCTCGTCGAGGATGAGGATGGGCGGGTCCTGCAGCAGGGCCCGGGCGATGGCGAGGCGCTGGCGCTGTCCGCCGCTGAGGCTCGATCCCGTCTCCGCCAGGGGCGTGTCGTAGCCCCGGGCCAGCCCCTGGATGAAGTCGTGGGCATGGGCCTTCTTCGCGGCGGCGATGACGGATTCGCGGCTGGCCTGCTTGCCGTAGGCGATGTTGTCGTGCACCGTGTCCATGAAGAGCAGGGTCTCCTGGGTGACGATGCCGATGAGCTTGCGGAGCTCCCGGGGGTCGAAGTCGCGGAGGTCGAGGCCGTCCAGGGTGAGGCGCCCGGCCGTGGGATCGAAGAAGCGCGGCACCAGGTTCACCAGGGTGGTCTTGCCGCCGCCGCTGCCGCCCACCAGGGCCACAGTCTCGCCGGCTCGCACTTCGAGGTCGATGCCGCGCAGGACGGTGTGCTTCTCGTCATAGGCGAATTCCACGCCCTCGAAGCGCAGGAGGGCCGGGCGTGCGGGCACCGGCACCGGCTCCGGATTCACGGGCAGCTCCGGCTTCCGGTCGAGCATGGCATAGACCCGGTCCAGGCTGGCGGAGGCCACCTGGATCTCGTTGTTGAGCTTGGTGAGCCGCCGCAGGGGGTCGTACAGGGCGTAGATGGCCAGGATGTACGTCAGGAAGTTCTCGGTGGTGAGGGTGCCGGACTTGAAGCGCCCGGCGGCATAGGCGGCAAGGCCCGCCAGCAGGAAGCCTCCCACCAGCTCCATGATGGGCGTGGAGAGGGCCGAGGCCCGGGCGCTCTTCATGCCCAGCCGGTAGAGCTCCTGGTTCTGGAGCTGGAAGCGGCTCACCTCGTAGGACTCGCGGGCGAAGCCCTGGACCACGCGGATGTTGCTGAAGACCTCCTTCAGCCGCTGGAGCAGGCGGCTGGAGGCCTCCTGATTCCGGTGGTTCACCCGCCGGATGCGCTGGCTGAGCTTCTTCACGGGCAGCACCACCAGGGGGCCGGCCAGGAACAGGGTGAGGCTCAGCTTCCAGTCCATGTAGAGGACCGTGGCCAGCATGGTGAGGGCCACGCAGGTCTCGCGCACGGCCTCGGCCAGCTGGTTGCTGGCGATGCCCTGCACGGCGCCCACATCGCTGATGCTGCGGGTGATGAGCTCGCCTACGGGGTGCTTCTGGAAGAAGGCGGGCTCCTGGGTCAGCAGGTGCGCGAAGAGCCGCTCCCGGAAGGCCTGGGTCGCGCGGATGCCGCTGCGGACCATGAGCAGCGTGCCGGCGTAGGTGAAGAGGCCCTTGAGGGCGAAGAGCAGCACCAGCACCAGGGGCACCAGCAGGCCGGCGCGCAGGGCTGAGGCCTCGGGCAGGCGCGCCAGGACCCAGGCCCGGAGGTGTTCGAGCTGGCCGAAAAGACCCGTCTGGGCCCCGCTCAGGGCGTGCGCCTTGCCATCGTCGAACACGAACTTGATGGAGGCGATGAGGGCCCCCTGGCAGAGGCCCGCCAGGAGCAGGAGCAGGGAGGCCCCCGCGATGAGGGGGGCGTGGACCCGCAGGTGGTCGTTGAAGAAGCGCAGGAGTCGCGACATGGTCAGCGACCAGCTTAGCCGCTCTGGCTCATGCCTCCGTCACGGGCGGCTACTCGACGGTCACGGTCACCGTGCTCTTGCCGTCGTCCAGGCTGAAGAGTTCCGTACCCTTGGGGGCGTTCAGGGCCTGGTCCATGAGCCGCTCCAGGTCCACCCCCTTCTTCTTGGCCTGGCGCAGCTGCTCGTCCGAGAGGTAGCCGCCCACGGCCCGGGCCAGTCCCACGGTCAGCCGCACGGTCAGGGCCTCGGGCTTGGCCCGCTCCTTCACGCGGATCACCAGGAACCGGCCCTGAGCGGGGCCCGCGGCCTGGGGTTGGACTCCCATGGCCAGCAGGGCGAGGCGGCAGGCCTCGGAGGAGGCGTCCACCCGGAGCCCGGCCTGGAGCACGGGCACGGCGCGAGCGTCCCGCCGCTTGGCCAATTGGAGGGCGGCGGCGATGCGGACCTCCTCGCGGTCATCGGACAGGGCGCCGACCAGGCCGGCCTGGGCCGCGGGGCTGTTCCACTGGCGGATGCCCCAGCAGCGCACGCGGTTCAGCCGGGCTTCCTTGCCCAGCATCCGCTGGTCGGGGTGCTTCGCCAGGAACTCGGTGTAGGCCTCGGCGGCCTCGTCCCACCGCTGGTCCTGCTCCAGGCTGGAGGCCAGCCAGTAGCGGGCGTCCGGCACCCGAGAGGAGCGGGGGAACTCGCGGATGAGCGAGCGGTAGGCCTGGGCCGCTTCGTACCATCGCTGGGCGTAGCGAAGATCGCGGCCCTGTCGGAACAGGGCGTCCGCGGGGCTCTCCGGGGCCGCCAGGGCGAGGGGGACGGCGGGCTCCGGGGCGGCGGGCGCGATCAGCGCCGGCACGGCCACGAGGAGGGAGAAGGTCATGCGCCATCTCCCCTCAGGCGCCGTTCCATGCGCTCGGACGCGCCCTCCAGGTCGTGGGCCGCGGCCCACTGCCGGAGCTCACGGGCCCGCTCGGTGCTGAGGCAGTCGTCCTCGAAGGCGACCTCGGAGAGCCAGGCGTGCAGGTTGGCGCGGATGGCCTCGGCCTCCTGGATGGGCGCACCCTGAGCGGCGAGCTGATGGCTGGCCTCCAGCAGGGTCAGGGCCATCTCGCGCTCCTGGCGCCGGTCCTCCTCCCCCTTCTTGCACAGGGTCGGGTCCTGCTCGAAATCCTGGAGCAGGGTCGTGCTCTGCCGGAAGAAGGCGATCCAGGCGCGGTCCTGGGTGCGCTTGCGGGCCAGCTGCTCCAGCCGGGCCGTGTCCCGGGCCTGGGCGCGGAGGCTCTGGGTGTGCTGCACGGTGTAGGCCGCCGGGATCAGGGCCACCAGCAGGACGGCGGCGGCCGCCAGGGTCCAGGATCCGGTCCAGCGGAGGCGGGGGGGCGGGGCCAGGCTTTCGGCCAGGCCGGGGCCGTGGCTCTCCAGGGCGAGGTGGAGTTCCAGCAGCTCGGCCAGCTCGGCCTGCTGCGCCGGATCGTCAGGCCAGAGCTCGGGCTGCTCGAGCAGCTCGAAGCGGCGGGCCTCTTCCTGAGGATCAAGGCGGTTGGGGTCGGGGGCGGCGGTCATGGCTGGGGTCCAAGGGTCTTGCGGAGCTTCTGGAGGCTTTGGAACAGGGTGGCTTTCACGGTGCCTTCGGCGCAGCCCAGGTCCTGGGCGATGCGTTTCACCGGGTGCTCGTGGACGTAGTAGGCGAGCACCATGGCCCGCTGGCGGGGGGTGAGGCCCTCCAGGGCCCCGCGGAGGGCCTGGATGCGCCGGCTTTGGTCCACGGATTCCCAGGGTGATGTCTGCTGGGGATCCGGTGCGTCAAAGGTCTCGGGAGGGGGTACCTCTCTCCCCCGTCTACGGAGGTGGTCGGTCGCCGCATTAGCCGCCAGCGTAAAAAGCCAGGCAGCCACCGGGCGGCCTTCCTCGAATCGCTGACAATGCTGGAGACACTTGAGAAAAACCTCCTGGACCAGCTCCTGGACCACCCCGGCCTCGCCCTGCAGGCGCCGGTGGAGGAAGGCGCAGAGGGGACGCTCGAAGCGGGCCATGAGGTGGGCCAGGGCCTCCTCCCGGCCGGCCTTGAGCTGGGCCATCCAGAACTCGGGGGACTCCGTCTCTGGCGAGAGGGGTCCGTCAACCGGCGGCTGGGGGTAGGCCGCGCTCATGCCTTGGGGGCTCGGGCGGGGAGGGTGAAGGAGACATCCGGTTGCCCCAGCTTCTCCATCACCAGCTTGAGCTGCTCGGGCGTCAGCGCGCAGCGAAGCCCCACGCGGCGCTGCTCCTGCAGCAGCTGCGGGGCGGCGCCGGGGGCCGCCTGCACGGCATTGGCGGCGGCCACCAGCCGCTGGAGCCACGGCGTGACCTGGTTGATCCCCTCGGGCGTGCCCGCCAGGGCCAGCTCGAAGCGGATGGCCTGCTCTTTCCCGGCCGCATCCTTCGTGGCGGGCGGCGTAATGCTCCAGAAGAGGGCATTGACACCCTGGGGCAGGTCCTTCACGAGGGTCCCCTCCAGGTTGCGGCGCAGCCCGCCCAGCAGGGCCTCGGGCTGGAGGTAGCCCTGGAAGGGCGCCCGGGGGTTGATCCACTCGGCGGCGAGGGCCGCGTCCTGCCGGGTGGCGAGGCTGTCCTTGGCCGCCATGCGCTGGAGGGCCTCCAGCGAGCCGATCCAGATTTGGCCCTTCTCGTCGCTGGCGGCCCGGATGTGGGCCTTGGCCCCGCCGGCCTCCAGATCGAGGATCACGTGGAGCGGCCAGTCCCGGCCCTGGAGGCGCAGGCTCCCCTCCTGGGGGAAGGATTCGGAGAGGGCCGCCACCAGCGATGTCGGATCGGAGAACTGGTTCAGCTGGATGAGGACGTGTTCAAGACCTTTCTGGATGTTCGATTCGCCCTCTTGCGGCACACCGATGACATGGAAGGTCACCCGGCCCGTCTCCGTGCGCGGGTTGATGCGGGCCTTCTGGAGGAAGAGGTCGAGGGCGCGCTCCACCGAGGGATCCCTGGAGATGAGGGCTTGGACCTCCTTGTGGGTGAGCATCCAGGCCGCTTCGCCGGAGAAGGAGGCCACGCTGTCGGTCGGCGCTGACTGCACCCATCCGGGAACGCGGGGTTTGGGGCGGCAGGCCGTGGCGAAAGGCAGGCAGACCAGCGCCACCGCGGCGGGGATCAGAATGGCGGCGGGGCGGCGCATGGGGGCTCCTGGATCTGGGTTACGGGCCGGTCCTGCCCCCGTTTACCCGAGGGTCCGCAGGGTCACGGGCAGGTGCGGGCTGCGGAGGAGTTGCTGCTGCTCGGCATCGGACAGCAGGCCCCAGATGCGGGCCGAAGCCTCCCGGGGCGTCTTGGGGTTCAACAGCAGCTCGGACATGATCGCGGCGTGGGCCATGAGCACCGGATGCCCGGCGATCTGCTCCAGCACGGCACGAGGGGTCAGCTTGTTCCGGGCGAGGCGGAGGAGGATTCCGGGATCCAGCTGGCGGTCGGACACCATGCGCCGCAGGGTCTCCTCGTCCTGGAGCACCTCCTGGGGCAGGTGGCGCATCAGCTCGCCGCCGGAGGTGCGGAGGGCGGTGATCCGGTCGGAGACGTCCATGGCCAGGTAGAGGGTGCGGAGAGTCTCCAGGGCCCGGCGCTTGACTTCCAAATGCTGGAGCCGCGGATCCCGCAGGATCTCGATGGCGGGCTTGAGGCCAGGCAGGTTCGCGAGGAGGCGAAGGGCCGTGGCTTCCGTCAGGTGGGGATGGTGCACCAGGGTCTCCGCCACCAGCGGATCCATCTGCCACCTGGCGTGCGCGGCCACCTGCTCGGCCCGGTCCCGATCCAGGGTGGGCAGGGTGGAGGCCAGCATCCGCGGCGTGAGGGCCGGGTTGTCCAGGGACAGGCGGAACACCTGGGGATCCGGGTCCTTGAGCACCTGGATGAGCTGGTCCTCCTGCGTGGCCTGGGTGGCGAGGAACACCCGCTCCTCGAGGCTGGCCCAGCGGCCGTCCTCGCCGCGCTCGGGCAGGGCGGTGGACAGCCCCGACCGCTGGCGCAGGAGGCGGTCGTAGAAGTACTTCACCACCCGGAGCAGGTGCGGGGACTGCCGCTTGGCCCAGTAGGTGACGAACTGGTACTCGCCTTCCTCCAGCTGGGAGAAGAGGCTCACGATGCGGCGCAGGGAGGCGGGCTTCGAGGCGCCCCGCTCCAGGGTCGTCACGAGGAGGCGGGAGAGGGCCAGGCGCCGCGACAGGCCTGCAGGGCAGCCCGGGGCCTCCTGGATGCCTTCCCGCACGGGTTCCCGGAAGTACCAGCGGGCTTCGGCGTACACCTCCTCGAAGAGCTCCGGCACGGAGCTCTGGCCCAGGGCCCGGAGGAGGAGCTCCTCCGAGATGAGCGGATTCTGGAGGGCGGCCAGGCGGAGGTCCGCGTCCGGGTCCACGAGGAAGCCCACCAGCTCATCCGGCTGGGCGGTCTGCTGGGCCCGGGCGAGCCGATCCCCCTTGTTCGCCACAGGCGCGGGCGCGGGCGTGGCGGGGGCTTCCGGCAGGGCCGTGAGGGTCTCCCAATCGGGATCCTCCCCGGGCAGCGGAGGCAACTCCTGGGTGGAGCCGGTGGCGGAGACGGACTTGGCGATCTGCTTCGCCAAGAGCTTGGCCACGGGCTTCAACTCGGGATTCAGCTGGGCGTAGAGCGCCTTCACCGCCTCGGAGCGGTCCTCCTTCTCGGCGTTGGGCGCCTGGTCCATCTCCCGCATCTGCCCGAAGAGAGAGACCACCATCTCCAGGTCGCGGCGGATGGCCTCGGGGGTGGCCTCGTTTTCCGCCAGCCCCAGGAGGATGGGCCAGTGGGCCAGCCAGTGGGGTGTGCGGGCCATTAGGGTCAGCAGGCGCGGCGAGTCCAGGGACCGGGCCAGGCCCTCCAGCATGAGGATCTGGCTTTCCGACGGCAGCTGCGGGCGCACCAGGGCCAGGTGGCGGAAGTGGATCCGTTCCGGTTCCGCTAGGCTGGCGAGGAACGCGCCTTTCGGTTCCGTCACGGGTCCTCCGGTCAGGCGCAGGCGGCTTGGAGGAGGGCCAGGAGTCCGGGATCTTCGCGGAAGAGGAGGGCGTCGACCAGGGCCCCCTTGAGGCCGAGGTGGGCGGGCGCGGCGTCCAGATGCCGGAGGGAGGTGATGCTGCCGCCCATGACCAGCGGCAGGCCGGTGGCGGTGGCCAGCGCCGTGGCGGTCTCGAAGTCCGGATCGGCGCCGGGCACCTCGGGGATGTCCACGAAGAGCAGCCGCTTGAAGCCGTAGGCCTTGGCGCGAAGGGCGAGGTCGAGGGCGCTGAGGTTGGCCGTGTCCACCCAGCCCGAGCGATGCACCCTCCCGCCCCGGGCGTCGATGGCCGCGGTGAGGAAGGGCTGGAAGCGGGCCATGAGCTGTTCCGACACGAGGGACGACTTGTGGAGGATCGTGCCCGCCACCAGCCAGACCGCGCCGTGATCGATGAAGAACTGGGCCTGGTCGGAGCTGCGGATGCCGCCGGCCACCTGGATGCAGACCTTCCGGCCCCGGGCATGGCAGCGCTCGAGGATCTGGGCGATGAGCTCGCGGTTGTTGCCCTTGCCCATGGCGGCATCCACGTCCACCAGCGCCATGCGCGTGGCACCCTCGTCCAGCAGCCGGGCGGCGAGATCCAGCGGAGCCTCCGCCGAAGGCTCGCCCTGCCCCGTGGTGGGGATGACGCGGCCATGCTGGAGGTTCAAGGTTGGGTAGATCTTCAAGCGGACACCCCGGTAGACCGGTAGATGGGAGTGTAACGCAAGGGTTACGCCTGTGAGGATCCCCTCAGTAGATCCAGGAGGTGGCGGGCGGCATCGCTTTCCGCCCGCTTGCGGGAGGATCCCCGGGCCTCGACGCTGCGGTCACCCACGGCCACCCGCACGGTGAAGAGCGGGGCGTGGCCGGGACCGGATTGGGAGACCAGGGTGTACGCAGGAGCGGGCAATCCTAGCCGGGCGCTGGTCTCCTGGAGCGAGGTCTTGGGATCCAGGCGGGACCACGCATCCGGATGGGCCTGGCGGATGGGCTCCAGGAATCGGCCTTCCGCCAGGGCCAAGGCGGCGGCGTGCCCATCCCTCCCCGAAGCCTGAGCGTCCAGGAAGACCGCCGCCAGCAGGGCCTCCAGCGCGTCGGCCAGGGGCTTGGGTCCCATGGGGGGGGCCTTCCTGGGGTGCGCGGTGCTCAGGGCGCGATCCAGGCCCAGATCCAGCGCCCACCGGTGCAGCGAATCCGTGCACACCAGCACGCCCCGGAACTTGCTCATGGGGCCTTCCTGCCAGTCCGGCCGCTCCCGGTGGAGGAGCAGCGCCACGGAGAAATTCAGGAGGGCATCGCCCAGGAACTCCAGCCGCTGGTTGTCCCGGCCCCGGGCGGCGGAGGTGTGGGTCAGCGCCTCCTGGAGCAGCGCGGGATCCGCGAACCGGTAGCCCAGCGCGGCCTCCAGGGCGGCCCGTCCTTCGGCGTGCTTCGCCATGGTCAGTCCGCCAGATCCGAAGGGAGCTTCCGGTTGAAGCGGGCCTGGTTGAGGACGGCCCGGAAGCGGACGTTCCGGGCGGCCATCTGGCCGAGAATGCCCTGGCGACGCGCCTCGCGCAGCTCCTGGACGAACTCGGCATGGCGGCCCTGGTCGTAGAGCACCGTCGCCAGCCAGGCGTGCGCGTTGACGTTGCCGGGATCGGCCTTGATGGCCTGCCGGAATCCGTGGATGGCCTTGTCGGGCTGGCTGTCCGCCAGCTGGATGGCCTCGCTCATGGAGACGTTGCCGAGGTTCAGGCGCTCATGGGTCTGCAGCTTGTCGAGCTTCTCGGGCTGGTAGAGCTCGGGCTGGTCGATGGACCGGGGTTCGGCCTGGGATTGGGTCCGGGACTCGCTGGCCCTGGCTTTGTCCGCACTCGGCCCGGTGGGGGCCGGGTCCTGCCCGCGCGGCTGCGCCGGCGCGGGCTCGGCCATCTGGGAGGCGCGGGAAGACGCAGGCTCGGGCTTCGCCGCCGCGGCAGCCGGGATGCCGGTGGAGGTAGGCGCTCCGGCGGACGGAGGAGGCGCCGCCTCCCGGGCTTCCAGGGAGAGGACGGGGGCGGCGTTCCGATGGAGGGCCCACCAGCCCGCCCCGCCGGCGCCCGCCAGAACGAGGGCCGCGAGGCCGATCCAGAGAGCCGGCTTGCCTCCCGCGGGGCGGGCCGGGAGCTGGGCCGCGACCGGCGGGCGCAGGGCGGCCGGGGCCTGCGTCGTAGGCGCCGAAGAAGCGGACGTCGAAACAGGTGCGGGTGGCGTCACCGGCGCGGTGGGGGAGGCGGCCTGGAGAAGGGCGGTCGCCTCCTCCAGTTGGCCCGTCCAGGAGGGATCCTTCGCGGCGCGCAGGGCCTTGGCGAGGTCCTCCGCCGTCTGGAACCGCGCATCCGGATCCTTCGCCAGGGAGCGGTCCAGCACCGAGCGGATGGCGGGGCTGATGCCACGCAGCATCTCCACCTCGAGGGGCTCGGGCGCCTCGTTGACGATCTTATAGAGGACCGTGGGCGTGGTGTCACCGGCGAAGGGCTTCCGTCCGCTCAGGCACTCGTAGAGCATGACGCCCACGGCGAAGAGGTCGCTGCGCGGATCCGGCTTGCCGGTGCGGATGTACTCCGGCGCCATGTAGCTCACGGTGCCCATGACCATGCCCGTGGCCGTCATATCCGAGTTGCTGATCTTGGCCACGCCGAAGTCCATCACCTTGGCGTGGAGGCGGCGGCCGTCGCGCTGGACGCGGACGTTGGTGGGCTTGATGTCGCGGTGGACGATGTGCTGGCGGTGGGCGAAGCCCAGGCCGTCACAGACCTGGGCCAGCACCTCCAGGGCCTCGGAGCGGGTGAGGGACTGGTCCCGCAGCAGCTCGTCCAGGTCGTGGCCCTTGACAAACTCCATGGCGATGTAGAGCACGCCCTGGTCCTCGCCGAACTCGTAGATGGTGACGAGGTTCGGGTGGTTCAGCACGCCGGCGGCTCGGGCTTCGCGGGCGAAGCGCTCCTTGGCCTCGCCGCCCTGGGCGGCCGAGGGGAGGATGGTCTTGATGGCCACCTCGCGGCCGATGGAGGGGTCCACGCCGAGGTAGACCTCGCCCATGGCGCCGTTGCCGAGAACGCGCTTGATCTCGAATTTCCCGAGCTTCTCGAACATGGGAAGGTCCCCCCGGATACGATGAGGATGGAGGGACAGCATAGGTCCTGTCCTGCGCAGGTCCAAGGACTTGGGATAATTCGGCATCCGGAAACCCCGTTTGGACTGGCATCCGGGCAGGGAACATGCAAACTAGAATCCACCCTCCGGAGCCTCCGGTGCCCGAAGTCCGTCTACGCTATTTCCTGCCAGCCCTCATGGGCTCGCTGCACCAGCAGCGGGCCGAGGGGGAGCTTGTGCTCGAGCAGAACGACGGCACCCGCCGGCTGTACTGGCGGGGAGGGGACTTGGTCTACCTGCGGAGCGACGCCGTCGGAGAGCAGTTCGGGAACTTCCTCATCCGTCGCGGCGTGCTGGACATGGCCTCCCTCAAGGAGCTGCTGGCCGACGGGGAAGGCTCCCGCATGGGCGACCGCGTGGTGCAGAGCGGGCTCATGACAGTCGCCGAGCGGGACAAGCGCCTGCACGAGTTGCTGGGCTCGGTCCTGCTCCACGCCATGGAGCACCCCATCCTGAAGGTGTCCTGGATGCCCGGCGGGCTCGAGGACAACCTGAGCGGGGATCTCCAGTTCTGGCTGGATCATCGGCGGCTCGTGTGGGACACCTTCCAGAGCGCCAAGGTGGATCTCGAGCTGGTGGAGATGTTCCAGAGCGAGCCGGATTGGCGGTGGGAGGCGAGGCCGGACCTCCTGGAATCCCTCAGCGACCTGTCCCTCACGCCGACCTTGGCCTATGCCCTGTCGCTGCTGGGTTCCGAGCCGCTCGGCTACGAGACCATCAGTTCTCTCTCCGGGCTCCCGCCGGGGGAGTCGGCCCGCCTGGTGGCCACGCTCTGGGCCCTGGGCGGTCTGAACCTGGTCCGGGGGGACCTGCCACTGCTCCCTCGCGAATCGGCCCCGCCCGCGCCGACTCCCGCACCCCTGGAACCGCCCGAACCCGTGTTCGAGTCCATTCCGGTCCTCGAGCCCGAAGCGCCGTCGGAGCCGATCCTGCTGCTCGAGGAGGAGGACTTCCCGCCGCCCCGGGCCCACACGCCGCGCTCCCTGCCGCCGCCGCCGGAGACCCTGGAGCGGGCCTTCAATGAACCCACGCCTTCGGTGCTCCCCCTGCTCCCTTCGAAGATGGATGAGGAATCCCTTCCCTCGACGGACCGGGCCCACCACCTCCTGGTGAAGGCCAAGTCGTACGTGATGCAGAACCGCACCAGCGAGGCCATCCGGGCCCTCGAGCAGTCCATCAAGCTGGATGGCGATTCGCCGGCCGCCTACGAAGCCTGGCTGCTGCTAGGCCGGCTGAGGCTGACCAATCCCGCCTGGTCCACCCGGGCCGTCGAGGCGCTCCAGGTGGCTTCGCGCATCCGGCCCAGGGCGGCCGAACCCTGGGCCCTCATGGGCGAGCTCTACCACCGGAAGGGATTCCGCGCCAACGCGCAGGGCTGTTTCCGCCGGGCCCTCGAGCTTGATCCCTCGGTTGCGGTGCCTTCCGATTACGGTGGTCAGGACGCCCCCGACGCAAGCCGCGGCGAGGGTGGGCTCATGGGGCGCCTGCGCTCCATGCTCGGACGCGAAAAGGGCTGATGGGCTCGTGCGGGTCCGAAGAGCCTAGGCGGTTCCGAACAGCCGGTCCCCCGCGTCACCGAGGCCGGGAAGGATGTAGCCCTTCTCGTTGAGCTGGCGATCCACCGCGGCGACGACGATGGTGAGGTCCGGGTGGTCGGCGTTCAAGCGCTCCAGGCCTTCGGGCGCAGCGAGCAGCGCGACGAGGGAGAGGTTCACCGCGCCCGCCCCCTTGAGCTGGCGCACGGCTTCGGAAGCGCTGCCCCCGGTGGCGAGCATGGGATCCAGCACGAAGACGGGACGGTCCTCAAGCAGGGGGGGGAAGTTGCGGTAGTACGGAACGGGCACGAGGGAATCGTGGTCCCGGTAGAGTCCCAGGTGCCCAACTTTCGCCGTCGGCAGCAGCTTGAGGAAGGAAGGGAGAAGGCCGAGGCCTGCGCGCAGGACGGGCACCAGCACAGGGTCCAGGGACTTCAGGCGCAGCGTGCTCGTGCGCTCGAGCGGGGTCTCCACCACCATCGATTCCACGGGGAGGCTGCGGGTCGATTCGGTCGCGAGGATCAGCCCCACTTCCTCGATGAGCGAGCGGAAGAGGATGCCGGGTGTCTTCCGGTCGCGGATGAGGGAGAGCTTGTGATGCACCAACGGATGGTCGAGCACGTGGATCGTCATGGGGGCCTCTCGTCGCTTCCGGCGGGACCGCGAATGCCGCTTGCACATGGCCCGGGGCGGAAGGCGCGAGTTGAAGCGTAGCAGGCGCGGACTCGGATGAGGGACACGAACCCCCCCCGGGTTCCGGAGGTCTCCCGGGAGGACTCGACCCGGTCGCCAGGCGGCGAAGGTGCGCGATGCGATGGTGCGCGGATCGTGGCTGGTGGCGCGGGTTTCAGAAGGCGGCCTCGCAGCTGTCGGAGCGCGTGGTGCGCGCATGGCGGCTTTCGTAGTGGCCTCGGAGATCGTCCGAGTAGGGGGTCCGGGAGGGCGGAAACGAATGGGGAGCAGGTGGGGAGGTAGCGTCAAAAAAAATGAAGATTTTTTTGATTTCTCTGTTGACCTCATCCGAATCACTGGTTTGATGTTGAATCAGAGGAAAAACGACCGATCATCTTCCCCATAGGGCCAGCAGCGAGGTATCTGAGATTTGGAGCGTGGGAAATGCTAAAGAAAGTCGCCATCTTCAAGGCCCTCGACGTGGAAATCAAAAAGCAGAGGGGCCCTGTGGCGGTGAAAGATGCCTACAAGGGTCACCACTCCCTGAAGGAAGAACTCAGCCAGCCTGGAATCACAATCTTGGGTGAAGTTGCCGGGGGGGATCCCGGCCGGGGTCAGGTCCGGGATTCTTACAAGGCCTCCACCCACGCCAAGAGTCTTGCCGAAAACGGCGCCAGGGTCCTCTCGGTCGCCACGGACAAGTTCCTCTATCACGGCGAGGACAAGCACCTGTCTGAGGTGCGGGCCCAGGTGAAGCTGCCCTTGATTCGCCGGGACTTCATCTTCGAGGAGTACCAGGTCGAGGAGAGCAAGATCCTCGGCGCCGACGCGATCTTCCTGATGCCCGCCCTCCTGGGTCAGGAGCGGCTCGAGACGCTGCTAAAGTTCGCCACCAGCAAGGGGCTCGACGTGGTGGTCGAGGTGACCTCCGAGCCCGAGCTCCAGCGAGCCGTGGATGCGGGGGCCGACATCATCTGCGCCGTGGGCCGCAATCTGGATACCTGGGAGCCCTCCTGGGACCAGGCCGTGTCCCTGGTCAAGAAGATCCCCAAGAGTTGCCTGAAGCTGGTCGAGGGAGGCATCCACCGGCTGGAGCAGATCAAGCAGATGGAGGCCCTGGGCGTCCACGGGCTGCTGATCGGCGACGCCCTCCTTGATGACTACTATCCCGGCAAGCGCCTGGCGCAGATCCTGGCAGGCGTGGAGCCCCCGAAAAAAGCCGCGAAGCCCAAAGGCAAGACCGGCTCTGCCGCCGATGCGGCGCATCCCCCCGCGGCTGCTGCCGCAGCCAAGGAACGCATATCCTCCCAGCGGGAAGCCGCTAGCCAATCCGGCACGAAAGGTGCTACTGGCAAGCCATCTTCCCGCACGACCCCTTCCAACCTCGCCCAAAAGGGCGTAAAGGAGCCACCCATGGCCGAACTGACCAACATGGTCGCCACCCCTGCCGCCCCCGCGGCCGCGAAGCCCGCCGCCAAGAAGCCGGCTGCGAAGAAGGCTGCGCCGAAGAAGAAGGCCGCCGCCAAGAAGCCGGCCGCCAAGAAGGCCGCGCCGAAGAAGGCCGCCGCCAAGAAGCCGGCCGCCAAGAAGGCCGTGAAGAAGGCCGCGCCGAAGAAGGCTGCCGCCAAGAAGGCCGCGCCGAAGAAGGCTGCCGCCAAGAAGGCCGCGCCGAAGAAGGCCGCCGCCAAGAAGGCCGCGCCGAAGAAGGCCGCCGCCAAGAAGGCCGCGCCGAAGAAGGCCGCCGCCAAGAAGGCCGCGCCGAAGAAGGCCGCCGCCAAGAAGGTCGTCAAGAAGGCCGTGAAGAAGGCCGCGCCGAAGAAGGCCGCCGCCAAGAAGCCGGCCGCCAAGAAGACCGTGAAGAAGGCCGCGCCGAAGAAGGCCGCGAAGAAGTAGACGGATTCCACCGGATCCATCTGCGCAACCTGGCTAACATCAGAGAGGCGCGCCAGCGCGCCTCTCTGAGCCGGGTGACGACATGATCACGATCGAACGGGTCTCTGCCCTCGAAGTCCTCGACAGCCGGGGGAACCCCACGGTGCTCGCCCGGGTGGAACTCTCCGACGGGACGGTGGGCCAGGCGCTCGTCCCCTCCGGCGCCTCGACCGGCAGCCGCGAGGCCCTCGAGCGCCGGGATGGCGACAAGAAGCGCTACCTCGGCAAGGGCGTGCTCGGGGCCGTGGACGCGATCAACGTGGAACTGGCCCAGGCCCTCCAGGGCATGGATCCCTTCCAGCAGGCCGAGCTCGACGAGCTGATGTGCGACCTGGATGGGACCGAGAACAAGGCCCGCCTGGG
The DNA here is from genome assembly GCF_022808885.1 of Geothrix alkalitolerans. NCBI lineage: Bacteria > Pseudomonadati > Acidobacteriota > Holophagae > Holophagales > Holophagaceae > Geothrix > Geothrix alkalitolerans. The sequence goes on along the minus strand of NZ_JAKZLE010000003.1, from coordinate 231,493 downwards.
CGCCAATGCCATCCTGGGTGTCTCCATGGCCATGGCGGACGCCGCGGCCAAGGCCTCCCGCCTGCCGCTCTATCGCTACCTCGGCGGCGCCTCGGCCCGCCTGCTCCCCGTGCCCATGATGAACATCCTCAATGGGGGTGCCCACGCCGACAACAACGTGGACATCCAGGAGTTCATGGTGCTGCCCGTGGGTGCGCCGACCTTCCGGGAGGCCCTCCGCTGGGGCGCCGAGGTCTACCACAGCCTGAAGGGGGTCCTGAAGGCCCGCAAGCTGTCCACGGGCGTGGGGGACGAGGGCGGCTTCGCCCCGAACCTCGGTTCCAACGAGGAGGCCCTGGAGCTCATCGGGGAGGCCGTGAAGAAGGCCGGCTACAAGCTCGGCAAGGACGTCTTCCTGGGCCTGGACTGCGCCGCCAGCGAGTTCCACGACGGCAAGGCCTACGCCCTGGACGGCGCCAAGAAGTCAGCCGCCCAACTGGTGGACTATTACCAGGGCCTGGTGTCCCGGCATCCCGTCATTTCCGTCGAAGACGGCTTCGCCGAGGGCGACTGGAAGGGCTGGAAGCTCCAGACCGAGGCCATGGGCGCCAAGACCCAGCTCGTGGGGGATGATCTCTTCGTGACCAACCCAGCCATCCTGGCCAAGGGCATCCAGGAGGGTGTGGCCAACGCCATCCTGATCAAGCTGAACCAGATCGGCACCGTCACCGAGACCCTCCGGGCCGTGGACCTGGCCCACAAGGCCGGCTACCGGGCGGTCATCAGTCACCGCAGCGGGGAGACCGAGGACAGCTTCATCGCCGACCTGGCGGTGGCCACCGGGGCGGGCCAGATCAAGACCGGCGCCCCCTGCCGCACGGACCGGATCGCCAAGTACAACCGCCTGCTCCAGATCGAATGGGAGCTGGGGGCCGCGGCCCGCTATGCCGGCCGGGAGGCCTTCGGGTCCCGCCTCTAGGGGGCACCATCTAGGAGGCTCCATGAACGCCAACTGGCTCCTGAAGTCCTCCACCCTGTGGGGCGTGTTCGGGGCCTCGGCCTTCCTGTCCCTCATGGCGCTGCTCTTCTCCCAGGGGGGGCTGCCTGAGCTGCGGAAGCAGGAGGCCGAGCTGGCCGCCACCCGCGCCCGGCTGCTGGAGCTCAACAAGCGCAACCGCGAGCTGCTCGAGGAGGTCCAGCGCCTCGCCGCGAAGGACCCCGAGCTGATGGAGGCCCTGGCGCGGCGCCAGGGCTACGCGCGCCCCGGTGAGACCGTCTACACCTTCGGAAGCCGCGGGAAGTAGGTTGGACCTCTTCCTCGCCTCCGCGGCTGGCAACGTCTTTGGCTACCTCTGGGAGGAGGAAGCTAAAGGTTGCAGTGGCTCGGATTGGGCAAAAATCCTTTGCCCACGGGGGGCGGGATTCGGTTTAGATGGCCTTTTTTTGATGCAAAGGCCCGGAACGGGTCCCTGGGTTTTGGAGCACTGGGATACGGATGGATCCAAGTCCTTTTGTTCCAATGGTAGTAGGGCGGCCCTGGCCGTTCCTGGGGCTCCGGAAGGGCCCTTGGTCGAAGCCGTCTCCAGCGGCGAGCGAATCCTCCTCAGAAAGAATCACGAGGATGATGTCGGCATCCGCATGCCCGAGGGCGAGGGCTTCATGCTTCGCGAGGTGCCCATGCCGACGCCCCATCCCGCGGGCTTTGGCTGGATCGGCAATCCCCAGCTGGTGCTCCAGGTGCCTTCGGTCGCGGCCGTGGACCTCCGCGACTACGCCCCACCGCTGCGCCACCATGCCGCGCTGCCCGGCGGCACGAACGTGAACGTGGTCGAGGTGATCGTCCCCGGCGAAGCGAGGATCCGTTCCTGGGAACGCGGCGTCGAAGGGGAGACCCTCTGCTGCGGAACCGGGTGCGCCGTCGCCGCGGTCTGGCTGGCCCGCGACGGTGGACCCCGAGCGTGGCGGCTGCGCACCGCCAGCGGAGAGGACGTCACCGTGACCTTCCTCCCCGAGACAGGTGGTGGCTGGCACGACTTGTGGCTTTCCGGCCCGGTTCGGCGGCTGGGGCACGTGCAGCCCGATTCCTCGCTCCACCCCTGAACCCTCAAGGCTCTCTCAGGCTCTCTTGGCCGTGGAACCCGACCTGCTAGACTGGCGTGTTCCACACCCGAGGGGATGCCGAGATGCGTGGTTTGACCAGCGCCTGCGCGACGATGAGGGCCGCCTGATGCGCGCCCGGGTGGTGGCTCTCGCGAACCAGAAGGGCGGGGTGGGCAAGACCACCACGGCCATCAACCTCGCCGCGTCCCTCGCGATGATGGAGAAGATGGTGCTGCTGGTGGATTTCGATCCCCAGGGCCACAGCACCACGGGGCTCGGCTTTCCGAAGCCCGACCACCGGGCCGGCGCCTACGCGCTGATGAAGGGCGCGCCCGCCGAGGCCCTGGTGCTGAGCACCGAAGTCCCGATGATGCAGGTCATTCCCGCAGGCAAGGATCTCGCGCAGCTGGAGTTCGAGCTCTTCGAGCTGCCCCAGCTCCAGGTGCTCAAGCAGGGCCTGGCCCCGCTCATGGATCGCTTCGACTACATTCTCATCGACCCGCCTCCCAGCCTCGGCATGATCACCCTCAATGCCCTCAGCGCCGCCGACGAGGTCATCGTGCCCATGCCCTGCGAGTTCTTCGCGCTCGACGGCCTGGCGGAGCTCACCGAGACCCTGCGCCGCATCCAGGCGGGCCCCAACCCGAACCTGCAGCTCGGCGGCATCCTGCTCACCATGGCCGAGGAGCGCACCAACCTGGGCGCCGCCGTGGCCAGCGAAGTCCGCCACGCCTTCCCGGGCAAAGTGTTCGAGACCGTGATCCCCCGCAACATCCGGCTCGCCGAGGCGCCCAGCCATGGCAAGCCCGTGGCCTTCTATGACCTGCGCTCCAAGGGTGCCCAGGCCTACCTCAACCTCGCCAAGGAATGGTTGGGACTGGAGCTGCCCGCGAGGAGGGAAGCCTGATGACCCAGCTGAAGCGTCCGGCCCTGGGCCGGGGACTGACCTCGCTCATGAGCCAGATGGCCCCCGAGGATGCCAGCCAGCGGGAGCTGCCCCTGGGGAAGCTGGTGCCCAACCGGGCCCAGCCCCGCACCCACTTCGATGAGACGGCCCTGGCCGAGCTGGCGGAGAGTCTCAAGCAGCACGGCATGGTCCAGCCCATCGTCGTGCGCAAGGTGGGGGAGCAGTTCGAGATCATCGCCGGCGAGCGCCGCTGGCGCGCCGCCCGCCTGGCTGGCCTCGCCATGGCCCCGGTGGTCATCAAGGAAGTGCCGGATGACCGCCTCCTGGAGTTCGCCCTGGTGGAGAACATCCAGCGCCAGGAGCTGAACCCCATCGAGGAGGCCACGGCCTACTGGCAGCTGGGCGAGCACCTGCGCCTCACCCAGGAGCAGGTGGCCGACCGCGTGGGCAAGTCCCGTCCCCAGGTGGCGAACACCCTGCGCCTGCTGCGGCTGCCCGCCGAGCTGAAGGCGGACGTGGCCCACGGCCGCCTCAGCACCGGGCACGCCAAGGTGCTGCTGGGCGTGCCCGACCCCCGGATGCAGGAGCAGCTCGCCCACGAGGTGGTGGCACAGCAGCTCAGCGTCCGCGCCCTGGAGGCCCGCATCCAGCAGCTCCAGAAGCAGGCCAAGGCCAAGGGGGGGAAGAAGAAGCACCCCCAGGAATTGTTCATCAAGGCCGCTGCGGAGGAGCTGACCCAGTCCTGGGGCACCCGCATCGAGATCAAGGCCAAGGGAAAGACGGGCACCCTGGTCATGCACTACGGCAGCGAAGCAGAGCTGGATCGGCTCTTCGAGGCCCTCAAGCAAGGTCCGGTCAAGGGCCGGTAGGAGTCGTCATGTCCTGGTTCGTGAAGAAGCGTCAGCAGAAGACCGCCGTCGAAGAAAAGACCGTCCGGGTGCCCGAGGGCCTCTGGATCAAGTGCGAGGCCTGCAAGGAGCTGATCTACCGCAAGGAGCTGGTCAACACCCACAACGTCTGTCCTAAGTGCGGCTACCACTTCCGCATCGGCGTGGAGGAGCGGCTCGAGAACCTCATGGACGAGGGTTGGGTACCGCTGTTCAGCGACCTGAAGAGCGGCGATCCCCTCGGGTTCGTCTCCACCAAGAGCTACAAGGAGCAGCTGAAGAAGCTGGAGCAGGCGGGCGAGACCGAGGATGCGGTGGTGGTGGTGGAGGGCACCCTGTCCGGCCAGCCCGTGGTGACGGCCATCATGAACTTCGACTTCCTGGCCGCCAGCATGGGCAGCGTGGTGGGCGAGAAGCTGCGCCTGGGCGCCGAGCGGGCCCTGGCGAAGCAGTGCCCCTACCTCATCGTCAGCTGCAGCGGCGGCGCCCGCATGCAGGAGGGAACCCTGTCGCTGATGCAGATGGCCAAGGTCAGCGCCGCCCTGGCCAAGCTGGACAAGGCGGGCCTGCCCTACCTGAGCATCCTGACGGATCCCACCACCGGCGGCGTGAGCGCCAGCTACGCCATGCTGGGGGACCTGAACATCGCCGAGCCCAAGGCCCTCATCGGCTTCGCCGGGCCCCGCGTCATCGAGCAGACCATCAAGCAGAGCCTGCCGGAAGGCTTCCAGCGCTCGGAGTTCCTGCAGACCCACGGCATGGTGGACAAGGTCGTCACGCGCGACCACCTCAAGGACTTCATCGCCGCCTGCCTGGCCTGGATGACGCCCTCGCCCAGGGACTGATGCGCGAAGGTCTCGAGCCCGTCTTCATCCCGCGCCTCCAGGCGCGCGGCCACATGGGGATCAAGTGCGGCCTGGAGAACATCCACGCCCTGCTCGACGGGCTGGGCCGGCCCGATGCGAACTTCCCCGTCATCCTCATCGCCGGCACCAACGGCAAGGGCAGCACCGGGGCCTTCCTGGCCCACATGCTGAAGGCCGCGGGGTTCGTGGTGGGATGGACCACCTCGCCCCACCTGGTGGACGTCACCGAGCGGATCTGGGTGGACGGGGAGCCCATCGGCGAAGGGGCCCTGGAGCTGCTGCTGGGTGAGGCCTTCGATTCCGAAGCCCGCACCGGCGTGAACGCCACCTACTTTGAATTGATGATCACGGCGGCCCTCTCCGCCTTCCGCATGACCGGCGTGGAAGTGGCCATCCTGGAGGTGGGCATGGGCGGACGCTGGGATGCCACCAACGCCACGGACCCCATCCTCACGGTGCTCACCAGCGTGAGCCTGGACCACCAGCAGTACCTGGGGGACACCCGGGAGGCCATCGCCCGGGAGAAGCTCTGCACCGCCCGGGAGGGTCGGCCCCTGGTGCTGGGGCCGACCTTGGACCCGGAATGGATCCGCCCCCTGCTGCCCTGCGAGCCGGTGCTCTGCCCGGCCGCGCGCCTGGGCCCCGCGGACATCCGCTGGGACCACTCCCGCGTGACGGGCCGGCGCGTGGGTCTCGCGGGGCTGCACCAGCTGGACAACCTCGCCACGGCCTTCGAGGCGATCCATCAGCTGCGGGGGCTGGGTTTCCCCGTGCCCGAGGACCGGCTCTGGGAAGGCGTGGCGGCCACCCGCTGGCCCGGTCGGCTCTGGGCTCCGCCGGGGCTCCCGGGCGTGTGGATGGATGGCGCCCACAACCCGGATGGCGCCCGCGTCCTGGCGGACCATGCCCTGGCCTGCGGCGTGCGCCCCCACTTGTTCTTCGGCGCCATGGGCGACAAGGACCTGTCTGGCGTCGCCCGGGAGATGAAGCGCATGCGCCCCCTGTCCGTCACCTTCATCCGGGGGGAGGCTCCCCGCTATGCCACGGCCGAATCCCTGCGGGAGGCCTGGGGTCTCGAGGCGCCGATGTTCGATCTTCGCGAGGCGGCGGCGATGCTGCGCACGCCCGCGGAAGCTCCTCGCCTGGTGACGGGCTCCCTCTACCTCCTGGGCGACCTCCTGCGGGAACTGGACATCCGGGCCTTCTGAACCGGGCCTCCTGATCCGGCCCTATGCTGGAGCCATGTCCACCGGATCCACCCGAGCCATCGCCCTCGCCCTCGCCGCCAACGGGGGCATCGCCGTCTCCAAGTTCGGTGTGTTCCTCCTGACCGGCAGTTCCAGCCTCCTCACCGAAGCCATCCATTCGACCGCCGATTGCGCGAACCAGGTGCTGCTCTTCATCGGATTGCGCCAAGGCACCCGGCCCGCGGGGCCGAAGCATCCGCTGGGCCATGGCCAGGCAGCCTTCGTGGCCAGCTTCCTGGTGGCCCTGCTGCTCTTCAGCGTGGGCGGCCTCTACTCCCTGGTGGAGGGGGTCCACAAGATCCGGCATCCCGAGCACCCCCACCACCTGGGCTGGGCCGTGGCCCTGCTGATCTTCGCCATCCTCCTCGAGGGCGCCTCCCTGCGCGGCGCCCTCCGCGCGGCCGAACCGGAACGCCGCGGGCGGTCCCTGCTGCGCTACCTGCGCCAGTCCAGCCGCACGGAGCTGGTGGTGGTGGTGGCGGAGGACATCGCCGCCCTGCTGGGCCTGGTGTTCGCCCTGGCGGCCGTGCTGCTCACTCTGGCCACGGGCAACCCTGTCTGGGATGGCATCGGCAGCGTGGCCATCGGGCTCCTCCTCATCGCGGTGGCCCTCTTCGTGGGCGTCGAGGTGGCGAGCCTGCTCATGAACGAGGCGCCGCCCCTGGCCCTGCGCGCCGCTCTCCGCAGCGCCGTGGAGGAAGCATCCGCCGTGGACCAGGTGCTGAGCCTCGTGGCCGTCATCGTGGGCAGCGACCGGCTCATGGTGGCCCTGAAGGTGAAGTTCCACGACCAGCCCAGCGGGACGGCCCTGGTGGCGGCCATCAACGCCCTGGAGCGGGACCTCCACCAGCGCTTCCCCCAGATCCAGCACCTGTTCGTGGAGCCGGACGAGGCCTGATCAGGGCAGCTCGGAGGGGCCGAGGCGGAAGGTCGCCCCCAGGGCGCCATAGTTGGGCCCCACCACGGAGGCCAGCCGGACGACAGGCGTCCACTGGCTGGCATCCGCGCAGTCATGCTCGGCATTCCAGATGCGCTCCGCGGCGTGGGCCATCACCACGTCGAGCAGGACCAGGGTGGTGGTGGGCCCCAGGTCCAGCTCGCGGTTCAGCCGGCACTCCAGGGCGACCGGGGCATCCCTCAGGCGGGGCGGGGCCACCAGGAGGGAGGGCTCCGTGGCCAGACCCAGCCGGGTCACCTCGCTGACCTCGGGATCGGCCTCGGCGCCGCTGGCGTGAAGGGGCTCCAGCAGGGGCAGGTCCGCCAGGTGGACCACGGCCTCTCCGTTCGCTCGTAGGTTGCGCTGGGTGTCCTTGAGGGAGCCGTCCCGGCGGCGGCCCACCGTGAAGGCCAGCATGGGCGGCCCGAAGACGCCCATGAAGCTGCTGAAGGGGGCCAGGTTCACCCGGCCCGTCTCGTCCACCGTCGTGATCCAGGCGATGGGGCGGGGGATCACCAGGCTGGAGAGGATGCGGTAGGCGTCGCGCCTGGGAAGGCTCGCGAGGTCGCGGCTGATCATGGTCACTCCCCGATGATCTTGATGAGGATGCGCTTGTCCCTCCTGCCGTCGAACTCGCCAGAGGCTCCATCTCCAGGATCTGCGATAGCGGATCCTGGGAGGACGCCGGAGTGCGGCGTTCGATAGATGGAGTCATTCTCCGATGATTTTGATAAGAACACGCTTGTCCCTCCTGCCGTCGAACTCGCCGTAGAAGATCTGCTCCCAGGTGCCGAAGTCCAGCTGCCCGCCGGTGATGGCCACCACCACCTCGCGGCCCATGATCTGGCGCTTGTGGTGGGCGTCGCCGTTGTCCTCGCCCGTGCGGTTGTGGAGGTAGCCGCCCGTGGCGGGGTCGCTGCCGGCGTTGAAGGGGGCCAGCTTCTCCAGCCAGCGCAGGTAGTCCTGCTTCAGTCCGGACTCCTCGTCGTTGATGAAGACGCTGGAGGTGATGTGCATGGAGTTCACCAGGCAGAGGCCCTCCCGCACGCCGCTCTCCCGGACCGCGGCAGCCACCTCGGCCGTGATGTTCACGAAGCCCGTGCGGCCGGGCAGGTGGAGGGTGAGGACCTTCCGATGGCTCTTCATGGGGGGAGCATAACGAAAAACCCCGGGCCAGGGCCCGGGGTTCATGGGGCGCGGGTGGATCAGTAGCCGGCGATCTGGAAGTCGTCGAAGTTCACCCGGTTGGCGGATCCGTCAGTCTTGCGGATCTGGAAGCGGATGCCGCCCGCCACGTTCACGGTGAAGCTGGCGGTGGCCAAGGTGGTGGAGGTGGTGGTCACGCTGCTTCCGGCCTGGATCCAGGTGGAGCCGCTGTTGGTGGAGTACCAGAGGCCCCAGGTGGAGTTGCCGTCGCTGCCGTACTTGGCGTGCTTCACGGAGACGGTCTTGGCGCCCGTGGCAAAGTTGAAGGCCATCGTCACCTTGCCGCTGTTGCGGGTGCGCACGCTCTGGGCGCCCACCTTGCGGTCCGCGGTGGTGTTGCCCAGGAGGGCGTCATCCAGGGTCCAGGAGCCAGTGGCGAGGGCGACGCTGCCTACGGCATAGGCCCCCTTCGTGCCCGTGTCGAAGGTCTCCTTCAGGCTGCTGCCGGCGCTGGCGGCGAAGGCGGCGGCGATGGTGTGGGCGGCCGTGACGTTGCTGAAGGTGTATGAGTTGGCGGCGCCCTGGTTCACGCCATCCACCGTGACGCTGCTGATGACGTAGCCCGCGGAGGGGCTGATGGTGAAGGTCTGGCTGCCGCCGGAGGCCACCGTGACCGCGCCCGAGGGGGTGATGGTGCCGCCGGTCCCGGCGCTGGCCGTGATCGTGTAGGAGGCGGGCGTCACCGTGATGGTGCGGCTGGCGGAGGCGGACTTGCCCTGGTTGCTGGTGGCCGTGAAGGTGGCGGTGTAGGTGCCCGCGGTCGCGTAGGTGTGGCTGACGGGGCCCAGCAGGGAGGCGCTGCCTCCGTCGCCGAAAGACCAGCTGTAGGTCATGGCGCTGCCGTCGGCGATGGTGGCGCTGCCCTGGAAGCTGACGGACCCGCCGGCAGTCAGGGTGACGTTGGCGCTGGGGGAGGTGATGCCCACCACAGGCGTGGGTGCCGTCGGTCCCGCGTCGCCGGCCAGGTAGGCGGTGGCGTTCAGGAAGAAGGCCTTGTTGCTGTTGAGGGTGTAGCTGTTGTGCAGGGACTTGCCGGTGGTGGTCGTGGTGCCGTCATCCGAGGGGGCGCTGTCGCTGATGGCCACCACACGACCGGAGCCCACGGTGCAGGTCACGATGAAGGAGCCCGTGTCCCCGCTGATCTGGGTGTGGAGGATCTCCTGCACGTTGGGGTTCTGGGCCGTGTTGAAGTTCAGGTACGAGTAGGAGTGGAAGTCCATCAGCCCCAGGCCGCCGTAGGCGCCGTGGATGATGGCCTGCTCGGCGGGGCTGGTGCCTGTGGCGAAGGCGGTGCTGGTGGTGTTCGCCAGGGTGTCGCCGGGGCCGTGGCCGGGCACGAAGGTGAAGCCGTAGGGGTTGCCGCCGTTCACGGCCACCAAGTCGTTGAACACGGTGTAGGCGTCCGTGCCGCCGGTGCCGCTGTAGCGTGCGGCGCCGGGGTGGTTGCACACGATGAACAGCCCGCCCCCGTTCTGGACGAAGCTGAGGATGGCCTGCTTCTCCGCCGCCGTGAACAGGAGGTAGGGCTCGGGAATGACGTAGACGGCGTAGCTGGAGAGGTCCTGGGCGTTGGTGGCGTCGCCGTAGGTCACTCGGCCCGCCGGGGGCAGGGACTGGACCTTGTACCCGGCTTTGTAGAGGTCGAAGGCCCAGGCGCTGATGCCCCCGTTCCAGTCGGTCTCAGAGGCGGGGGCCACCGGGCTGGGGTCGGGCTCGCTGGCGGAGCAGATCACCCACTCGGCGGAGGTGCCGGCCTCTTCGTGGCGGGTGTGGTCGAACAGGATCTTCTTGGGGGTCTGGGCCCCGAGCGCCACGGCCAGGGCCAGGCTCAATAGGACGCGGAAGGCAGGCATGATCACCTCGTCGAAAGAAAAATGAATCCTCCCCATTCCATCCGGACGGGGTGTGACCGCGAGGTGAAATTGATGCACTTAACAACAATTAACATCTCGGGTCGTCGCCGCCGGCGCGGCACACTGGAGGTACGCCTCCAGGACTCGACATGCTGTTCCCGCCCGCTCTCCTCCTCCTGACGCAGTTGCCCGCCGCGCCCGCGCCGGCCAAGCCGGATCCGGTGCCGCCCGCCCGCATCGAGCTCACCACGCCCTTCCCGGTCCACCTGGGCAGCGTGGGCCCGCGCGAGATCCGCGAGGCGGCCTACGGCATCAAGAGCCTCCACGATCGGCCCTTCCACCTGCGGGTGCTGGACCTGTCCCTGGGCCTCAGCCTGGACGAGGCCCAGCTGGCCGCGCCCCTGCAGCCCGGCGAGGTCCGCCTGGTGAAGGTGAAGGTGGATCCCACGGGCCTGGTGGGGCCCGTCAAGGGGGCGGTGCGCCTGGGCACGGACGATCCGGGCCAGCCGAACTACATCCTGCGCTACGACATGATGGTGCGGCCTGAGGTGACGGTGGACGCCGAGCGCAAGAGCTTCGGCGACGTGGCCCCCCACGAGAGCCCCGAACTGGACTTCCGCTTCCGGCGCGAAGGCGGCGACCCGCTGAAGCTGGTGCTGGCCTCGGAGGTTCCGGACTACCTCGACGCGGAACTGCTGCCCGGGGACAGCGGGGAGGACCTGCGGCTGACCCTGCGGCCCCGGCGCCTGAAGCCCGGCGTCACGGCGGGCCTGGAGGTGCTCAAGGTGGCCACCAACGCGCCAAAGCAGCCCCTCTTCACCCTCTACCTGGACTGGCGCATCGCGCTGCCCGTGGTGCCCGAGCCTTCGCGCGTGGTGTTCACGGAGCCGAAGACCACGCTCCTGGCCCTGGAGCTGAAGGCCCGGGACGGGAAGCCCTTCCGGATCCTGAAGACGGAGGTCCAGGGTCGCGGATTCCAGGTGCTGGATGCGCCCGAAGGCGAGGCGGCGCGGCAGGTCCTGCGGATCCGGCGCACCGGGATCACACCGGAGGCCCTGCTGCTGGTCCACTGCGCCAACCTGGACGAGCCTCTCCGGGTGCCCCTGTTCTACCTGGATCCCAAAGCCCGCCCGGCCAAAGGTTCAGTACCGCCGCCGCAGGTCGTGGAGGAGCCCCGCCATCACTAGGACCCGCGTTCATCTGAAGGCGGATTCTCGGGGTCAGATGCTCGTGGGCTCCTTCTTCTTCGAAGTCTTGAGGTTCAGCTTCACCTTGATGACCCGCCCATCACGCAGGACATCGAAGACCACCTCGTCGGCCGGGGACTCGAGCTCCAACATGGCCATGAACTGCCCTTCGTTCTCGATCTGCCTCCCCTGGTAGCCCAGGAGGATGTCGCCCATGGTCTTGACGCGACCTGAGGCGTCCACTTCGAGGGCGCGGAGGCCAGCCCGGCCGGCGGGCGAATCCGGATCCACCACCTTCACGACCAGGCCGCGCGTGATGCCGAAAATTTGTTGGGCCTCGTAGCTGCCCAGAGTCTCGAAGCCCATGCGGGGCGGCTCCAGCCGACCCTTCGCGATCAGCAGGGGCACCACCCGGTTCAGGGTGTCCACGGGGATGGCGAAGCCGATGCCCACGGAGGCCCCCGTGGCGGCGGCGATGGCGGTGTTCATGCCCACCAGGCGCCCGGCGCTGTCCAGGAGCGGCCCGCCGGAGTTGCCGGGATTCACGGCCGCATCCGTTTGGATGACGTTCAGGATATGGGTGTTGTAGCCCGTGCCGATCTCCCGGCCCAGGGCGGAGATGACGCCTCGGGTGAGGGTGTGGTCCAGGCCGAAGGGATTGCCGATGGCCATCACGGCCTGCCCCACCTGGAGGTCGGAGCTGCGCCCGATGGGGATGGGCCGCATGGCGCCGAGGGGCGCGAAGACCTGAAGCACGGAGATGTCGTAGGCGAAGCTGGTGCCGATCACCCGGCCCTTGTAGGTCTTGCCGTCCGCGAGGGTGACCTCCACCTCGTCCACATCGCCGATGCGCTTGCCCTGGTCCTCCACGGTGATGACGTGGTGGTTGGTGACCACGTGCCCCCACTCGTCCCACACGAAGCCGGTGCCCGTGCCCGTGGGGATCTTGGTGATGTCCCGAGTCCGCAGGTCCTGGACCGGGGCGATGGCGGAGACATAGACCACGCTGGGCTTGGCCTCCTTGAAGCGCCGGATGGTGTTCCGTTCCTCGGCGCTGAGGGGAGGACGCTTCGCGACGGCGCGGGGGGCCGCGTGGGCGCGGAAGCGCTGGATGGTGGCCTCCTCGCTGGGTGCCTGGGCCGTCGACTGGGCCATGAGGGGCCAAGCCGCGAGGGTGGCCAGGACCGATAGGAGGCGGCGGGGGCTGGGGTTCATGGCGGCTCCTCGGAGATTATGCGGCTTTGCGGGGATATGGGGCCAAGCGCAGACGTGGGGGTCGCCGAACCACCTTCTTCCTTTGGGGGATCATGAAAAACCCGTAACCTTGAATGACCCGATGCGTGAATCCACCTTCCATCCCCGCCGCCCAGCCCTGGTCCTGGGCCTGCTGTTCCTTGCCATCCTCGGTGCGGGGGGGGGGCTGGCCTGGTGGCTGGCCGCCCGGGGCCTCCGCAGCCCCCTCCGCGTGCTTCTGGTCACGCCGGGCAGCGGGCTGAGCGCGGACCCAGGCCTGGACCCGGGCGCAAGCCTCGACCCTGCCTCCTGCCGGGCCATCGGGGCCCTGGTGCAGGACCACCTGGAGGCCTTCGGTCAGGCGGCCGTCACCAGCGTCACGGAGCTGCCTGCGGACCTGGAGGACCTCCGCACCCAGGCCCAGACCCTGGTGGTGGAGCTGCAGCCCTCCCGGCAGGGAGAGGCGCTGGCGCTTTCCTATCGCTATGTCTGGGGGGATGGTCTGACGAAGGGTGCGCCCCCTGCCTGGAAGCGCGTCCAGGCGCCGCCGCTGAAGCCCGCGGAAGCCTTCGAAGCCTTCCTGGGCGGCTTCCCGAAGCGCATCCGCGTGCCTTCGGCCTCTCCGCTGGTTCCCCGGCAGCCCGCCAGCTTCTGGGACCTGATCCAGGCCGGCGCCTGGCGGCTCAAGAACGAGCACCTGGACGAGGCCCTGGCGCTGGCGGAGCGGTCCGCCGCGACGGAGCCGTCCTGCGCCAGCGCCTGGATCCTCATCGGCAACCTCCGCTACCGGCGCATGTTGAACAACCCGGCGGCCTTCCGCCAGGAGCAGGCGGAGACGGAGAACCTCATCCAACGCGGGTTGGACCTGGCCCCCTATCATCCCAGAGGGCTCTTCCTGCTGTCGCTGCTGAAGGCGGACGGCGGCGATCAGGGCGAGGCCCTGGACCTGCTGATGCAGGCGCGGCGCCGGCAGCCCTACAACCCCACGCTGCTCACCGGCATCGCGTATGCGGCCCGGGGAGCCGGACTCCTACCCCTGGCGCGGCGCGCCATGGAGCTCCGGGACCAGCTGGCCTTCGCCCATCTGCAGCCCCAGGCCGTGGACATCACCTGCCTGTACACCGGGGAGATCCAGCGCTTCGAGGCCAGCCTCCAGGAGCAGCCGGGCCACCTGCGCAGCACCTCCGGGGTGCTGCCCTTCTACCGGGGCTACCTGGCCCTGGTGCTGGGGGACCAGACGAAGGCCCAGCGGGAGTTCAAGGCCGCGGCATCCCTGGCCAACGGCTATCCGAACATCGTCCGCCTGAGCCAGATCTATGACCTGATCCTGGAGGGCCGCAAGGACGAGGCCTGGAAGCGCCTGCGGGAATACGACCAGGAGCGCATCGGCATGCGCGAGCCCGACGGCGAGTTCACCCTCCGGCTGGCCGAGGCCTATGCCCTCATCGGCGACCGGGCCAGCGCCATGGACATGGCGGGACGGGCCTTCGCCCGCGGGTTCGGCTGCACAGCTTGGTATGAGCGCAGCCCCATGCTGGAGCCGCTCCGGGGCCTGCCCAAGTGGAAGGCCCTCCTGCAGCACCTGAAGGAACGGCAGAGCCTCATGGAGGACCGCTTCCCCATCGGCCTGCTCGAGGACAACTGACCTCCAGGTGAACAGCCCTTCGAGAGGGGCGCAGGCCCCGGGTAGACTGAGGGTTCGCCCGATGGGGGGATCCATGTCCACACTCGCCATGCCCGAAGCCGCCCACGCGACGGAGGGCTACACGCCCAAGCACAAGATCCGGTTCGTCACGGCCGCCAGCCTCTTCGACGGCCACGACGCGGCCATCAACATCATGCGGCGCATCATCCAGGCCACGGGCTGCGAGGTGATCCACCTGGGCCACAACCGCTCCGTGCAGGACATCGTGGAGACGGCCATCCAGGAGGATGCCCAGGGCATCGCCCTCTCCAGCTACCAGGGCGGCCACGTGGAGTTCTTCAAGTACATGGTGGACCTGCTGAAGGAGCGGGGCGCCGGCCACATCCAGGTCTTCGGCGGCGGCGGCGGCGTGATCGTCCCCGAGGAGATCCGCGAACTGGAGGCCTACGGGGTGGCCCGCATCTACAGTCCCGAGGACGGCCGTCACATGGGCCTCCAGGGCATGATCGACGACATGGTGGCGCGTTGCGACTTTGATCCGCAGGCCAAGCCCGCGGCGCTGCCGCTGGCGCGGAAGATCACCGAGGTCGAGGCAGGCGGCGCGGGCAGGTTCGAAGAGCCGTCCAAGAGGGTGCCCGTCCTCGGCATCACCGGTACGGGAGGCGCCGGTAAATCGTCCCTCATCGACGAGCTGCTCCGTCGCTTCCTGGTGGATTTCCCCGAGAACCGCGTCGCGGTGCTCAGCGTGGACCCGACCAAGCGCAAGACCGGCGGCGCCCTGTTGGGCGACCGCATCCGCATGAACTCGCTCTACCATCCCCAGCTCCGGGACCGGGTCTTCATGCGCAGCCTGGCCACCCGCGGCGCGGCCCACCGGGCCACCAGCGAGGCCCTGGTGTCCAGCATCGCCGCCGCCAAGGCCGCGGGCTACGACCTGGTCATCGTCGAGACCGCGGGCATCGGCCAGAGCGACAGCGAGATCGCGGACCTGGTGGATCTGTCCATGTACGTGATGACGCCGGAATACGGCGCCGCCAGCCAGCTCGAGAAGATCGACATGCTGGACTTCGCCGACCTCGTCGTGCTCAACAAGGCTGACAAGCGCGGCGCCGAGGATGCCCTGCGGGATGTCCGCAAGCAGTACCAGCGGGCCCACAAGCGCTTCAGCGAGCCCGCCGACGACATGCCGGTCTACGCCACCTGTGCCAGCCAGTTCAACGACCCCGCCACCAACTGGCTCTTCGTGAACCTGGTGAAGGCCCTGGCGGCGAAGACGGGCGTGGCCTGGGCCCCGACGCTGGAGGCCGAACCCGGGAACCCGCGCCGGGCCGCCATCATCCCGCCGGAGCGGGTGCGCTACCTGGCGGAGATCGCCGATGCCGTCCAGGGCTTCAAGGCCTGGGCCCGCCGCCAGGCGGAGACCGCCGAGCTGGCCCACGCCCTCTGGACCAGCCTCCGCGCCCTGGGTGACAAAGTGCCGCCCGCGGGCGGCTTCTACGACGCCGTGCATCTCACGGAGGCGGGCGAGGGGGACCAGGGCACGGCCATCCTGGTGCTGCGCCAGCGCTACCAGGAGCACCTGGGCGAGCTGCATGCCGAGAGCCGGCGCCTCATCCACGACTGGGCCGAGCTGAAGCGCAGCTACACGGAACCCGAGAACGTCTATGTGGTTCGGGGCAAGGAGATCCGGACCCAGAACTACACGATGTCCCTCAGCGGCTCCCTGGTGCCCAAGGTGGCCCTGCCGCCCTTCTCGGGCTGGGGCGAGTTGCTGCGCTGGCAGCTGCTGGAGAACCTGCCGGGCCGCTTCCCGTACACGGCGGGGGTGTTCGAGTACAAGCGCGTGGGCGAGGATCCCACCCGCATGTTCGCCGGCGAGGGCACGCCCGAGCGCACCAACAAGCGCTTCCACTACGTCAGCAAGGGCCAGCCGGCCGTGCGCCTGAGCACCGCCTTCGACAGCGTGACCCTCTACGGGGAGGACCCCCACGTCCGCCCCGACATCTACGGCAAGATCGGCAACAGCGGCGTCTCCGTCTGCACGGTGGACGACGCCAAGAAGCTCTATTCCGGCTTCGACCTGCTTTGCCCCACCACCAGCGTGAGCATGACCATCAACGGGCCCGCGCCAACCATGCTGGCCTTCTTCCTCAACGCCGCCATCGACCAGCGGGCCGAGGTGTGGCTGAAGGAACACGGACAGCTGGAGACGGCCCAGAAGAAGATTGACGCGCTGTACGCAGCCAAGGGCATGACTCGCCCCCGCTATGGCGAAACACTGCCCGAGGGCAACGACGGCCTGGGCCTGGCGCTCCTGGGCGCCACCGCCGACGAGGTGCTGCCACCGGAGGTCTATGCCAAGCTCCGCGCCGAGGCCCTCCAGACCGTGCGCGGCACCGTGCAGGCCGACATCCTCAAGGAGGACCAGGCCCAGAACACCTGCATCTTCAGCACGGAGTTCAGCCTCAAGGTCATGGGCGACATCCAGCAGACCTTCATCGAGGAGAAGGTCCGCAACTTCTACTCCGTGAGCATCAGCGGCTACCACATCGCCGAGGCCGGGGCGAACCCCATCAGCCAGCTGGCCTTCACCCTGGCCAACGGCTTCACCTTCGTCGAGTACTACCTCTCCCGCGGCATGCACATCGACGACTTCGCGCCGAACCTCAGCTTCTTCTTCAGCAACGGCCTCGATCCCGAGTACAGCGTCATCGGCCGCGTGGCCCGCCGCATCTGGGCCGTGGCCATGAAGGAGAAGTACGGCGCCAACGACCGCAGCCAGAAGCTGAAGTACCACATCCAGACCTCGGGCCGGTCGCTCCACGCCCAGGAGATCGACTTCAACGACATCCGCACCACGCTGCAGGCCCTCTACGCCATCTATGACAACTGCAACAGCCTGCACACCAACGCCTATGACGAGGCCATCACCACGCCCACCGAGGAGAGCGTGCGCCGGGCCATCGCCATCCAGCTCATCATCAACCGCGAGCTGGGCGAGGCGAAGAACGAGAACCCGCTCCAGGGCTCCTTCCTCATCGAGCAGCTGACGGAGCTGGTGGAGGAGGCCGTGCTGGCGGAGTTCCGCCGCATCGCGGACCGCGGCGGCGTGCTGGGCGCCATGGAGACCATGTACCAGCGCGGCAAGATCCAGGAAGAGTCCATGCACTACGAGCACCTCAAGCACAGCGGGGAGCTGCCCATCGTGGGCGTGAACACCTTCCTGAACCCCAAGCCCGCCGAGCTGGGCGCGCCCGAGCTGATCCGCAGCACCGAGGCCGAGAAGCAGCAGCAGATCCGCAACCTCGAGGCCTTCCACGCCCGCAACGCCGACCGTGCGCCCGCGGCCCTGGCCCGACTCAAGGAGGTCGCCCAGGCCCGCGGCAACCTCTTCCTGGCCCTGCTGGACGCCGCCAAGGTCTGCAGCCTCGGCCAGATCAGCAGCGCCCTCTACGAGGTGGGCGGGCAGTACCGGAGAAACATGTAAGCGACCGCCGGGTGACGGAGCAGGCTGCGGGGCAGCCTGCGAAGTCGGGATCCGGCGAGAAGCTTATGCCACACGACCGTCGGGTGACGGAGCAGGCTGCGGGGCAGCCTGCGAAGTCGGGATCCGGCGAGGAGCTTATGCCAGGAGACCGAGAATGCCCGCCCCCCAAAGCGGGCTTGTCGATTTCCGTGCACGTATCATGGAGTTCGATGGTCCGCCCGATCCTCATCCTCCCCTTCGCCCTCCTGGCGCCAGCCCTGATGCTTGGCGCCGGGGCGCCGAAGGCTTCCAGGGGAGCGAAGCCCGGCGTCACCTACCTCTACACCTACTACGACAAGCAGGGCCGCCTGGTGATCAACAACCTGCCGCCCAGCTACGTCAAGAGCCAGGGCCTGGTGCTCAAGCATGTAGGTGTGGGCAAGGTGCGTCTTGCGGTGACCTCCGCGGAGATGGCGAAGGCGCTCCGGAGCCCCGAGCTCATCGCGCTGGTGGACGAGATCGCGCAGGCGGAGGGCGTGGACATCCACCTGGCCCGGGCCATCATCCAGGCCGAGAGCGCCTTCAACTACAAGGCCCGATCGAAGGCAGGGGCCCTGGGGCTCATGCAGCTCATGCCCTCCACGGCGGAGCGCTTCGGGGTGCTCGATCCCTTCGATCCCCGCCAGAACATCAGCGGCGGCGTGAAGTACCTGAAGTGGCTCCACGGCTACTACGAGGGCGACCTGAACAAGGTGGTGGCGGCCTACAACGCCGGCGAGGGCGCCGTGAACCGCTACAAGGGCATCCCCCCCTTCCGCGAGACCCGGGCCTATGTGCCCAAGGTGCTGGACCTCTACCAGCGCAAGGCCGTCCAGCCCGATCCGAAGCTGGCGGGCAGCATGGCCCTGCTCAAGAAGGGTCGCGGCGGATTCAAGGTGGATGAAGAGAAGACCGTATCCGAGCCCACGGTCCAGCAGCGGGCCGCCACGCGCATCTACCAGTGGACCGACGCCACGGGCCGCGTGCAGATCAGCGATCAGCCGCCGCCCAAGGGCACCGTCGGCGTGAAGTCTTTCGGGGAGCCTTGAAGCCCCGCCTGCCTGCCCCTGACCCTACGTCTGGCCCTACGCCTAACCCTTCGTCTGATCCTGCGCTTAGCCTTGCCTGGCCTGGCCCTCGCGCACGTAGGCCTCCAGGGCCGCGAGGCTTTCCCGGAACAGGGATTCCAGGCGGGGGCGCAGATCGGGGCCGGCCTCCACAGAGCCTTTGCGACCCAGCGCCTCCAGGTCCGCCGCCAGGGCCCGAAGCGCCTTGGCGCCCAGGGCGCCGGCCCCGCCCTTGAGGGCGTGCGAGGCCCGGGAAAAAGCTTCGGCATCGTCCTGGCCTGCCGCCGCGAGGATGTCCTCGATGCGCCCCTGGGTATCGTCCCGGAAGATGCCGATCATCTCGACCACCAGCCCATGCTGGCCGTCGTCCAGCTCCACCAGATTCTGGAGCGTCGTCAGATCGAGCAGGTCCGATAGGGCCACAGGAACTCCTGCCCTCATGCTGAACCAGGGGAGGCCCATCCGTCCAATGGGATGCGTCCGGAGGCGGCGGTAGTAGGCTGGGGTCATGACCGAAGCTGTGCCCATGTCTGCGGCGGAAACCGCCCTGTCCCTGCTGTTCCGCAAGCTCCACCCGCACCTGGAGGACGCGGCCCATGCCCTGGCCCGCGGTGCCGCCCGCCGGGACCTGGAGCGGCTGCATCTCAAGCTCCTCGCGGCGCGGTTGAAGACCGTGGCGCTCCTGGAGGCGGAGCTCGAAGGGCTGGCCGAGGACGCCCCCTTGGCAGAGGTGCTGGAGACCCTGGCCGCCAATCTCACCCCCGTAGGGGAAAGCTACCGCCAGAGCCTGATCCTCACCCAGCTCTGCCTGGAGGAGGCTCCGGCGGACCTGCTGCCCCACGCCCCGGAAGGCTGCGTGCCCGGCTCGACCTGGGGTCCTCGCATGGCGGAGTTCATGACCCGCCTGGAGGATCCCGCCTTCCAGGCCCACCGGCGGTGGGAGGGCATCGAGGAGGACATCGGGGAAACCGAGGAAGGGTGATCGCCGGTCTGCGGTCCCGGTCTGGCTTGGTAAAAAGCCAAAAGAATAATCATGAAATACAGTAAGCTGGAGCTTTCCGGGGCCTTGCCAGGACCCTACAAGTCGTCTTGCTTCATGAGTTCCGTGTTTGCCTAGGCAGGAGTTTCCGTGCGCTCGTTCTTCTTCGCCATCGCCACCAGCACCCTGCTTCTCGGCCAGGGGGTGGCCCAGCACGCCTCCAAGCTGGATCCAGGCCTGTCCTCCTATGCCGCCACCCAGAACGTGAACGCGACCATCGAAAGCGTCGGGGCCGACTCCCTCACGGATGTCTGGGAGGAGTGGAAGACCGGATTCCGGGCGGTGCAGCCCCAGGTGCAGTTCCGGGTCGTCAACGGCCTGTCCACCACCGCCGTGAAGGCGCTGATGGACGGCACGGTCCCCATGATTCACATGGCCCGGGAGCTCACCCTCGACGAGCACCAGGCCTTCGAGAAGAAGTTCGGCTATGCGCCCACCAAGCTGGTGGTCTGCTACGACGCCTTCATCGTCTTCGTGAACGCCGGCAACCCCATCAAGGACATCGGGATGGACCAGCTGGACGCGGCCTTCTCCACCACCCGCAACGCCGGCTACCACAAGGACTCGGCCGTGGACGCCTGGGGTGATCTGGGCGTTCGGGGCGACTACGCCAAGCGCCCCATCCACCTCTACATGCGCGCGGAGGGCACGGCCTCGCGCTCGGCCATCCGCGACCTGGTGCTCCTGAAGGGCAAGTACAAGACCACCGTGCATGACGAGGTGGACTGGCCGAGCATCGCGGAGGCCGTGATGACCGACGCCAACGGTCTCGGGATCGCCACGCTCTCCAACTGGCTGTCGCGGAACAAGACGCTGGCGGTGACGCCCCTGCAGGCCAAGGACCCGGTGCCGCCCACCCAGGAGAATGTGGTGTCGGGCAAGTACCCCCTGTCCCGGACCTACTACTTCTACCTGAACCGGGCTCCGGGCAAGGCCCTCGCGCCGGCCCTCTCCGAGTTCCTGCAGTTCGTCCTGTCCCGCCAGGGCCAGACGGCCGTGACGCAGGCCTCCCTCTACCCGCTGCCCGCGGAGATCGCCCAGCTCTACCGGAAGCGGCTGCGGAGCAACTGAGCGCCGTTCGACCCCCCGAAGCTGCGATTCGGCCCCCTGCGTCTGCCATTCGCGAACCCGGCTCCACCTTTCCCCTGTGGTGGGCATCTCCTGGTGTGGACGGATGATCCGTCCCCGACCCTCCAGGAGCTTCCCATGATCTCCCATCCCTTCCGATTCACCACGCTCGCCGCCGCCGTGCTGGTTCTCGGCGTCTCTCTGGCCGCCCAGGGCCGGGGCCCAGGCTTCGGACCCGGATTTGCGTCTGGCCGGGGCCTCAGGGCCCTCCACCTCACCGAGGCCCAGCAGACCCAGGTGAAGGCCATCCATGAGCGCCACCAGGCGGCCATCCAGGCCAAGGTGGAAGCCGCCCAGGCCGCCCGCCAGGCCCTGCGGGAGGCCATGGCCAACGCCGGCACCGATGCCAAGACGCTCCAGGCCCTGCACGAGAAGGCCTCCGCCGCCCAGTTCGCCGTGATGCTGGAGCACCGCGCCGTGCGGCAGGAGATCGTCCCTCTGCTGACGCCCGAGCAGAAGGCCCAGTTCGAGAAGATGCCCCAAGGTCCCGGCATGGGGCCCGGCATGGGACGCGGCGCCGGCATGGGGCCCCGTCACGGCCGCGGCCCGGGGATGAACCCCGACTGTCCGATGGGGAAGTGACCGGCCAGCCGCTATCCTGACCAGCGATGCGCGCCTCTGCGGTCCTCCAGGCCACCTGGCAGCGGACGCGGCGCCCCCGGACCTGGGGCGCCGCGCTGCTGTTCGGCCTCGCCTGGAACGGCGCGAGGCTGCTCCTGGGATGGCCCGGTCCGGATCTCCTGGACCTGCTGGCGCCCTCGCTGTGGGTGGTCCTCTTCCTGGTGCTCGCGCCGCTGCCCTGGCAGTGGAGCGGGGACGAGGCGCCCATGGCCAGTCCCCCGCGCGGGGCGGTCCAGGCCCTTCCCTGGATGGCGGCCCTCACCCTGGTGGCGCTGCTGGCCCTGACAGCCGCGGGCGCCTCGCCCATGCCCATGGGCCGGGGGCCGGGGGCCGGGCCGGGCCGGGGCATGGGCATGATGGAGCACGGCGGCCCCCGCCGGGGCCCCGGTCCGATGCCCGGCTCGATGATGGGACCGGGCACCGAAAGGCATGGGTTCCCCATCCATCCTCGCTTCTGGGCCCTCGGCGTCGCGCACCTCTGCTTCGGCCTCCTGCTGGGCTGGGTGCTGGCGGATCGCGAG
This sequence comes from Geothrix alkalitolerans, assembly GCF_022808885.1. Taxonomy (NCBI): domain Bacteria; kingdom Pseudomonadati; phylum Acidobacteriota; class Holophagae; order Holophagales; family Holophagaceae; genus Geothrix; species Geothrix alkalitolerans. The sequence goes on along the minus strand of NZ_JAKZLE010000003.1, from coordinate 209,565 downwards.
CGCGCCGAGTTCCAGGAGGCGGCCGCACGCCGCGCGGCGAAGGAGGCCCAGACCCGTGCCCTTCAGGGTCAGATGAACCCGCACGTGCTCTTCAACGCCATCAGCGGGCTCACGGAGCTGGTGCGCGAGGATCCGGCGGCTGCGGAAGCCGCGCTGGTGAACCTGTCGGACCTGTTGAGGGCCCTGCTGGATCAGGGCTCTCGCCTGCGGGTCCCCCTGGGCGACGAGCGCCGCCTGGTGGAGCGGCACCTGGCCTTGGAGCGCATCCGCCTGGGCCGGCGCCTCCGTGAGCGCTGGGACTGGCCCGCCGGGCTGGACGCTACGGAGGTTCCGCCGCTCATGATCCAGCCCCTGGTCGAGAACGCCCTGAAGCACGGCGTGTCGAAGGCCGTCGGGGGCGGCGAGCTGGAGGTCGTGGTGCGCGGCGAGGGGACCCGTCTCCACATCCGCGTGGCCAACACCGGCCCGGCGCCGGACGGCGAGGGGAAGGGCGTGGGGCTGGCGAACCTGCGGGAACGCCTGGATCTGCTGGGGGCAGGACCGGAGGCTCTGCGACTGCGCCGGGAGGGCGACTGGACCATCGCCGAGCTGGACCTGGAGGTGGCGCCGTGAAGCCGCTGCGCGTGCTCGTGGCCGAGGACGAGCCCTTCAACCTGAAGCGCCTTTCACGGCTGCTGCGTGAGGCGGGCTGCGAGGTGGTGGCCGAGCTCGAGGACGGCCCCTCCGTGCTGGCCTGGCTGGACCGCGGCGAGGCCGTGGACGCCCTCTTCATGGACATCCAGATGCCCGGCCTCACGGGCCTGGACGTGTCCGCCGACCTGCCCCGGGACCTCCCCGTGGTGTTCGTGACGGCCTACGCCGAGCATGCCGTGAAGGCCTTCGACCAGGCCGCGGCGGACTACCTGCTCAAGCCCGTCACCGCCGAGCGGCTCGGCACCACCCTCCAGCGCCTGCGGACGCGGCTGGAGCGGGAGGGCCCCCGCCCGGGCGGGCCCTTCCGCTTCCCCGTGCGTGCGGGGGACGGCCTGGTGCTCGTGGACCTGGCCAAGACCACCCACTTCGCCTTCGAGGAGGAGGCCGTGTGGGCTTACGCCGGAGATCGCCTGCGCACCACCTGGAAGACCCTCGCCGAGGCGGAGACGGCCCTGGGTCCCCGGGTGGTGCGCGGCCACCGGCACCTGCTCATCCGGCCCGAAGCCGTGGTGGGCGTTCGCATCGGCGACTCCGGCCGCCTCCTCGTGCGCCTTGCCGGAGGCGCCGAAGTGGAGGTCAGCCGCGGGGCAGCGCCGGGACTGAAGGTGCGACTGGGGCTCGCCTAGCTGGAGAAGAGCACTTGATCCACCCGGTGGATTTGGGCGGAGAAGTTCATTTTTCATGCTTCTCGGAGACGAGCCGGAAGGATCCTGCCGGCTCGATGGGCAACAGGGTCCAGCCTGGGGCCAGTTCCAGTATCCAACCTGGTCCTGTCAGTGGATTGGCCTTCGGGTCCGCGGGGGCTGAGACGCGAGTCTCGGACCAGTCCGCGGCCCGCAGGCTGCCCCCCGTCACTTCGAGCCTTCCCCAGGCTCCGAGATAAGTCGCCGTGGGGTGGAAAACAGACCCGCCATCAAGGTTTTCTGTATTGCTGGGATTGAACTGGACACGAAAGGGACCTGGCACCCTCAGGATAGGCCCCTTGAGAAGCGGGACTGTGACGAGTGCGAGCCGTTGCTGCCTGACCTTCTCCTCGGCCACCTCGCGATGGCGCAGCTCAGCCCCTCCCAATCCGGCGGCAGCTGTTTCAGCATCGCCGAAGCCCGCCGCCGGGAGGCGGTAAGCCTCTTGAAGAAGGGCGGAGAGATCCGTGGTCCGACGCAGACGCCTCACCCATCCGGGCGCGACGCCGTCCAGAAGAAGCCCATAGGCGGGACCGGACACGTAGGCAAAGCTCCTGGCAAAGGGGCCCGTGGCATTCCTGAGTTTGGTCAGGACCATGCTTTTGGCTCCCGCAGCATGGATCCCGGTGTATTCCGCCAGCCCTTCTGCCAGCTCCAAGCTGCGTTCCGTTTTAGTAGCATCGCGGAAAAGAGACTGTCTGTGGGTCCGGCAGGCCAGGGCGGCGGCGACCCAATGGCGACGAGAACCGCCCCGGGCTTCCAGGGCCCGGGCTAATGCCCTCCATTCCAACTGGAGCCAGTATCTCCCTTCCAATTTATCCAGGTGCCCATTGGGAAGATCCTGGACATCCAAGCCAAGGCTCGGTTGGATGCGATGCCAGGACTCGTGAAGGAGGAGAACCCGGCGTTCCAAAGCCTGCTCCGGGAGGGGAAGAAGGATCATGCTCCAGCGCTTCCCGGCCCATTCCATGGCCGTGTTGGCCACTATCACACTCTTGGGGAGCGTTCCGACAAAGTGGTCGTCTTGGTGGCGCAGTTGGTTCTCTCCGTCCGCCTCCGAGGCCCAAACATTGCGGGTGTCAGGATTGACCAGGAGGAGCGGTCCAGCCAGGCTCCGGCCCCAGGTGTGACCTCCCTCTGCGGCCCAAACCTGCCGCGCCTCATTGAGGATCTTGGTGGGACTGATGGGGCCCGTAGGTTGAGCGGTCAGAACCGAAGAGAGCGTCAGGAGCGATACCCACCCGGGACGCCGAACATGGCGGGCCATGGAAGCAACCAACTACACTTCGGCGATCAGCTCGATCTCAACCTTGGCGCCACGTGGCAGCGCGGCCACGGCGACGGTGCTGCGGGCGGGCTTGGCGGCGCCCAGGGCCTTCTCGTAGACGGCGTTGAAGGCCGCGAAATCGCCCATGTCCGTGAGGAAGACCGTCGTCTTCACCACCCGGTCCCAGCCGGTGTTGGCGGCGGCGAGCACGGCGCTGAGGTTCTTCAGCACCTGCTCGGCCTGGGCCTCGATGGGGCCGGTGACCATCTCCATGGTTTCCGGGACGAGGGGGATCTGGCCGGAGGTGAACAGGTGGCCGCCGGAGATCTGGGCCTGGCTGTAGGGGCCGATGGCGGCGGGGGCGTTCGACGTGGAGATGGCGCGCATGGGAACTCCTGGAACAGACTATTGTCCTTGTTTTTTGCCCCAGCGCCGCTTCTTGTGGCGCCAGTTCCGGCCGGCCTTGGCCGGGGGCGGAAGGGGCGTGTCGAAGGGCGAGGCGGGCTGCTCGGGCTCGCCCTCGCCTTCCCCGTCGTCGAGGCGGCGGGGGCCTTCCTCGATCTGCTGCAGCACCCACTGGGCCGTGCGATGCATGAGGGCCGCCAGGCAGAGGCTGGTCTCGATGCGGGCGTGGGGCAGGGGGCCCAGCTGGGTGAATACGGATGGATCGGGCGGGATCACGCGCGGGATGGCGATCTCGGGAAGGGGCATGGGCAGGGCGTCATAGGCCTCCTCGGGGAGGTGCCGCCACGGCTCGGGCTGGGCCTGCTCCCGCTTGAGGAGATCCGCCACCGTCGTCTGCTTCTTGGGAGGTCGGCCCCGCTTCTTGGGGGCGGCCACGGCGGCGGCCTCCAGGGCGGCCTGGAGGGCCTGCATCACCTCGTCGCGGCTCTTCCCGCGCAGGTCGAAGAGCAGCCAGGGGTCCCGATCCAGGGCCTCGGCCATCACGTAGCAGACGGCGGCCACGTGCTTGCAGGGGTTGGCCCAGTCCGGGCAATCGCAGTGGGTCTGCAGCTCTTTCGGCACGCGGGGATAGAGGCTGGCGCCGGCTTCCCGGAAGGTCTCGTCGAGTCCCTGGGGCATCTCGCCGGCCAGCAGGGATGCCACGAAACGGCTCTCCTGAGCGATGCGGGCGAGGGCCTTCTCCCATTGGGCGGCGGTGAGGGCCGGGAGGCCCAGGGTCACGTTGTAGGTCTTGCGGCCATGGACCCGGGCCTGGATCTCGCCCGGCTGCACGCTGAAGTGCGACACGTGGCCGTCCTCGGCGTACTTCTTGCCGCGGGGCAGGCGGTTCTCGTAGTCGTCCCCGAGCTTCTCGAGGCCCTGGATCCAGAGGCGGCCCCACCAGGTGGTGCCGAAGCGGTCGGCGTGGCTGATCATGGCGCCACCTCCTTCGCCTTGCGGCGGACCGGCCTGGGGGCCTGGTCCTCCCCGCCGCCTTCATCGGCATCCATGAGCTCGGCGTCGGGATCCAGCGCCACCAGGCGGCGCAGGGCGTCGTCGTCCAGCTCCGTGAGCCAGCCTTCGCCCGTGCCCACCACGCGGTCCGCGAGGTCGCGCTTGGATTCCAGCAGGGCGTCGATCTTCTCCTCCAGGGTGCCGATGGTGACGAGCTTGTGGACCTGCACGTTCTTGGTCTGGCCGATGCGGTAGGTGCGGTCCGTGGCCTGGTCCTCCACGGCCGGGTTCCACCAGCGGTCGAAGTGGAAGACATGGGTGGCCGCCGTGAGGTTGAGGCCCACGCCGCCGGCCTTGAGGCTCAGCAGCAGCACCGGCGAGGAGTCGGGATCCTCCTGGAAGCTGCGCACCAGCTCGTCGCGGCCCTCCCGCGTGGTGCCGCCATGGAGGAAGGGCGGCTCGAAGCCCAGGGCGTCCTGCAGGTGGATCTGCAGGCGGTCGCCCATCTCCTTGAACTGCGTGAAGACGAGGGCGCGCTCGCCGGCCTCGACGACCTCCTCGAGCATCTCCGTGAGGCGGTCCAGCTTGCCGCTTCGGCCGCGGTAGGGCCCCTGGGCCTTCAGGAACTGGCTGGGGTGGTTGCAGATCTGCTTGAGGTGGGTGAGCAGGGCCAGGATGCGGCCCCGGCGTTCGATGCCGCTGGCGGCGGTCAGCTCCTCGTCCATCTTCTCGACGCGGTACTGGTAGAGCTCCGCCTGCTCGCGGCTGAGGGTCGTGAAGACCTTCATCTCCTGCTTGTCCGGCAGGTCCTGGATGATGGCGCGGTCGCTCTTGAGGCGACGCAGGATGAAGGGGCCGATGCGCTGGCGCAGCTCCTGGGCGGCGTCGGGATCCCGGTACTTCTCGATGGGCGTGGCGAAGCCCTCCTTGAAGTGGGACTCGCTGCCCAGGTAGCCGGGCAGGGCGGCGCTGAGGATGGACCAGAGCTCCGTGAGCCGGTTCTCGATGGGCGTGCCCGTGAGGGCCAGGCGGAAGCTGCCCCGCAGGCGCCGGACGGCCTTGGCCTGGGCCGAGCCCTCGTTCTTGATGGCCTGGGCCTCGTCCACCACCACCATGCCCCAGGCGCGGGCGGAGAACGTGTCCTCCTCGCGGCGCACCACGCCGTACGTCGTGAGCACGAGGGTGTGGGGCTTGAAGGTGCCGGGCAGCGGGTCGCGGTTGTTGCCGTGGTGGACGAAGACCGGCAGGCTGGGCGCGAACTTGGCCAGCTCGCGCTCCCAGTTGCCCAGCAGGGAGGTCGGGCAGACCAGGAGTGTCGCCGGTCCGTGCTGGGGGCTCTGCTCCTGGCGGTGCAGCAGCAGGGCCAGCACCTGGATCGTCTTGCCCAGGCCCATGTCGTCGGCCAGGATGCCGCCCAGGCCCAGGCGCGACAGGCCCTCCAGCCAGGCCAGGCCGCGCAGCTGGTAGGGGCGCAGCTGGCCCTGGAAGCTGGCGGGCTGGGTGATGGGCTTGTCGGGGAGGATCTTCAGGTCCTCCAGGGCGGCGCCGAAGTCGCCGGCCACCTCCACCTCGATGGCCTCGCTCACGCCGGGGATGCGGGCCGTTCCGGTGAGGGCCGCGGCCAGGGCCTCGCCCTTGGTCATGCTTTCGAAGCCGGCGCCCCGGCTGGCCTGGAGGACCGTGGAGATCTGCTTGAGGGTCTCGGGATCCAGGGCCACCCACTTGCCCTTCCAGGCCACCAGCGGGTGCTTGAGGCTCGCCATCTGGGCGAAGTCCTCCACGCTGAGGGCGTCGTCGCCCAGCATGAGCGACCAGTCGGCGCTGACGCTGCCCTCCAGGCCCACCTGGGTGGCGGGGGCCGATTCGATGACGCTGCGGGCGCCCAGGCGCACCTTGGCGCGCAGCCGCTTGGCGCCGCCGAAGTCCGCCAGGGCCTCGGGGATGTGGACGAGGAAGCCGGCCTCCTTCAGCTGGGCCGCGCCCCGGGTCAGGAAGCTCCAGGCCTCGGTGGGGCGCAGCAGCAGGTCCTCGGGGCGCTGGCCCGAGAGGGCCCGCTCCAGGGCGGGGAAGAAGGGCACGGCGCGGGCCAGGCCCCGCAGGAGGACCTGGCGCGCCTGGAGCACCTCGGGCTCGGTACTGGGCTCCCAGAGCTTGGCGACGCCGATGTCCACGCCCGCTTCGGTCTCCAGGCCCACCTTCAGGATCCATCCCTCCTCCACGAGCCGGTCCGCCTCCTGCACGGCCTGGCTGTGGGTGGGCACGGGCGGGGCCTCCAGGGCCAAGCGGGGCCGCAGCCACTGGGGGCGGGCGCCCTCGCTCCACTGGGCCAGCTGCTCGCCCAGGGTGCGCTCGGTGATGCCGATGGTGGGGAACTCCGGCAGCTGGTGGGACAGGGCCACCATGAGCCGCTCGTCCCAGGGCAGGCGGTCCCGCTTGTGGCCCCGGAGCCGGTGGATGAGGCCCAGGCGGGGATCATCGCCGGCCCGCAGGCCGCCGGCCACGAAGCGCATGATGAAGTCCGCCCCGTCCTCCAGGAAGGCCGACAGCACGGCGTCCACGGAGGGCGGCATGGCGAGGTCGTCCTCGATGTCGAAGGCGTCCAGCTCGCCCAGGGCCACGGTCTTGGTGAAGGCCCAGGTGTCATTCTCGGGGAAGGCCAGGGCCGCGGGGGGCATGGCCTCTGCCAGCTGGCGCAGGGCGGTGCGGTCCGAGGGGCTGGTGAGGCTCACGCCCCAGCGGGCCTTCCAGGGGTTCCCGCGGGTGTCCAGCTGGGGCAGCAGGGCGCCGCGGACCACCAGGGACTGGAGCAGGCGCAGGGCCGTGGCCCAGTAGCGCAGGGTGGGGCCGGCGTGGGCCGGGCGGAGGGCCAGGGAGGAAAGCCAGGGGTAGGCCCGCTGCCAGCGGAGGGGCACCGCGTGCATCTCCACCAGGGCGGCGTCCGGCAGGAAGATCTGGGCCTTGGCGGGGGTGAGCCGCTCGCGGCCCTGCAGCTCGCCCGGGAGGGTCCGGAGGGCGCGCGCCCATTCGGCGGGTTCCACCGCCTCGGGCATGCAGAGCAGGAAGCCGCGATCCTGGGGGCGGTACTGGAGGAAGGGGTTCAGCATGAAGAGACGGACCCTAGATATCGGACGGCGCGCGCGCCGGCCGATGTAGGCTTGGGGCTATGGGGCGCGGCCCAGGGAGCAGGACGATGAAACTCGGTTTTGCAAGCGATCATGCGGGGTTCGACCTGAAGGAACGGCTGAAGGCGTGGGCCCAGGGTCAGGGACATGAGGTGGTGGATTTCGGCACGGACGGGACCGCCTCGGTGGACTACCCGGATTTCGCGCACCGGGCCGCGCAGGGCATGGATCAATGGGAGCGCCTGGTGCTGGTCTGCGGCTCCGGCATCGGCATCAGCATCTCGGCCAACCGCCATGCCGGCATCCGCTGCGCGCTGGTGACCTCCCCTGAGCACGCGGCACTGGCACGGCAGCACAATGACGCGAACGCCATCGCTTTCGGCCAGCGGCTGACGGATCCGCTCAAGGCGGAATACTACCTGAAATTGTTCCTGGAAACACCTTTCGAAGGGGGGCGGCACCAGCGCCGCGTCGAAAAGATCGAGTGGAAGGGCTGCTGATGCGCCGCGGCGACGAGCTCCGGAGCCTGGATTTTGAAACCGGCGTCCAGCTCCACGCGGCCGGATCCTGCCTCGTCCGCATGGGCCGCACCCACGTGCTCTGCGCCGCCTCTTTGGAGGAAAAAGTGCCGGGCTGGATGAAGGGCCGAGGCACCGGCTGGCTCACGGCGGAGTACGGCATGCTGCCCGCGGCCACGAACACCCGGTCTGACCGCGAGGCCTCCCGAGGCAAACAGCAGGGCCGCACGGTGGAGATCCAGCGCCTCATCGGCCGCAGCCTCCGCCAGGCCGTGGACCTGGCCGCCCTGGGCGAGCGCACCCTCACGGTGGACTGCGACGTGCTGAACGCCGACGGGGGCACCCGCTGCGCCTCGATCACCGGGGCCTGGGTGGCCGCGGCGCTGGCGCTGGGGTCCCGAGGGCTGGAGGCGGCCCTGGTTCGCCAAGTGGCCGCGGTGAGCGCGGGCATCGTGGAAGCTGGCGACGGGCGCCGGGGCCTCGTGCTGGATCTCGAATACGAAGAGGACCACCTGGCCGCGGTGGACTGCAACCTGGTGGCGGCTCGTGGGGTGACCGGGAGCGGCGAGCTGATGCTGGTGGAGCTCCAGGGCACGGGCGAAGGCCGTCCCTTCAGCCGGGCCGAGGCCGATGGACTGGTGGACCTGGGTCTCGCGGGATGCGCGGCGCTGATGGAGGCGCAGCGGGCGGCGCTCGCATGAGGCGGAAGCTGCGGGCCCCGGCCATGCCGCTCCTGGCGGCCCTGGCCGTGCCGGCTCTGCTGGCGGCCCAGGCCGCTCCAGCCGCTTTGCCGCCCGCCCAGCCGCCTGTCCAACTGCCTGCCCAGCCGCCCGTCCTTCCCCGGCGCATCGAAGTGCCGGTCCAGCCGCCGGACATGGTCTTCCGCTTCGTGCCCCGGGTGGAGATCCCCGGCATGCCGCGGGTGGCCCTGGCCCTCAGCGGCGGGGGAGCCCGCGGCCTGGCGCACATCGGGGTGCTGCAGCGGTTCGAGGAGGTGGGCTTCCCCCTGGACAGCGTCACGGGCACCAGCGCCGGGGCCCTGGTGGGGGCCCTCTACGCCAGCGGCTTCTCGGGCGGCGAGATCGAGGATCTCTTCCGGCGCCTGGACCTGACCCGCGCCTTCCTGGAGCCGCTGCTGCGCAACCCGGGGGAGACGCTGGACGAGCAGGAGGACCGGGAGTCCACCCTCATGTCCATCGAGCGCAAGAACGGCCAGACGACCTTCGCCCAGGGCCTGCGGAGCGGCGTGGAGGTGCAGCGCACGCTCCAGGGCCTGCTGGCCCGGGGCGCCTACTTCTCCGAGGGGGACTTCGACCGGATGCGGCGGCCCCTCCGGACCCTGGCCACGAACCTGGAGACCGGCCAGGGGCGCGTCTTCGGGAACGGGGACCTGGTGGAGGCCGTGCGCGCCTCCATGGCGGTGCCCGGGGGCTTCCGGCCCGTGCTGATCGAAGGGCAGCAGTACGTCGATGGCGCCCTGGTGGAAAACCTGCCCGTGACCACGGCGAAGGAAGCCTTCCACCCCGACGTGGTCATCGCGGTGGACATCAGCAGCCCCCTGGAGCACCGCCAGGCCACCAGCATCTTCTCCGTGGCCTCCCGCAGCCTCGACCTGGTGGTGGAGCGCCGCCAGTGGGAGAGCCGCGCGGCGGCCGACTTCCTCATCCGGCCTGACATCCGCGACGCCCCGTTCCTGGAGTACGGGAGCCTGGCGCCAAAGCTGGTGCTCCAGGGCCGCGAGGCCTTCGACGCCCGCCTGGAGGAGCTCGCGACCTTCCTGCGGGGGAAGACCCCGGGGCAGGAAATCCTGCCGGCGGACCGGGTGGTCTTCGAGAGCCCCCTTCCGGTCGGGGAGACCCTGGAGGGGATCCTGGCCGCGACGCTGAAAACCGTCCCCGGCGCCGGCCCTGGCGGCGGGAGAGGGGTTGGGGGGTTCTCTCTGCAGGACGTGCGGATCCTCCTCCAGCAGGTCCTGGTCCACGGACTCGCGCGGGAGGCCTGGGCCACGGTGGAGCCTGACCGGACCCTGACCGTCCACCTGCGGCCCTACCCGCCGGTGACCGAGCTCGCCGTGAACGCGCCGCCGGCATGGATCCCCCGCGTCGAGCGGGCCCTGGCCAGCCGGATCAAGGTCGGTGCCGCCTTCAATCCCAAGACCTTCGGGGACGTGGTCTCCCAGGTGATCTACGGCCTCCTGATGGACGGCAGTCCCCTGGTGGATGCGCGCGGATCCGGCTTCGACCCCGAATCCGGCCGCCTCAGCGTGGTCCTTCGGGAGCCCCTGATCACCCAGGTCAACGTGTGGCCCGCGTCCGGCCCGGCGGTGGACGAGGCCCACCTGTTGCGGATCCTGGGCCGCCTGGAGGGCTCGCCCTTCCGGCCGGTCACCCTCCAGCAGCGCATCGCCCTGGCCGAACACCGGCTCCACCTGGCCGAGCTGCGCTACCTCACCCGCCCCGACGGCCAGGGGGGAACCGTCCTGACCCTGATCCCCGTGCCCCAGCGGCAGGATCGGCTCGACCTGTCCCTGGGCTACGAAAGCACGCTGGGCGGGCAGCTGGGCCTGACCTATCAGGCCCTCAACCTGGGCTTCACGGGCTCGGAACTGGAGCTGAGCGCGGCCCGCAACCGGCTGCAGCAGCAGGCCACCCTGGCCCTGCGGGCCCCCTTCAGCTTCTCGCCGGGGGCCGGGTTGGAGCTCAGCGGGAACTACTGGCAGCAGCGCCTGGAGATACCCCCGCTGTGGCCCGTCCCCCAGTTGCCCGTCGGCGGTGTGGAGGGGCGCATCAGCGCCTCGGATCTGGTGCTGCGGACCTACTTCCGGTTCAGCAACCTGGGGACGGGGAAGGTGAGCTTCGACCTGGAGCGGCGGAACGTGGCCTTCCTGGAGGAGGGGCAGCGCCAGACCCAGGCCCAGGACGCGGCGTTCCTCTCCGCCGAATGGGACAACTTCGACCGGCACACCCTGCCCCGGGAGGGGCTGCTCCTGAGGCTCCGGGGCGGCGCGGGCCGGACGAAGGCGGGGACCCTTTCCGGCGGCGACTTCCAGCAGGCCTACTTCCGGGCCCGGGGCCTGCATTCGTTCACCGAGTTCGTGGGGGCCGACCTGGATCTGGAGTGGGGCCAGGGCCGCCGGCTGCCCCTGGACCGCTGGTGGGTGCTGGGGGGGCCCGCTTTCGTCCTCGGCTCCCGGGCCTCGGGCCTCGTGGCGCCCAATTTCGGGGTGGCGAGGTTCGGCGTGCCTTTCCGCCTGTACAGCGGCCTGGGCCTCACCCTGGAGGTGGTGCCCCGCTTCGACCTGGCCTGGATGTCCCGGGACGCGAGCGCCCTCTTCCACGCCGACACCGGCTACCGGGCCGAGGGCAAGGGGCTCCTGGTGCGCACCACCCTGCTGTCCAAGTTCTACGTGGAGCTGTCCTACGGGTTCCTCAAGCTGAGGACGCCCCAGGGAACCCGACCGGCCACTGGCAGCTTCGACGTGGTCATCGGGACCCAGCCGTTTGACTTATGGAAGCGAAGGTAAGGGTGGTGGTCTGCGCCTGGGTGGTCTGTGATCGCCTGCACAGGAGGGGCTCCCGCCCCGGGCTGATACCCTGAAGGGCTGGGATTTCATCCGCTCTCACCGAGGCCGTCATGCGCTACCTGCCCTCTTCTCCCGCCGAAGATCGAGCCCTCCTGGACGCGATCGGCGTCGCCCGCGCTGAGGATCTCCTCTCGGGCATTCCGGAGGGGTTGCGCCTGAACCGGGCGCTGGACCTGCCCTCCCAGGGTTCCGAGCAGGAAGTGGCCTGGCAGATGCTGGATCTGGCCAACAAGAACACCCGCTTCTGCGCCCAGTTCCTCGGCGCCGGTGCCTACGACCACTTCGTGCCCTCGGCCATCGACGCCATGGTGAGCCGCCAGGAGTGGTTCACGGCCTACACGCCCTACCAGCCCGAGATCAGTCAGGGCACGCTCCAGCACATCTTCGAGTACCAGACCCTCATCTGCGACCTGACGGGCCTGGACGTGACCAACGCCAGCCTCTACGACGGCGGCACCGCCTGCGTGGAGGCGGCTCTCATGGCCGTCCGCGTGCAGAAGAAGCGCCACACGGTGCTGGTGAGCCGCGGCCTTCACCCGCTCTACCGGGAGGTTCTGAAGACCAACTTCGCGCCCCACGACGGCTTGAATCTCGTGGAGGTCGGCCTGAAGGATGGCGTCACAGACATGGCCGACCTCCAGGCCAAGCTCAACGGGGATGTGGCCGCGGTGATGGTGGGCTACCCCAACTTCCTGGGGGCCGTGGAGGACCTCACGGCCCTGGCCGACCCCGTGCACGCCGCCGGCGCCCTGCTGGTGAGCGTCACCCAGGAGGCCTTCGCGTTCGGTTGGTTCGAGGCCCCTGGCAAGGCCGGCGCCGACATGGCCTGCGGCGAGGCGATGTCTCTGGGCAACAAGCCAAACTTCGGGGGCCCCTTCCTGGGCTTCCTGGCGGTGAAGGACGCCCACAAGCGCGAGATCCCGGGCCGTGTGGTGGGCCAAACGAAGGATCTGGACGGCAAGACCGGCTACGTGCTGACGCTGACCGCCCGCGAGCAGCACATCCGCCGCGACAAGGCCACCAGCAACATCTGCTCGAACCAGGGCCTCGTGGCGTTGCGCGCCAACCTCTTCATGCAGCTCGCGGGCCCCGAGGGAATCCGCGGCCTGGCTGAGCAGAATGCGGCCAAGGCCCAGTATCTGCGCCAGCGCCTGCTGGAGCTGCCCGACATGCAGCCGGTCGGCGACCCGCCCTTCTTCAACGAGTTCGTGCTGCGCTACACCGGCGACTACGCCGCGCTCGAGGAGGCCTGCCTGAAGGAGAGCCTGCTGCCGGGGCTGGACCTGGGCCGCTTCTACCCCGAGTACGAAGGCTGCATCCTCTGGTGCGCCACCGAACTCCACACCCGCCGGATGATCGAGAGCCTCGTCGAGATCCTGGCCCGCGTCCCCGCCACCGTGTAAGGAGAGCGACATGTTTCTTCGCCAGCGCGAACCCCTCTCCTTCGAACGCTCCGTCCCCGGCAAGCGGGGCATGGACCTGCCGAAACTCGACGTGCCCGCCGCCAAGGACACCCGGCCCGCCCACCTCAAGCGCAGCGGCTTCGAGGCCCTGCCCGAGCTGAGCGAGGTGGAGGTCATCCGCCACTTCACGCGCCTCTCCAAGTGGAACTACGGCGTGGACGACGGGATCTACCCGCTGGGCTCCTGCACCATGAAGCACAACCCGCGGCTGAACGAGAAGATCGCCGGGCTGCCGGGCTTCACGGACAGCCACCCCATGGCGCCGGACGCCCTCGTGCAGGGCAACCTGGAGCTGCTCTACACGCTGCAGGAGTGGCTCAAGGAGATCACGGGCCTGCCCGGGGTCACCCTCCAGCCCAGCGCTGGAGCCGCCGGCGAGCTCACGGGCGTCATGCTCATCCGGGCCTACCATATGGCCCACGGCGCCAAGCGCCGCGTGATCCTCATCCCCGACAGCGGCCACGGCACCAACCCCGCCACCGCCGCCATGGCGGGCTATGACGTGGTGGAGTTGCCCTCCCGCCCCGACGGCACCATCAGCTTCGAGGACGTCACCGACCCCGTGAACGGCAAGGTCCGCAAAGGCCTGAAGACCCTGGTGGGCGAGCTGGGCCCCGAGATCGCGGGCGCCATGATCACCAACCCCAACACCGTGGGCGTCTTCGAGTACCGCTTCAAGGAGATCAGCGACCTGCTGCACAGCGTGGGCGCCCTGGTCTACATGGACGGCGCCAACATGAACGCCCTCGTGGGCGTGGCCCGTCCCGGCGACTTCGGCGTGGACGTCATGCACCTGAACCTGCACAAAACCTTCTCCACCCCCCACGGAGGCGGCGGCCCCGGCGCCGGTCCGGTCTGCGTGGGCGAGAAGCTGCTGCCCTTCCTGCCCGTGCCGGTGGTCGTGCGCGACACGGTGAAGGTGGGCGAGGGCGAGGTGCCCAAGCATTCGTATCGCTGGGACTGGAACCGCCCCCAGAGCATCGGCAAGGTGCACACCTTCTTCGGCAACTTCGGGATCCTGGTGCGTGCCCTCACCTACTGCCTGAGCCACGGCTCCGACGGCCTGCGCGAGGCGACGCTGCGCGCCATCGTGAACGCCAACTACATCCGCGCCCGCCTCAAGGACGCCTACGCCCTGCACATCGACTCGCCCAGCCTGCACGAGGTGGTCTTCAGCGATACGCTCCAGGCCAAGCACGACGTCCACACCCTGGACATCGCCAAGCGCCTCATCGACCACGGCTACCACCCGCCCACGATCTACTTCCCCCTGATCGTGCCGGGCGCGCTCATGATCGAGCCCACGGAGAGCGAGGGCAAGGACGAGCTGGACGCCTTCTGCGACACCCTGCTCGCCATCGCGAAGGAAGTCGAGACCGACGCCGAGGCCCTGCACCAGGCGCCGACCCTGGCTCCCATGCGCCGCATGGATGAGACCACAGCGGCTCGCAAGCCCGTGCTGCGATGGACGAAGGCCTAGGCCGCGCCAACCTTGCCGCTCGAAGGGCCCTCCGGGGCCCTTCGCCTTGTGGGATCTCTCAGCGCCGGTCGAAGCGGGGCGACATGACCAGCAGGGTCTGGGTGGAGGCGATGCCCGGCAGCTTCGCCACCTCGTCGCGGACGCGGTTGATGTCTTCGAGGCGCTCGCCCTCCAGCTGCAGGACCAGGTCGATGTCGCCGCCCACGGAATCGGCCACGCGCACCTCCGGAAAGGCCTCCAGGATGCGCACGGCCCGCTCGTGGCTGGGCCCGCTGCCCTTCACCATCAGGTAGGCGCGGACGCCGGGTTTCGGCTCCAGGCCCAGCCGCAGCGTGTAGCCCTGGATGACGCCCTCACGCTCCAGGCGCTTGATGCGCTCCTGCACGGCCGAGCGCGAAAGGCCCACCCGCGCCGCCAGCGCCACCTGGGTGAGGCGCGCGTCTGCGCTCAGCTCCGCGAGGAGCCGGCGGTCCATGTCATCGAGGTCAGGCCTGGGCATTCCGGCATTCTGGCAGTTCGCCGGGTTTCCGGCATCTTGCCGGCTAGACCATTGGAGTGCCCGGACGAAACTTGAACATCCGCCGGAGTGCCCATGCAGCTTAGGACCGCCTTCCTCCTCCCCGCGCTCATGATCTGCCTGGCCGCCCAGGACGCGGCTCCCGCGATCTCCCCCGGCCAGCGCAAGGCCGTGGTGACGGCGTTGGCCCGGGAACTGAAGACCCAGTACGTCTTTCCGGAAGTGGCCGACGACCTCGGGAAGGTTTTGGGAGCCAAGGCCGAGCGGGGCGGATACGACAGCGCGGTCACAGTCAGCGATTTCGCCGAGGCCCTGACCCGAGATCTGCGGGAACAGGGCAAGGACGGCCACTTCCGCGTGCGCTTCGATCCCGCCTTCAACCCCCGGGATGAAGACGAGGATCATGTCCCGACGCCGGCGGAAGTGGCCGAGGCGCGGCAGCAGGCGGCCCGCCGCGCGTACGGCATCGCCAAGGTGGAACAGCTGCCCGGCAACGTGGGCTACCTGGAGATCCTGGGCTTCGGCCCCACGGAGTTCGTGGGCCCAGCCTTCACGGCGGCCATGCAGATCCTGTCGGGCACCGAGGCGCTCATTCTCGACCTGCGGCGGAATGGCGGTGGCGACCCTGAGAGCGTGGCGTTCCTCGTGAGCCATTTCTTCGGGGAGGGGGATGTGCGCCACCTCAACTCCATCTACAACCGGCCCAGGAACGCCACGCGGCAGTACTGGACCAGCCCCGTGGCAGTGCGCTACACGCGACCGGTGTACGTGCTGACCTCCCGGCGCACCTTTTCCGGCGGCGAGGAGTGCGCCTACGATTTCCAGACGCAGAAACGGGCCACCCTGGTGGGGGAAGTGACTGGCGGCGGGGCCAATCCCGGCCATGCGGTGGCCTTGGGCCACGGCTTCAACGCATTCATTCCCACGGGCCGCGCGGTCAACCCCGTGACCCAGACGAACTGGGAGCACGTCGGCGTGAAACCTGACCTGGTCGTGCCGGCCGCCGAGGCCTTGAAGGCGGCACACCTGGCCATCCTCAAGGACATCCTGGCGAAGGAGAAGGATGCCGACTACCGCAAGCGGTTGGAGACCATCCTCGGCCGGGTGGAGAAAGGCGAATCCGAGCCGGCGCGGTACAGCCGCTAGCGGACTCGGCCCTCAGTCGTGCGGGATCAGGTGCACGGCGGCGGCCTTCAGGATGGCGCAGACCTCATCCCCCTCCCGCAGGCCCAGATCCTGGCAGGCCTGGCGGGTAACCAGGGCTTCCAGAGGGAACCCGCAGTCGAGGCCGATCCGCATGAGCGGACCTTCGGGATTCAGCCCCGTGATGCGGGAGGGCAGGCGGTTGCGGACGGTGGACCCGGGGCCGGGGCCGCAGCCGCGCTCCACGGCCACATCCTCGCCGCGGATGCAGACGAAGACCTGCCAGCCGAGGCTGCCCGGATCGGCCGCATGGATCTGCGCGGTGCCCACGGAGAGGGTGGCCATGCCGTCGGCGATGGATTCGATGCGGCCCAGCACCACGGTCTCCACGCCCAGGATGCGCGCCACGGCGGGATCCGTGGGGCGGTCGAAGACCTGCTGGATGCTTCCGCTCTGGCAGACGCGGCCCTGGTCCATCACCACCAGCCGGTCGCCCAGCTGGAGGGCCTCCGTGCGGTCATGGGTCACGAGGACGGTGGGGATGTCGAGCGTCCGCAGCAGCTCGCGGAGCTCCTTGCGCAGGCGCTGCTGCGAAGGCCGGTCCAGGGCCGAGAGGGGCTCGTCCAGGAGCAGCAGCCGGGGCTTTCTCGCCAGAGCCCGGCCCAGGGCGACGCGCTGCTGCTGGCCTCCGGAGAGCTCCCCGGGGAGGCGGTCGCCGAGGCCCTCCAGGCCGAGCAGGGGGAGGAGCTCCGCCGCACGGGCGGGCCGCTCCGGCACCGCCAGGCCATAGCCGAGGTTCGCGGCCACCGTGAGGTGGGGGAACAGGTCGTAGGTTTGCGAGAGGAAGCCCAGGCGGCGGGCCTGGGGGGGGCGGTGGATTCGGGTCTCGGCATTGGACCACGTCTCGCCATCCACCCGGATGACCCCGCGGTCCACGGGTTCCAGGCCCGCGAGCAGTCGTAGGGCGGTGGTCTTGCCCGAGCCCGACGGCCCGAAGAGCACGGTGATGGAGAAGCCCGGCTCGGGGATCTCGAAGCGCGCCTCGACGGTGGGTCCGCCCGGAAAGCGGCGCTCGGCTTCCGCCTGGAGGAAGGGGCCGCCGGAAGTCACGTGAGTGTCCACGGCTTCCTCTGGCGGCGCTGCAGGGCGTAGGTGAAGGCCAGGACCAGGAAGGACACGCCCAGCAGCAGGGCGGCCGTGCGTCCCGCCGGGGCGTAGTCCATGGCCTGCACCTGGTCGTAGATGGCGATGCTCACGGTGCGGGTGCGGCCCGGCAGGTTGCCGCCCACCATGAGCACCACGCCGAACTCCCCCAGGGTGTGGGCGAAGGTGAGCACCAGGCCTGTGAGGATGCCGGCCCAGGAGAGCGGCGCGATCACCCGGAGGAAGGTGCGGGCGCGTGATTCGCCCAGGCACCAGGAGGCCTCGATGAGGCCGCGGTCCACGGAGGCGAAGGCCGCCGCCAGGGGCTGGATCATGAAGGGGAGGCTGTAGAGCACGGATGCGATGAGCAGGCCCTCGAAGGAGAAGGGCAGCGTGCTGCCGAAGAGGCTCTCCCAGGCGCGGCCCAGGGGGCTGCGGGGACCCATGGCCAGCAGCAGGTAGAAGCCCAGCACCGTGGGCGGCAGAACCAGGGGCATGGCCACCACCGCCTCCACCAGGAACCTCCAGCGCCGCCGGGAGAAGGCCAGCCAGTAGGCCAGGGGCAGGCCCAGGACCAGCAGCGCCACCGTGGTGAGCGAGGCGAGCCAGAGGCTCAGGCGGATGGCCTGCCAGTCCATCAGGGGGCGTCCGTGGTGAAGCCGTAGTTCCGCAGGATGGCCTTCCCCGCCGGGGACCGCATGAACTCCCGGAAGGCCAGGGCGGCGGCGCGGTTCCGGGCGTGGTTGGGGATCACGCCGCCCTGGTCCAGGGCGGGGTAGGCCTCCAGGGGCAGCTCCCACATGCGGCCCGTGGCCGTCATGGCCGGGGCCTTGGCCAGGGAGAGCGCGAGGATGCCGATGTCCGCGGCGCCGGTCTGCACGAACTGGGCGGTCTGGGCGATGTTCTCCCCGAAGACCAGGCGGGGCCGCAGGGTCTCCAGCAGGCCGAGCTTCGCCAGGGCGGCCTCGGCGGCGCGGCCGTAGGGCGCGTGGCGCGGGTTGGCGATGGCCACCTTGCGGGCAGCGGGATGCAGGAGCGCCGACAGGCCTTGCTCCACGGGAATCGGCGAGCCGTTTGGCACCCACAGCACCAGGCGGCCCCGGCTGTAGCGGAATTCCGTGCTGCCGTCCGCCAGGCCCGCCTCCACCAGCTTCTTCGGGTAGGCGAGGTCCGCGGACAGGAAGAGGTCGAAGGGCGCCTTGTTGGTGAGCTGGGTGTAGAAGTTGCCGGAGGAGCCGTAGGTGATGGCCACCTCCTGGCCCGGATGGGCAGCCATGAACGCGGTCCTCACTTCGGCCAGGGCGAACTGCAGGTCTGCCGCGGCGGCGATGGCAAGCGGTGGGGGCGGGGCTGCGGCGGGTGCCGCGTGGCCGAACCCCAGGATGCCAAGGGCCATGAAGACGGAGCGCAGACGGAGGCGGAGGGTGGGCATGGTGGGTTCCGGGCTGGGCGGCGGACGCCGGGGCGCTGAGTCGATTCTAAGCCGGCGGGACTGGAAGCATTGCCGCCAGCGGGGCGTCCCGTCATCATTCCACGGAACCACCGCCACACCACTGGCCGGACCCCGGGGGTTCCCATCCTGGGCCGTTCAGGCCATCGGACCCCGGGGGAAGGCCGCATGAGCGTGTTCCTCAGCCGGTTTCGCATCGCCACCAAACTCTGGCTGGGGTACAGCGCCGTGGCGGCGATCCTGACCGGTCTGGCGCTGATCCAGCTTGGACTGCTCCACCAGGAGGAACAGCAGGCCATCCGGGTCTTCGAGAACCGCATGGTGCCCGTGCGGCACTTGAAGGTGGTGTCGGACGCCTACAGCATCCGCATCCTGTTCGCCGCCCGCCAGGTGCGGGGAGGCACCCTGGAGCCCGCCGAAGGGCTCGCGCAGGTGCGTTCCGCCCGGCGGGAGGCGGGTCGCCACTGGGCGGAGTTCAAGGCCTCCGCGCCGGCCCAGACGGACGCGGATGCGCTGGCCCGCGTGGACCACCTCGCGCTCTACCTGGCCGCGGACCTCGACCGGCTGGAGGGGCTCCTGGCCGAGAGCCGGCTGCCGGAGCTCGGGCGCTTCGTGGACGACGACCTGCTGCCGCAGATCCTGCCCATGACCAACCTGCTCGCCGGGCTGGTCCAGGCCCAGGAGGACGCGGCCCAGCAGAGCCTGGAGGCCATGGCGGCGCGGGCCCGCCGGACCCGGGTGCTGTCCTACGCCATGATCCTCGCCGGCCTGGTCACGGCCCTGGGCTTGGGCTACCTGATCGCCCGCGACCTCTCCGTCAGCATCCGGGCGATGCTGACGCAGGTGCGCCGCGCCGCCGAGGGCGATCTCACGGCGCGGGTCGAAGTCCGGGGGCGGGACGAGCTCGCGGACCTGGGGCACGAGCTGAATCGCATGGTCGCCCGGCTCCGGGAGACCATCCAGGCCCTGGCCGAACAGGAGGCCGGCGAGCGCGCGGTGCTGCAGAACGCCCAGGTAGCCGTCATCGTCCGCGACCGGGACGGCCTGGTGCGCCGGTTCAATCCCTATGTGGAGACGTTGCTGGGCTACCGCGCCGACGAGGTCCTGGGCCAGCCGTCCGCGAACTGGCTCGATCCGGAGGAAGTGGCGGCCCGGGCCGGGGAACTGGCTCGGACCGCGGGCCGGCCGGTGGTCAGTGACCTCGAGATCATCCGCCTGCTCACGGAGGCGGGGCCCGACCAGCGGGAATGGACTTTCCGGGCCAGGGACGGGCGGCGCATCCCCATGCTGGTGGCCCTCTCCCAGGTGACGGGCCCCGAGGGGGAGCCCATGGGCTACCTGAGCGTCGCCTCGGACCTGTCGGAGCGGAAGGCCCTGGAAGCCGGCCTTCGGGCGAGCGAAGCGAAGGCCCAGGCGGCGAACCGCGCGAAGAGCGCCTTCCTCTCCAACATGAGCCACGAGCTCCGCACGCCGCTCAACGCCATTCTCGGCTACGCCCAGCTGATGGCCCGGCGGTCCGCGCGGAGCCCGGAGGATCACGAGCAGCTGGGCCGTATCCTGGCCGCCGGTGAGCACCTTCTCTCCCTCATCAACGATGTGCTGTCCCTCAGCAAGATCGAATCCGGCGGTCTCGAGCTGCGCCCGGAGCCCTTCGGCACCGCCGCCCTTCTGGAGGGCGTGGTCGACATGCAGCGGATTCGGGCCGAGGCGAAGGGGCTGGCGTTGCGCCTGGAGGTGGATCCCGCCCTGCCGCCCCACCTGGAGGGGGACGCGCCCAAGCTCCGGCAGGTGCTGGTGAACCTGCTGGGAAACGCCGTGAAGTTCACCCGGCAGGGATCGGTGACCCTCCGGGCGGGCTACGTCGCGGGGCGGGCGACCTTCGCCGTGGAGGATACGGGCCCGGGGATCTCCGAGGAGGACCAGCGGCAGCTCTTCCAGGCTTTCTTCCAGGCCTCCACCCAGGCGCTGGCGGCCGAGGGCACGGGCCTGGGCCTCCACATCAGCCGTTCCCTGGTCCACCTCATGGGCGGCGAGCTGCGCCTCCAGAGCCGGCTGGGCGAAGGCAGCCGCTTCAGCTTCGAGCTGCCCATGGCGGAGGCGGAGCCCCCCCTGGAATTGACGGGAGCCGGGCAGGTGGTGGGCCTGGCGCTCGGGCAGCGGCGGCCGGCTGTGCTGGTGGTGGACGACCGACCCGAGAACCGCGACCTCCTGGCCCAGCTTCTGGCCTCCGTCGGCTTCCAGGTGCGCACCGCGGCCGATGGCGTCGAGGCCCTGGAACTCTGGGAGCGCCACCATCCCGACCTGATCTGGATGGACCTCCGGATGCCGCGCATGAGCGGCTTCGAGGCCCTGCAGGTCCTCCGCGGGAAGGAGCTGGAGCAGGGGCTCCCGCACACCTTTGTCGTGGCCATCTCCGCCAGCGTCATCGACCTGGACCGGGAGACCCTCCGCAAGGCGGGCTTCGACGACTTCCTGGGCAAGCCCTTCCGCGAGGCGCAGCTCTTCGAGGTGGCCGGTCGCCTGCTCGGCCTTCGGTTCCTCACCCGGGAACCCGAAGCCCCGTCAACGCCCGGCGACCTGGCCGGCCTCCAGCTCCAGCCGGAATCCTGGCGGGCTTCGCTGAAGGAGGCGGTCGTCACCGGCGACACCGAGGGGGCCCTGGCCCTGGTGGAGGGCTTGGGCCACGGCGCGCTGGCGGAGGACTTGCGGCGGCTGCTCAAGGCCTACAAGCTCGAGGCACTGCTTGACGCGCTGAACCGATGAATCAGGAGACCGACATGCTGGTGCCCCAGGGCGACATCCTCATCGTGGACGACAACGCGGCCAACCTCGACCTGCTGGGGGCGGTGCTGCGGGAGCGCCAGTACCGGGTGCGGGCCGTGCCTTCCGGCGCCATGGCCCTGGCGGCCGCCCGCCGCCACCCGCCCGAGCTGGTGATGCTCGACGTGAACATGCCGGGCATGGACGGCTACGAGACCTGCGAGGCCTTCAAGCAGGATCCGGTGCTGGCCCGCATCCCCATCATCTTCATCAGCGCCCTGGACGATCCGCTGGACAAGGTGCGGGCCTTCCAGGTGGGCGGGCGCGACTACGTGACCAAGCCCTTCAGCGCGGAGGAGGTGCTGGTACGGGTGGAGCACCAGGTCAACCTGGGCCGGCTCCAGCGCGAGCTGGAGATCCAGAACCAGAACCTGGTGGACGCCAACCTCAAGCTCAAGGAGGTGAACACCCTCAAGACCAACTTCACCACCATGCTGGTCCACGACCTCCGTTCGCCCCTGACCGTGCTGAGGCTCGTCCTGGAGCGGCTGCGGGAGGGCTCGGCGGGAGACGGGGCGCTGGACAAGGCCGAGGCCTCCGTCGGGCGGATCAAGACCCTGCTCGACGAGATGCTGGAGATCTACCGCAGCGAAAGCGGGCAGCTCCCCATGGAGTTCGGAGAGATTGAGCCGGGGCCCTGGCTGAAGGCCCTGATGGCGCCCTATCCGCTGCGGGCCGCCTCGGCCGGCCTCGAATTCCAGGTGGGGATCCCCGATGGCCTGCCGATGATCCGCGCGGACGTGTCGAAGCTGGACCGCGTCCTGGTGAACCTCGTGGACAACGCCTTCAAGTTCACCCCCAGGGGCGGGGCCGTGCGGGTGGAGGCCGGGATCGAGTTCGGTTCCGGCGTGGAGGCTGGCCTGCGCTTCCTCCGCCTGTCGGTCATCGACACCGGGCGCGGCATTCCGGCGGGGGACCTCCCCTACATCTTCGACCCCTTCCGCCAGTCCGAGCGCAGCGACGCCAGCAAGGGGGTGGGGCTGGGCCTGGCCATCGTCCAGCGCCTGGTGGCGGCCCACAAGGGCCAGATCCGGGCCCAGAGCCAGGTGGGCTTCGGTTCCAGCTTCAGCATCCTCCTCCCCTGCTGACGGCCACCCGCCCCGAAGGCACAATAGAGGGTTCCCCGGAGCCCCGCATGCGCCTCCTCCCGTCCCTTCTCCCCGCCCTTGTTCTTGGTGCCCCCCTCATGGCCCAGGCCCTCTCGCCCGTCCAGGAACGGGCCGACCGCTTCCTCAAGCTGGTGAACGCCGGCTACCAGTCCCTCTACTACGTGAGCCAGCAGGCCACCTGGGCCGCCTCCACGGACGTGAAGCCCGAGCACGACGCCGCGGCCGAGTGGGCGGGCAAGGCCTTCGCCGCCTTCAACGGCAATCCGCTGGTCATCACCGAGGCCAAGGAGCTGCTCAAATCCCGGGCCCAGCTCGACGAGAAGACCGTGCGCCAGCTGGAGCGGGTGCTGCTCATGCCCTACGGCGCCGAGGGGCCCATGACCAAGCCCGAACTCGTGGCCGCCCGCATCGAGGCGGAGACGAAGCAGGTCTCCATCATGAACGGCTACCAGTTCAAGGTGGGCGGCCGACCCGTCAGCGCCAACGACATCGACAGCAAGCTGGCCTCCAGCCGCGACCTGGAGGAGCGTCGGCAGTGGTGGGAGGCCAGCAAAGAGATCGGCGTGCCCCTGAAGGACGGCCTGGTGCGCCTGCGCGATCTGCGCAACGGGGTGGCGCAGGAGCTGGGCTACCCCGACTACTTCGCCCTCCAGGTGGCCCGCTACGGCCTCACCACCGACGAGATGATGGCCTTCAACCGGAAGTTCCTGGCGGAGCTGAAGCCCCTCTACCTCCAGCTGCACACCTGGGTGAAGTACGAGATGGCGAAGAAGTACGGCCAGCCCGTGCCCAAGGCCATCCCCGCCCACTGGATCAACAACCGCTGGAGCCAGAACTGGACCGGCTTCGTGAGCGCCGTGGACTTCGATCCCTACTTCAAGGGCTGGCAGCCCGAGCGCATCGTGAAGACAGCGGAGGCCTTCTACGTGGGCCTGGGGTTCGAGCCGCTGCCCGCCAGCTTCTGGGCCAAGTCCGACTTGTATCCCGTGAAGGCCGGCGATCCCCGGAAGAAGAACGCCCACGCCTCCTGCTGGCACCTGGACCTGGACCACGACATCCGCTCGCTCATGAGCGTGGAGCCCAACGCCGAGTGGTTCGAGACGGTGCACCACGAGCTGGGCCACGGCTACTACTTCCTGAGCTACACCCGCCCCGACGTGCCGCCCCTCCTTCGCGACGGCGCCAACCCCAGCTTTCACGAGGGCGTGGGCGAGCTCATCGCCATGGCCACCCGGCAGATTCCGTACCTCAAGTCCGCGGGCGTGCTGCCGGCGGACTACAAGGCGGACCAGATGCAGGTGCTGCTGAACGACGCGCTGGAGGTGGCCATCCCCTTCATGTACTGGTCCTGCGGCACCATGCCCGAGTGGGAGGCGGAGTTCTACGGCAAGGCCATGCCCGCCGACCAGATGAACGCCCGCTGGTGGAAGCTCGTGCGCGACGAGCAGGGCGTGGAGCCCCCCAGCCCCCGCGGCGAGCAGTTCTGCGACGCCGCCACCAAGACCCACATCAACGACAACCCCGCCTACTACTACAGCTACGGCTGGGCCACAGTCTTCAAGTTCCAGATGCACGACCACATCGCCCGGAAGATCCTCCACCAGGATCCCCGCAGCTGCAACTACGCCGGGAACAAGGAGGTGGGCGCCTTCCTGAAGAAGATCCTCGAGAAGGGCGCCACCGAGGACTGGCGGAAGGTGCTGAAGGAGGCCACGGGCGAGGACCTCTCCACCCGCGCCATGATGGACTACTTCAAGCCCCTGCTGGCCTGGCTGGAGCAGCAGAACAAGGGCCGGCAGATCGGCTGGGAGTAGCGATGGCAGAGGTTCCCAAGGCCCGCGTGGTCAAGTCCCTCACCCGGGACCGCCACATCCGCCTGTCCTTGGTGGACGCCAGCCCCCTGTGGGACGGCGTCCGGCGGGGGCATCCGCATCTGGAGCCCGCGGCCTGCGGCTGCCTCACGGAGCTGCTCACGTCCACCGCCCTGCTGCAGAGCCGCACGTTCTTCGCCGAGCGCCTGCAGCTGCTCGTGAAGGGATCCGGCCGGGCCAAGGCCGTGGTCTCGGACAGCTGGCCCGACGGCACCATCCGGGGCGTGCTCGACCCCGGGCCCGAGGACGTGTCGGCATGGATCCAGGGCCCCGGCGTCTTCCAGGTGATGCGATCCAACGCCACGGGCCAGCCCTATGTGGGCCACCTCCCCGTGGTGGAGGGCGGCATCCAGGTGCAGGTGGAGCACTACCTCCAGCAGTCGGAGCAGATCCAGGCCAGCCTCACCCTTTGGTGCGACGCGGGCACGGGCGAGGCCGGGGGCCTGCTGGTGGAGCCCCTGCCGGACTGCCCGCCGGAGCGCCTCGGGCGCCTCGTCCAGGCCATCGAAGGCCTGGAGGTGGTGCCCCTCTGGGAGCGCACGCAGGACTTCCTGGCCGCCTGGGTATCCCAGGGCGAAGGCGCCGACGAGTTGGCCGCCACCGACCTCTTCTACCGCTGCCGCTGCACCCGCGAGGCCCTGCTGGAGACCCTGCGCCGCTTCCCCGAAGACCAGAAAGAGGACCTTTTCAAGGAGCCGGGGGCCCTGGAAGTCCGCTGCGACTACTGCGGGACGATGTACCCCATCACCCGCGAGGACCTGCTGCCATGAAGACCCGCGTGGCCATCGCCGAGCGGGGCCGCCCCCTGGGCTCACCCCTGTCCGTGTGGCTGAATTTCCGCGTGGTGCCCTTCCTGGTGGCCGGCCTCACCAAGCTCTGGTCCTACACCCTGCGGGTGCGCCGCGAGGACTTCGGTCCCGTCGAGGATCTCGTGGCCCGGGACCAGCGCATCATCCTGGCCTTCTGGCACCGCCGCCTCTTCATGATGCCCCTCTCGTACCCCTTCCACCGGCGGAATGCCCAGGGCGAGGCGCGGGGCGTGGCCATCCTATCCAGCGACAGCAAGGACGGCGAGCGCAGCGCGGCCACCTGGCGCTGGTTCGGCATCCACGCCGTGCGGGGCACCGCCAGCGAAGACGGCGCCAAGGCCCTGGTGCGCATGATCCAGGCCGTGAAGCAGGGCTGGGACTTCGGCATCACCCCCGACGGTCCCCGGGGCCCGCTCATGCAGCTCAAGCCCGGCACCGTCGCCCTGGCCCGCAAGACCGGCGCCTGGATCATCCCCGTGAGCCTCGCCTACGATCACAGCTTCCAGCTGGGGACCTGGGACCGCATGGTGATCCCCTTCCCGTTCGCGACCTGCGTGATCAAGTACGGAACGCCCTACCAGGTGCCACCGAAGGCGGATGACGGCGTCGAAGCCGGGCGGCTCCAGCGCGAGATGGATGACTTGGAAGCGTGGGCGGAGGCATTCCACCGTGACTAAGCTTGCTGTCGTCTCCCTCTCCGGCGGCATGGACAGCTGCGTCACCGCCGCCCTCGCCAGGGCCGAAGGATTTGAGCTGGCGCTGCTCCATGCGGACTACGGCCAGCGCACCCAGGAGCGCGAGAAGCAGGCCTTCCGCGACATCGCGGACTTCTACGGCGTGCCTCCCGCCCGCCGGCTCATCATCGGCTTCGATTCCCTGAAGGCCATCGGCGGCTCGGCCCTGACCGATCCCTCCATCGCCCTGCCTGAGGGCGATCCCGAGCGCCAGGGCGTGCCCGTGAGCTACGTGCCCTTCCGCAACGCGCACCTGCTGGCCACCTGCGTGAGCTGGGCGGAGGTGCTGGGCGCCACGGCCATCTTCGTGGGCTTCGTGGAGGAGGACAGCAGCGGCTACCCCGACTGTCGCGAAGCCTTCCTGAGGAGCTTCGAGCAGACCGCCAACCTGGGCACGAAGCCTGAGACGCGCCTGGCCTTCCACGCGCCCCTGCTGCACCTGCGCAAGTCAGAGATCGTTCGGAAGGGTCTCGAGCTGCAGGCCCCGCTCCACCTCAGCTGGTCCTGCTACCAGAGCGAGGCCGAGGCCTGCGGCCACTGCGACTCCTGTCACCTGCGTCTGCGCGGGTTCAAGGAGGCCGGCGTGGCCGACCCCATTCCGTACGCGTACATTCCTGGAAACCTGAAAATTTAACCGCAGAGATCGCAGAGGGCGCAGAGTGGAATCGGATCCTGAAGGGCTCAACAAGCTATCTCAACGGGTCATTGCAGCCTGCATCGAGGTGCATCGGGAACTGGGACCTGGGCTGCTCGAATCCGCCTATGAGATCTGCCTGGCGAGGGAACTGACACTGGCGGGGATAGCCTACCAACGGCAGGTTCCGGTGCCTGTGACCTACAAGGGAGAAAGGCTCGATGCCGGTTACCGGATCGATTTGCTCGTGGAAGGTCAGTTGGTCATCGAGCTCAAGGCTGCAAAGAATCCTGTGGGACTTGTGAGAGCTCAGGTGCTCACCTACCTGAAGCTGATGGGCCTCTCCTTGGGGCTTGGTGTGAACTTCAATCAGGTCCGACTGGTCGATGGGATCACACGCGTGGTCCACAACCTCCCGGAACCCCTGTGAAACCTCCTCTGCGATCTCTGTGTCCTCTGCGGTTAAACATCTTTTTTAGGAATTTGCCATGGCCACCAAGAAGACCTCCAAGCCCACGCTCCCGACGGACCTGCCGAAGTACGTGGTGACGCGCCCCACGGGGGAGCTGGACACCTTCGCCAGCCCGCGGCCGGGGCGGCCGTTCACGATCACCTTCGAGACAGAGGAGTTCACCTGCCTCTGCCCGCTCACGGGCCAGCCGGACTTCGCCAAGCTCCGCATCCAGTACCAGCCCGACCAGCTCTGCGTGGAGTCGAAGTCCCTCAAGCTCTACCTCTGGAGCTTCCGCGATCAGGGCGCCTTCCACGAGGCCGTCACCAACCAGATCCTCGACGACCTGGTGAAGGCCACGAAACCACAGTGGATGCGTGTGGAGGGCGACTTCCTCATTCGCGGCGGCATCCGCACGCTGGTGGTGGCGGAACACGGGAAAAAGCAGTAGCCACGGATGAACTCAGATGAACACAGATAAAACGAACCGCGTCTCCATCCGTGTTTATCCGCGTTCATCTGTGGCTTCTTTTGGCCTTTTTTCATGAAGGCCGTCATCGCCCTCGGCTCGAACCTCGGCGACCGCCGGGCTCACCTGGACGCAGGGCTGGCGGCGCTGCGGACGCTGGGGGCGGTGATGCCCTCACCCCTGGTGATGGAGACGCCGGACGAATCGGGCCGCGGGCCCGCCTACCTCAACACCGTGGTCCTCCTGGTGACGGAGGAGGCCGATCCCCGTCGTCTGCTGGAGGCCCTGCTGCGCCTGGAGCTGGCGAACGGGCGCGACCGCAGCGCCGGGAGGAACGCGCCCCGCACCCTGGACCTGGACCTCATCACCACGGATGGTCCGCCCGGCAGCTGGACCTGGGAGGCGCCCGAGGACCTCCGGGCCCTGGGGACCGAGCTGAGCCTGGAGCTGCCCCACCCCCGGGCCTTCAGCCGCCCCTTCGTGCTCGAACCCTGGCGCGCCCTGTCCGATCCCGGCGCGTGCGGTGGAGTCATTCCGAAAGAAAAAACCCCTTAACCGCAGAGACCGCAGAGACCGCAGAGGGAAGAATGCCTTCTCTGCGCCCTTTGCGGTCTCTGCGGTTGAACAGTCCTTTCTACTTCGTCCAGCGCTCGCACCAGCCGAGGACGGTCTCGTACCAGAGCTTGCTGTTCTGGGGCTTGAGGACGAAGTGGAACTCGTCGGGGAAGTAGAGCAGTTCGCTGGGGACGCCGCGGAGCTGGAGGGTGTTGAAGAGCTGGAAGGCCTCGCCCACGGGCACGCGATAGTCCAGCTCGCCGTGGACGACGAGCATGGGCTTCTTGAACTGGGCGGCGGCGCTGCTGGGGCTCTGAGACTGCCAGCGGGCCTTGGTTTCGGCGCTCTCCCAGGGCCAGCCCTTGAACTCCCAGCGGGGGAACCACAGCTCCTCGCTGCCCACCTGCATGCTCTCGGTGTTGAAGATGCCCGCATGGGTCACGAAGGCGGCGAAGCGGTCGGCCTCATGGCCGGCCAGCCAGTTGGTGGCGTAGCCGCCGTAGCTGCCGCCGCAGGCCACCACGCGCTTGGGGTCGGCGTTGGGGAACTGCTTGAGGACGGCGTCCAGGGTGGTCATGAGGTCCTTCATCACCGCGCCGTTCCAGTCGCCGCTGATGGCGTCGCAGTAGGCCTGGCCGAAGCCCGTCGACCCGCGGGGGTTGGGCAGCACGGTGATGAAGCCGCGGCCGGCCCAGGCCTGCGCGTTCCAGCGGGGGTGCCAGCTGTCGGCCCAGGCGCCCTGGGGCCCGCCGTGGATGACGAAGGCCACGGGATAGGACTTCTTCGGATCAAAGCCCACGGGCTTCACGACGAAGGCGTGGGCCTTGGTGGGCTTCCCGTCCACGGGCAGGGTGTCCACCCAGAGGTCCTCGCCGGGGTTGAGGCTCAGCTCCCTGGCCAGGGCCTCGTTGTGGTGGGAGGCGCGGGCGACGGTCCCCGTCTTCAGGTCCAGGGCGTAGAGGTCCTGGGGCGTGGCGAGGCTGGTGGAGACCAGCACGGCGTGGTCCTTCGCCACGGCGGAGCCGCTCGGGGGCAGCGCGAAGCCCTCGACGTGCAGGCCCTTGCTGAGGCGGTGGAGGCCCTTGGCGTCCCAACGGAAGAGGTCCGCATGGCCCTGCTGGTCGCTGACAGCCACCAGGTCCTGGCCCTGCCACTGGAAGTCGCCGAAGCTCTGGTCGAAGGCCTGGGTGGTGCGCACGACCTGGCCGGCGGCGCGGTCGAACACCCACAGCTCGAACTTGTCGGACTCGAAGCCGGGCCGGCGCTGGGCGCGCCAGGCGAGGGCTTTGCCGTCCGGCGAATAGCGGGGCGTGGTGTCCATGGCCGGGTTGTCGGAGAGCTTCCTGGCCGGACCGCCGGAGAGGGCCACCTCGTAGATCTCGCCGTTGGTGCTGACGGCCTTCCGCTGCTCGGGGTGGGTCTCGAAGGCCAGGGCCTTGCTGTCGGGGGCCCAGTCAAAGCCGTCCCCGGCCGCCACATCGGCGAAGTTGGGCACGTCCGTGGCGAGGCCCGCCGTGAGATCCCGCGGCGCGACACTGCCGTCCGCGGGCACCACGAAGAGGTGGCTCACCTGCTGGTCGTCCTTCCACTCGTTCCAGTGGCGGTACATGAGGTGGGTGATGACGCGGGCCTTGACTTTGCTCTCCTCCTGGCGCTTCAGGTAGGCCGCGTTCTCGGCCTCGTTCCCCGAGGGCACGGTGGTGGAGAGGAAGGCGATCCACTTGCCGTCGGGGCTCCACACCTGGCCTTCGGCGCCGCCGCTCAGCTTCGTGAGCTGGCGCTTCTCGTGGGTGCCGAGGTCCACGATCCAGATCTGGCCGCCGGACTGGTAGGCCAGCTTCTTGCCGTCCGGGCTGAAGCGGGGACGGGTCTGGCTGCCGGCGCCCAGGTCCAGGGCCTTCGCCTCGCCGCCGGCGGGCTTGTACCAGACGTGGGTGGTGGTCTTGTTGGCGGCGACGTCCGGGGTCCCCACCTGGTAGGCCAGGGCTCCCGTGACGGAGAGCTGGGGATCGGTGACACGCTTGACCTTGAACAGGTCGTCCACCTGGAGGGGGCGGGCGGCCAGGAGGGGCAGGCCTGCGGCGAGGAGGAGGATCTGAGCCTTCATGGGGACTCCGGGATTAGACGTGGTGGCCGGGCTTCGCCAGGACACCGCGTGGGGGTGCACGAGGGGGACGCAGAGGGCGCGAAGCGACCGGGCGGTCTCCCCTTGTTCATGTCAGTACTCAGAGAGGAGGTGACGGGCGATGACGGTGCGCTGGATCTCGCTGGTGCCTTCGCCGATGGTGCAGAGCTTCACGTCCCGGTAGTACTTCTCCACCGGGTAGTCCTTGATGTAGCCGTAGCCGCCGAGGATCTGCACGGCCTGGTCCGCCACGCGGCAGGCCACTTCCGAGCTGTAGAGCTTGGCCATGCTGGCGGCCTTGGCGTAGGGCAGGCCCGCGTCCTTCAGGCCCGCGGCGCGGTAGATGAGCAGGCGGGCGGCCTCGATCTCCGTGCCCATGTCGGCCAGCTTGAACTGGATGCCCTGGTGGTCCGCCAGGGGGTGGCCGAAGGTGTGGCGGATCTTGCTGTAGCGCAGGGCCTCCTCGAACGCGCCCTGGGCCATGCCGAGGCCCAGGGCGCCGATGCTGATGCGGCCGCCGTCGAGGGTCTTCATGGCCTGCTTGAAGCCCACGCCTTCCTCGCCCAGGAGGTTGGCCTCGGGCACCTTCACATCCTCCAGGATCAGCTCGGAGGTGTCGCTGGCCCGGAGGCCCAGCTTGTTCTCCTGCTTGCCGGCCCGGAAGCCGTTCATGCCCTTCTCGAGCACGAAGGCGCTGATGCCGTCGGCGCTGCTGCGGCCCGGAAGCGAGGGCCGGGTGCGGGCCATGACCACGAAGATGTCGCCCACGGTGCCGTGAGTGATGAAGGTCTTGGTGCCGTTCAGGACGTAGTGCGAGCCCTCCTTCCTGGCGGAGGTGCGCAGGGAGCCCGCGTCGCTGCCCGATCCCGGCTCCGTGAGCCCCCAGGCGCCGATGGCCTTGCCGCTGGCCAGGGGCTTCAGGTAGGCCTGCTTCTGGCGCTCGTCGCCCATGGCGTAGATGTGGTTGCTGCAGAGGCTGTTGTGGGCGGCCACGGTGATGCCCACGGAGCCGTCCACCCGGGAGAGCTCCTCCACCACCACCGCGTACTCCTGGTAGCCCATGCCGGCGCCGCCGTACTCCTCGGGGAAGATGACGCCCATCATGCCCATCTCGCCCAGCTGCTTCACCACGCCCATGGGGAAGGTCTTGGCCTCGTCCCAGGCCATGACGTGCGGGCGGATCTCCTTTTCGGCGAACCGGCGCACTTCCTGGCGCAGGGCCTCAACGTGCTCGGGGAGCGTGACATCCATGGGAGCCTCGATTCAGCGGAGGGTGGCTGTGCTGGGAGCGGGGGCGCGGCTCAGGAGCTGCTTCTTGCGGAGCAGGGCCTCGGCCTCCGGCATCACCTCCAGGCCCTTGAGGATCACCGGATCCTTCTCGCACTGGAGCTTGAAGCCGGCTTCCACGCCGAAGGCGACGTTCTGCATCTCGATGGAGAGCTGCTCCCGGATGGCCTCCAGGTGGGTCTCCCAGTCCTTGTCGCTGATGGTGAGCTTCTGTTCCTGGGCCCAGGCACGGAACCGCGCCATCACGGCGTCGTCGGCGCGCTCGCCGGGCCGGATGCCGAAGCGCTCCTTCTCCTGCACGGCATACCGGAAGAAGGCGGAGTACCGGAAGCGGAGGTTGATCATGAACTCGTCGAGGCGGACGAGGGGCATGGGATAGTCCGGATTGATGCCGCCTCCGCCGTAGACCGTGCGGCCCAGGTCGGTCTTGAAGGCCGGGCCCTGGGGCTTGGGGTCCTTCTCGTCCTCAGGGTTGTAGTAGTCGTCCAGGCCGTGGGTGTAGTCCCGCTGGATGCTGCGGCCCGAGGGGGTGTAGTAGCGGGCGGTGGTCAGGGCCAGGCCCCGGGACCGGTTGATGGGCAGCACGCTCTGGACGAGCCCCTTGCCCCAGCTGGTCTGGCCGACGACGACCCCGCGGTCGTGGTCCTGCACGGCCCCGGTGACGATCTCGCTGGCACTGGCCGAGCCGCGGTTGATGAGGACCACGAGGGGGAAGGGGTCGAGCTGCGCGCCCTTGCTGGTGCGGGTCTGGTTCTCGTCCCGGCCGTCCCGGCCCTTCTGGCTCACGATGAGCTGGTCGGGGCCCAGGAGCTGGCGGCAGATCCCGATGGCCGAATCCAGGACGCCACCGCCATTGCCGCGGAGGTCGAGGATGAGCTGCTTCATGCCCTGCTTCTTCAGGGAGGACACGGCCTTCTCGAACTCGTCCGAGGTGGTCTCGCCGAAGTCCTTGATGAGGATGAAGCCTGTTGTGGGATTCAGCATGAAGCTGTAGTAGACGCTGTTGGTGGGGACCTCGGCGCGGGGGATGGAGAAGCGCAGCAGGTCGGCGATGCCCGAGCGCTGCACGGCGATCTCCACCAGGGTGCCCTTCTCGCCGCGCAGCTTCTGGAGGGCGGCGTTGGAGGTCATGCCCTCGGTGCTCGTGCCGTCGATCTCCTTGATGATGTCGCCGGACCGGACGCCCAGGCGCTCGGCCGGGCCGCCCTTCATGGGGCTGATGATGGCGATGCCCTGGTCGTGCTGCTGGATGATGGCGCCGATGCCGAAGAAGGAGCCCTTCTGCTCTTCGCGCAGCAGGCGGAACTCGCTCTCGTCCATGTAGTTCGAGTGGGGGTCCAGGGTGTGGAGCATGCCCTGGATGGTGGCGTGGGTGATCTGGCGGGGGGTGGGCGGCTCGGGGCTCTGCTTCTGCACCAGGTCCATGACCTCGGTGAGGGTGTCCAGGCCCCGCTGGCGGGCGCTCTCGGCGCCGGACCGGGCCAGCAGGGGCCCCGCCACGGCGACCGTGGCGGCCACCACCATCCACATCCAATTGCGCTTGATGAAACGGGCCATGAGGCTCCCGGGGAGTGTCCCTCCAGGATACGCCCCGCCCGCAGGGAGGACGAAGCGCGGTTTTATCAGAACCCCTCGAGGATCCGCCGGGCCGTGGGGGCCATGCGCTCCCGGCTGGCCCGGGCGGCATGGACGATGCCCTCGAACTGCTGGTAGGCGAGTTCAAGGTCGTCATTGAGGATCAGGTAGTCGTAGGCGGGATACAGCTCCAGCTCGTGGCGGGCATGCTCCATGCGGATGCGGATCTGCTCGTCCGAGTCCTTGCCCCGGCTGCGCAGCCGCTGCTCCAGGGAGGCGGCGGAGGGGGGCAGGATGAAGATCATCCGCGCTTCGGGCATGGCGTGGCGCACGTTCAACGCGCCGGTGGTCTCGATGTCGAGCAGCACGTCGCGCCCGGTACCCAGCACGTCCTCCAGCCAGGCGCGGCCCGTGCCGTACCGGTGGCCGTAGACCTGCACCCACTCCACGAAGCCGCCTTCCGCCACCATGGCATCGAACCGGGCGTCGTCGATGAAGAAGTAGTCCCGGCCGTCCACCTCGCCGGGCCGGGGCTTCCGGGTGGTGAAGGAGATGGAGAAGATCAGGTCCGGGACGCTCTGCACCAGCCGCTGGGTCAGCGTGGACTTGCCCGCGCCCGACGGCGCGGAGACCACGAACACATTGCCGGGATGCTGGATCAAGGGCCCCTCCTTCCCCCACTTTAGCGGAAGCCGGGCTGGCGCCGGGTTCCGGCGGGGGTAGCATGGGCCTCTGGAGGTTCCATGCGCGCCCTGATCCTCTCGCTCGCCTGTGTCCTGACCCTGTCCGCCCAGGAAAGCCCCCTTCCCAAGCCCACGGCCCATCACCTGGCCATGAAGGAGCAGGCCGGCATCTGGATCGCCGTGGCGAAGATGTACATGGACCCGTCCAAGCCGCCCGTGGTGTCCAAGGGGACGGAGACCAACACGCTGGTGTCGGGCGGGCTGTGGCTGAAGTCGGAGATGCGCGCCGAGATGATGGGCCAGGCCTTCGAGGGGCACGGCCTCTTCGGCTACGACACCCACCAGAACGCCCACGTGGGCAGCTGGGTGGACAACGGCGGCACCTGGATGGCCGTCAGCAAGGGCACCTGCACCAAGGACTGCCGGGAGATGACCCTCTACTTCGAGGGCTACGACGAGGCCGGGAAACCTCTCACCTTCAAGGAGGTCCACACCCAGCCGGACCACGACCACCGCTTCGCGTCGATGTTCGTGAAGGGCAAGGACGGTGCCTTCGTGAAGCTCATGGAGATGGAGTACACCCGGGCGAAGTAGGCGCGACGCTCCTCGACGTTCCTACTGGAACTCCTCCGGCTCCTCGGGCGTGGGTTTCGGCGCGCGCTTGAAGATGGCCGAGGCGCTGCGCCGACCGTCCATGACGATGTGGACGGGCTCGTCCAGCCGCGTGTGCACCAGGCAGCCCGAGCGCCAGACCTCTGGCTGGCGGCGCAGCCAGCCCCAGTCGAGCAGGCTCGTGCCCCGGGGGTAGGGCACCGTGAAGTAGCCGATGTTCAGGGACGTCACGTTGTGGAAGAAGTGCGAGCCCAGCGAGGCGTCCGCCTGGAAGTTCTCCATGGCGTACTCCACGATCACCTGGGCGCAGGAGATCATGGACCACACGATGGGGATGCCCAGGTGGCGGTCGTTGCTGCCCCAGCGCCCGGGGCCCAGCAGGACGTACTTCCCGCCCTCGGTGCGGAAGCGGTCGTTGAGCTTCTCGATCTCCGCGGCCAGGGCGGGCGTCTCGAACTTGTCGAAGCCCTCGGGATCCACCCACACGACGTCCCGCAGGCCCTCCACGATGCCGTTCCCCACGCACTTCTCGGAGAAGAGGAAGAGGTCCGCCGGGTCGAGGTCCGCCGGGGACAGGTTCACGTCCCCCGTCTCCATGAGCTGGTGCTTGATCTGGAGGAGGGTGAAGGTGGGCTTGCCGTTGTGCGGATCGGGGTCGAGGTTCACGGCGAACTCGAGCTCCACGGGCGTCTCCATGGCCCCGCGGATCAGCTCCAGCAGCCGCTGGAGGATCGGGGCCAGGGGGAACTGGTCGTACTTGAGGATGTTGCGGAAGTTCACGATGCGAGGCCCCGGGCGGTCGAGGCCATCCTGGATGCGGTCGTCGTTCCAGTCCCAGACGGAGGCGCAGTGCTGCAGGGCCCCGTCCGCCTCCGCCTCCTGGATGTCGAGGCTGAGCAGGGTGGCGTCCTCCCCGGCGTAGAGGTCCACGGAGGTGCGGCTCATGTCCAGGGCGTAGAAGCGCTTCTGGGTGGTGCGCAGCTGCTCCTTGGGGGGCAGCATGTCCATCTCGGGATAGGGCGGCGCGAAGCAGTAGGCCTTCTCACCCTCCACCACGTACTTGCCGAGCCCCACGGCGATGCTGGCGATGCCGTCCTGAGGCAGCGTGTAGGCCACCGGGTAGTAGTTGAAGGACTGGGCCACGCCGGAGATGTGGGGGTAGAAGCGGCCGCCGAAGCGGCGTCCCGAGACCTCCTGGATGAGGATGGCCATCTGCTCTTCCTCGATCTTGTAGTCGATGGCCTGGAAGTAGGCGCGGGAGGCCTTCGAATAGACCGAGGCGTAGACCAGCTTGATGGCCTCCATGAGCTGGACCTCGCGCACGGCGGGGTCGGCGTCGTTGTTGGGCAGGAAGAAGGTGCTGTAGAGGCCCGCGAAGGGATGGGAGAGGCTGTCCTCCAGCAGGCCCGAGGAACGGACGGCCAGGGGCACCTTGGCGTGCTTGGTGAGGAAGAGCCGCAGCTTGGCGATCAGCTCGGGCGACAGAGAGCCCATGAGGAAGCGCCGCTTGATGGCGTCGTCGTCGGCGTCGCTCTGGACCATCTGCCTCAGGCCGTTCCGGTGGATGAAGCCGGTGAACTCCTCCGTGCCGATGATGGCGGAGCGCGGGATCCGGATGTTCGCGCCGGGGATCAGGCTCTCCAGGTCCAGCCGGGAGAGCAGGGAGTGGGTGAAGGCCACGCCCCGCGCCTTGCCGCCCATGGAGCCGGAGCCCAGGCGGAGGATGTTGGGCTCGTCCCGGGGCGTGGATTCGGTGAGGGGGATCACCTTGCCCAGGGTCCGCATGCGCTGCACGTAGTCGCCCACGTCGATGAGGAAGGTCCGCATGTCCTCGGGGTCGCGGTAGTCCGAGATGCGGAAGCGGGCCAGGACCTTGGCGACCTGGACCTCGCCGCGGGCCATGATCCAGGAGGAGAAGTGGTTGCGCAGGGCGTGGTAGACCAGGGACTCGGCGGGCACGGTGCGCAGCTTCTCCCGCAGGTCCTCCATGTCCGTGGCCCGGGCGATCTCCTCGCCGGCCTGGTTCCGGAAGATGAAGTCGCCGAAGCCCAGGCGCTCGTAGAAGAAGCTCGAGAGCTCCGCGCCCAGGGTGAACGAGTTCTTGTTGAGGAAGCCGCTGCCCAGGGCCGTGGCCCAGGATTCCTTCAGCGGATCCGAGGACTGGAGCAGGGTCGGCAGGTCCGGAATCCGCTCCTTCAGGGCCCGGATGAGCTTGATGCCGGCCTCCCGGTCGAGGGTTCCATCCTTGGGGAACTTGCGGTCCGAGATGACGCAGAGCAGGCAGTCCTGGAACTGGTCGCAGAAGGCCATGGCCTCCTCGTACGAGGTGGCCAGGATCACCTTGGGGCGGACGCGCATGGACAGCGTGCGCGTCATGCGGTCCATGTTCTGCTCCTTGGCCAGGCGCGTGGTCTGCTTGAGGATCTCGCTGTAGAGGATGGGCAGGTACCGCGAGTAGTAGCGGATGCTGTCCTCCACCAGGAGGATCACGCGGGTGAGGCCCACCTTGGTGTCGTTGAGGACGTTGGCCCGGTCCTCCATGAACTTCACCATGGCCATGAAGATCTCGGGGTTCCCGTTCCACACGAAGATCTGGTCGTAGTGGCGCAGCAGCTCCTGGCGCCGGCGGTCCATGACGCCCACTTCCACGTTGTCGTTGAGCAGGAGGTAGATGGGGATCCGCGGGGCGGCCTTCCGCAGGGCCCGTGACAGCTCCACGTGGCCGCCCTGGCCCAGGCGGCTCATGACGATGATGATGTCGAAGTGGCGGCTGGCGCACCGATCCAGCGCCTCGTCCACGGTGGACACGTTGGTCACCCGGGGCGGGTTGCTCATGTTGAGCTGGTAGTAGCCGTCGAAGAGGATCTCGGTCAGCAGGCCGTCCTGCTCCAGCGTGAAGGCGTCGAAGGCCGGGGCCACCAGGAGGATCTCCCGGGTGCGGAGGGGCATGAGCTCGTGGAAGATCTCCTTGTCCGTGGCGTACTTGTGGAAGATCTCGTTGAAGTCGCGGCTGATCATGCGGGGGCCTCGGTTCCACCGCAGTTTACTGGTCTGGGCGCAAAAAGGGGGGCCGCTGACGGCCCCCCTGTCTGTGCCTTGGTCTAAGGCAAGAACCACTACACAAGCCCCTGGTCGATCATGGAATCGGCCACCTTGATGAAGCCGGCGATGTTGGCGCCGTTCACGTAGTTGCCGGGGGTGCCGAAGCGGGCGGCCGCGTCGGCGCAGGACTTGTGGATGTTGATCATGATCTGGTGCAGGCGGGCGTCCACCTCTTCGGCGGTCCAGCCCAGGCGCATGGAGTTCTGGCTCATCTCCAGGCCCGAGGTGGCCACGCCACCGGCGTTGGAGGCCTTGCCGGGGGAGAAGAGGATCTTGCCGGTGTTGGCCTGGAAGAACTCCACGGCATCCAGGGTGCTGGGCATGTTGGCGCCCTCGATGACGGCCATGCAGCCGTTGGCCATCAGGTTCTTGGCCTCGTCGAGGTTCAGCTCATTCTGGATGGCGCAGGGCAGGGCCACGTCGACCTTCTGCTCCCAGGGGCGCTTGCCGGCGTGGAACTGGGCGGTCTTGAACTTCTGGGCGTAGGGGGCCACGGACATGCGGTCGATGCGGAGCATCTCCTCCATGTAGGCGATCTTCTCGCCGCTGATGCCGTCGGCGTCATAGATGTAGCCGTCGGGGCCGGAGATGGTGACGACTTTGGCGCCCAGCTGGGTGGCCTTGGTGACGGCGCCCCAGGCCACGTTGCCGAAGCCGGACACGGCCACCTTTTTGCCTCCGATGGACTCGCCCTTGGTCTTCAAGGCCTCTTCGGCGAAGTAGACCACGCCGTAGCCGGTGGCTTCGGGACGGATGAGGCTGCCGCCCCAGTACTGGCCCTTGCCCGTGAGCACGCCGGTGAACTCGTTGGCGAGCTTCTTATACATCCCGAACATGTAGCCCACTTCGCGGCCGCCCACGCCGATGTCGCCGGCCGGCACGTCCGTGTCGGCCCCGATGTGGCGGTAGAGCTCCATCATGAAGGACTGGCAGAAGCGCATCACCTCGGCATCGGACTTGCCGTTGGGATCGAAGTTGGAGCCGCCCTTGCCGCCGCCCATGGGCAGGCCGGTGAGGCTGTTCTTGAAGATCTGCTCGAAGCCCAGGAACTTCAGGGTGTCGAGGGTGACGTTGGGATGGAAGCGGATGCCGCCCTTGTAGGGTCCGATCGCGCTGCTGAACTGCACGCGCCAGCCCGGATTGACGCGGATCTGGCCCTTGTCGTCCACCCAGGGCACGCGGAAGCCGATGGCGCGCTCGGGCTCCACGATGCGCTCGAGGATGGCGTGCTTCTTGTACTTGGGCTCCTTCTCGAGGACCGGAGCCAGGGAGTGGAGGATCTCGGTGGCGGCCTGGATGAACAGGCTCTCCCAGGGGGCCTTCTTCTTGAGGCCCTCAAGGACTTCATTGACGTACTGGCTCATGGTTCCTCCGGGAAGGAAGGGTGTGTGGAGGCGGAACCGGGGCTCCGGCCGGGAAATGCATTCGTGCTGGGATCCCGCGGGGCCGTCCCGAGGCGTCCGCGGCGCGATGCAGGGGCAAAAACAGGACGACATGACTCTAGCCGCACGGGCTGCCCCGAGGGAGGGCGGAGTATCAAGAGGTGATGCGAAGCACTAAAAGAGGGCTATCTGCCTGGGGCATCGGACATTTTGTTGACGATTCGTCAAAAGGGCTGGCCCGCCCGCAGGTCCACCCGGTTGTCGTAGAACGTGCTGCCGCCGCCGCGGTCCGTGAGGCGCTGGGAGGTCAGGGCGTTGACGGTGCGGTCGCCCGGAGCGTGGTGGCGCCACCATACCCCTTCGGCCACCGCCACGCCCACGGGCACCTTGTCCGTCACCTCCAGGGTGAAGGCCACTTCGCCGAGGCCGTTGAACGCGGTGACCGCCTCGCCGTCCGCCAGGCCCCGGGTCGCGGCCTCGGCGGGGTTCACCCGGAGGGTCATCCGACCCATGCGTCGCCGCAGGTCCTCCCGCTCGTGGAAGGTCGAGTTGAGCCCCTGCACGGCCGGCGCCGTGACGAGCTGGAGCGGATGCGGGTCGGCATCGCTGTGGGGCGGCAGGAAGCGGGGCAGGGGCTCCGGGTCACGGGGGTTGAGGACCTCCACCTTGCCGCTGGGCGTGCCGAACTGGAGCGCCTGCCGGTGAGGATCCAGCTCCACGGCGAAGCCCTCGGCGAGCCGGCCTGCGTCCAGGCCGGCCTTCCAGGGATGGGGCTCGGCCAGGAGGGCGTTGATGAGGTCGTCCGCGGATTGGGAGAACACCTCCTCCGTGAAGCCCATGGCCCGGGCCAGGGCCTGGAACACCTCGAGGTTCGAGCGGCTCTCCCCCACGGGCGGCACCACGGGGCGCGCGCGCTGAATGGCGTAGTGCCCGAAGGCGCGGTAGAGGTCGCTGTGTTCCAGGGAGGTGGTGGCGGGCAGGACGAGGTCGGCGAACAGGGCCGTATCCGTCATGAACCGCTCGTGCACCACGGTGAAGAGGTCCTCGCGCGCGAGGCCCTTCAGCACGGCGTTCTGGTCCGGAGCCACCACGGCGGGGTTCGAGTGGTAGACGTAGAGCGAGGCCACCGGCGGGTCCTGCAGCTCGTTCAAGGCGCGACCCAGCTGATTCATGTTGAGGGTGCGGACAGGGCGGGGCAGCAGATCCTCGCGCTCGATGAGGCGCATGGGAAACACGCCCCCGGTGCTGGTGGAGGCGAAGGCGCCGCCGCCGGGCTTGGCGTAGGCCCCCACGAAGGCCGGGAGGCAGGCCAGCGTGCGCAGGGTCATGGCGCCGTTGCCGTAGCGGGAGATCCCGTTCCCCGGGCGCAGGTGGGGATCGCGGGCGCGGCCATAGGCCTCCGCCAGCTCGCGGACCGTGGCCGCGGGCACGCCGGTGATCGCCTCCACCCGCTCCGGCGGATAGTCCGGGAGGATGCGTTCCCGCAGCTCGGCGGCGCCCCGG
Source organism: Geothrix alkalitolerans (assembly GCF_022808885.1). Lineage (NCBI taxonomy): Bacteria > Pseudomonadati > Acidobacteriota > Holophagae > Holophagales > Holophagaceae > Geothrix > Geothrix alkalitolerans. Next base: position 169,384 of record NZ_JAKZLE010000003.1, on the reverse strand, counting down.
ACGTGGGCCGCGAGGAAGGCCTCGTCGCAGAGGTTCATCCGGTCCAGGAGGTGGAGGATGCCCAGGGCCAGGGCGCCGTCCGTGCCGGGGCGCACCAGCACCACGCGGTCGCAGAGGGGCGCGGTGGCATGGGCGTAGGTGTCGATGAGCCAGACCTGCGCGCCCTTCCGCTTGGCCTCGCGCACGGCATGGAGGCTGTGGACGTTGGTGGCCGCGGCATTGATGCCCCAGAGCAGGATGAGGTCGCTGGCGGCGCAGGCGTCCGGGTGGGGCGCGGGCGTGCCGCCCATCACCAGGGCCCAGCCCTCGTTCTTGGCCGGCGAACAGATGGTGCGGTCCAGCCTGGAGGCTCCCAGCCGATGGAAGAAGGCATGCCCGGCATTGCGCTGGACGAGGCCCATGGTGCCCGCGTACGAGTAGGGCAGGATGGCTTCGGCGCCGTGCGCGGTGATGATCTCCCGCCAGCGGTCCGTGATCTCCCCGATGGCCTCCTCCCAGGAGACGGGCGCGAAGGCGCCCTCCCCCTTCCGGCCCGTGCGCCGCAGCGGCGTGGTGAGCCGCTCGGGATGGTGCACCGTGTCCTGGTAGCGGTTCATCTTGGGGCAGAGGGCCCCGCGGGTGAACGGATGTTCGGGATCGCCCGCCACGGCCACGGCACGGCCATCCTCCACCTCGACCACGAGACCGCAGGCGTCGGGGCAATCATAGGGGCAGACGGAACGGTGGAGGCTGGACGGCATGGGCACCCCCGGCGGAAGGCTCCATTGTCACCATTTTTGGAGAGAATCCCAGCCCCGCCTGGACCTGGGGTCAGCGGTTTTATTCCCTGAGACGGACGATCCGGCCGGCTCCGGGACTATCCTGGGGGCGGGAACCCCCCATGGCCCACGCCACCCTCCGCCCCGGACACAGCGCCTACGCGCGCTTCGCGGCCCGCTTGAACCGCTTCCCCCAGGGCGCGCCGCCCTCCGAGCGCCTCTTCCAGATCCTCCGCCTCCTGGTGAGCGAGGAGGAGGCCGGTCTGCTCGCCCAGGTGCCGATCCGCCCGTTCACGGCCCACCGGACCGCGGCCATCTGGAAGCTCCCAGAGGCGCGGGCCCGCGCGATCCTGGAGACCCTGGCCGGGCGGGCCATGCTGCTGGATTGGGAGCAGGACGGCGAGACGCGCTACGTGATGCCGCCGCCCATGGCCGGTTTCTTCGAGTTTTCCATGATGCGGGTGCGGGGCGATGCGGACCAGGCGGCCCTGGCGGAGCTCTTCCACCAGTACCTGAATGTGGAGGAGGACTTCCTCCGGGCCCTGTTCGCGAAGGGGGAGACGCAGCTGGGGCGGGTCTTCGTGGACGAGACGGCGCTCCCCCGGGAGGACGCCCTCGTGGTGCTCGACCACGAGCGGGCCAGCGAGGTGGTGCGCACCGCGGGGGCCATCGGCATCGGCGCCTGCTACTGCCGCCACAAGATGGCCCATCTGGGGAAGGCCTGCGATGCGCCCATGGACATCTGCATGACCTTCGGCACCTGCGCCGATTCGCTCACGCGCCACCAGGTGGCGCGGCGCGTGGAGGCCGCGGAGTGCCTCGACCTGCTCGATCAGGCCCGCGAGCGGGGGCTGGTGCAGTTCGGCGAGAACGTGCGCGAGCAGGTGAGCTTCATCTGTAACTGCTGCGGCTGCTGCTGCGAGGCCATGGTCGCGGCCCGCCGCTTCGCGTTCATGAAGCCCGTCCACACCACGAACTTCCTCCCGGAGCTGGACGGGGAACGATGCAACGGCTGCGGGAAGTGCGTGGCCGCGTGCCCCGTGGAGGCCCTCGCCCTCGTCTCGGCCCACGATCCGCACCGCCCCACCGCACGGCGGGCGCGGCTGGACGAGGATCGCTGCCTGGGCTGCGGCGTGTGCGTGCGGACTTGCGCCCCGGCCGCGATCCGGCTCAGGCCCCGCAAGGCCCGCGTGCTGACCCCCGCCAACACCGCCCACCGCACCGTGGTGATGGCCCTCGAGCGCGGGAAGCTGGCGGAGCTCCTGGTGGACGGGCAATCCAGCCACGGACACCGGGCCGTGGCCGCCATCCTCGGCGCCGTGCTCAAGCTCCCGCCCCTCCAGCGGGCCCTGGCCACGAAGCAGGTCAAGTCGCGCTACCTGGATCGCCTGATGGCGGGGCGGTAAGGAGGCCGTAGACCGCGTCCTCTCGGCCCCTGGATGCCTCAGACTGGGTCCCGGAGGGCCCCATGCTCGATCTCGCGATCTGCCTCGGCCGGTTCCAGCCGCCCCGCCGGGCGCACCTCGACGCCATCCGCCTCGGGCTCGCGCGGGCGGACCGGGTGGCGGTGGTGCTGGGGTCGTGCCAGCGCCCCCGCAGCCCTCGCCATCCCTGGACGCCCGGCGAATGCCAGGCCATGACCTCGGCCTGCCTGTCGCCGGATGAGCTCCGGAGGATCACCTTCCTCCCGCTCCCGGACCGCCTCTACGACGACGACCTCTGGATTGCCAGCCTGCGGCGTGCGATCCAGGCGGCGGCTCCCGGGGCGTTGAGCCTCGCCCTGGTGGCGCCGCTCCCGGACCCCCGCTTTCCTGACTGGGCCTTCCTGGAGGTCCCGCCATTGGAGGGGCCGGAGGCGGCGGAAATCCAGCGGGACCTCTTCGAAGGCGGCGACCCCTCCGGCCTGGACCTGCCGGCTCCCGTCCAGGACTGGCTGGAGATCTGGATGGAGACCTCGGAGGCGGCCGGGGTGCGGGAGGAGCACCGTTACCTCCAGGGCTACCGGAAGGCCTGGGAGGCCGCGCCCTACCAGGTGAACTTCGTGACCGCCGATGCCCTCGTGCTCAAGGCGGATCATGTGCTCCTGGTGGAGCGGAAGCACCACCCTGGACGAGGGCTCTGGGCCCTCCCCGGCGGCTTCGTGGACCCCGGAGAGCGAGTCCTCGAGGCCGCCCTCCGGGAGCTGGCCGAGGAGACGGCCCTCGAAGTGCCCCGGGAGGCGCTGCTGGCGGCCCTGGCCGAGCGGGAGGTCTTCGACCATCCGTTCCGCTCCCAACGGGGCCGCATCATCACCCACCTTGCCTGCTTCCGCCTGGGCCTCGGGCCCCTGCCGGCCGTCCACCCCCAGGACGACGCCGCCCAGGCCTTCTGGCTGCCCCTGGCGGAAGTCGAGGCCCACGGCGAGCGGTTCTTCAACGACCACCAGGACATCATCTTGCACCTGAGCCGGCTGGGAGCTTGAAGACCAGGAGGTGGGCGGCTCCCTGGCCGCAGCGGTCGGTGGTGGGGCCCCCTCCACATCACCCCTGCGGGTGACGCTCCGGCCGCGCGAAATGCTGGCACGCCGCTTAACGCCTCCGGCAGTCCCCCGGACTGCCTCCGGCTACGGCACCATTCGCCGGAACCGGCGAATAGGACCGGCGCTAAAAGCGACGGCCCGGAGGGCGAGGGCCCAGGATGGGCCCGAGTCAGCCTGCCAGCATTTCAGCGATTTCGACTCTCGCCTTATCGTTTCCACCAAGCAAAAACCCCCGCTTTGCGGGGGCTTTTGCTTGGTGGAGGTGGTGGGACTCCCTCCGCATCACCCCTGCGGGGTGACGCTCCGGCCGCGCGAAATGCTGGCACGCCGCTTAACGCCTTCGGCAGTCCCCCGGACTGCCTCCGGCTACGGCTACCTGCCAGCATTTCAGCGATTTCGAGTCCCGCCTTTATATCTCCACCACAAAATGAGTGTGCCTTGAAGGAATTCCTGTCCGGGTTATGAACCATAAAGTGTCCGAGATGGACTCGAATCACTCTCTCTTCGACGAAGAACACGGTCGAAAACAGGGTGCTTTTGTTGGGACGAAAACCATAAAATGTCCAATCGTGCAGGTTCAAAAGCATATCTTGTCCAATCGTGAAATTAAATGAATTCAATAATTTACTTTCAATAAATATTAACCGAAAAAAGGGGGAAACGCGTGTTGTACATGCGCGCATAATGACCGCCCGCCAGCACGTTTGGTATCCCAGCAGGGAGGGCTTATGGGCATTCACGTGACGGTACGGACCGGCGTCGAATGGATTAATAACTTCCATGACGATAGTTGCTCGCAGAACGAACTCAGCTACTGCGACGATCAGGTCGAAGGCTTCTTCAACACAATGGGTGACCGCGGGCACGTGAAAGTGTTCGACTGGGGCAACGATAACGCGTGGGAGACAGACTTCCGCCATCCTTCGTTCGGCGGTGACTCGCTCAATTGGAGCGACGATGTCCACTTCTGTATGGTCTGCGATCATGGTGGTAACGAGGACAACGTTGCAAGCTTCTACTTTGCGGCCAAGCATGACCGGTGCTCGGTGGACTCCACGCAGATGCGGCTTGGGGCCAAGAACCTGAAGTGGTTCGCCGCGCTCGGTTGCGACGCGGTGCTGAACACCAATGCCGACCACATTGTCGCCGTGTGGGGCGGCCCGATGCAGGGCGTGCACATCGTTTGCGGCTACATCGGCACCTCGGCCGACTCATGGTGGACCAGCGACCTAGGTGAGGACTTCGCAGACGACATCTGCGATGGCGATGCCATTGCCAGTGCCTGGGTTTCGCGTGCCTATTCGTTCTGGACGGGCGACGACTCGATCGCCATCGCGGCTGGCGCGGACCAGGGTGAGGCGGTCAGCCGTCGTGACCACGAGAACCTCGACTGGCGCGATTCCAACGTGCGTCAGACGAATTGGTTGGCGTGGAAGTACCGCACCTGAGGCGAGTGATGCCTGAAGGGAGATCGTAATGGCCGAGATTCGCATCGCTACCAATCTGCCGTCGGCGCCGAAGCGTTCAGCGACCGTCTACCAGCTCAAGGCACCGGTGGTCAACGAGCGCACGATCCGTGCGTTGGCGAAGAGCCTGGGTATGCTCATCGAACCAAAGTTGATGCGACTTAGTTCCGACGAGCACAAGCTCACTCTATCGTCGGCCTCCTTCGAGTTGCAGATGTATCGCGCATCGGGCGGATTCCGATTCATCGACCGCGCGCGCTGGCAGATCGATGACGGGCAGGCCAACCTAGACCTCAGCGATGAGGCCGCGCTGCGCACAGCGCGGGAGCTACTGAAGCGGATGGGACTAGCCACCAGCAGTAGCGAAGCACGTTTTCTCAAGGCTGCGCGCCTGCACGTGGGGTCGGCCACCGCGCAAGGCCGTGAGGCCTCAGACCGAGTCATCGATGTCGCGGTCGCGCTCCAACGTATGGTGGACAAGGTGCCGGTGGATGGGCCCGGCGGCAAGATTGTGGTCTACCTCGACCATAAAGGACGCCCAACTTGCATTGAGCGATTGTGGCGCCAGATCGGCGCCGCGCGCCGTCGCGACCAGGCTTGCCACAGCGCGCAAGAGGCGGTGCAGGAGATGGCCGAGCACCTGCGGTCCAAGCGCGGCGTGGTGACAGTGGAAGAAGTGTACTTCGGCTACTTCGAGGAAGGCTGGCACAGTTCGCAGAGGCTCTTGCAGCCGGCGTACATCATCAAGGGCCTAGTGGGCGATCCCAAGAGCCACGTGCGACGCAAGTTGATCTATGTCGCGCGCGCGCTGGCTGATGCGAAGACACCGTTGACGCCACCACTCGCACGCAAGCCCAAGCAGCGCAGCCGGCCATCACCGACCCGCTAGCAGAGGCTGCGTCGCCAGAAGGTCAGCGATGCCATTCACAGCGCCCACCCTTGATGAGATAGAACGCCGCATGCGGCCTGGCTGCTATTCACAGGTGGGTTTCCTTGGCCCGGATGAGCGCCTGCAAGATGTGCTCAAGGCCGATGCGCAAGCGTTAGCTGCGCTCGGACTATCACGTGAGCAACTCGTCGCGCCGTTACGCGTGCTGCTGGCCACCGCGCTAGCTAACCGCATGGGAATTAGCCACAGTGGCGGCTACGTCGTGTGTGTGCGTGCATTCCGAGGTCCACAGATATGCCCGTTCGCGCCCGATCCTCATGGCGCGCCATGCACGCCCGACGCATTTCGCTTCGCGTCAATCGATTGGGATATCCTCGACTCGCGCTTGGGAAGCCATCTCACTGGCCCGGGCCTGATTGTTCACTTGATCGAGGCACACGGCTTCTTCGAGGGTCTCATGTCGCCTTACCGCGTGTCGCCGATAGCGCTGGCAGCCCTGCTAGGCCTCATGCCACCTACATCGCCGTGATTGGTGTCGAAAGCGCCCACTCGGCATCCAGATGGACCTCGAGGAAGGAACTGAAATGCTCTCCCGGCTCTTTCAAGGTGAGTCAGGGTTTGCCAAGGACCTCAGCTCCAACATTCCGCCGGTGAAGCAGAAGGACATTCCCTCGAACTTGACGTCCATTAGACACTCCCCCCAAGGGGCCGTTCGTTGACATAGTCGCTATCGCTGGGTGTCCGCGACGATGTGCGCAGCCCAAACCTACTCCTCATCGATTCCGGCGAACAGCTCTTTGGGAACCACGTCCGCCATCGCCACAGGAGTGGTGCCCGTCCCAAGGGCCTTCTCCCGGATGGATTCGCTTCCCCGGAATTGCCTCGCCTCGGCCACCCTGGCCCTGTGGCCGTAGCTTGGCCCTATCGCGAGTATCTCGAATGCATCGGATTCATTGATGTTAGGGAGACCAAGTGAGCAGGGAACCTGAGAGAATCACCGGAAATCGGCGGCGTGTCTGACCACTTACGCCCCGAAGGTGAATCAGGTCGTGATCATGGTCTATTCACGGATTCGCCCATCAAATAGGTGGATGGTCCGGTCCGCGGCTCCAGCAAAGCGGGCATCGTGGGTGACCATGCAGATGGTGGCGCCGCGATGGTGAAGTTGCTGGAGCAGCTTCATGACCGCCTCACCATTGATGGAGTCGAGGTTGCCCGTGGGCTCGTCCGCTAAAAGGAGGCTGGGCCGACCCGCCACGGCACGTGCTACAGCGACGCGCTGTTGCTGGCCGCCGGAGAGCTGGCCAGGCAGGTGGTTCAGGCGATGCGCCATGTCCACCTCTTCGAGCGCGTCAAGCACGCACTGGCGTCGCTCACTCGCGGGAAGGCCGCGGTAGACCAGCGGTAGCTCGATGTTCTCGAAGACCGTGAGGTCGCCGATGAGGTTGAAGCTCTGGAAGATGAAGCCGATCTCACGGTTGCGGATGCGCGCGCGCTCCAAGGCCTTGAGCCTCTCCACCGGATGGCCGCTGAGGGTGTATGCGCCGGCCGTGGGCGTGTCCAGCAGGCCAATGATGGAGAGCAGCGTCGACTTGCCACAACCGGATGGGCCAGCGATGGAGACGAATTCCCCTTCGCGGATTTCCATGTGGATGTCGCTTAAGGCATGGGTCTCCACCTGATCTGTAAGGAAGACCTTCCTTAGGCCCTCCAGCTTCAGCAGCGGCTTATCGGGGGACGTGGCGGTCATGCAGCACTCCAGTCACTTCAGGCGGATGCGGTCGGCGCTATCCCAGGTGGAAGTGTCCGAAAGGATCACCTGGTCGCCGGGCTGGAGGCCATCAATGACTTCGATGGTGGAGACGGAAGCGCGGCCAAAGCGTACCTGGATGCGCTGGGCCTCGCCGCCATCGGGGCTCAGCTTAAAGATCGTGCCTGCAGCCTGAGGCTGGGCCTGGACTGGGCGACCCACATAGATTGCGTCTGCGGCACGGTCAAGCTCGATGATGCCTTCCACGCTGAGGTCCGGCCGCGCACCCTTGGGGAGCGGGCCTTCGAGGCTTGCATCCACAGTGACGGTGCCGTTCTGAACCGCCGGGTCGATTCGCAGTACGTGCCCCTGAACAAGACCGTTGCGGGTATCGATGGATACCGGCTGTCCGATGACGAGATCCTTGGCCTGTGTCTCGTTGATCTTCAGTTCTGCCTTAAGCTGGGTCGGCTCCGCGACCTTCGCGAGCGTGGTGCCGGGCATGAGCCGCTGGCCCACTTGCACGGGCAGTTGCTGGAGCACGCCGTCCATGCCGGCGCGCACCTTCAGTGCGTCCATCTGGGTGCGCTTCAGCCTCCACAGCGCCCGGGCTTGCTCGACCTTCGCCTGCTGGGAGGCGAGCTGGGCCCTGAGGCTATCCTCGGCGACTTGGAGGCGCTGGCGCTCCAAGCCATAACGTGTATTCAGCTCTTCCGCCTGACCACGGGACTTTAGCAGGTCCTGGCTGGAAACGAGGCCTTCCCTCGCCAGGCGCTCGTTCGCCTCCAGACCGAACTGGGCGTTGGCGTTGCTCGCCTTTATGGAGGCCAGCGAGGCCTTAAGATCTAGAAGCTGGATCTGGAGCCGCGCCTTGGCGCTTTGGTAATCCGCCTCAGCAGCCTTGCACTGCCACTCGGCGTCCTGTGCGGACTGCATCAGTTCTGGATTGCTCAGTTCGAGGATGGGCGTGTCGGCCTTCACTACGCTGCCGGGGAGCACGAGGATTCGCTCCACCCTGGCGTCCAAGCTGTTCGCAAGGAAGCGCACGTTCAGGGGCACGAGGGTGCCGGTGCCGCGGACCTGGAAGACCATGGGGCCACGCTTCACAGCGTCGATGAGCGTGCCCTGGCGTTCCACCGTGGGCGCTGCGGGCTTCAGGCGGGCTAGTCCGGCAATTCCTGCCAGGAATGCGATGCCCAGGCTGACGCCAAGGATCATGCGGCGGCTTTTAGGCCGGGCTTGGAGCGGGATGTCCATCAAATGCCTTGTATCGCAACTGTCATCATGAATGTTTTACCTAAGAATTGAAGCCGCTTGAAGGAGTTGTCAGTTTCCAACCAGTCTCGACCTATGCCATTCGTCAATAGTGTTCATGAAACACAGATGAACAACATGAGCCATGTCATAACATTGACAAAATTGTGACATTCGTCACCGAGGTCTCCTTCCACACTCCTGTGCATGCCCAATGGTGGGCAATTTTTACAGGAGTTCGCTATGAGCGAAACAAACAAGGACCTTCTGAAGGCCGCGCTACAAAAGGCGGGCATCCGGGGGCTGGAGTCCGAGGTGCTGGATCAGGTGGTCGGCGGGATTATCCAGCCGTGCGACGAGTGCAATAGTGGGTGCGCGGTTTGCTGCTCGTCGGGTACGGCCAATCGGTAGCACCGGCCAGTGAGTTAGCAGTTGATCAGGATGGGCCGACACCCGGCCGCATCGGGTGTCAGCCCATTTTCGCAATACCTCAGCCGCGGAGACCAAATGCTTTATTCCAGAGAATCTTGTGTCGCCCTTGATCCGGAACTTGTGTTAAAAAACGATGTTGATCGGGTGGTTGTCCTCACCAGGCCTGTCGCAGTACGGTCAGGCATCTCATGCATGCTAAGGCCCAGTGAAGCAATCATCATAGCGCTTCTGGATGGCCAGCGGACGCTAGGTGATGTTGGCAGGCTATGGGGAGAACTGACGGAAAGGGATGAGGATATCGGTCATTCGGAGGTCGAGGCGCTGGTCACGAAACTCACCACTAACAGCTTCAAGGAAGCGAACCTACTGGTCTCCGTAAGCGAAAGCAATAGAGGCAAGGTGGTCCAGTACGATCCAAATACGTTCGTGATTTCAAAAGAAAAGCTGAACTTCTCAGACAGGCGCCTTCGCGTCCCCTATAAGGTCACCTACCTGCCGACCATGTTCTGCCCGCAGAAATGCGTCTACTGCTACGCGAAGACGTACCCCACACGAGAGCAAAATTTGCTGGGCATCGATCGCCTCCGCGAAATCATTGCCGAGCTGGCAGCCCTCGGCGTGGACCGGATTCAGATGTCCGGCGGTGACGCAATGGCGCATCCGCAGATCTTCGATATTCTGGAGATGATTGTCGGGTTCGGCATGGGTGTGGATCTGCCCACCAAGCTGGGCGTTTCGTATGCCCAAGCGAAACGGCTTTACGACCTCGGGATCGACACGATCCAAGTGAGCCTGGACTCCTCGGATCCGGAGACGCTGGACTTCATGGTGGGCGTTAAGAACTATAACAAAAGAGTTCTGCAATGCCTCGACGAGCTGAGGATGGCCAACATAAGGGTCCGGATTAACTGCGTCGCGACGCCACATAACCTAAGCACGCTCGGCCCGCTAATCGACTTCATTGGCAAGTACGAGAATATATTCAGGCTAACCTTTTCCCCCTATGCGAGGTCCATTTGGCATCACCAGGAAGGGCTTTTCCTGAGCGATGACGATATCAAGACCATCAAAGAGCAGGTCGAGAGAAGGGCTGGCCTATATCCCCACCTGCTTATCGCCGTGGGCGGCAATGGGGCGGTTGCGCCAATGGATCCTCACCAGCGGGTGGAGGAATGGAAGAATCGTGGCCAGTGCACAGGGAACCGGGATGGGTTTGTCATTCTGCCGGACGGGAAGGTAACCGTCTGCGAGGAGCTTTACGACCATCCGGAATTTATCATCGGGGACCTCACCCGGCAGTCCGTGATGGAAATGTGGGATTCGGCAGAGGCATGGAACCTCATCCGCCCCGATCAAACATCTGTCCCATCAGGTCCTTGTCGAACTTGCTCCACCTTTGAAGAATGCCATTCCGGCCAGGGCATCTGCTGGCGGGACACGCTGAAAGGTTACGGCTGGGATAAGCATTACTACCCCGACCTGCGCTGTCCGAAGGCGCCCGAAGGCGCCCGAAGGATATGAGGCATGTCGGCAGCGTCCGGCAATAGATCGTCCAATGCCCGCCAGATGGCTATTACAGAAGGCCGACTATGTTCAGCATGAATGACCGAGTGGTCTTAAATCCTGCCTACCTCATGAAGAATGACGTCGATAGGGTCGCGCTTCTCAACAGGGTGGTCCCTCACGCCTCCTACGTCCTGATCTCGCCAAGCGAGGCCATCCTATTCGCATTGATGGACGGTTTCAGGTCCATCCGGGAGGTTGGCAGGGTCTGGGCGGAGCTTACCGGTCGGACCGAGGACGCCGGAGTCGAGGAGGTGCTTTCGATGGCGAACGCCTATCGCCAGAAGAGCTGGAAGACAAGAGAGATCTTGATTCCGGCCGATGCCGTCAGTCTTCGCGATCTAAAGGGGTATTCCTTCGAGAAGTTCATCATCGCCAAGGACAAGGTCAACCTCACCGAACGCAGGCTGAGGAAGCCTCATCACGTCACCTACCTGCCGACAATGTTCTGCCCGCACAAGTGCGTCTACTGCTATGCCAAGGTCTCAAGGACGATCGAGGAAAACCTCCTGAGCCTGGGCCGACTGGAGGCCATATTCAAGGAGTTCTCTGACCTTGAGTTTGAGTTCGTGCGCATCTGCGGCGGCGAGGCGCTGCTTCATCCGCGCATATTCGACATCCTTGGCCTCCTCAACAGATTTGGGATGACGGCCAGCATCCCGACGAAGATGGGAATCTCCGTAGAGCAGGCGCGAAAACTGAGGGATCTCGGCATCCAACTCGAACTCAGCGTTGATTCCGCTGACGCATCCATGCTCGACAGGATGATCGGCGTAAAGAACCACCACAGGAGCATTTTTAGGTCCCTTGAGGCGACCCGGGAGGCCGGAATTTCGGTCGTGGTCAATTGCGTAGTCATCCCGGAGAACGTCCCCCATTTGGGGGGTCTGATCGACTTCCTAGGGGGTCTGGGCCATGTCCGCAGGCTATCGCTCACCCCGTACGGCCGCTCGATGGGCTGCCATAGCGACTCCCTGTTCATCTCGGACAGAGATGCGGCGGAGATCGGAGAGGCGGTGGAGTTGAGGAGGGCGCGATATCCCACCATGGAAATTGTGGCCGTCGATATTGGGCACGAAGTGCCATCCGAGCCCGCCTCCCACCAGGAAGCCTGGGAATACCGCGGGTACTGTACAGGAAACCGCGACGGGTTCGTCCTTCTGCCAGACGGGAAGGTGACCGTCTGTGAAGAGCTTTACGACCATCCCGCCTTCTTGATCGGAGACCTTTCTCGGCAGTCCGTCATGGAGATGTGGAACTCGAAAGAGGCTTGGTCGCTTATCTACCCCGACCAGGGGGCCGTTCCGGACGGCCCCTGCCGCACTTGCGGGACCTTCCGGGAATGCAATTCGGTGCGCGGAAGATGTTGGCGGGACATCGTGAAGGTGTACGGGGGCGACAAACCCCACTACCCTGACCTGAAGTGCCCGAAGGCACCGGCGACCTCGAACCGGCTCCGCTGAGATTGGGATCAACCGTCCATACCCCTCTGGCTCCACCACCACTCCCCTTCTCACATCATCCGAGAGATTGTGTGATCCGATCCCTAATCAGGTCCTACCGCTTCAACCGGGGTCCCATATTGCTGGCGCTGATCGCGCTCGCCCTGTCGATAGGTGCCTCCTCGGCCATGTTCTCGGTCATGGACACGCTCGTTCTACGGCCGGTACCCTACTCGGAGCCTGGCCGGCTTGTGTCCATCTGGCGAACCTTTCAGGGGGAGGCAAGGGCCCAGTTCAACGCCCACAAGTACCAATCCCTGGAACAGGCCACCCAGACGATGGAGCAGACCGCCCTCGTAGGGGGCGTTGACGCTGTCCTGGAGGGGCCAGAGCGCAGGGAACTCTTCAAGGCGGCGAGGGTTTCGGCGAAGTTCTTCACGGTCCTGCGGACCAACGCCTACCTGGGCCGGGCCTATTTCACCCCCGAGGAGGAGCGGAACGGGGGGCCCAACGTGATCGTGATTTCGCACGGTATGTGGAAGTCTAGGTTCGCGGCCGATCCATCTATCCTCACCAGGAGTTTGAAGATCAACGGGAGTCCTTTCTCCGTGGTGGGGGTACTCCCCCCAGGGTTCACCCTTGCCTCCGGTTCCTACGCCCATGCCGAGGCCTATCTTCCAACCAAATTCAGTCCCGAGGAACTCGAGCCGGGCGCTGGTTCTGACTTCGACGTGATCGGCAGGATGCGCCAGGGAATTGGATTGGTTGGTGCAGACCAGGAGGTTAGGGCTATCGCGAAGCGGCTCGGCTGGACGATCGCTAGCATGCGCGTCGCCCCCCTCGCGGAGGAGCGAGTAAGACCCGTAAAGGCCCGGCTGGTCCTCATCCAGGGTGCCATTGCCCTTTTGCTGCTCATCGCCTGCTCAAATGCCTCGGCGCTACTCCTCGCCCGCCTGGTGGACCGCGAGGGGATCTTGGCGGTGAAGTCGGCCCTCGGGGCGCCTCCTTTCCGCTTGGCCTCGGAGATCGTTCTGGAGGGTGTGTTCCTCGGGTGTCTGGGCGCGATCCTGGGATTGGTGATTGAATACCCGCTACGCCTGATTCTCTCGTACCAGCTGGGGCTCGCGGAAGCACCTCCCCGTTCGCCTTGGATAATTCCAATCGCACTGAGCCTAGGGGCGGCCAGCGGATTCGCATCAAGCCTGCTCCCGGCGGTGAAGGCTTATAGAAGTCAGCCGGCTAGGGTACTGGCGGGCTTCAGCGGGCGCGCCACGAGGACCCCGGGAATAAGGAATGCGCTTGCGGGGCTCCTGATCGCGCTGAGTTTCATGCTCCTTGCCGCCTCCTCCATCATGCTGCGGACACTGTTCAGTCAAATCAGGAGGGGCCCGGGGTTCAGAACGGACCACCTCTACGTGTGCAGCCTGCCCCTACCGCGCGATAGGCGGAATCTCGCGTGGGGGTGGGCCACGGACCTGATCGGACGGCTCCACGGGGCTCCCGGGCTGCAGGGAATCTGTGTGGGCGGCCCGGTTCCTATCCTTGACGCCGGTGGCTACGGGTATACCCAGACAGAGAATGGGGAACGTAAGGTCAAGGTCTGGTTCCACCGGATGGAGGGTGACATCGTCAAGGCCCTCGGCCTGAGTATGGTCGAGGGGCGCACCCCCGTTGCAGGCGAGATCGGGGCCATCCTGATCAGCCGCCCGCTCGCGAAGGAGTTGTTCCCAGATGGGCAAGCCATCGGCAGGACCCTCCTAGCAACAGGGGAGGTTAAGACCGTTGTCGGGGTGGTGGAGGGCTCCCGCGAGATCGGGCTTGACGACCCCCTGTGTCCTCAGGTGTATCAGGCAATCCCCCGAGACGTGGGACTGCCATCCATGGACATCGTGATCAGGAGCGCCGCCGATGCCGCAACCGTGCGGGCGCAGCTCGACGCCGCGCTACGCAACCTGGACGCGGATTTGGGCGTCCGAACCCTGCAGCCCTTCGACCAGATCATTGCAGACAGCACCGCCGGCCAGAAGCGAACAGCGATCCCCCTCGCAATCCTGGCGATCTGCACGGCTGCGCTCTCCGCATTCGGCCTCTTCGGCTTGCTTGATGAAATCTTCCGGGCGCGTCGCAGGGAGCTTGCGATCCGCTCCGCGATCGGGGCCGAACCATCTGACCTCTTCTTCATGGTCGTGGGGCTGGGGGGGAGGCTCCTGGCCTTTGGGATGCTCTGTGGAATGGCCGGGACGGCGGTTATGGTGAGGCTACTCCACACCCAGGTCGCCTCGTTGGCTGCGATCGATCCCCTTTCCCTCCTGGCCTCGGGCCTGCTCCTGGCCCTAGCTGTCATGGGGGCATGCCTGCCGCCCGCCCTTCGTGCCTCGCGCATGGCCCCGGCGACATTGTTCGACCAGGGCTAAAGCCCAGTTCACTGTGTAGAAGTAGAGCCTACGGGGGCACCGTGAGAGATGGGTTCCAAAGTGAGCCTCCCCTCTTCAGGAGGGAGGCCCTTGAGCAGCTCGCCAGGGATGGCGAGGAGGGGGAAGCGCTCCGGATCGCGCCGCCATGGACGTGGGCGCTATCCGCCCTAGTGGGCCTGGGGGCCATCCTTCTGCTCGGATATCTCGCGTTCGGGAGCGTGGAGATGTCGACTACAGTCCGCGGGGTTCTGCGGCCTTCGGTGGAGACCCCCCTTCTCCTGTCCGAGGGGGATGGCATCTTAGCAGCGGCCATGGCCCAGAATGGGGATCGAGTTAGACGTGGTCAGCCCTTGTTCGTTGTGGCTTCCTCTGCGGGCGCACGGGTCGTCTCGTCCCCTGAGGACGGCGTCATTCAGGCCTTCGCGCCTCAGGTCGGAGGCCACATACGAGAAGGAAGCCTTCTGGGGGTGGTCATTGCCGAGAACTCCCCCTTGCGGGTCGTGACCTTCCTGCCCTGGAGGGAGATTACCCGCCTCAGACCTGGCGAATCACTCAGCGTGGAGGTGGAGGGATTCCCGCCATCCAAATTTGGATTCATGCGGGGCTGCGTCGTGGAGACAGCGGGGCTCCCGGCCGCCTCATACGAGGTAGCCGAGGCGTTCGGCCCCGCGTCGCGCCAGGGGGAGCCGCTCTTCCGGCTAGCAGTGGACCTAGTTGACCACAATTCATGGTTTTCGAAGGCCGCGCCCCCAGCCGGGACCGTGGTCCAGGTCCACTACGCCGCCGGCAGGCGGCGCCTCCTCGACCTCGCTCTCGGCACCCTGACTCGTCGAGACGAGTGACATCATGGCGCGCAGGGTCCCCTACATTCCCCAGATGGGGACGGTCGAATGTGGCGCGGCGGCCCTTGCCATGGTCCTCGCCTATTGGCGACATCATGCCCCGCCCTCCGAAGTCCGCGAGCGCTGCAAGGTGTCCCGTGACGGCTCCACCGCGACCAACATCCTGCGGGCAGCACGCGAGTATGGCCTGGAGGCGGAAGCTGCAAGTGTGGAGGTTGAGGACCTCCACCGACTGCCCATGCCGGCGATACTGCATTGGGACTTCAACCATTTTGTCGTGCTTGAGAGGGTCAGTCGAAAGGGCTTTCACATCGTCGATCCCCGCTCCGGGCGATGCTTCGTGTCGATGTGTGAATTCCGGTTATCGTTTACCGGCGTCGCCCTGATGTTCCAGCCCGGCGACGGGTTCGCGAGGCGAAGGCACCGGTTCCCAAGCCTAAGTAGGTATCTGGCCCTCATTCGGGAGGCGCGGTCGGACCTCGCCCTCGTCCTCGCGACATCGCTCCTACTCCTGCTGCTTTCATTCGCTTTCCCGGCCGCAAATAGGCTCCTCGTAGACGGGATCTTGGTCCCGCACGATCGGTCCCTCCTCTTGGTGCTGGTCCTCACGCTCGTGTTTTCCCTGGTGGGCAGGCTGGCCCTAGGCTTGGCCCGTAGCTACGTCGTCCAGAACCTCCAGAACCAGATGGGCAGGCGGCTGATCGAGGGGTTTGTCACCCACCTCGTATCCCTCCCGATTGGCTTCTTTCTCCAGCGCCAGCCCGGCGACCTGATGCAGCGGGTCGACAGCAACTCCCACATCCGCGATTTCTTCTCCAGCCGCAGCCTGGCGACATTGGTGGACAGCGTCATGCTTATCGGCATCGCCGCCACCATGGTCGTCCTCCACCGCGGGATGGCTCTCCTGGTCCTTGCCGCCTCTGCGCTGCGCACCGCCCTTCTGCTGGCGCTGCGCCAGAGGAATCAGCAGCTGATGTCCACGGAGCTTGCGCTCGCGGGGCAGGAGACGGGCCTCTTGCTGGACGTACTGGTCAACATCGAGACGGTGAAAGCCGCGTCATCCGAGCGGAAAGTTGCCCTCCACTGGCTGTCGAGGGCCATCCGCCGGGCGAACGCCCTTGTGGAGCGGAGCAGGCTCGCCACCGCGTCTACCCACGCCATGAACGCCCTCCAGGGGGTCACCCTCGCGGGCTTGTTCTGGGTAGGCGGGGCACAGGTCGCCAAGGGCGCGATGACGTTGGGCGCCTTCTTCGGATTCCTATCCCTCTACTCGCTCTTCGTGGGTCCCCTAGAGTCGACCTTCAACGCCATGACGGACCTCCAGTACCTGCTGAGCCACATGGCCCGCCTGGACGACATCATGGAGTGCCCCGGAGAAAGGAGCGGGACGGTTGATCCCGGAAGGCTTCAGGGTGGCATCGTCCTGGAGGGCGTTAGCTTCAGGTACGCCGCAAGCTCGCCATGGGTCGTCAGGGACGTCTCGCTGACCATACGTCCGGGCGAGAAGATCGCGCTGGTGGGTCCTAGCGGGGCGGGCAAGAGTACCTTGGCCAGGATGCTGCTGGGGATGCACCTCCCCACGGAAGGGCGGATCCGCTTTGATGACGTCGACCTAGCGAAGATCAACCTCTCCAAGATGCGGTCGCAGGTGGGTGTGGTGCTGCAGGACAGCTTCCTGCTGAACGACTCCATCAGCGCGAACATCGCCTGGCAGGAGGAGAACCTGCCGGAGGGGGTCGTCCAATGGGCCTCTGGCATCGCCCACCTCCATGAGGTGGTGCGGAGGCTGCCCCTGGGGTACCGCACCCCGCTAGGCGAGAACGCCAACATTCTCAGCGGCGGCGAACGGCAGCGTGTCTGCCTGGCGCGGGCCATCGCGAGGAGGCCGCCGATCCTCCTCATGGACGAGGCCACAAGCGCGCTCGATCTTGAGACTGAGGCTATTGTCCACGCCAACCTGGCCGAGTTGGGGTGTACGCGCATCGTGATCGCCCACCGCCTAGAGACGATCAAGGACGCACACCGTGTGGTGGTCATGGAGGAGGGCGCCATCGTCCAGGTGGGGAGTTTTGGGGACCTGTCCCGGGAGGAGGGGCCGCTCAGGAGGATCATCGCGGCCATGGAGGGCGGGCATGGCTAGCACCACCCTTAGCGCGATATGGAAAAGCTTGCTTGCGGCCCTGCGGCGGCACTCTGACCACCCGGACCATGCCAATCCGCCCGTGAGCCTCCAGTCGGGCGATGCGGTGCAGTTAATCACTAGTTGGCTAGGGGGAGAATCCACCACCCGCGGGCTAGACCGTGAACCCGAAGGAACCCTGGATGCGGATTGGACGATCGAAAGCCTGGAGGCGCGCGGCATAGATGCCCGCCTGATCCGCCTGTACCCCGACGACCTGCCATTCCTTCAGTTGCCGGCCTTGGTCGGAGACCAGCAGGGCGGCTGGTTGGTCGTGAGGGGGAAGGCCGACGGCGAGTTTCTTGTCGCCGGGGAGCGCGGCCTCGTCCGGCTCTCGCGCGCGCGGCTGCTGCATGCATCCTTGGGCATCGCGATTGAGACAAAGCCGATGGGCGTGGAGTCCGGCGGACTTTGGCGCCGGCTCTCGCGCCTGCTCTACGATCAGCGGAGGTACGCCCTAGTCGCGCTTCTTTGCTCGATCTCCGTTCAGGTCCTACTGCTGCTCATCCCCTGGATGAGCACCCAGGCGATCGACCGTGCCCTTCCTCGAGGTTCCGCAGACCTGCTCTTGATTATCTGCATCGGGATGGCTTCTGCGGCAATTTCCCGCGCCCTCGTGGGCCTGCTTCGAGACCTGACCCTCGCCTCCCTCTACGCTCGGGTGGATGTGGGCCTGGAAAAGG
Organism: Geothrix alkalitolerans; assembly: GCF_022808885.1. Taxonomy (NCBI): domain Bacteria; kingdom Pseudomonadati; phylum Acidobacteriota; class Holophagae; order Holophagales; family Holophagaceae; genus Geothrix; species Geothrix alkalitolerans. The sequence goes on along the minus strand of NZ_JAKZLE010000003.1, from coordinate 151,194 downwards.
GCCTCCTCAGACATCTTCTCTCGCTCCCGTTCCGGCAGATCCAAGGTAGGACCCTAGGCGAACTCATCCAGGCCTTCATCGGTATCCGGATGACGAGGTCCGTCGCGTTTAACGGGGGCCTCTCAGCCGCTCTGGATGCCTGCAGCGCGGTCGTGTTCCTGCTCTACCTGGCCAGCATCAGGCCCGGCGCGGCGTTGTTCCTGACCCTCGGCGTGGCGGCATACCTTTTCGCCTACACCGTGGTGGCCTACGCGAAAATGCGTGGGGCGAAGGAACTGGTGGGCTTGGGACAGGCGGAGAGGAACGCGGTGGGGGAACTCCTGATGGGGATCCCGATCCTGAAGGCTACTGGGAGCGAAAAATGGGGCTTAGGGAGATGGCAGCGCCACCTCCGTCATCAACTACGCAAGAGCCTCAAGGTCGAAAGGTTTTCGCTCATCGAGGGTCTCCTGAACGATTCGCTCAACTACGGGGGTCTCGCCTTCGTTCTCCTCTGGGGAGGATCCGAGGCCCTCAGCGGGCGGATGACTATCGGCCAGTTCATGGCCTTCTCCCAGCTGTCGGCGTCCTACCTCCTATCCATGTCCAATCTGGCCCAAGCGGGGGCGGCCTTTGCCCTGGCGAGGCCCCAGCTCCTCAGGACGCAGGAGGTGTTCTCCGCCCCGCGCGCCAAGAGGACCGGTCCCGCCAGCGCCCTTTCGGGTAAGGACCCGATAAATGTAGAGGACCTCTGGTTCAGGTACGGCGACACGGGGCCGTGGGTTCTCTCTGGATTGACCTTCTCGGTGGCCCCGGGCTCCCTCTGTCACCTGAAGGGCGCTTCCGGCAAGGGCAAGAGCACCTTGCTTCGGATCCTGGCGGGACTGTACGAGCCAGAAATCGGGTCCATCAACTTCGGTAGCACCACCGGCCAGCCGATTGCCGGCTCCGTCGGCTTCCTGCCACAGTCGGCCCGCCTATCCAGCGGGACTATATTGGACAACCTGAGGCTGCTGTCGGGAAATGCGAGGAAGGAGCGCATCTTCGAGACCGCCGTCGGGACAGGCCTCGACGAGTGGGCGCGATCGCTACCGATGGGGTACCAGACCCTGGTCGTGAACGGCGCCAATAATCTTTCGGGCGGCCAGCGGCAGTTGATCGCCATCACGGGGATACTGGCCTCCGCCAAGCCTATCCTGCTTCTCGATGAGGCGCTTTCTAGCCTGGATTGGCCAAAACGCAGGCAGGTTCTGAAGTCGCCCATGCTGGACGGACGGACCATCATCTACGCCAGCCATGAGGAGGTGCTAGCCGAAGCTGGTCATCCGCGTTATTCCCTCATTGACCTGTCCAGGTGAAGGCGCGATTGCGTGGCTGGGCCCTTCGACCTCTGGACCCGGAATGGAGACCGTACCCGTCTCATGCGGACGAGGCTGGATGGAGTCCCTGCGGGTGTAGGACCGAGGCGGACACCGGGTCATCAGGTTCATAACCATCTGTCTGACCCAAAACCCGAAAACCAAGCCAGAAATATTGTGGAAATCAGGCCCAGTCTCCCAGCTCAGCGCAGAAGGGCTCCCATACACAATCACCTACTTCCTCTAGCTTCGACTGTCTACTGCAATGGATTGCAGCGCATGCCGTAGTCGACTGACGAGGATGCGTAGGTGTCCATCGCAAATCTGATGTCGAACCTCAGGCCACGCATTGAGGGGGATCCAGTGGTAGGCCGCAGTGCGGTCAGTCATGGAGATGATTTCCACAGCAAGGGGATGAACGCATTCAGGCGTCAGTCCTGGAGTTGGATGGTACGCACCACCCAGGTCCCAGATGGAACCGGCCTGGATGCAGTGGCGAGCCAGTTCCTGGCGTAGCCACTCCCGCGCGACGGGCATGGAGGTTACGGCCTGAGGCAGACGCCAGGCCGGTGCCGTGAGTAAGTCACTATGCCCCGTGAACCCCTGGGGGCCAGGGAGGTCCCGGTCCTCCAGGCCAAGGTAGACGGTGCCTTGATGCCGGAAGATGAGTACCGCGGCGAGGGTGTTCGTGGAGGCCTTCGCCGGGACCACGTATTCCAGCACTGAGGTGTTCAGGACCTCGCCGAACGCATCAACCTCCTCGAAAGTGCGCGCGTTGAGATTGAGGTAGCCGAGTGATTCATCCGGTCGAGCGGGCTCGAATTGACGCCGATGAGGTCGAGCCAGGAGGGCCTCCCAGGTGGTTAGCTCGGGCGGACTCTCAATGTTTCCTAGACGAATCTCCTCTCCAATCCAGTCGCCGAATCCCTCGCTTAGTTGGAGTAGGAGCTCGTAGACGTTCAGCTCCAGACGAGCATCAGACAGTCCCCCCACCTGCGCAGCTCGGAGCAACTGCCGAGCCTCGATGGCATGGACACGGCCGCTGGTGCTGAAACCCGACTGGTGCTCGAAGTGATCCTGCATGAAGGTAGGTGCCACTTCGACGAGTGTGGACCGTACCTCCTCAAGAATGCCGCCGGGGGAGGGATAGTAGGTGGCGCCCTCCCGGAAGGTCATCAACTGGTCCGGGGCGAGGCTGGCCCGTTCCAGGAGCATGGCCTCTACTGTGAATCCCGTTGGCTGGTCAGTCTGGATGGCAGTCAGGGGTTCGGTGAGATAGCTCGAGGGTCTACGCTCGTCGAGTATTGGCGAAGCATCTGGCATCGCACCGAGGATGGGGCGTGGATAGCTCATGCGGGCCAGCACGTAGAGGTCGCCGTCTTTTCGAAACCAGGGCAGCACATCGAGGGTTGGAAAGGGCCTTTGGACCAGGTCGAAGACCGCTCCAGATTCCCGATGGCGGAAGTGGGCCATATGCAGGAAGCGGCCTGACTGCGCGATTCCACCATCCCGGAAGGCCACACCAGCTTTTGAGGGGACCCGCTCACCTACGATCAGGTAATTGGTGGCTGGGAAGGGACGAGGTGTCCCGTCCAGATCCCGGATGAGGCACTTGCCCTCCCAGCGGTTCCGGAGGATCCATGGATTACGGATGGGCGTCGAGGCCAGCATCCGGAGGCCCAGGCGGGCGAAGTGGCCCTCGAACTCAGCCTGGGTGAAGTAGCCATACTCCTCCTTGACCTCGGCCTCCCAGTCCCAGCGGTAGTCCTTGCGGAGGATGAACTCCGTGGCGTGATGCAAAGAAACCCTGTAGCGGCGCCACTCGGGGCGATCCGGCACAGCCCCGAGGGTTTGGAAGGGGAACCCAGGCCCAGGGGATAGGCTCCGGAACTCGGTGGCGAAGCGTTCGAAGAGGTGCGCGGTGGAGCAACTGCGGGGATCAGACGTGGCTTCCCCATCGTCGGCAGGCAGGTCGAGCAAGACATCCTGGGTTCCGGGTGCCAGGAAGTCCCGCACGATGAGGACCCCACCCGGTTTCAGTTGTGCGGCCTGGGCCTCCAAGGCCTCCAGAGCATTGGCGTAGCGATAGCCGCCATAGCTCGTGACGTGGTGCAGAACCGAGGAATCGAAGATCCCATCCAAGCTCTGGGGAGAGAAGACCGCCCTGGCGATGTCGCCCTCGACGAAGGTCAGGTTGGGGAGTCGGTGACGCTCATGGGCCAGGGCCACCATGGTCGGGTCAAGGTCGACTCCTACCACTTCCAGATTTGGGTAGAGAGAGGCCAGGGCCTGGCTGCCAAGCCCGGAACCCATTCCCATGTCGGCGACCTTCCCCTGGCCCAGGAGGTGGGCCGCCGTCAGGGCCACCTTCTGACGCATGGAGGTGTCCATTCCGCGCAGATAGCGATCATAAGAGCTCAGATCGCCCCGGTCCTGAGTCTGGTCGGTGTGGGCCATTCCAAACGATACTGAGAAAAGTTTTTGGGCGGGGTTGACTTCGATGCATGGTGCATTTATGCTTAATGTATCAAAGAGGTCCACCATGACCACCCGAAACCAAACCTCAGGCTCTCCCGAACGCTTCGTGGTGGCCGTGGACGTGGTGGTCGTCACCCTCGTCGAGGACCAACTGCACACCCTCCTGATCCACCGGGACGAGACCCCGTTCAAGGGGCAATGGATGCTGCCCGGTGGGACGATCCAAGGCCGGGAGGACCTCCTTACCGCCTCCAAGCGGGTCCTGAAAGACAAGGCGGGGCTCACCGGGGTCTACCTGGAACAGCTCTACACCTACAGCGATCCTGGACGGGATCCCCGTGACCGCTCCATCAGCGTCACCCACATGGCCCTGGTCCACGAGGACAGATTCCGTACCCTCAAGCCTCACCGACAGGAGACCATCCTGGCTCGCCTCCTGGTGCCCTGGGAGGGGGAAGCCGGTGGGCCTGTCCAGGCTCAGTCCCAGGATGGTAGTGATCTGCCGCTGGCATTCGACCATGCCGAGATGATCGGCCTGGCGGTGAAGCGGATGCGCGGGAAGCTCAACTACACCCCCGTCGGCTACCAGCTTCTGCCAGAGGCTTTCACCATCTCCCAGCTTCAGCGAGTGCACGAGGGCATCCTCGGTCGCCCCCTGAACAAAGACTCCTTTCGGCGCCGCATGCTCGCGACGGGCGAACTCGACCCCATTGGGGAGAGCCAGTCCGACGTGGACCACCGCCCTGCGGCCCTCTACCAATTCTCGGCGCGATCCGCGGTGTAGCGTCCTCGCTCTACCCATTCCCTGACCCCGGGCACGGCCCGGAAGCCCTAGGCCTGTGTCGCAGGCTCTGAAGATTCCTGCCCCTTGGGCAGGGTGGCCCGGGGTCCACTTCCAGGAGGCTCCCATGGCGGAGATCCGTCATTTCCCCTTCATCCGGCACCTGCACAGCGATGCCAGCATGCACGTCCTGCACACCCGGCGCGACCGGCTCGTCCACAGTGGGAAGGGCCTTTCCTTCTTCTTTCGGCCCATGTCGGACAGCCTCGTTGAGATCCCCATGGAGGACCGGGAACTCACGGTCATGCTCCATGGTAGGTCCTCAGACTTCCAGGACCTCAGCGCCCAGCTCGTGCTGACCTACCGGACCGTGGATCCCCAGCGCCTCTCGGCCCGGGTGGACTTCGGCATCAACCGGACCACGGGAGCCTGGACGAAGCAGCCTTTGGAGAAGCTGGCCACCCTCTTGAGCCAGCTCGCGGAGCAGCACGCCTGGACCACCATCTCCACCTGCACCCTCAAGGATCTCCTGGCCTCTGGTCAGGAACGCATCAGGGAACAGGTCGCACAGGGACTCGAGGGTGAAGCGAGTCTGAGAGAGATGGGCCTGAAGGTCGTCTCCGTGCGCGTCTCCGCGGTGAAGCCCAATCCCGAACTCGAGAAGGCGCTGGAGGCGCCCGTCCGGGAGCACATCAAGCAGGAAGCTGACGAGGCCGCCTTCCAGCGCCGCGCCCTGGCGGTCGAGAAGGAGCGGGCCATCCAGGAGAACGAGCTTCAGAACCGCATCGAACTTGCCAAGCGCGAGGAGCAGCTCATTTCGCAGCAGGGCCAGAACACTCGCCGGCAGGCGGCCGAGGACGCCGAGGCCAAGCGGATCGAGGCCGAGGCCGGTGCTGCCCGGAACCGGCTGGAGGTCCAGACCAAGGCAGAGGCTCTACGAATCGAAGCCGAGGCGGAGAGCGCCGGGATCCATCTTCGCGCGGAAGCTGAGGCTTCGAGCGTGAAGCAGGTCGAAGGGGCCAAGGCCGACCTGGAGCGGGCCACCCTGGAGGTCTACCGCACCATGCCGCCCATGGTGCTCATGGGCCTGGCGGCCAAGGAACTGGGAAGCAAGTTGCAGCGCATCGAACACCTGAACCTCAGCCCGGACCTCTTCGGTCCCATGCTGGTCGACCTACTTCGCGCGGGAACCCAGCGCCTCGAAGGCCGGGCCTGACATGCTCACCGCGAAGGTTCCTCGCGTGGTGCTGGTGACCCGGCCCACGGACTACCAAAACCTGCTGGCCCACCACGGGACTCGGGAGGCGGCGCGGTTCTTCCTGGAAAGCCGTGGCCAGCGCATCGAGGAAGCCGAGTCGCGTCACGCCCGGTTCGACCTCGCGCTACAGGCCGTCCTCTCGGCCGTTCCCCTGAAGTGGCGGCGAAGTCGCATCGACCGCTCGGACCTGGCCAGCTTCGTCTTCGAGCCAGAGGACCTGGTGCTGGCGCTGGGACAGGATGGTCTCGTGGCCAACGTCGCGAAGTATCTGGAAGGCCAGCTGGTCCTGGGTATCAATCCGGATCCGGAAGCATTCGAAGGTGTCCTGGTGCCCCACCCACCCGCGGCTGCGGCGGATCTGCTCCAGGATGCGGTGGCCGGTCGCGCCAAGGTCGAAGGGCGAACGATGGCCGAGGCGAGACTGGACGATGGCCAGCGCCTCGTGGCCCTGAACGAAGTCTTCATTGGCCACCGCACCCACCAGAGCGCCCGATACCGGATCCGCCTGGGGGAGCGCGAGGAGCGTCAATCCTCTTCGGGTCTCATCGTGGCCACGGGTACCGGAGCCACGGGATGGGCGCGGTCCATCGTGCAGCAGCGAAAGGAGGCTCCCGCGCTTCCGAAGCCGACGGATCACCGGCTGGCCTTCTTCGTCCGGGAGGCCTGGCCCAGTCGGGCCACTGGCACCTCGCTCAGTCAGGGGCTTGTGGATCAGCAGCACCCGCTGGAACTCACCTCCGAGATGAACGAGGACGGCGTGCTCTTCGGGGACGGAATCGAGCAGGACCACCTCGAGTTCGTCTGGGGCATGCGTGCCGTCGTCACTCTCGCCCCCGACTGCCTCAAACTGATTCGCTGAGAGGCTCCCATGCTCGACCTCGCAATTTGCATCGGTCGGTTCCAGCCCCCCCACAGGGCCCATCTGGACGCCATTCGTCTGGCCCTCTCCCGGGCGGACGGGGTGGTGGTGATGCTGGGATCCTCCCAACGTCCTCGAAGCCCCCGAAATCCCTGGACTCCTGGGGAACGCCAGGCCATGATCGCGGCCTGCCTGACCGCAGAGGAATGCGAACGCATCACTTTCGTGCCACTCCAGGATCGGCTCTACGACGATGATCTCTGGGCCGCCAGCCTTCGGCGTGAGGTCCTGGCCGTTGCCTCGGGCGCGACCCGCATCGCCCTGGTAGGGCACCGTAAGGACCACAGCTCCTATTACCTCGGACTCTTTCCAGATTGGACCTTCCTTGAAGTGGAACCCGTCCTGGGATTGCATGCCACCGAAGTTAGGAAGCGGCTATTCGACGGTGAGGATCCAGCCAGCCTTGACCTTCTCGAACCGGTCCAAGCCTGGCTGAGAACCTGGATGGGATCCCCCGAGGCTTCCGGCGTCATAGAGGAGCACCATTTCCTTCAGCGATATCGCGGGGCATGGAAGTCTGCTCCCTATCCGGTGACCTTCGTGACCGCAGATGCGCTCGTGCTCAAGTCCGGGCACGTGCTCCTGGTCGAACGCAAGCGGAACCCTGGGCAAGGGCTCTGGGCTCTGCCGGGCGGCTTCGTGGAAACAGACGAACCTATTCTCCAGGCGGCCCTGCGGGAGCTTGGGGAGGAGACCGCTCTTGAAGTGAGCCGTGAGGAGCTCTTGGCGTCTCTCGCGGAGCGGGAGGTCTTCGATCATCCAGATCGGTCTCAGCGGGGACGGATCATCACCCACCTCGCCTGCTTCCGCCTCAAGCCCGGCCCCCTGCCGGTGGTTCACCCCCACGACGATGCCGCCAAAGCCTTCTGGCTTCCCCTGTCGGAGGTTCACGCCCAAGGGGCGCGGTTCTTCGACGATCACCAGGACATCATCATCCACCTGACCCAGAAGGCCTGATCAGGTCCGGGTCACCGATCTCTGCTTCGGATGCTTCGTCCCCAAGGACGGAAAGGAACACCATGCTCACGCACACCGAAAACAACCTCATCCTCGACACGGACTCCTACAAGACCAGCCACTGGCTGCAGTTCCCCCCGAGCACCACGGGGATGTTCTCCTACCTCGAATCCAGGGGCGGTCGTGACACAGAGACGGTGTTCTTCGGGCTTCAGTACCTCCTCAAGCGTTACCTCACCCAGCGGATCACCCCGGACATGGTCCGGGAGGCCGATCACTTCCTCGCCCAGCACGGGGTTCCCTTCAACCGCGCCGGTTGGATGCGGATTGCCCACGAGCTGGGTGGCCGGCTGCCGGTCCGGATCCGGGCCGTTCCGGAAGGGACCGTCGTCCCCACCCACCAGGCACTGATGACCGTCGAGAGCACAGACGCGGAGTCCTTCTGGATCGTGTCCTGGCTCGAAACCCTCTTGATGCGGGTGTGGTATCCGACGACCGTCGCCACGAACTCCCACCACATCAAGAAGCTCATCCACCGTTACCTCGTGGAGACCGCGGATAACCCCGAGGCGGAACTGCCCTTCAAGCTCCACGACTTCGGCTCTCGCGGGGTCTCCAGCCAGGAATCGGCCGCCATCGGCGGCGCCGCCCACCTGGTGAACTTCCAGGGGTCAGACACCATCGTCGGGGTCCGGTGCGCGAACGACTACTACAACCACCCGATGAGCGGGTTCTCGATCCCTGCAGCCGAGCACAGCACGATCACGGCATGGGGGCGGGAGGGCGAGGCCCAGGCCTATGCGAACATGCTCGCGCGGTTCGCCAAGCCCGGGTCCGTCGTTGCTGTGGTCTCCGACTCCTACGATCTATGGAACGCCCTGGAGCTCATCTGGGGGGAGGAACTCCGGGAGCGTGTCATCGAGTCGGGCGCCACGGTCGTTCTGCGACCTGATTCCGGGCATCCCGCTACGGTGGTCCACCGTGCCCTGGAAGTCTTGGAATCGAAGTTCGGCGTGACCACGAACGCCAAGGGCTACAAGGTCCTGAACAATGTCCGGGTCATCCAGGGGGATGGTATCAACCGTGACTCGATCCTGGAGATACTGGAGGTGGCCAAACAGCACGGCTACAGCGCCACCAACATCGCCTTCGGCATGGGTGGCGGCCTTCTCCAGCAGCTGGACCGCGACACCCAGAAGTTCGCCTACAAGTGCAGCTCCGTGACGGTGGATGGTGTGGACCGGGATGTCTTCAAGGCTCCGAGTACTGATCCTGCCAAATCAAGCCGACGCGGAAAGCTCGACCTCATACAGAACGGTGATTACTTCCAGACGTTGCCATACACCAAGGAGCCCTATTCAAATTCGGCCCTGCACCTGGTCTATGAGAATGGTGAAATCCTTCATCAGTGGACGATGGACCAAGTGAGGGAACTCGCCTGGTAGCAAATGACAGGTGCCACCACGGGCGCCACTTCCTAAGCTGGAGATTCGCCGAAAATGCCTCGCTACCTTTATAAGCGCGCTGTCGACTTTCTCAAGGTTGCAGTTCTTTGATCGACTTTAGTCCTTTCTGGCAGCCCACTAGTCACAGCGAGATTAATGGCCTTCACGTACGAGCCCATTTCCCAAGGCCAAAACAAGATGCTAGGAAGTCGGTCACTAGTCATGTGGTGAAGCAACTTCGATGGTTGCGACAGCGAGATGAACTATCACACGACATGAACCGGTAGGGTGCATCGGTAGTAACCCGAGGGGCCCGACACGATTGGTTTCTCATCGAATGATCGTCCAGCAGCTGCCATGGCCAGATCGATTGCTTTTAGAGCCAATGTCTTTGCCTGTCGCGCTGGAGTATCACCATCCAGACGCGCTCCTGACAAGTCCTTTGCCAATGCATCTGTTGGTACACCCTCGGGGCATGCCCTCGCGAGGGCTTCCATCAACCTGAATGGGTGGCTACCTGCACGAAGACCAGTAATTTCAACTCCATCAATCCAGACCTTGCCGACCCGGGAATCAACCACAAGCCGAGAACCTTCGGGGGCCGTGAAAACAGCCGGAACCTTGTTCGTGAGCCCACAGGCAGCGATGACTGCTCTAGTTACGTCCTTCGATGAAGGGAGCGGTTCGCGGAGTGGAGCGGTGGGCATGCCGGCCTCCGCATCCACCGATACTGGAAGTAGCAGGACTGGGTGGGCCCCAGCTGTCTTCGCCCGGATCCGATCGCCAGTGCCGGCCTGTGGTCGGCGGAGAGCGTATATGAGTCGAAATTGTGTGTCGCCAACTTCAAGCACACCCAGATCAAGAAGCCCACTGTCGCCCCAGTCGATCGTGCTTCCCTTCAATCCAAGATGGGTCCGAAGATGTAAACGAAGCTCCACCGGTTTCATTTCAAATCCATCCAGATCCGTGGCACTAAGTGACCGAGAGGGGATTTCTGGGGTCTGACTAACGCCGTAGAACTCACCCTTCTCAATCGGGTGGGCTAGTAGCACTTTGCCTGCTCCGCCATGATCTGGAGCCTGTACAGAGCTGAGCCGAATCGGCACGAGCACTCCGCGGCGGATAAGCGTGTCTGTCTCGGCACCGAAGATCTCGCGCCAACTCTCAATGCGATGGCGCCAGGGGTAAAGGCACCACAAGTTGGCCTGCGCTGCACGTTCCTTCGAATTGCGGATATTGATAGCAGTGAGAAATTCATCGACGAGTTTCTCTTGGTGTTTGTTGCTCACCTCGATCCGACTTGGAACCCGAATATTAACGGTGACAGGGCGCGTGCTCCGGCCAACAACTTGAAGTTTCAACTTCGCCTGTAGGATATTCCCTTCTTCTAGGGGGAGGTTGAGTTCCTCAATGTTTCGGAAACAGTCGGATGAGCGGATGTGAAGGAAATCCCCATCACCTCGTTCCCATAGGCACTCAGTCATTCGGACGCGTCCAACGCCAGCAACTGCGTGAGCTTCGAGAGCCCCCCTTCCTAGCTGTTGAAGAATCTTGAGGCTGCAAACCGCCTCTCCACTGAAAAACATCGGATCGCCAAAGAGGGCCCTGGCAAGAGCCTTGCGGTAGTACTCCACCATGGAGGAGGCGCGCACGGAAATTCTGAGACGTCCTACAGACGCGTCATACCTGAGGGTGTCTGCGTGCACCGGTCGGTATGCAATCGTCGCCCTGGCCCCGTGCCCTGGCACGACAGCCAGGGGTTTCTTCATGTGGTGGCTACGAAGAACATGAAAGATGTAGGCCCCATCATCCTCAAAGGTTGTGACCTGCACGTGGTCGCCAAGGCCTTGCTCAATGCAATATCGCTTGGTCTCATCGAGTAAGGTGCCCCGACTTTCTGCCAAATGGCTGACTGGCTTGGCCTCCTTGCCCATGAATTCGTGGTACCGCCGACGGTCTGTGCCGTCTTGGATTTGGGCCTGTGCCCGTAGGAAGACCTCAGCGAGAGCAGCGTTTCCCTTTTGAGCCAAAAACAAAATGATGGGAAGCTCACGCTCACCAACATCCATTTGCAGTGCCTCCGGAAGCACTCTGCGGTCCTTCATCGCAATCTCGATGGCCTCTCTACCGGACTCAGTCCCTAGCTCGTTTAGAGCCTCCACCGCCTGTAGCAGGTCATCAGAAAGGTCATCACCCTGAAGGGCCGCGAGCACCTCTTCGTGGTTGAATGACTTCTTTTTGCTTTTGAGAGATTCAGGCCAGCCGACGACTAGGAATAGTTTTCGCCAGAGGTCGAGTGAGACCTCCTCCACCACTGAACCGTCGAGATATGCGAGGGGTAGTTGCATGTTGACCCTTTTGAACAATGCAAGGCGAAATCGCGATTCCTCGTCACCACTGTAATGAAGCGATGCGGATATTCTACATTTACAACCTTGTTATCGCATTGAGTTTGTAGCGTATCTGCAATTATTAGGAACAGATCGTGCAAGCACCAGATTCCGCTAGACGGTTCCTACGAACTGTTCCTGATTCGAAATCGAAGCTGAGACGCATCGGCGGATCGTCGGCCCCCGCGAACCGAGTTGCCACCCGCAGGAACTCAATAACGGCGGCCCCAGCGATCATCGTATTGAACGAGACCACGCTCGGCTGGGGTATGTCCGCGCCCTCAATGTAGCCCTCTGCAACCTCGCGCGCTCGGTCTTCCATGGTCATGGCTTCAATCCGCAATCGCTTTGGGTCAATGTGGCCCCAGCACCCCAAACAGGGTCGGCCTGGGCCTACAACTACCACTCGACCAGCACCGGCAACGATTTTGCCGTCTTGATCAACTCGAAAGGCGCTCCCCATGTCGATGACAGGAATTGCCCTCTCATAAGCGAGGCGGTTCAGTAAGGCACGAGGGGTGTGTCGATCGACACACGAAAGGATAATGTCGCAATCCTCGATCTCATCTGTCAGGACTTCGTACCCGAGTCGGCCCGTCAGCGCACGAACTTGGGTGCCGAGCCCAAGATTGCGTGCGTACCTGATCGCGATCTCGACCTTACTCGTGACGCCAACATCATTACTGGTCGTCCCGATGATGCGACTTACATTGGAGTCCTCGACTAAATCACCATCGATGACTGTGATCTTCCCAACACCTAAGTGGGCGAGTTGGGTGAATGCCAAGGACCCCGTTCCACCGAGGCCAATCACAGCCACATTCAAGTCACGCAGGACCGCTTGCCCATCCTTTCCCAGCGCTAGTTGCTGGCGGTCGAACCAGCTCCCATGAACTGGGTCATCGAATACCGCGGGTGTCACGTGGAGCGTCTGTCCGATGACGCGTATTCCGAGCGGTATTTTATGGCCTGATTCGGTCCAAACTCTTCCCGCCGATATTCCTGTTTCACCGGCAATTACGATCGAACCATGTGGGCCCGACATCTGTGAAAACAAGGACGGGATCAGACGAGAATCACCGGCATCATCCGCCAGAGAGAACCAAGGTTCTCTGGTTCCTGGGTGAGTATGCACAGTGAGGACGCTCAGGCCCTGATCACGCGCGCTTCTCACCAGACGGTTGATGGCTACAGGGTCAATTCGCAGCTGATCGATCTGGCGAATTTGGTAACCGTCTTCCGGAACTGGAATCAGGTGTCGAGCCAGAAGGACTCCTCCACCATGTAGTCTTTCAGCAAGGACAATACCCGCCGTTTCAACATCCCTCCGAGAACGAAGGGCGTTAATGAAGGGTGTCCACCTGGATTCTAGAACTCGAAGAATCATGATGGACCTCAATCCAGCCGAAGGAAGCGTGCCCGAACACAGCGCAAGTAGTCACCAAGATCGCTGACGCCTGGTTTCCACGCTCCATTCGCAAGGTGCCAGGAGAACCGCTGCCAGTCCTTTTCAAGAATCCGTTCGGAGGAAGTACTACGCGGGACAGTCCCGTTCGGCGTCTGCACTTCTGGGTGAACCCAGAACATGTCGGGAGCCGCATCTGGGTATGTGGGCGGCAGCTTCACAAGGAGCTGTACTTTGTCCGGTCGGAAACCTGAAGGGAGGGAGTAGTCAGCGATCACGAGAAATGACCACCCCTCCGGGCCTTCGTGAAGCGAGAACTCGTGGGCGGCGAGATGCTCCTCAACGACCTTTGAGTGCTGAAGCCCGTAGTCCGCGGCAGGCTGACTATGAAGGTGATCTCCGTTCTTGAGGGTCACCCTGACATCATTCCCAATGACGTCATCCCCTCCCTCTCGCTGCAGGAAGAGGACATCGCCATCGGGGATATTGGCGAGCTGCTTCAGTGACGCGCCGAGCTGCACTGGGTCGTCGAGCTCGAATTTCTTCTTGTTGATGAACACGTGGATCGAGTGCACCTGGTGCATTGGGTCTCTCCTATCTGAGGGGGCTTTGGGTGTGGGGGCGATTCCCCACTCGCCGCACCCTCAAGGTAGGAACGAACCAATGAGGAGTCTGTTACCGCGTTGTTAGCTTGTAGGAGGCTGGATGAGAACAAAGGGGGAGTTCCAGCTAATGGGCTGTGCGGACGGCCAAGGGGGGGGTAGTTGGGCCCACATGTCTGACCTCTCGCATCGTGGAGGTGGGCGGTAGCCCTCAAGAGGTCTGGCCAACTAGGGTCCTGGCACCCGTCTGTGGCACGTGGTCCCCACGCCATTGACTTGCCAAGCTAGGTCTCTATTTTCCTTCAGTAAGCCGCAAGGCTGACTTCTGCATCCGTTTTGGACATGCCCGACCGTCTTTTTTCCGCGGGAGATCGATTTTTTATGTGCTTGTGAATCCTCCATGTGCCGATAGAAAGGCTGATAGCATCTTGGGTTTACAGTTCCATTCGTTAGGGGGGGCACATGGCGGCAAGGTATCGGCTCACGGACAGGGAGCTTCCTGAAGTCAAGGTCCTTCTAGACGAATCAGAGGATTCAAGTCTCGTGCAGAATTTGATCTCTCGGCTTGAGATTGCGGCCGAGGTGAGCCAAGGACCTGGTGAGTCCGAATACCGCCCATCTTTGGTTCTCCGCTCTGCGGATCGTGTGGAGCACTTTGTTGGGTTCGGAAACATCAGTGCGGCGATAGCCATGCACTACTCCATAGAAGCTCTGACCTAATTTCGGCCCACCACCATGTTCACAATCGTCACCGGCATGCCTGGCTGTGGTGTTTCGTCTGCCCTGGATACTTTTATTCGTGGACATGACGATCGGGCATTCGTAAAGGTGGAACATCATCTGACGTTGATTGGGCAGGAGGAGGTAGAGGCCTATGTCGGGGGGGCTATCGATCGTGTGACCCTCCTGGATTTGCTTCAACTTCCCGAACCAACTCTTCGCAAGCTGTGGCCCAAGGCACTGCAATCGGCAATGACTGAAGTTCATACCCATCGCACGAATGGCAAGCGGCACATCGTTCTAAGCCTGCATGCTTGCTGGCGATTGGTTAGTTCTTCCTCCTTCATCTCACCTGTCAATCATCCAGCTCTTGCTGGGGTAGTCGCTGAATTCGAAGTAGATCGGGTTGTTAACCTACTCGATGACATATATGACATCGTGGCGAGCTTACGTGGCGATGATCGACTTTTCCAATTCGAACCAGGGTTGCGCGGCTCACACGTAGGAATCCGACAACTTTTCACTGTTGCCACCTGGCGTGAGTTTGAGTACCGCGCCTCTCAAGACATTGCAACAACTGTTGGAGGCAAGCCCTTCGTTCATCTCGCCGTGAAACACCCATTCCGGACTTTTGAGCGCCTCCTCACGAACCCGGATTGCAGACCTGTATACATTTCTCATCCGATTTCTGCACCGCGAAAGGCCGGAATGAGGGCAGATGATCCAGTTGTTCAGTCGGTCCAATCTTTGTCTGCGGAATTGCGCGAAGTTGACGCAATTGCCCTAATTGAACCGACAGCCATTGACGAATTTCGGTTCGCGAAAGACCCGACGGCTAATGGAAGCGCTGTGACTCCAAGGTGGCCCCCATTCCAAGACTCGTCCGGGAACCGGGAGATCCGTATCGCAGAGCCCGAACTGCTTGATCGATCCAATCCAGATAATGCCGCAGTTATTCTTGATGAACAGGTCTTCAAGACGCAGGTATTAGTGCACCTGCTACAGGATCGCATCGAGGACCAAATCAATTGGAGAGACCGACAACTCGTTACACAAAGTACCGGGGGTGTTGCTGTCTTTCGCCCATTTTCAAAGAAAGAGGGCGATGTATCAGGTGGTGTTTACGAGGAAGTCAAACTCTATAGGCAACTGCGTGCCTCAATTGAGGGACTACCAAAAGCTGTCGTCTATCACCCGCCGGAGGACGAAAGATGCCGACAGCGGGGCGCTCTCCGAGAGGTAATTCAGAGAAGCTGTCTTAATGAGGCACGAACGAAGCACCATACTCTAGAAATTCTCGACAGGATCATGCAAGCCATCGATGATGCGACCATCGACAGGCTTGTTCAGGGGACGGACGATCTATCAGTTGGGGAATCACTGGTCAGACTAATCAAGAGGCACGCGCCCGACTTCCCCATTCTCGATCAGGGGAGCAACATGACTGCTGCGCGAGTCACTGCAGATCGACAAAGATTCTTACGAAAAATTGGACACGAAAGCAAATTGGCACTTAGCGGGGCTGGGGATAGCCCGGAGTTCTCCACAACCGTCATTCTGGATTCTGCTCACGTAGAGCATATCCCCGCCGGCATCTCGCTCTCTGATATATCCCGAGCGATCATTGAGAGCCTGCGGAAATAATCATCCCGCTGAACCATGAGACTCACTGTCGAACGGGATGAATCCAATTGAGGCCATGAGCACAACTTCAGGCGATGCGTGATCGCTTTAGGAGGCGATGGATTTCGCAACGCAAACAAAAAAGTGCCCAGGGGAAAGTGACGCTAGGCTTCCATCAATGAAATGCCGAGCGAGTAATTATCAACCTCTTGTTTGTGATCCCTGCTGTGCTAAAACCAATTCGACAAATGCTGCGCCCTTGTGGTTTTCAATTATCTTCAGTGCCGGCGTCGATGTGAGAGTGTGAACACATGCATGGTGCACGGTTAGAACCGCGTCCTGAAGCGCATCATCCTTTTCCATGGACTCGATGACAAGGCCGATGGATTCCGCCTTGGCCTTGCTGATGTGTCTTGCGTGACTCTTTGTGGTTGCGTGATCACCAAGTTCCTTTACGACCTTTCTAGCTTTCCGGGCAGCGGTGGTGGTTGCCAAATCGCCAAACATGCGATTCCTTAGCCATTCCTTCACCATCTCCTGACTCATGTGGGTGGCTTTCTTACACTCTCCGATGAGGCTAGGTGAATACTGAGCGATGATCGGCTGCCACAATGGAATCCGGCTGGGGTCCTGCTTAATCTCCTTTGCGGCTTGTTCAAATTCTTCGATGATCCCGTGTGCTGGAGTGCCTCCGATCTGCGGATCAATTGGGCCTAGATTCGATTGATCACCCATCATGATTCGGTCTGCGGAACAGGCGATCATGGTCCCGGCTGACATTGCAATTTGGGGGACTATTACCCGAATATCATCGAACTTGGCATGAAGATAATCCACGAGGGACTCGGTGGCGGCGAGGTCTCCTCCCGGCGTGTGTAATAAGAGATCCAGTCCAACTGATCTGTCGAGTTTGTGGATAACCGCCATGAACCCGTTCTTGTCTCCGTCATGGATTGAGAATTCACGACCATGGCTGCGTTGGAGGTCCATTTTCTGGAGCCATCCAGAGTAGTAAACGATGACATTGCGTCCTGTCTTCTTATGAAGGGCTTCCAAAGCGTCTCGGCGAACCTGATCGAATGCGGACTGCTTTTGATAATGCCCTTGCTGCATTAATTTCTGAATCTTGGTATTCAGATCGTGCCAGTTCCCCATCACCCTTCCTCTGGTATGCAGGAGGTGGCATCCGAGTACCTGAAGCGAGAGATCACATGACCTGTCTTCGGGTCCTGCATAAGGGGTGTAGAGGGAGGGGTGGGGACCTTGTATGGCGGCATGTAGAAAGGCACCTTCGACAATTCATCGAAGATTGCTTTCACCTGCTCAACATCAAATGAACTACCGGCTTTCCTCGCGGCCATCGTTCCTCCCCCGGTTCAATTTAGATGCTTAATGGGAGGAAAGTATCACATCTTTGCGATGTGAAGCCCCAGAATATGGGTCACCCGCTGATGGCTTGAGCACTCCGTTATGCCCATGCGTTTCATTTTTGTGCGCCTGTCTCAGAGACGGATTGTTAAATATCAAATAATTATGACGTTAGACGTCTGGTAGAAGTGGGAGTCGGGGAGCCTGCCGGGCTCAGTCAGAGAAGAGAACAAGCTGGGTGAAACCCTCAAGGTGGCCAATGCGTGGAGAATCGGGACGATTCACCAGAGGCTAGGTCGACTTTGTGACGGGTCAGCTGCACTGATTGGTTTCCTGGGGATCACCTTCCATCCGCATGTAGATCAGGGTTCCCGGACTTGATATCGCAATCTGCGACATCAAGTCGTGTTCATATCCGCGTCAACTAGATCTCTCTCCGTTGTACGCGTCATCCCGAGACTGGCTTTGGCCGTTTCACAAATCTTCTTGCAAGCCGCCCGCTCTTTGAAGAGAAACGACCTCGGTATTCCGACGAGGCGGTCTTCCAGTCTTGCGATGGTAGGGATGGCACCCTCGCAGACCATCTGGCTCACAAGCTCTTCCACTACCAGGAGCCGCTCTTTTCTTTGCCGGTCAGTTTCACGCTTAACCCACTGAGCATGGCGCTCAGCGACTTGGTGGCAATAGTCCGGGTGGAGCCTTCGGAGTTCCCTGGCTGATGTCCCAAGCATTCCGGCTGCCTGAGCTGCTGACGGCGGTACTGCAGAACTCAGAATCTCGTGACGTTTTGCTTCGGTGTCCCAGCTGAGCGACCTGTCCCGATATGGAGTGTAGCTGACGCGTCGAGGCGCGCCACCTTCGAGGGCTCCGTACGCCCTGATCCCTCCCCTTCCAACCAGGGCATCGGAGAGTTGGGCGCCGTAGGTATTCGCCAACATGAATGCTTGCGGAAGGCTTGGAAGGTGTCGCCCGTTCTTCCAACCGCTGATGTCGGCTTTACTCGCTCCGGTCCTTCGCACAGCCCGATTTCCATACCCGCCATCGACGGACTGAATCGCATCCGTGAGAAAGTCCGCAATGGTTCGGCCTACCTCGTGCGGCCCGTCCTGGAAGAGCGGACCCGCCAAAACCTCCCCAACGGCCCTGGCAAACCTCACTTCAGAGTCAGTCGCGGCGGCTATGCAATCGTCGACCGCGAGAGACAAACGAAGTCCACATGACCAGCATAGATGGGGGAGTGGCTTAATCCTCAGGGGGGGGATGGCCTCCCCTGGTCCGCAGCCATGGCCCGAAACCAAGAGAACCTCATGCTTCGGGCAGGCCTTCACGCACCCGATCTCCCAGAGGAGCTGCCCGTAGGGCTGATCCCTAGCCTCGGACTCAACAATGCAGTGGGGACACCAGCGCCGCACCTCACTGGCACTCCCATGCATACCAATGAGGCCGTGCAAGGGGAGGAGGCTCAATCGTCGTAAGCTGGTCACACCCGTGAGATCGCTCAGGATCCTGCACCATTGCTCCGGTACCTCGCCCATCCCGCTAAAGAATGACGACCTCCAGTACCTGTCTGTTTGAACCTCGCCGACACGATTGTTGAAGCCCAGCCTTGGTAGTACGAACTCTCTGGCGATTACCTTGGGGGACACGTCGTGATGGTCGGCCAGGCGCTGGAAGTAGCTGGATAGGCTCTCGACGTGCATGGTCCCAAGTCCGATAGGTTCCAGAGGAACCAGGACGCTCCGATCAGGAACTGTCTGAATTGGCCCTACCTTTACAACCTCCATAGTGCAAACTCCCGAACGGGCCAATTCATGGCTCGCCAGCCACCAATAGCTCGATGTCCCTAGACTGTTCCGCGGATGCTTTGAACGATCCGCTCCCAAAGGCACGTGTCCGCATCAGCTTCTCGCCTTCCAAGGTTTCTTGCAGAATCGCCTTCAGTTGCATGGGCGACAAGATCGCTTTCTCTAGGTGAGATTCCGTCAGCTTCCCTCCGTCTCTCAGGGCAAGTGCCAGAGCTCGGGAGAGTGTGTCCTTGAGGATTCCGACGCATCCGACGCATGCTTGCATGAGGTCATCGGCATACTGAGATAGGTCCACTTCGCCTTCGAGAGGGAGATAGCCCGAGAGCTTCGCGAGAACTTTCCGGAAGGCATGAACATCCCGGTCCTCATCGCCGAAGTAACGGGGAAAATGCACAATCGTGGTCCGGCGCGCCACTTGTGCACTCAGGTTCACCAACCCGACCAGGTCGTAAGACCCCACCAGAATCATGTTCACGCCGCAAATGTTGGCCAGCGACTTGATGGCATCCATGTGGTTTTCAAGCGTGCTCCCCTGGATATTGCGCAGAAGATGAACCGCCTCATCCACCACCACGATCGAGGTCTTCCTATAAACCAAGGCCTTCTCGATGGAGGTGCGGAGCGCTGCGACCGTCGCCGAGTTTGAAGCCGGGCGCACGGTGACTCGGCCGTCTTTGGTCACTGTCTCCTGCTTTTTGCTCATGAGAGGCTCTTGGAGTGATTCGCCAAGGCGTTGGTAAAAGATCCTCCAGGAAAAGGCTCGCTCACCCGATGCCGGCGCCTCTGCCACGGCGATGGGGATCAACGCACGATCCTCCTTCATACGTGCCTGGTTCTCCTTGAGGACATGCTCACGGAGCACGTTAACAACCGTGGACTTCCCCACGCCAGTTGGACCGACCAGGAGCGTGATGTCTGAGCCAGCCCCAGGCCTGGCCATCAGCTTGAGGTCCGAAATCGCATGGCTGACTTTTTGGTGATTCAGTCGCACGGCATGGAAATAGGCTAGCCGATCTTCCTCAGACAAGCGGAGAACCTGCTCCTTGTTGAGAGACTCGATGTCCTGGTTAGAGAAGTGAGTAGTCATCGAACTCTTCCTCAGGTGGGGCAGCAGGCCTACGTTTTGTGACGTTCTCGCTGGCTTTGGTTGTAGCGACCGGCCTAGGTTTTAATGCCTTAAAGGGCACAACCGCGACCGGCTCAGGTTCTGGCTTGGGCGGCGGGAGCGTTGGTACGGCTTTGGTCATTCCCAATGCGCCGTATAAGGCCTTGCTTTCCTCCTGCCGGTCTGAGAGTTCAGGGTTGAAATTCTTCGGGTCAAGGATGCTGACCCACTCGCTCAGACGGTGAGGGGTCAAAGAGCCAACCCGGCTGCCGGATCGCTTGGCAATCTCCTCGAAGAGGTAGCGGCGCTCGACCTCCGTGTATTTGCTGAGCATGGGTTGGATCTTGGACACGCAGATCACCCATTGCCCCTTGGCAAGGACGTAGGCGGTACCTGGGTCCCATGGATCCATGCGTACCGCCACCTCTTTGTTCTTCAGGTCAGGCCTCCGGAATATGTCATTCCAGAAATAGAGGCTCCGGATCTTGATCCCTCGTTGGTGATCGACAACTCGGGTGGGGCGGTCATAAGGCGGCGGGCAGGTTTCGATCCGGAACAAATCGTCGAACCGAACCAGGCGATGTTGCCGTTCTCCTGTCTCTTCCAACCTCCGCCTGAGGTACTCCTCAGGCGTCATGCCGTGGGCCGGATGTTCCGTGGTGCCGTAAAGCGAGAAGAAGAACTTTTCAAACGCACCATGGATCTGGGAGAGGTTCCAGGCCGCAAAGTTTTCTGGGAGCACCGCCTTCGTTAGCGAACGCGGGTTCTTCATCAGCTGGGTATTGCCCTCGAGCGAGTGAATGAACTGCGTGTTGGTCGTCCCAAAGATCCGCTCCATGACGGATCCGTACCTGGGCTTCCCACCAGGCCGGTACCTGATGCTGCATCCGTACAGCTCACACAACCTGGTAAGGGCCCTCGAATGGAACTCCTTCCCATTGTCCAACACGAGCATCGCTGGCATCTGTCCATGGCGCCTCACGATGTCGCGGATGACCATCATGCAGGAGCGGTACGAAGGCGCCTCGAAGGTGACGTAGAAGCCGAGGATTGCCCGCGACTCGGCGTCAATGGCGAGCGAGAGCCAGGGCTTCCCGAGGTTCTTTCGCGACTCGGATCCCACCAGCTGTAGGTCCAATTGAGTGTGGTCAAGATGGACATATTGGAACGGACGCACGCCGTGCACGGGCTCCGTGAGCTGCAAGTACCATACGATGGGCTCGTTCTGATACGCCAGGCGCTTGCCCATTCGGGCCTTATCGGACTTAAGCCGTTCAAGCTCCTTGTTGAACGTGTTCATAGAGCACGGAGTCTGGTTTTCGCGTTCACACGCCAGCACGAAGAACTTATACGCCGTGGTCTTATTCATATTCCTGGCGTTGTTGTAGTGATCGCGTGCCACCTCGGCCACGAGTTCAATCATTCGGTCAGAGAGTCTCCGGTCACGATATCCACGCTCTCCGACCCGCGATGCGAGCGCGATCCGTTGATCCACCGGGTGCTCGCCTGCTTTTCGGACCATGGCCCGGTAACGACGGAGGGTGCGTTCCGACACGCCAACCGGAACAATGCCCTGGTCAGCCTGATCGAGGATCGCCTGTCTCTTCAAAATCTCCTCCACTCGAGCTGGAGTGAGCTGTTCGAATGAAGCCAGCGTCTTGTAAGGGACAGCGTTGACTGAATGGACCGTCAGGATCCCGCGCTGGTGCTTGTCCACCAGTGCGGATACGTCATGGTCAAAGGTTGTGTCCTGACTCTGCAAGGTGGCGGTTTTAGCGCCTACCCTGACGACGGTGTAGGTCACTCCGTCGTAGTCCACCTGGCAGCCGGAATCAATTGAGACGTCCCTTCGGTCAGCTGGATGTTCATCAATCACCTCTACATCGATGATCGTGAGGCCCAGCTCCAGGGCCTTCGGGTCTCGATAAACCATGGCACGGTGCGTATCGGACAAGAGATCTCCCATCAGATCGAAGCTCAGGGCCCCATCTGCGATGGCTTTATAAATCTCATCCGACGTATAGAGGATCTCTTCGCCGAGGTTTGAACTTGCTGCTTTCCCCCTCTCGATAAGGTGAAGTAGCGGGATGGCGGCTTGGTCCTGAAATTGAGCGAGGATCGCCGCCAGCTTTTTGTCGTCTACGCTAGGCCACCTCGTGTCGAGGTAGTCAGATAGGAACGTCAAATTCTGGATGTAGGTTCGGGGATGCTCATCCGCTGTGCGAATGCGATAGCTGATGCCCAGATCTCGGAATTTCTCTTCAACTGCCGGGTACCGCCATTCCCCGCTTTCCTTGAAGATCCGCTCCGGGCTCTTCTTCTGCAGTTCTTGAAGCTTCCTCTCCTCCTTCCATTCCTCGATCCAAAAGCCATCCTTCCGGATCACGAGCATGTCTGGGGTGTGCTGGACCCTGAAAGGCTTCTTGGCACTAGGCGCTTGCCACTTCAAATCGAGCTTCACGGGCTGGGCGTAGTACTCCAGGACCTTGTCGTCATGCTCGTACATGACTACGGCCGGGTACTCCACCGTCCGACTCTCGGTGTCGATGAAGCAGCCCATCTTTCGACTCGCGAAGCGGGTGATGACGTTGTTGCTATTGGAGCGGACCTTTCGTACCGGTGCGTTCCGGCGAGCTTCTTCAATGAGAGCTCTGCCGGCTGGAGGCGTCCCAAGAGTTTCGAAAAGATGTCGAAGTTCAAGGAGGCTAAGCATGATGTAACCCCCTACACAGCAATGCTTGAAGGTCGAGAACCCGGTAAAGCTGTAACCGACCGTCCATCGCTGCAGATCCCTCACAAATCACGAATTGGATTGATGTGAGCTGAATTTTACCAACATCCTCTCTGTCGGGAGAAGGAATCTCCTCTCCCTCCAAAGTGCCGGGATCTGCCCAAAGGAGTCGGCCTACCATTCGCGCCTGATAGGAATGGACCTCCTGGCCTTCGGAGGGTCACCTGGATCGTTCGAGTTCTGGAAGCTTCAGCGCCGGATGCCCCAATGGCGGCGAAGCCGGGTTTATGAACCATAAAATGGCCACTCGTGTTTTGAACCATTACCTGTCCGTTCGGCCAAGTTATGGTTCAAAACACAATGAGGCCCCGAATGGGGCCTCATTTTGTGGTGGAGGTGGTGGGACTCGAACCCACGTCCAAGACATGCCGGATGGCGGCTCTTCCACAGGCTTGGTCCGCTCTTGGAACCTCCCGGCGGGGAACGGACGAGCCGCTCGGGACGTGTGCCCCCTGGTCTCGGCCGCCGTCAGGGGGCGTCGCGGCGGCCCATCTGGTGCCGCTGTCCGGCAGGCCGAAGCCACCCTTTCAGAGGTTTAACGAGCCCGGTACCCAGAGATCCCGGGGACTCGCTCGGAACCTAGGTTGCCCTAGGCAGCGAGAGCCAGTTCGAAGTTATCGTTGGCAGTTTGTTTTGGGCGGCTTGATGAGGGGGCCAGCCGTCCAACCCCCGCCTGCACCAGGCACCCGGATCACGACCTGTCGAAACCGGTCACCCCCGTGTGTTCTGATTGCTTCAACTCGGATGCGACTGCTCCCAGCATGATTCCCTCCCTGTGGGGCCCCGCTTCGCGAAGCCCACCGGGCTTTGCTGCGCGACCCACATGGTCGGGACCTGTCGAAACCGGTCACCCCCGTGTGTGGTGATCACCTCCCGAGGAAGGGCTGTGCCGTCGTCTCGTTCCCCCTCAAGGGTGCGAATCGGGCGGATCCTGAGTATGGGGGCGGGAGAGCGCCTGCACAAGGCTCCGCTTCAGTGTCCCTGCTTCCGCCGGGCGGTGACGGTCTCGCCGCCGACGCCCCAGTTGTCCGTTTCCACCTCGTCGATGACGACGACGGTGGTCTGGGGATTCTTGCCCAGCACGTCCACGAGGAGCTGGGTGGCGCCCTGGATGAGCCGGGCCTTCTGGTCGGCGGTGGCGCCTTCGCGGGTGATGCGGATGTTCACGTAGGGCATGGCGGCCTCCTGGACGTCTCCAAGATAGGCGCCTCAGCGGGGGAGGAGGGCGGCCCGCTGCAGCACGGCCCGGCTGTCCCCGTCGGCGAAGCGCCAGGGCCGGGCCCGGTCCTCGGGGGTGGCGAAGGCGATGCCCAGGCGCGGGCCCGCGAGGATGGCCGCAGGGGCCGGGCCGGGCCGCAGCTCCAGGCCGCCCGGGGCCAGGAGGTCGTGGCCGTCGAAGGCGCGGTCGAGGCCCAGGGCCTGGGCCACCTTGCCGGGCCCCGCGCAGAGCTGGGGCGAGGCCTTGGCCGTCCGACGCCGCGCCAGCACGGTCCCGAGCCCGGAGACCACCTCCGCCCCGCGGATGAGCACGGCGGAAGCCTCGCCTTCGGGGCCCGTCACCACGTTCAGCATCCAGTGCATGCCGTAGCAGAAGTAGAGGTAGGCCCGACCCGGTGGCCCCCACATGGGCGCGTTGCGGGGCGTGCGCCCGTGGCGGGCGTGGCTGGCGCTGTCCCCGGGCCCGCCATAGGCCTCCACTTCCGTGATGCGCAGGACGACGCCTTCACGGGCGAGGTGCGCGCCCAGGAGGCCGGGCGCCGCGTCCTGGACAGGGCCGGCGAGGTTCATCGCCCCATCAGGCCGCGGCCCCTGAGGAAGGCCTCCAGGTCTGCGGCGGCTGGGGCCTCCAGGGCCCGCTCGGGCACAAGCACGGCCTGGGAGGGGCCAACCCGGAAGATCCAGAATCCGCTGCGGCGGACGACCCGGGTGAAGGCGCCCCAGGGCAGGCCGCCCTCGGTGGCCGCCGTGCTCAGGGAGAGGCCTTCGTCGTCCAGGCGCACCTCCATGGGCGGGTAGGGCTGGCTGCCGCGGCGCCGGCGTCCCCAGCGGAGCACCGCCTCCGGAAGGGCGATCAGGAGCAGGCCGTTGAAGGCCAGGAAGAGGCCTGGGCCCGGCTGTCCGGGCGCGAGCCCGATCCGGCCGAGGCCCCCCATCAGCAGCAGGGCGCCGCACAGGACCGACAGGGCGTACCAGAGGCGCTTGAAGGCGCGGGTGCCCCGCAGGGCCTCATCGGGCGTCAGGGTGTAGGTGGCCGTGATCTGCATGGGCGCCCCGGAAGGCTCGGGGCGCTGCGCGGCCCGAGCAGAAAAAGGATTCCACGAGAAAGGGCCCGCAAGCGGGCCCTTTCTCCCTTAGTCGAACCGCGAAGTGATTCGAGGCTGCGGGCGTGGCGACCCACGCCGGCATGATTCTGATCCGTGCGGGGCCCCGCTTCGTGAAGCCCCCCGGGCTTCACTGCGCGACCCGCATCGAATCAGACTTCATCGAAGAAGTACGGCTTCAGCACCTGGATGCGCTCCTCGAAGTCGTCCGGGTGGATGAAGTGCAGGGCGGCGGCCACGCTGGACAGCAGGCTGTTGCCGTCCTGGGGCGTGAAGCAGAAGCCCACCACGCGGGTCTCGCTGGGCATGGTGAGGGTGCTGAGGGGGATCACGGTCTGGTTGAGGATGCGGCCGTAGTGGCCCTGGTCGCGGCCGAAGGAGAACACGGTGTTGGCGTCCTTCTTCTCGGTGATGGCGATGCGGTCGTTGGCCTTGATGCGGGCCTTGAGGCTCTCCAGCGTGGTGGGGCGCTTGAGGCGCAGGTCGAACCAGAGGCTGTGCATGTACTGGGTGGAGAGCTTGATGGCGCTGCTGAAGAGGTTCAGCTCGAGGCCCTTGGTCTGGAACAGGTGGTAGGCGTCGCGGGCGTGGTGCGTGCCGAACTTGCCGTCCTTGTGGGTGCCCACCTGGGGCGCGGGGCAGAAGTCCTTCACCTGGCTGATGTCGTTGGCGCGGCGCATGCAGACGAAGCTGCCTTCCAGCAGGTTGTCATCGCCCTCGGCCAGGGCCAGGGTGTCGATGATGCAGGAGAGGTTGTGGGTGTTGCAGCTCACGACCTGCACGTACTGGCCGCTCTGCTTGAGCACCTCGTCGTTGATGCCGCGGGCGTACATGGTGCCGAAGCCGAACTCGCTGCCCTGGGCGATGAAGCCCTTGGTGTTGTGCTCGTAGTGCGTGTAGAACTTCTCCTTCATGTCCAGGCCCTTGGGGCTGCAGTCGATGACGACCGTGGCCTCGTTCAGGGCCTGGTCGTGGAACATGGCGGGCTCGATGCCCCAGGCCTTGAAGCCCTCCGCCTTGTCGGGGTCCACCACCAGCTTCGCGCCGCGGCGGAGCAGGGCCTTCACCTTGGGCCGGTCGCTGACGCTGTTCTTGTGGAACGTCACGTCATCGATGCCCAGCTCCTTCTTGTACTCGGTCAGCAGGCCGATCAGCGGCTCGCCGATGGTGCCCGTGCCGACCACGTGCACGATGTTCTTCTTGGACATGGGTCCTCCCTGGCCGGATGTTCGGGACGCCCCCCGGCCCAACTGAGGATTTTCCCAGGCGGCCGAAGGAAAAGCCACCCGCAAACGCCGGATGCGGATCCCTTGTGACGGGGAATCCCTACCATCCCCTCAATTCGTTGGCCTTCCGCACGCGGTCCAGGGCCAGGACCAGGGCCCCGGTGCGCCAGGTGCAGTGGTGTCGGCGCACCTGCTCCTCGACGTCGCGGAAGGCCTGGAGGAGGACCTTTTCTTCCTTCTCGAAGATCTCGGCCTCCTCCCAGAAGAGGTGCTGGAGGTTCTGGACCCACTCGAAGTAGGACACCGTGGCCCCGCCGGCATTGGCCAGGATGTCGGGCATCAGCAGGATGCCCCGCTCGCGGAAGATCCGGTCGGCCTCCGGGGTGGTGGGGGCGTTCGCGCCCTCGACGACGAGGCTGGCCTTCACGGTCGGGGCTGTGGTTTCGGTGAGCACCCCGCCGAGGGCCGCGGGGACGAGGATGTCGCCCTCCTGGGCCCAGATCTCGGCGGGATCGAAGGGTTCGCCGCCCGGGAAGCCTGCCACGGTGCCCCGGTTCTGCCGTGCGTGGGCCAGGAGGGCCGGCACGTCCAGGCCCTCCTGGCGCCGGACCGCGCCGCCGAGATCGGCCACGGCCACCACGCGGGCGCCCATCTCGTGCAGGAAGCGTGCGCTGTGGCCCCCCACGTTGCCGAAGCCCTGGAGGGTCACCCGGGCGCCCCTCAGGTCGCGGCCCAGCACGCGCGTCCAGGCTTCCCGTGCGCAGAGGGCCACGCCGCGGCCGGTGGCGGCCTCGCGGCCCTGGCTGCCGCCCAGCTCCAGGGGCTTGCCGGTGACACAGGCGGGCTGGTGGCCGTTCTTCCGGCCGTACTCGTCCATGACCCAGGCCATGATCTGGGCGTTGGTGTTCAGGTCGGGGGAGATGATGTCCCGGGTGGGGCCCAGCACCATGGAGATCTTGGAGATGTAGCGGCGCGTGAGCATCTCCAGCTCGTGCGGGGACATCTTCGAGGGGTCGCACTGGATGCCCCCCTTGGCGCCGCCGAAGGGGATGTTCACCACGGCGGTCTTCCAGGTGTTGAGGCTGGCCAGGGCCCGCACGTCGTCCAGGGCCAGGTCCGGGTGGAAGCGGATGCCGCCCTTCTGGGGGCCGCGCACGCCGTTGTGCTGCACGCGGTAGCCCTTGAACACGCGCAGCGTCCCGTCCTCCATGCGGATGGGCATGGCCACGGTGATCTCCCGGTAGGGCGTCTTGAGGAGCTCGCGGAGCTCGTGCGAGAAGCCCAGGATGTCCGCGGCCTCGTCGAACTGCCGGTTCACGTTCTCGAAGAGGTTGGTCTGCCCGGCCATGGGTGCCCCTCTCGCGCCCGGCCGACGCCGGGCCGCCCCAAGCATAGCGCGGCCCCGGGGGACCGGGGCCGCGCGAAAGGGACCGGCGCAGGGGCTACTGCTTCAGGCCCTGGAGGGAGACCAGGTAGCGCATGAAGGAGACGCCGTAGGTGCCATCGGGCTTCTTGAGGCAGCTGACGGAGAGGATCTTGTTGCCGTCAAAGCCCAGGGACATGTCCTTCACGATGGTCTGGGAGCCGAACTGGCGGGCGGCCGTGTTGTCCACGATGCCCATGTGCCGCATCTTGCCCCAGGACTTGGCGGTGAGGCCCTTGGTCAGGCGGTAGATGCCGGCGTTGTAGGCCAGCCGTGCGTCCTTGATGGTGTAGTCCGGGAAGTTGACGGGGTCGGGACCGCCCGGCAGGGAATCGAGCTTGTCGGCCAGGTGCTCGACGCCCAGGCCCTTCAGCTCCTCGGGGGTGAGCGTGAGGCCCAGGGCCTTGGCGTCCATGTGCATCTGCCGCGCGGAGGGGAACACCACGTCCGGCGTGATGGGCGCGATCAGGGTCACGTGCTTGTAGTCCTTCCGCACCGCCAGGTACTGCAGGTGATAGAGGATGTCGGCGGGTTCGGTGGCGGCGGGCGGGGGCGTGGTGGGGATTTCGTCACCGCCACAGCTGATGAACGCGGGCACGAGGAGCAGACTGGCAAGGGGTAGCATCAGGGTACGTCGCATGGATAAGCCTCCGGAACGGGGTGGTCTGGATGATTGTGAGGATGCAGTCTTCCCACTGCGCTGCCAAGGGAAATTCATCACAATGGGATCGTGTATCCCATCGGTCTCATCGCCTTCGGCCGCCTGCGCCTGGAACCCTGCCGGGGGCTGGAGCGGCACTACCTGGACATGCTGCGGCCCTACGCCCGGATGGAGGTGACGGAACTGGCGGAGGGGAAGGGGGATCCGGTCCGGGGGCTCCGGGAGGAGGCTGAGCGCCTGCGGCCGAAGCTGAAGGCGGTGACCTGTCCGGTCCTGCTCACGCCGGAAGGAAAACTCCGGGACAGCGAGGCCCTGGCCAGGTGGCTGGGCGAGCGCATGGACCGGGGCGAGAGCCTGGCCTTCGTCCTCGGCAGCAGCCACGGCTTCGACCCGGCCCTCAAGGCCGAGGTGAAAGAACAGCTCAGCCTCTCGCCCCTGACCTTCCCCCACGAGCTGAGCCGGGTGATGCTCCTGGAGCAGCTCTACCGGGCCTTCACGATCCTTCGCGGCAAGGAGTATCACAAATAATCAAGGGGGACCGCCCGGCGGCTGTGCCACCTCTGCGTCCCCCTTGGACCCCGCGCCCGGTCCCGGCGAGCCTGTCCCGGGCGCCGAGGCATTGCCGATCCCTGCGACCCACACGAGCAAGGCCATTCGCCCTTTTTCCGCCTTTGAGGGACACTGGGAAGATGGCGCATCCCATGGACCGCTACTTCGCCCCGCCGGAGGGACGGATCTTCGCCTGCTTTCCCGGGGCCGAGGACCGGCCCGGACAGCGGCGCATGGCGGAGCTGGTCCACAACGCGGTGGTGGAGGGCAGCGCCCGATTCCAGGCCTGGCGCAACCAGGGCGGCGAGCCTGAGGACCGGCCTGAGGCCGTCATCCAGGCGGTGGAGGCGGGCACGGGCACGGGCAAAAGCCTGGGCTACCTGGTGCCGGCCCTGGCCGCTGGCCGCCACCCCATCCTGGTGGCCACCCGCACCAAGCAGCTCCAGCGCCAGCTGCTGGAGGAGGATGTGCCCCGGGCCTCGGGCATCCTGGGCCGGCCTGTGAAGGCCGTGCTCGCCAAGGGCCGGGCCAACTACCTCTGCCGCACGGCCTGGGAGGCGGTCTCCACGGATGCACACCTGGAGTTCACCCGCGCCGACCAGCAGCTCTGGCTGGCGCTCCAGCGCTGGACCCGCGAGACCCAGGACGGCGACCGGGAGGGCCTGGGCCGCTTCGGCGAGGGCGAGTCGCCCCTGTGGGACAAGATCAACGCCCGGGCCGAGCGCTGCACGGGCCGCCAGTGCCCCCGCTTCGAGGACTGCTACCTCACGAAACTGCGGGCGGAGGTGGCCGAGGCCGACCTCATCATCGTCAACCATGCGCTGCTGCTGGCGGACCGCGTGCTCCGCGAATCCGCCTTCGGCCAGGTGCTGCCGGACGCGCCGGTGCTCATCCTCGACGAGGCCCACGACCTGGAGGAGCAGCTCACGGAGAGCTGCGCCGAGGCCTGGTCCAGCCGCGCCATGCAGCTGCTCTTCACGGACCTGCGCGACGCGGCCAAGGGATCGGGTGCGGGCCTGATGGCGCTCCTGGAGCCCTGGGAACGCGCCTGGGGGGACCTCCTCACCTGGGTGCCCCTCGAAAGCGGCGTGCTGCCCCTGCTCTCGCCGGGCCCGGAGATGAAGGCCCTGGCGGACGCCGTGGGGGCCTGGGTGGAGGCGGGGCATCCCCTCTGGATGGAGGCGCGGCGCCTGGCGGGGGCCGATCCCGAGAACCCGCTGTGGATGCGCCTGGCGGAGCGCGTGGGCACGGCGTTCTCGCGCATGGAGCAGATCTTCGCCCAGCCCGAGGGCTGGGTGTCCACGGTGAACCGGGAGGGCTCGCACCTCGTCCACTTCAAGTCCAACCCGGTGGACGTGCGGCCCTTCTTCCACCAGCATGTGCGCCGCGGCTTCGAGAGCGTGGTGCTGACCAGTGCCACCCTGCGGGACGGCCGGGGCTTCAACGGCCTGGGCCTGCGCCTGGGCCTCACGCGGCCCGAGGTGGAGCAGGCCGAGCACGTGGAAAGCCCCTTCGACTTCGAGGCGCAGGGCCTGCTCTTCGTCCCGCCGGACTTGCCGGAGCGCCGGGCCTCCGGGGGCGGCGTGGGCGATCCCGCCTGGATCGAGGCCTCGCTCGCCGCCATGGAGCGCATGCTGCGGGCCAGCCGGGGCCGGGCGCTCCTCCTCTTCACCAGCCGCAAGATGCTGGCGGCCTTCCGCCCCCGGCTGGAGGACGCACTGCCGGAGCTCACGTTCTTCGTGCAGGGCGACGGCCTCTCCCGCACCCAGCTGCTGGACCGCTTCCGGGCCACGCCCTCGGCCGTGCTGCTGGGCCTGGCCAGCTTCTGGCAGGGCGTGGACCTGCCGGGCGACGCGCTCAGCCTGGTGGTGGTCTCGGCCCTGCCCTTCGCGCCCCCGGACGATCCGGTGCTCCAGGCGCGCATCCGCGAGGCGGACGCCCAGCGCGACGGCCTGGGCTTCATCGGCATCCAGGTCCCCCAGATGACGCTGAAGCTCAAGCAGGGCATCGGCCGCCTCATCCGCACCCGAGGCGACCGCGGCGTGGTGGCCGTGTTGGATCCGCGCCTCATGCTGCCCAGCGAGGACCGCCTGGGGAAGCGCTACGCCGCCCAGGTCCGCGCCGCGCTCCCGCCCTTCCCGGTGACCCGGGACTGGGAGCGGGTGGAAGCGTTCCTGCGGGGGGTGTGAGCCCAACGCCAATCAGCAGGCCTTTCCCACTGGTGCCCCCTGGGTGATCATGGGGGACGAACCCGCGAGATCCCATGAAACCAGGCCATCCCAAGTGCCCTTTCGGCGACCTCGCCGAAGGGGTTCAAGCCCCGGGAGGCCCTGGCAGGAGGCTTCCTTGATCCGACACCTTCTGTTGCTGCTTGCCGCCGTGTTGACTGCCCTAGGGGCCATGGCCGCACCTTGGGAACCCATTCCAGCCGAGGTCTGGGCCATGAAGGAGGGCGCGGTTGCTGGCGCACCCGGCGCGATCGTGCTCGAAGACAAGTACGGCATCGAGAGGTCGAAACTGATCAGGACCTATAGGGTGAGGATCCTTGCCGATCGGGGCCGGGAGGCGGCCAGCCTGCCCCTGTTCATGGGCGACGCTCCGAAGATTAAAGGTCGGACCTGTTACCCGGATGGCAAGTCCATCGGGTTCGATAGCCTGAAGGACTTCCAAGTGAAGTCGAAGATCGAGACCACCAGGTGGGAAGCGAAACGGACCGTGGTCATCCCGCCAGGCATCAATGGCGATTGCGTGTTCGAGGCGCGTTGGGAGGAGCCCGAGCTGGGCTTCCTCACCTCCCGCTTCATCCAGTATCTCGGAGGCAAGTTTCCCGTCCGACGGGCGGTGATCGAGATCGCAAAGGATGTCCGCCGCTCCTACCTGGTGATGCCCGGCAAGGGAGTCCGGTCCAATGTGATCGATGCGCCGAAGCTCAGACAGTTCGTCCTCCTGGATCTTCCGCCCGAACAGAACGATCCCTTTGGACTGAAAACGGCCCTGGACCTGCCGAGAATCGTGGTGTTCGATCGGCAAGTCGCGCGCAGTC
This sequence comes from Geothrix alkalitolerans, assembly GCF_022808885.1. Lineage (NCBI taxonomy): Bacteria > Pseudomonadati > Acidobacteriota > Holophagae > Holophagales > Holophagaceae > Geothrix > Geothrix alkalitolerans. The sequence continues at coordinate 118,987 of NZ_JAKZLE010000003.1, read as the reverse complement.
TCATGAAGGGAGCCGCGCAGGAGCAGGATCCGCGTGTCCGCGCGAACCTATTCTGGAGCGAGCACGCCACGGAGGACCTGCGACCGGTCTTTGAGCGTCGATGGCACACGGGGGATGTCTACAATACGCTCCGGGAGGCCCTCTTCAAGGATCTTCCCGCGACGCCGCATGCCCGCGCGAGCGCCCTCCTCATGCGCCTGAACGGTCGCATCAGGAACCTCGATCAGAGCACATTCGCTGAAGTGGCGGCAGATAAGGGGATTCATAACTACAGCGATTGGCTGGATTACTGGAACATCCGGAAACCCTGGAACCTGAATGTGATCGCTGAGCTGGGTGTGACCACCCGGTTCGGCATGCGGTCCATGTATTACTACCTGCTCAGGGAAGCGGGGATCAGACCATTCCTCTGCCTCGTGGCCGATCGGAACCTCCTGCTGTTCGACTACAACATCTTGGACACGAATCAGTATTCCCACTACCTGATCGGCGTCGAGGAGCCCGGCAAGGGCATCCTCTGGCTGGATCCGACCTTGCGCTTCGCCTCGCCGGGCCTCATTCCCCCCGAATACCAGGGGACGAGCGCCGTACTGATCGATACTGGGACCTGGAAGGCCTCGCCGTACACCCTGCCAGTCCAGTCTGCATTGGCCAATCAGCGCCTGTTCCAGTACCAGGTGTCCCTGGACGAGGAGGGGGAGTCCTTCTCGGCCACGGCGGAATTCTCCGGGCTTCCAGACTACCTCGCCAGGAATCGGCTCCGCGCTCTCGATGGCCCGGGCCAGAACCGTCTGCTGAAGGAGGACCTCGAGCATGCCACCAAGTATCTGGCGCTCACGAAGACCGAGGTGCTGCATGCCCAGGATCCCTACCACAACCTGTCCTGGAGGGTGGAAGGCCGCTGCGAATCCGATTCAACAGGGGAGCGGGAAGTCCATCCATTCCCGGTCTTGCCCGAGCCATTGGAGATCCCCGACGCGTTTCCGGGGTCTCGTTCCGAGCCGATCCTCCTTCCTTACCGGAGCACCCTGCTCGCGGTCTCACGCTTCAGGATGCCCCCCGGCTACCGATGTGCGCCCCTTTCGCCCCTGACGCGCCAGAACCGGTTTGGTTCTGTGAACTGGCTCGCCGCACTGGAGACCCAGGATGGTGTTAGCTCGGTGCGGGTGGTGTTGCGGGTGGATGTGACCGGGTTCTTCGAGAAGGCAGATGCGTACGATGAGCTGCGGGCCTTTTGCGGTTGGATCAGGGAATCGCTCGGCAAGACCATCCGTCTGGAGCAGGCTCGATGAGTCGGCTTGGCCTTCTCCTCCTCCTCCTCCCGATCAGTGTGCTGACGAAGGACCTTCGGGACCTGCCTTCCTGGGCTGCCCGCGCCGCCATGGCCGTCTCGGGGGATCCTGAACCCCCCGGGGCCGATGCGTGGGTACTCCTCGATCGCACCGAATTCTCTTATGTCGGCCGTGGTGAGATCCGGACCCACCGCTTCCGGGTCGTCAAAGTGCTGGATGATCGCGGCCTGGGAGAAGCCTCGTACTTCCTATTCGGCCTGGGAGGCGGCATGAGCAAGGTTCGGCGGCTGAGGGGGTGGAACCTTCGCCCGGACGGGGATCTCACCCAACTGGACACCGAGGCCGTGGTCACCTTGGACGCCGACCTTGGTGGAGAGATCACCACGGCTGTCGCCACGGGAGCCCGGTTGCCCCGGGTCATGAAGGGTAGCGTCCTGGCATTCGAATCCCAGGAATCGCTCCGGCACCCGATGGGTCCCACGGCCACGGCCGGGATCATGCAGAGGCACCCGGTCCGTCGGTGGGAACTCGAGGCTGCTGCTCCGGGGGGGTGGTTCAGCAGCCCCCAGAACGTGTCGGTCCAGCTGGATGTCCGGCATATGGATCCCTGGCTCAAGAACCCGGAGGTGATGCCGGGTCGGTTCGTGAAGGCAGAGTCCATCCCCGCCATCCCGAAGGATGAGGGTGCCTCACCCCATTCCAGGAATGCCTTTCCATCCGTGACGATCCGCTTCCAGGATCCCGATTTTCGCGAGGGTCCGTCCACTGAGAACTGGGACAAGCTGGCCGAGTGGGTGGATCAGCAATACCAGCCGCGCTTCCGACCATCGAGGCCACTGGACACCCGTGGCATGGAGACGGGGGAGGCGCTCAAGGCCATTTCCCGGTGGATGGCGAAGGAGCTCACCTACAAGCAGGTCTACCTCAGCCCAGATCGTGGCTGGTTTCCCGATCCTGGGCCCGAGGTCGTGCGTCATCGCTATGGCGACTGCAAGGATCTCACCTGCTGCCTGCTGAGCGAGGCCAAGGGTCTGGACCTCGAGGTCCATCCGGTATTGGCCCTCATCGGCCATGGGTTCATCGAAGACAGTGAGGTTCCGAACCCCAACCTCTTCGACCATGTCATCAGTGCCATCAAGCTGGAGAAGAGTCTCGGGTTCCCGGCAGAGATGGATACTCCCCAGGGGCGGTTCCTCCTGGTGGATCCGACAAGCCGCCTCACGCCACTCGGCCGATTGCCGGCCTACCTCCAGGACCAGCGGGTGATGATCTGCACCTCGAGAGGGGCCGCCTGGGTGCGCATCCCGGCATCCGCTGTCGAGGTTCCTTCCGCCCGGGTCCTCCTGGAGGGGGAGGTCGACGCCTCACGAACGTGCCGGGCCAAGCTGAGGTTCCTGGAGACTGGCGATCGGTTCGGATTGAGGAGCGCCATGCTCAAGGAGGGAGCCAGGGGAATCCTGCAGCGTCTGACGACCGTCCTCGAGCTTGTCCCGGCCGCGATCCTCGAGATCGAGCGAACTGGGGATCCTCTCGATCTTTCCCAGCCCTTCGTCGTGACTGCGAAAGTCACCCAGCCAGGGGCGCTCCGATCCCTGCCCAATGGCGAAACCCTCGTCACCTGGGGACTGCCCGCCGTGCCCCAGATCATTCAAAAGGTGGGCGTGGCCCGTATGCTCCCCGTGCAGACCCGCCTTCAAGGAAGGCTAGAGTTCCAGGCCACGTACCTGCTTCCATGGGTGGTCGAACCGCTGCTTCCAGAGCTGACCCTCGATTCCCCGTTCCGGACCCTCAACTGGACGGCGAAGGCCCAGAGAGAAGGGTCCTCCTCGAAGCTGACGTTGAGGTGCACGCATGAACTCCGGCCCGCCTTGTTCGATGACAAGGCCCGGGAAAAGGGTCTGGCGGAGTGGAAGCAGGATCGCGCGCAGGTTCTCCGGCTCCATCGGGATGGGGTGACTTTGCTGCACACCAAATGACGGTGAGGGGCCTGCCCGGCCATGGGCATGGCTGGAGGCACCCTGAGGGCTCAGGCGTCAATTCGCTGAGGACCCAGGAGGTACTGGCGGGGCCGGGGGCGCGGGCGGTGCAACAGGGGGCGGCGGTGGGATGGGAGCGGCACCCTTCGGCGCGTCAGCCATCTGCTTCTGGAGCTGATCCAGGCGCTTCTGCATGGACGTCATGGCCGCCTGCAGGGCGCGGATCTCCGCCTGGGGATCAGCTTCGACCCCCGGGTGGTTGATGTGGATCTCGGGGATGTGGATGGGGGGGATGTCGATGTCCCCGGGGACTCCCACGACCATGTCTTCCTCATCGGGGCCCACGAAGGTCCAGGTGCCGCCCTCGCCCTTCTTCTCCCCTCGAACCTTCCCGCGCTTCTCGATGACGTCCTTGCCGTCCACCCGCTTGCGGATCACGACGGTGCCGGGGCCCACGTCCTCGGTGAGGATCTCCACGTTCTTTCCCCCCTCGGACTTCCTCCGGATCACCTCCATCCGCACCTTTCGGCGCTCCGCCCGGGCCTTCTCGATCTCGGCCCGCGCCTTGTCGATGTCGGCGTGGACCTTGGCGCGCTCCTCGGGGCTCAACTCCGGAAGACGGTCCAGGTCCTTCAGGTGCGCGTCCAGGTCCTTCAGGTGGATATCCAGCTCGCGGGTCTGGTCCTCCAGGCGACGGGTCTGGATCTCGATGCGGTGGGTCTTGTCGCGGGCCTTCTGGGCCTTGGCGGCATCCTTCACGGCCTCGCGCAGCCAGGCCTCGCCTTCGGCGTCGAGGGGCTGCGCCTTGCCGTCCACGGTGTAGGTGCGCTGGCCCTTGGAGGCGCTGTAGGCACGGGTCTTTCCGGCCTTCTTCTCCTCCACGCGGAAGCTGCCGTCGCCGGGCACGGCCACGGGGTCCTTGGCGGTCGCATCGAGCTTCACGTCGCCCTTCATCTGGAGATCGAGCTTCCGGTCCCCGTCGATGACCTTCATGCGGGTGGTCGGCTCGGCCTTGGGGTTGGATTCCTTGCCCTTGTCCTGGAGGACCACGCCGGCGCCCAGGAGCGAGGCGGCCAGCAGGGCCAGGGCCGCGGCCCGGGCGGCGTTGGAGGCGGGAAGGGCGGGCTGGAGCAGGTGGCGGACGCGGTGCATGAGGGAACCTCCATTGGCGGCCAGGGCGAGGTGGGGGGCGGGGGACGCGGCCTCGCGCAAGGCCTCCAGATCGGTGAGGGCGCGGGCCAGGAGCAGGGGATCGCCGCAGAGGGCGGCGGCCACGTCGTCGCAGCAGAGCTCGCGCTCGTGCCGGATGCGGGCCGACAGCCACCACACGGCGGGGTGGTAGAAGAGGGCGACCTCCACCAGGGACTGGAGCAGGTTCACCAGGAAGTCGCCCCGGCGGATGTGGGCCAGCTCGTGGGTCAGGATGGCCTCCAGCTGCTGAGGCGCGAGGCCCGCCAGGGCGCAGGCGGGCAGCAGGATGACGGGGCGCAGCCAGCCCAGGGCCGTGGGCACCTCCACCGCCGCGGACCGGAGCAGGCGCACGGTGCGGGAGAGCTTCAGCTCCCGGCAGAGCCGCGACAGCACCAGGTGCCACTCCGCAGGGGCCGGTGTGATCCCTTCGCGGCGCAGGCGCTGCACGCGGGCCCAGCCGCCGAGGAACCGGGCGGAGAGCAGGACCACGCCCAGGGCCCAAACGCCCAGCAGCCAGGGCAGGGCGGGATCCAGGGCCATCTTCAGCCGCAGGGGCAGCGGCGCCTCGGAAACCAGGACCGCGGAGGCCTCCGCGCCCAGGCGGAGGGGCTCCGCCGGGACGATCTGACGCTGAAGGACCAGGAAGGTGGCCACGGGTGCGGCCGCCATCAGGAGGAGGGCGGCGCAGGCCACGCCGTAGCGGGCCCGGGCGCTGGCGCCCCGCAGCAGGGCCAGCGCCAGCCAGGCCAGCAGGCCCAGGGCGGCGCCCTGCCACAGGAAGTGGATCAGGCTCCAGCCCAGGGCCTGGGCCCAGGGCTCGTGGACGACAGAGAGCAGGGGGTTCATCGCTTCCCTCCTTCGGCCTGGTCGAGCAGTTTCCGCATCTCCGCCAGCTCCTCGCGGCTGGCCCGGCGGGTGGCCAGGGCCTGCATGACGAGGCTCAGGGAGGAGCCCCCGAAGGCCTTGTCCAGCAGATCGTCCAGCAGGTGCCGCTGGGTCTGGACCTGGGTCTCGCGGGCGGTGAACACATGGGTCCGGTCCGTGACGTCCCGCGCCACCAGGCCCTTGTCATGCATGATCTGGAGCATCTTCAGCACGGTGGTATAGCCCAGCTCCCGCTCCGCCGCCAACACCTCGAAGACCTGCCGCACCGTGCTGGGCCCCCGCTCCCAGAGCACCCGGAGGATGGCGAGCTCAGCGTCGGTGGGCCTGGGGGCAGAGGTCATGGGAAGGGGCTCCGGAAGGGGGATGCGGAAAAGATACGACAAGTTTCGTAGCTGTCAACGAAGATTGTCGTACTTGGTTTAGTCGCTCGGCTGAAAAACACCCTCCCCATTCCCCGGGTCCTCGCCCTTCTGTGGCCCGGCGGTATGCTGGCCGTCCTGATCGAGGAGCCCCATGCCGCGTCCTGCCGCCCTGCGCCCGACCCTTCCTGTCCACTGCGCCGCATGGCGGAACGCGTCCTCAGCGCTGGGCCGGGCGCTCCTCCTGGCGCCCCTCCTGGCGCTGGGCGTGGGACTGGGGCCCGGACTTTCGGCCCAGGTGCCGGTGCGGGACGCGGCGGAGCTGGAGAAGCAGCTGGATCGTCTCCAGACCATGGGCAGCGTCCTCTACCTCGCGGCTCACCCGGATGACGAGAACACCGCCGTGCTGGCCACCCTCTCCAAGGGGCGCAACCTCCGCACGGCCTACCTGGCCATCACCCGGGGCGGGGGCGGGCAGAACCTCATCGGCCCCGAGCTGGGCGACGGCCTCGCGGCCATCCGCACCCAGGAACTGCTGGCTGCGCGCCGCGTCGATGGCGCCGAGCAGTACTTCACCTCGTCCGTGGACTTCGGGTTCTCCAAGACGGCGGAGGAGAGCCTGCGGATGTGGGGCCACGACCGGATCCTCGCCGAGGTGGTGCGGACCATCCGCACCTTCCGACCGGATGTCATCCTCACGCGGTTCCCGCCGGATGCGCGGGCAGGGCATGGCCACCACGCCGCCTCGGCCCTGCTGGCCATCGAGGCCTTCAAGGCCGCCGCCGATCCGCACCGCTTCCCGGAACAGATCGCGGCCGGCCTCCGTCCCTGGCAGGCCACGCGGCTGCTGTGGAACCACTACCTCTTCACCGACGAGGCCCCCGCGCCGCCGACGGGAAGCCTGGCCCTGGAGTCCCGGAGGGAGGGAGCAGTCCTGCCCGACAATGAACCCCGGAAGGTGGCCTTCTCCTTCGCCGTGCCGGCGGACACGCCCCTGAGCCAGCCGCACTGGCTGGGAGGGCCGGGCGCGGAGGCCTGGGCGGGTCTGCCCGAATCCCCGGCGCCCTTCCGCCTCCGGGCCCGCCTGAAGACCTCTGACGGCTCCTTCGAGGTCACGGTGCCTGTGCAGTACCGGTTCCGGGATCCGGTCCTGGGCGAGCGGTACCAGCCGCTGGCGGTGGTGCCGGCCGCGCTCGTGACCTTCGCAGACCCGGTCCTGGCCTTCGAGACGCAGGCCGCAAAGGAGCTTCGCCTGCAGGTGCTGGCTGGCGGCGCGGCCGCCACCGGGCGCGTGCGCCTCCGGGTGCCCGAGGGCTGGGCGGTGGACCCGTCCGAGCAGACCTTCGCCCTGGCCCATGCCGGCGAGAAGAAGGAACTGACCTTCCACGTCACGCCGCCGGTCGCGGCCGCGTCCGGCGCGCTCCACGCCGAGGTGGACCTGGGCGCAGGCTTCTCGGGCGCCCGCAGCCTCGTGGTGGTGGACCACCCGCACATTCCCCTGCAGACGCTGCTCCCCGAGGCGAAGGTGCGCCTGGAGCGCTTCGACCTGAAGCACGACGGCCGCCGCATCGGCTATGTCATGGGGGCAGGCGACGACATCCCCCAGGCGCTGCGCCGCATCGGCTACGAGGTGGAGCTCCTCACGGACGAGGCGCTGGCGCGCGAGGACCTGGCTCGCTTCGACGCCATCGTGCTGGGCATCCGCGCCTTCAACACCCGTCCGGCCCTCCAGACCCTCAAGGAGCGGCTCCACGCCTACGTCGCCGCGGGCGGGACCGAGCTGGTGCTCTACACGGTGAACACCGGCTTCCCGGGGATCAACGCCGCCATGGTCACGGAGGCCATCGGCCCCTACCCCTTCAAGGTGGGCCGGAAGCGCGTCACCGTGGAGACAGTGCCCGTGCGCCTCCTGAAGCCCGACCATCCCGTGTTCCACTGGCCCAACGAGCTCAGGGCGGCGGACTTCGATGGCTGGGTGCAGGAACGCAGCCTCTACCACGCCGAGGGCTGGGATGCCCGCTACACGCCCCTGCTGGGCATGGCGGATCCCGGCGAGGCCGAGGACGCCGGGGCTCTGATCGTGGCGCGGCACGGGAAGGGGCACTACGTCTACACGGGGCTCTCCTTCTTCCGCCAGCTGCCGGATGGCGTGCCCGGCGCCACCCGGCTCTTCGCCAACCTGCTGGCCCTGGGGCATGCCCATGACTGACGCCCCGCCCCTCCTTAGAACCTGGAAGCGCCTCTACCTGATGGTTCTCGGCGAGCTGCTGCTCTGCATCCTGGGCCTCCGCCTCCTCGCCTGGGCCTTCTCGTGAGCCGGCTCGACTGGCTCGTTCTCGGCGGCGCCCTGCTGGTCGTCGTGTGCTGGGGCCTCTACAAGGGCCGCGGCGCCACCTCGGGCGAGGCCTACATCGGCGGCGGGCGCGACCATCGGTGGTGGCTCATCGGCCTCTCGATCATCGCGACGCAGATGAGCGCCATCACCTTCCTGTCCACGCCGGGCCTGGCGTACGTGGATGGCATGCGGTTCGTGCAGTTCTACTTCGGCCTGCCGCTGGCCGCCATCGTGCTGTCGATGACGGCCCTTCCGCTCTACCACCGGCTGAAGGTCTCCACCGCCTACGAGATCCTCGAGGCCCGCTTCGACCTGAAGACCCGGCTCCTCGCCGCCGGCCTCTTCCTGATCCAGCGCAGCCTTTCGGTCGGCATCACGATCTTCGCCCCGGCCCTCGTCCTCTCCGTGCTTCTGGGCTGGAGCATCCACGCCAACATCCTGCTGGTGGGCGTGCTGGTCATGACCTACACGGTGGTGGGTGGCACCCGGGCCGTGGCCTGGGCCCACAGCTCGCAGATGGTGATCATCGCCTTCGGGATGATCCTGGCGGGCGTGATGACCGTCCACCGCCTGCCCGCCCATGTGAGCCTCGGCGACGCCCTGCATGTGGCGGGAGGGCTGGGGCGGCTGAACGCCGTCGACCTGCGCTTCGACCTGAACAATCGCTACAACCTGTGGTCGGGACTCATCGGTGGCTTCTTCCTCATGCTCTCCTATTTCGGCACGGACCAGTCCCAGGTGCAGCGCTACCTCGCGGGCAGCTCGCTCACCCAGGGGCGCCTCGGGCTCCTGCTGAACGGCATGGTGAAGGTGCCGCTGCAGTTCCTCATTCTGTTGTTGGGTGTGATGGTCTTCGCCTTCTACCAGTTCCACGCGCCGCCGCTCTTCTTCAACCCGGGGCCCGTGAAGCAGGTCCTGGCGGGCCCGGAGGCCCCGGCCTACCGGGCCCTCGAGGCCGACTACGCGAAGGCCAGGGACCTGCAGCGCCAGCGGGCCGAGGCCTTCGTGGCCGCCCGGCACGCCGGGGAGGCAGGGCCGATCGCTGCCGCCAAGCGGCAGCTCCAGCAGGCGCAGGCGGACAGCGAGGCGGTCCGGCAGAAGGGGCTGGCCCTCATCGAGAAGGCCAATCCAGGCACCCGTCCCAGCGACGTCAACTACATCTTCCTCGCCTACGTGCTGAGCAGCCTGCCCGCCGGCCTGGTGGGCCTGGTGCTCGCCGCCGTGTTCTCGGGCTCCATGTCCTCCATGTCCGGGGAGATCAGTGCCCTGGGCGCGACCACGGTGGTGGACTTCTGGCGCCGCCTCATCGGCGGCAGCCGTGGCGTGCGCGAGGTGTGGGTGGGCCGCGCCGCCACGTTCGCCTGGGGCTGCTTCGGCATGGCCTTCGCCGAATACGCGGCCCGCCTCGGCTCCCTCATTGAGGCGGTGAACATCCTCGGGTCGCTGTTCTACGGCACCATCCTTGGCATCTTCATCACGGCCTTCTACGTCAAGCGCGCCCGCGGCGGCATGGCGTTCTACGCGGCCCTGGCGGCCGAGGCCGCCGTCCTGCTCTGCTTCGCGTTCACCTCCATCTCCTTCCTCTGGTACAACGTGGTCGGCTGTGTGGCGGTGGTGGGACTCGCATATGCGTTCAGCTTCCTTCAGCCGTCGGCCGAGGCACCGGGAGATCCGCTCGAAACCGCGTGACCTCCCAGGTGGAAGGACTACACTACTGGCCCCGGAGGATTCCGCCATGGCGCAGATCGAATCCACCCCCATGTTCGTGAAGGCTGTCTACGACCGCATGGCCGCCCGCCTGGCGGTGGTGCGCCGGCGGCTGAACCGGCCCCTCTCCCTGGCCGAGAAGATCGTCTACGGCCACCTCGAGGATCCAGAGGCGGCCGAGATCGTCCGGGGGAAGAGCTACCTGGAGCTGCGCCCGGACCGCGTGGCCATGCAGGACGCCACGGCCCAAATGGCCCTCCTCCAGTTCATGACCTCGGGCCTGCCCGAGGTGGCGGTGCCTTCCACGGTCCACTGCGACCACCTGATCCAGGCCGAGGTGGGCTCCGGGCCGGACCTGGTGCGGGCCAACACCGAGAACCAGGAGGTCTACGACTTCCTGTCGTCCGTGTGCGACAAGTACGGCCTGGGCTTCTGGCGCCCCGGCAGCGGCATCATCCACCAGGTGGTGCTGGAGAATTACGCCTTCCCCGGCGGCCTCATGATCGGCACGGACTCGCACACGCCCAATGCGGGCGGCCTGGGCATGGTGGCCATCGGCGTGGGCGGGGCGGACGCCGTGGACGTCATGGCCGGCCTGCCCTGGGAGCTGAAGGCGCCCAAGCTCATCGGCGTGAAGCTGACCGGCGCTTTCCGCGGATGGACCTCCCCCAAGGATGTCATCCTCAGGCTGGCGGGCATCCTCACGGTGAAAGGCGGCACCGGCGCCATCGTGGAGTACTTCGGCCCCGGCGTGGACGCCATCTCCTGCACGGGCATGGGCACCATCTGCAACATGGGCGCCGAGATCGGCGCCACCACCAGCCTCTTCCCCTTCAATCACCGCATGGCCGACTACCTGCGGGCCACGGGCCGAGGCGAGCTTGCGGCGCTGGCCGAGGGCTTCGCCGAGCACCTGCGCGCCGACGAGGGCTGCGCGTACGACCAGGTGGTTGAGATCGACCTCAGCACCTTGGAACCCCACATCAACGGCCCCTTCACGCCGGACCTGGCCTGGCCGCTGTCGAAATTCGCCGCCGCCGTGAAGGAGAAGGGCTACCCGGAGGAGCTGAAGGTGGGCCTCATCGGCAGCTGCACCAACTCCAGCTACGAGGACATGGAGCGGGCCGCCAGTGTGGCGCGGCAGGCCCTGGACCACGGCGTGAAGGCCAGATCCACCTTCACCATCACGCCGGGCAGCGAGCAGATCCGCGCCACCATCGAGCGCGACGGGCAGATGGCCGTCTTCACCCAGGTGGGCGGGACCGTCCTGGCCAACGCCTGCGGGCCCTGCATCGGCCAGTGGAAGCGCCACGACATCCAGAAGGGCGAGCGGAACTCCATCATCACGAGCTTCAACCGCAACTTCGCCGCGCGGAACGACGCCAATCCCGAGACCTGCGCCTTCGTGGCCTCGCCGGAGATCGTCACGGCCTTCGCCCTGGCGGGCCGCCTCACCTTCAACCCCGAGACGGACACCCTCACCGGGGCCGACGGCAAGGCGTTCAAGCTGATGCCGCCCAGCGGTGACAGCCTCCCGAAGAAGGGCTACGACCCCGGCCAGGCCACCTACCAGGCGCCCCCCGCGGACCGGCACCGCATCGAGGTGAAGATTGATCCCGCCAGCCAGCGCCTCCAGAAGCTGGAGCCCTTCAAGGCCTGGGAAGGGAAGGATCTGGCGGACCTGCGCATCCTCATCAAGGCCCAGGGCAAGTGCACCACCGACCACATCTCCGCCGCCGGACCCTGGCTGCGCTTCCGGGGGCACCTGGACAACATCAGCAACAACCTCCTCATCGGCGCCACCAACGCCTTCAACGGTGCCGTGAATCGCGTGAAGAACCTTCTCACGGGCGACTACGAGGAGGTACCCAAGGTGGCCCGGGCGTACAAGGCCGCGGGCATCGACTGGGTGGTGGTCGGCGACGAGAACTACGGCGAAGGCTCCAGCCGCGAGCACGCAGCCATGGAGCCCCGCCACCTGGGGGGCCGCGCCATCATCGTGAAGAGCTTCGCCCGCATCCACGAGACGAACCTCAAGAAGCAGGGCATGCTGCCCCTCACCTTCGCGAACCCCGCCGACTACGACAAACTCCAGGAGGACGACCGCCTCGCCCTCCAGGGCCTCACCGCCTTCGCGCCCGGCCAGCCCCTCACCCTGGTGGCGTCGCACGCGGACGGAACCGAAGACCGGATCACCCTGAACCACACCTTCAACGAGGGCCAGATCGCCTGGTTCAAGGCGGGCTCGGCCCTGAACCTCATGGGCAAGGCCCGGACGTAGGCCCGCTCAGGCAGTCCGCCGGCCGAAGCGGGGCATGTTCCACCCGAACCGCAGCGACAGGTAGCGCAACCCGAAGCAGGCCAGGAGGCCGGGCCAGGTGGTCCAGGCCGGGCCTCCGTGGAAGTGGTGCGCCAGCACCACCAGCAGGGCGCCCAGCAGGGCCGCGGAGGCGTAGATCTCGCGCTCCAGCACCACGGCCACCCGGTTGAGCAGCATGTCGCGGAGGATGCCCCCACCCACGGCGGTCATCATTCCCAGGAGGATGGCGGTCTCGGCGTTGCGGCCCATTCCCAGCGCCTTCTGGGTGCCGGCCACGGCGAACATGGCCATGCCCAGCGCATCGAAGAGGAGCACCGGGTAGCGCAGGCGCCGCACCCAGCTGTAGGCGCCGATGGTGGCCAGGGCGCCCAGGGTGGCGCAGGCCAGGTAGCGCCAGTCCGCCAGACCCACGGGGGGCAGCGCGCCCAGGCAGAGGTCGCGCACGATGCCCCCGCCGCAGGCGGTGACGAAGGCCAGGGCCACGATGCCGAACAGATCCAGGTCCCGTTCCCGAGCCGCGGCCGCGCCGCTGATGGCGAAGACGAAGATGCCCGCCAGGTCGAGGAACTCGAAGATCGCATGCTCAGGCATGGTCGGTGGGCTCCCCATCACAGAGCCAGGCCCCGGCGGCCGCCAGCATGGCCTGGAGTCCGGTCTTCAGGGTGGGGTGCAGCATCGGGGCGAACCGGGACGAGTGGTTGCTGGGGATGCGGTTGATCTGCCCCTCGGCTTTGGCCCTGGCGTAGACCTCAGGATCGGTGCCGCCCACGAACCAGAACACGTAGGGTGTCTTCCAGGTGCGGCCGAAAACGCTGAAGTCTTCGCTGGCGGCGGCAGGCGCCGTCTCGTAGGCCCGCTCGCCGAACTGGGCCTGGAAGGCCTTCGCCACCCGGGCCATGGCGGCGTCGTCGTTCACGGTCATGGGATAGCTGTTCAGGGGGGTGAACTCAGGCTCCCGCGGCGCGTTCGAGGCCGCACACTCCGCGCAGCAGATCCGCTTCACCGCCGACAGGACGTGATCGCGGACGCCCTCATCGTAGGTGCGAATGTTCAGCTTGAGGGTGGCGTCCTCGGGGATGATGTTCTCCTTGGTGCCGGCCTGGAGCGCGCCGATGGTGAGCACGGCGCTATCCAGGGGCCCCACCTCGCGCGAGACGATGGTCTGGAGCCGCAGGACCGTGGAGGCCGCCATGACCACCGGGTCGATGGACGTCTGGGGCTGGGAGCCGTGGGAGCCCCGCCCGAAGAGCCGGACCTGGAGGCTGTCCCCGGCGGAAAGGATGGTGCCGCTGCGGGTGCCCACGGTGCCGGCCGCTCCCACCATCACGTGCTGGCCCAGGATGACGTCGGGCCGGGGGAAGCGCGCGGTCATGCCGTCGTCCACCATGCCCTGGGCGCCGCGGCCGACCTCCTCGCCAGGCTGGAACACGGCCAGGAGGGTCCCCCTCCACAGGTCCCGGTGCTGGCTGAGCGCTTGGGTGGCGCCCATGAGCCAGGTCACGTGCAGATCGTGGCCGCAGGCGTGCGAGACCCCCACGTCCGCGCCTTCGTCGTTCGTGGCCCGGGCCGTGCTCGCGTAGGGCAGGCCGGTGGCTTCCGTGACGGGCAGGGCGTCCATGTCCGCCCGCAGCATCACCGTGGGCCCGGGCCCGTTGCGCAGGAGGCCCACCACGCCCGTGCCGCCCACCCCGGTGGTTACCTCGAAGCCGTGCTTGGCCAGGTGCTCGGCTGCCAGCTTCGCGGTGCGCACCTCCTGCATGGACAGCTCCGGATGGCTGTGCAGGTCCTTGTAGATGGCCTCCAGCTCCGGCAGGAGCGCCTCCAGATGGGAATCGAGCGCCTTGGCCAGCGGGTCCATGGAGCCTCCGTGGGCAAGTATCCTGCCCTGATTCCAGATCCAGGTGGGGAATTCCGTGAGATGAAGCGGTTGTCCTGCCTGCGGCAAGCCGTGGCTGGAGGCAGGAGGGTTTCCTTGTAGAATCAAGGGTTCTAGCGGAGTTTCGCCATGCCCTTCCAGCCCCTGACCCAGGAACCCGAGATCCAGCGCCGCTGGCTCGAGTCCGGCGCCTTCCGCGCCAAGCGGGCCTCGGAGCTGCTGCCCGGGTCGAAGACCTTCTACATGCTGGTGATGCTGCCCTACCCCAGCGGCCGCATCCACATGGGCCACGTGCGGAACTACACCCTGGGCGACGTCACGGCCCGCTTCCGCCGCATGCGGGGCTGCGAGGTCATGCATCCGCTCGGCTGGGACAGCTTCGGCCTGCCGGCGGAGAACGCTGCCATCAAGCACGGCATCCACCCCGCCATCTGGACCCGCAAGAACATCGAGGAGATGAAGGGCCAGATCCAGAAGATGGGCATCAGCTACGACTGGGACCGCGAGATCGCCAGCTTCCAGGACGACTACTACCGCTGGAACCAGTGGCTCTTCCTCAAGATGTGGGAGGCGGGCGACGTGTTCCGCGCCATGCGCACCGTGAACTGGTGCGAGGAGCTGGGCACCGTGCTGGCCAACGAGCAGGTGGTGGACGGCAAGGACGAACGTACGGGGTTCCCCGTCGTGCAGAAGCCCCTGGAGCAGTATTTCTTCAAGACCACGAAGTACGCGGACGAGCTGCTCGAGTGCCTGGACGGCCTGGATTGGCCCGAGAACGTGAAGACGATGCAGCGCAACTGGATCGGCCGCTCCGAGGGCGCCCGCCTGGCCTTCGACCTGGAGACCGGCGGCCAGGTCGAGGTCTTCACCACGCGCCTGGACACCCTCTTCGGTGTCACCTTCATGGCCCTCAGCACCGAGCATCCCGCCATCGAAAAGGCCGCGGAAAGCGATGCGGCGCTCAGAGCCTTCTGCGATCAGGTGGCCTCGGTGAGCCGCGAGGAGCGCCTCACCAGCGATGTGAAGCTGGGCCACCGCACGTCGCTTTCCGCCATCCACCCGTTCACGGGCGAGAAGGTCCCGGTCTTCGCTGCCAACTACGTGCTCATGGACTACGGCACCGGGGCCGTCATGGGCGTGCCCGCCCACGACGAACGCGACCACGACTTCGCGAAGAAGTACGGCCTGCCCATTCCCCAGGTCATCGAATCGGAAAGCGAATGGGACCTCGGCACCCTGGTGAACAGCGGCGAGTTCACGGGCATGAAGAGCGAGGAGGCCGTCGCGGCCATGATCGCCAAGCTCGGCGCCCGCGCCGAGAAGACCACCACCTACAAGCTCAAGGACTGGGGCCTCAGTCGCCAGCGCTACTGGGGCACGCCCATCCCGACGGTCCACTGCGAGGCCTGCGGGGTCGTTCCCGAGAAGCCCGAGAACCTCCCTGTGCGTCTGCCTGAGGATGTGGCCTTCACCGGCGTTGGTCCCTCGCCCCTGACGACGTCTTCCTCCTTCTTGGACACGACGTGTCCAAGCTGTGGCAAGCCGGCCAAGCGCGAGACCGACACCATGGACACCTTCGTGGACTCGAGCTGGTACTGGCTGCGCTACCTGGATCCCAGGAACACGGAGCTGCCCTTCGCCAAGGCCGAGAGCGACGCCTGGATGCCCGTGGATCTCTACGTGGGCGGCATCGAGCACGCCACCATGCACCTCATCTACGCGCGGTTCTTCTACAAGGTGCTGCGCGACCTGGGCCTGGCCAGCGGCCCTGAGCCCTTCCAGAAGCTCATCTGCCAGGGCATGGTGCTGAAGGACGGCTCGAAGATGAGCAAGTCCAAGGGCAACATCGTGGATCCCGACGAGGTGATCTCCAAATACGGTGCGGACGCCCTGCGCCTCTTCATGATCTTCGCCGCCCCCATCGAGAAGGAGATCGACTGGACGGGCTTCGAGGGCATCGAAGGCGCCAGCCGCTTCCTCAAGCGCGTCACGCGCATGGTGGAGGATCATGCCAATGCTGGCGGGGGGGACCGCCTGTTCGCTGACGCTCACGAAGTCCCCACCGCGCCGGTCACCTCCCAGCCGCTGCCCGCCAAGGACCAGCTCAGCGCCGAAGAGAAGACCCTCCTCATCAAGCTCAACCAGACCATCGCCCGGCTCACGGACGACCTGGAGCGACGCTACCAGTTCAACACCGTGGTGTCGGGCCTCATGGAGCTGTCCAACGCCCTGGGTGACCTGCCCGCGGACGCGCCGCACCGCCGGGCCGTCATGCAACACGCCCTCGACGCCTTCGTGCGCATGATGTCGCCCGTGGCGCCCCACCTGGCCGAGCAGCTCTGGAATCAGCTCGGGAAGGCGGGCCTCTGCATGCAGGCGGCCTGGCCCGAGGTGGATCCTGCCTTCCTGGAGGCCGACGAGGTGCTGGTGGTGGTGCAGGTGAACGGCAAAGTGCGCGGCCGCATCACCGTGCCGGCCCACGCCGGCGAGGCGCAGCGCCGCGAGGCCGCCCTGGCCTGCGCCGAAGCCCAGCCCCACCTGGCGGGCAAGGAGATCGTGAAAGTGGTTCTTCCTCCGGGCGGCAAGCTCGTGAGCATCGTGGTGAAAGGCTGATCCTGTGACCAAGACCCTCCCTTCCGTCGTCGATACCGTCCTGGACCTGGTGGGGAACACCCCCCTGCTGCGCCTGACCCGCTTCGCGCCGGGCCTCCAGCTCTTCTCCAAGCTCGAGTACCTGAACCCCGGCGGCAGCGTGAAGGACCGCATCGGCGTGGGGATGATCAAGGCCGCGGAGGCGCTCGGCCAGATCAAGCCCGGCGTGAGCACCATCATCGAGCCCACCGCCGGGAACACCGGCGTGGGCCTGGCCATCGCCGCCAAGGCCCTGGGCTACCGCTGCATCCTCTGCGTGCCGACGAAATACAGCCGGGAGAAGATGATGCTCATGAAGGCCCTGGGGGCGGAGCTGGTGCTCATCCCCAAGGAGCAGGGCATGAAGGGCGCCATCGCCAAGTGCCAGGAGCTGGCGGCGAGCATTCCCCACGCCTTCGTGCCCCAGCAGTTCGACAACCCCAGCAACCCCGACAGCCACTACGCCACCACGGGCCCCGAGATCTGGCAGCAGATGGAGGGCCGCGTGGACGCCGTGGTGCTGGGCGCCGGCAGCGGCGGCACCTTCACGGGCATCGCCCGTTACCTGAAGGAGAAGAACCCCGCCCTCAAGGCCGTGGTGGTGCAGCCCGTGGGCTCGGTCTACTGCGGCGCTCCCGTGGGCGAGTGGGTGGTGGAGGGCGTGGGCAACGGCTTCATTCCCGCCAGCCTCGACCTTTCCATCGCCGACCGGATCATCGACGTGGCGGACGCAGACAGCCTGGCCACGGCCCGGGAGCTCATCGCCACCGAGGGCTGCCTGGTGGGCGCCTCCGCCGGCGCCAATGCCTGGGCGGCCCGCGAGTATGCGAAGACCCTGCCCGCCGGTTCCCGGGTGGTGACGCTCTTCCCAGACGGGGCCGAGCGCTACATGTCCAAGCAGCCCGTGGCCGACCTGGAGCTCTGATGTCGCTTTCGCCCCGAGACCTCGCCGCCTGCCTGCTGGACGCCGGCGCGGTGCGCCTCCAGCCCCTGGACCCCTTCACCTGGGCCAGCGGCCTGAAGGCGCCCATCTACTGCGACAACCGCCAGCTCCTGGGCTTTCCCGAGGCCCGCGGCCAGATCGTGGCGGCCCTGGCGGAGCGAGCCGCCAGCTTCACCCCCACGCTCGTGGCCGGCGCCGCCACCGCAGGCGTGCCCTGGGCGGCCATGGTGGCGGACCGCCTGGGCCTGCCCATGGCCTACGTGCGCCCCACGCCCAAGAACCACGGCATGGGTCGTCAGGTGGAGGGCCCCCTGGCCAAGGGACACCGCGCGGTGCTCATCGAGGACCTGATCTCCACGGGCATGTCCAGCCTCAAGTGCGCGGACGCGCTTCGGGCCGAGGGCGCGGAGGTGCCGGCGGTGTTGGCCCTCTTCAGCTACGGCCTGCCCCAGGCGGAACAGGCCTTCGCCTCGGCTCACATTCCGTTCGAGGTGCTCGGCTCCTTCCAGGTGCTGTCCGAGGAGGCCGAGCACCGCGGCATCCTGGATGCCGCCGGCCTGGCCGCCCTGGCGGACTGGCGGACCGATACTGTGGCCTGGAGCCGCGCCCGTGGCGGGGCGTAGGCGCCGACCCGCATCGGCGAAAGTCGCGGACAGGATTAACAGGCTGGAATGATGGATTAACAGGATGAAAGAAGAAAAACAGTTCTGATGTTGCTTCCGTCATTTGATTTTGAATCCTGTTCATCCTTCAAAATCCTGTTCATCCTGTCCTGTTTTTTTGGGGTCCAGTCATGAAGCTCTACACACGCACCGGCGATGACGGCTCCTCGGGGCTCTTCGGGGGGGAGCGGGTCAGCAAGTCCCACCTGCGGCTGGTGGCCTACGGCACACTGGACGAGCTGAACAGCGTCATGGGCCTGCTGCTGCTCCACGCCACGGCTCCCTGCGCCACGCAGGAGACCCTGCAGCGCATCCAGCACGATCTCTTCGTGCTGGGGGCCATCCTCGCCACGCCGGCCAACCGCCAGGAGCTGCTGGGCGCTCGCATGAGCACCCCCACCTGGGCCCTGGCGGACATGGAGGCGGACATCGACCGCCTGACCGCCCTGGCGCCGCCCATGACGGCCTTCGTGCTGCCTGGGGGCACGTCCGCCTCGGCCCACGCCCACCTGGCCCGCACGGTCTGCCGCCGGGCCGAGCGCGAGGTGGTGGCCCTCACCCACGAGGAGCCGCTGAACCCCGCTGTCCTGGCCTACCTGAACCGGCTCAGCGACTGGCTCTTCGCCCTCGCCCGCGCCGAGAACGCCACCGCCGGCGTGGCCGACATCCAGTGGGTGCCGAAGGACTGATTTGATGATGGCCATCGCCTGACAAGGTCTGGCGACACTGCCTGAGGCGCGCGGGCCGGACGTGCCAAAGCATCACTTCTTGGGAAAGGAGAAGGGGGCCAGATGGCCCCCTTCTCCGTGGTGCAGAAGGTTCTGCTAGAACTTCAGGCGGAAACCCATCTGGTAGCGACGTGGCGCCTGGAAGGCGTAGGGCTGGCCTGCCACGGCCGCATTGTAGATCGTTGTCGTTCCGGAGCGGACATTCAGGCCTTCGGAAACCCCGGTGACTTCCTGGCGGTTCGTCAGGTTGATGATGTCCAGATAGACCTCGGAGCGGAGTTTCTGGTTCCACTTCCAGGCGTACTGAACGCGGATGTCGCTCTGCCAGAAATTGGGAGTCCGGTATTTCCCGGCCTGCTCGGTGAACACATCGTTGATGTCCTTGGGGGCGCTATTCAGCACACGCGTGCCGACTTTGTCGCTGGCGCTGTAGTGGTAGCCGGAGTTCGCGTTGAAGTTCATGGCCACTTGCAGGCCCATGTCCCAGTGGTAGAAGGCATTGAACTTCGCCATCCAGTCCACGGAGCCATCCAGCTTGCCGTTCATGTAGGGCAGGCGGGGGTCATACTGCGCCAGATCGCCTTGGTAGTCCGCATTACCGAGACTGAAGCTGTTGCCCTGGCCGTCCACCAGGCTGACCGAAGCGAAGCCGCCCCAGTTATTGGATTCCCGGCGGGTGAGGGTCAAGTCCAGAGTCTTGTATTTGCGGACGCCGCCCGGCAAGTTGGCCAGGGCGAAGTTGAGCTGGCCCGCGTTGGCTCGAGCCAGGTTCTGGGCCCCGCTGAACCCACCACCGGCGAAATAGTCAACCGGCATGGCGAGTCCACGGAAGTAGTCCACGACCCGCTTCTGCTGGGTGGTGAGGTTGGCGTAGGGAGTCGTGGCGGCGCTTCCCATGCCCCACAACGCTCTGGCCTCACCCTCAAGATTGTCGGCGCTGGAATAGAGACCGATATCCCAGTCCTCCACGATATCGAAGTCACGGCGCAGGGTTCCGACGATTTCGAAGGAGTAGATCCTGGCGAAATCGGTGGCGTAGCCGAGGCGGAACTCATCGGTCTTGGGGAGCTTGAACTTGTCCACGAAGACCGCGTCCACAGAGCCCTTGGTCCCACGGTTGATGGCCGTGATCCAGGTGTTGAACATCCGCACGTCTTCGGTCGTGGCCGAGGCCTGGAGGCTACCGGTGAAGCGCACCATGTCCAGGCGGATGGGATCGATGTAGCGGCCCCAGTAGGCGTATATCTTGGAATGGCCATCGCCCTTCACATCGTAGGTCGCACCGACGCGGGGTGCGAAGTTGTAGTCCGTTTTGAAGAGGGACTGGCCGTTGTCGGCTTTGTACTCGTACTTATCGAATCGGAAGCCGGGGCTCAGCGTGAACCGGCCAACCTGCCACTGATCCTGGAGGTAGAATCCCTGGGTGAGTTGCTTCGGCGTGGAACTTGCCGAAGACACGAAATTATTCCGGTAGCCGTAGTAGCCGCCGATGGGATTCGCTTCGTTGAACGTGTAGCTGTTGAAGTCCGAGGACTGGAACACGCCACCAGTGCCGGTCGGCGTGTAGCCCGCGGCGATGGCTGTGGCCTTGAGGGAGGGTGTGTTGTTGATGGCGCCCAGGACACGGGCACGCTGTGACCTCACCTGACCGCCGGGAAGGGCTCCCCACGTATAGGTGCCGAGGTCGAAGCTCTCGTAAGCTGCACCCTGACTGATGCCTGAGGTGCGGGTGAGGGAATCTTCGCCGCTCTGGCCACCGAACTTGACGGTGTGGTTGCCCAGGGCGCTGAAGAGCCACGTCAGATCTGCGCGAAGCAGGTCCTTCTTATAGACACGCAGGTCCATCGCAGAGCTGTTGCCCTGCTGCGCCTGGTCGGGCGTGAGGGCGGAGAGCGAGACGATGGTGTTCTGGGGGCCGGCGTCGGTGTAGAGGCCGGTGACCTTGTTGTCCTCCTGGTGGTGGGAGTAATGCACGTCCACGAAGAGGTTGGTGAATTGGTGGGAGTAGGCCGCGATCCAGCGGTTGCCACCCTGCTCGGTCTTGGCCGCCCGGCGCGTGACGATGCCAGGGTTGGAGAGATTGTTGAAATCATAAGGGTTTGTATTGTAGGTGAAACTGAGCAGATCTTCAGGGGAGATCTGCCAAGTCAACTTGCCGAAGAAGCGCTTGCTGTCCTCGTTCAGACCCGTACGGGATTCGCCACTGGGCAGCTTGACGGTCAGTTCATCCTTCACGCTCTGGACGCTGCCGACGAACCAGAGCTTGTCCTTGATGATGGGGCCCATGAAGTAGGCACTGTAGTCCCGGACGCTGCGCTCGCCCACGTCGTACTTCCCGTAACCCACCTTGTTTTGGAGCGAGGGGCTTTGGTAGTCGACGGTGACACCGCCCGAGAACTCGTTGCCCCCCACCTTGGTGGTCACGCTGGAGAACAGGCCTGCACGGGCGGTGTACTCCGCCGTGATGGCGCCGGTTTTCACATCCTGCACCTGGATCAACTCAGGGGCGATGGTCGTGCGCAGGGTGCCAGCCTCGGGGCTGGTCACATCCACGCCGTCCACGAGGTAGGTGTTGTTACGGCCGCCGCCGGATCCGAAGTTGTCGCGGTTGAGGCCCGTGGCAAGGGTGGGATTCCCGTTGGTGTTGCCGAGGGTGGCGATGACTCCGGGAGCCAGGTTCAGCGTGGAAAGCTGGGTGCGGCCGACGGGAAGGGTTTCAAGTTCCGTGGAGGTGATCTGGGTGCCGGTGGTAACCGTGGTGGAATCCACTGCGGCCACATTGGACACCACTTCCACAGTCGCCGACCCCAGGGGTTGGAGTTTGAGGTTGGCCGAGGAGGTCTGGTCCACCTTGACCTCGATGGCGGAGAGGGTGGCGGTCTGGAATCCCTCCTTGGACACCTGGACCTTGAAGTCACCTGGGCTCAGGCGGATGAACCGGGCATTGCCCTCCTTGTCGGAAGGCACGGTGCGGGCGCCGCCGATCTGGGTGGGGCTGGTGACAATGACCGTCGCGCCGGCGACCGGTTTGCCCTGGGAATCCAGCACCTTGACGTACAGGTTGCCGTCGCCGGCAGCGAAGGCTGTGGCGCCCATGGCCACAAGAAGGGCCGTGGTGCGGGCCATTCGGGAGGGGGAGAGATGCATGCAAAACTCCTGGTGGGTGCGGTAGGCCGCACGGGTGAAGGTTGTCGAGACTTCGAGCCTGCCTTCGCCTAGACCGCGGCCGACCTCCATCCAGGATTCATGGAGGCGGGACGACAAGCCCCGGGAGTAACAGGACGTCGAGATCGAAAGAGCGGAAAGTGCGATAAGGATAGGACAGGTTCTCGAGTTTCTTCATGCTTTTCTTGGCCTTTTCATGCGTTACATCGCAACGCGATATTAATGAACCAGGCGACTGGAAGACCACGAAACAGAAGGAGATTGATGCTGTCTTGTCGAAATAATAGACGATTGATTCATCATCAATAATGGCGTGATGCCCAATGAAAACGGGCCCCGAAGGGCCCGTTTTCATTGCGGTCGTGGGTTCCGATTAGAACTGGAACTTCACGCCGAACCGGTAGCGGCGGCCGACCTGCCAGCCGTTGGCAGCGCCGTAGCGGACATCTGCGGTGCCGCCCTGGTCGGTAGCCTGCTGGAGCTGGCCAGTGGCGTAGCGGGTGTTGAACAGGTTGAACACGTCCACGCTGGGGATCAGCTTGTACTTCTTGCCGATCTTGTAGGCCCAGTCGAGGTGCAGGTCCACGTTGTTCAGCGCGGGCGAGCGGCCGGCGTCGCCCTGCTTCCCGTTGGTGGCCACGGCATCGCCGTAGAAGCCGATGTCGAGGAAATTGTAGGTGTCGGACGCGGGGCCGATCCACTGGGTACCAACGCCATCAGGACCCCAGTTGTTGACATCGTTGTAGGCGGCCTCGGAGGAGATGACGACGGGGTTGCCACTCAGGGTGGTGTTGTTGTCGTAATCGAGGTAGCCGAGGTGGGCCGTGTCGTAGCCCGGGGCCTTGCCGTGGGTGAGGGAGCCGTCATCCCAGGCGCTGTTGGGGGTGCCGCTCTGGTAGGTCCAGTTGACGCCCACGTTCAGATCGCCGCCGAAGAAGTCGAAGCGGTGGCTGGCGAAGAGCTTGACCACGTGGGTGCGGTCGTTGGGCAGCAGGCCCCAGCCCACATAGGGGAAGTAGTCGAAGCTGGCGGTGATGTTGCCATCCGCCTGGCCATTGGAGCTGGACACCACGCCCTCGTAGTTGCCTTCCAGGCGGCTCCAGGTGTAGCTGAAGCTGAAGGTGTCACGGTCGGTCTTCTTGTCCAGGGTGAAGTCCACGCTGGAGTACTTGTTGCCGGCCTTCTCATACCCGGTGTTCTGGACCGTGAAGAGGCCCGTGGCGGGGTTGTAGTAGTCCAGGATGTTGATGCCGTAGCTGTTGTAGGGGTAGGGATAGCCGAAATACGTGGAGCTGCCGGGTCCGCCCGCGAGGATCACGTTGGTCATGCTCTTCGCATTCGGACGCCACTGCTGGAAGGCACCGGGATTGCCGATGACGGCCGCGCCAGCGCCGTAGCGGGGAGTGCCGCCGGCGGTGTAGGAGATGGCCGGACCCTCATCGTAAGGGTTGCCGTACTGATCGGTGAACACCATGTCTTCCATGGGGTTCTTCAGCTCGCGGTACTTGGCGTGGACGCCCGCGGTCCAGCCGCTGGCGAAGGTGTGGTCCACGCCCAGGATGTACTCATTGCGCTCGGGGAGCTTGGTGCCCTCGGCGATAGGGTCGAAGCTGAAGGGCGTGCCGTAGTCGGTGATGGTGTTCGGCGTGGCCCCGTAGGTGTAGGCACCGGTGGCGTTGTCGTAGGTGGAGTTGGAGGGACGGTAGTTGTAGCGCAGGTAGGTCTCGTTCGCGTAGACGCGAATGGCCATGCGCTGGGGGATCTGCTCGAAGTACTTGGCGTAGTTGCCGCTGACCTTGGTCTTGCCATCCTGGTTCACGTCCCAGGTGAAGCCCAGGCGGGGCTGGATGTAGTCGCTGAACTTGTCAAACTTCATGAAGGACTTGTCGTGGAGATCCCGCTGGTCCTGGGTCTCGAAGCGGAAGCCATACATCAGCTTCACGCCGGCGCCCACATCCCAGGTGTCCTGGGCGTAGACGGCGCCGATGATCGCCTTCACGGTGGCGTTGGTGTGAAGGAACTGGCGGATGATCTGGGTGGACGAGCCCAGAGGGTTGATCGAAACGCGCTCACCACCGGAGGTGGCGGCGACTTCCGTGTACTTGGAGGTGAGCTGGGACACGCCGAACTTCATGTTGTGGTTGCCCACGAACCAGCTCAGGTCCACACGGGCCTGGGTGGTCTGCGTCTTGTCTTCACCCACGTAGTAGCCCGCGCCGCCACGCGCAAAGGCCAGGCCGCTGCCGGCATTGGGATCGCCGTTGAGGAAGCCGGGGCCGGTCTCCTCCCAGAGGTAGTCAGTCACGCGGACATGCGTGGTATCCGTGGGATTGTTGGTGGTCTTGTACTGGGTGGTGCCCAGCTTGGCGCTGAGGAACAGGCTGGGGCTGATGTTCCAGTCGTAGTTCAGCACGAAGTTCTGGACAGTCAGCTTGGCGTTGTAGCCCAGCTGGGCGTTGCCCAGGGTTCCGGGGTACTGGTTGGGGAAATCGTCCTTCGTGTTGTTCACGTTGGCCGAGAAGGTGATCTGCTGGTCCTGGGTCAGGTACCAGTTAATCTTGCCGATGACCTGGAAAGCGTCCAGGGTTTCGTCTCCGTTGCGGAGGCCGCTGCGGTTGGGCAAGTTGTTGCTCTCGGGGGACTCGGTCTTGCTGCCGTCCACGCCGACGAAGAAGAAGAGCTTGTCCTTGATGATGGGACCGCTCACCTCGCCGCCGAGGTCATAGCGGCTGCTGGCGGGTTCCTGCTTGAAGTAGTCGTTCCTCTTGGGCACGGCCTGGATGCCGATGGCGTCCCAGGTGGCCCAGGCGGAACCCTTGAAGGCATTGGTGCCGGACTTCGTGATGGCGTTGACCACACCGCCGAGGGCGCTGAACTCGGGCTTGAAGCCGCCGGTCTGGACTTCCACCTGGTCGATGAAGTCGGTCACGAGCTGCGCGCCCTGGAAGCCGCGGGCCGTGTTGGTGGTGGAGAGGCCGTCCACGACGTAGCTGTTCTCGGCGCCGGAACCGCCGCCGATGGAGGGGTCGTTGTGCTGATTGAGACCGGTTCCGAAGGTGCCGCCGGCGACGACGCCGGGAGCCAGCAAGGCCACGGTGCTCATGTCGCGGCCCTTGGGGATGGCGGACAGGTTGTCCATGGAGGTCACCAGACCCGTCTGGGTGGTGGTGGTGTCCACGGTGGCGGTGGTGCCGAGCACCTCGACCACGGTGGCCGCCTCGGAGGCCATCTTGATGTTGACGGGCTGGGTCTGGTTCACCAGGACGTTGAGGTTCTGGGTGAACTTCTGAAGGCCCGACTTGGTGACCTCGATGGTCCAGGCACCGGGGTTCAGGAGGCCGAGGCGGAAGGAGCCGTCGGCGCCCGTCACCGCCTGGCGCGTGGTCTGGGCGGAGGTCAGGCGGACGGTCGCACCGGCGATCGGGGCGCCCTTGCCATCCGTCACCGCGCCGCTGATGGCACCGGTGGTGGCCGTCTGCGCGTGCGCGACGATGCCGCTCCCGGCGACGATGGCGGCGGCCGTGAAGCCCAGCCGGGTTAAGACACGATTCATAGAAACTCCTTTTGGGGGGAAGGCGGCAATGCCGCATGGTGCAGGTAAAAAGCGAGAAAAAGCGGGGTCGAGTGGGGGTAAACAAGTCCGCCGCAGGGTCTGCGGCGGGGGCGGTTCCGAATTCGGAGGACTGCCAAAGAGCGGGGACGAGTGTCGAAAGGATAGGCCAGGTTCCAAGAACTTTACAAATAAATTTGACCTTGAGTCCGGGAATACATACATCGCAATGAGATGCTAATCCGTCTAGATCTTTCGACATAATTTTTCTTAGTACATAAGGAAAGAGGCCCTTGCGGGCCTCTTTCCGAAAGCGGCGTTCCCAATTAGAAGCGGAAGCCGGCGGATGCGGTGATGGTGCGGGCCGTGCCGTAGCTGAGGTAGCTGGTCGGTTTGCCGAAGGCGGAGGTGCGAATCCAGGGGGAGTTCACACTGCCGCCGGCCACGGCCTGAGGCGCCGAGTTGTAGGACGTGTCGAAGGTGACGAGCTGCTGGTGGTTGAACACGTTGCCGATGACCACCTTGCCGAAGGCCGTCACGTCCTTGCCCGCCACCTTGAACAGGGGGAAGTCGTGGGTGATGGCCAGGTCCAGGTAGGAGGCGGCGTTGTAGACGCCGGTGCCGCGCTGCTGGTTCATGTACTGAGTGGCCGCGGTGCCGAACTGGCTGCTGAGGTTCGTCAGGTAGGGGTTGTTGGTGTCACTGAGCGCGCGGGTGGGATCGTAGTTCGGGTCCGCGATTGTGCTCGTACCACCCAGGGCCCGCGGGGTGATGTTGCGGGTGTCGCTGTAGTGGGAACCGGCGTCGAAGCGGTAGACCAGGCCGATGGAGGTCTTGCCGAAGGAGTTCAGGTAGGTGCGGTTGCCCGTGACGCGCATGCGGATGGGCACGTGGCCGGTGAGGTAGCCTTCGGGGGTGGTCCAGTTGCGGTCGTAGAGGGCCACGCCATCCTGGACGTTGAAGTTGTTCAGGCCCTCGCCGCGGCCGGGGGAGTTGGTGCTCTCGCCCTCGTAGTTGCCCTTGAGCTCGCTCCAGGTGATGTTGCCCAGGAAGCTCCACTCATTGCGGTTGTAGCTGCCCTCGAGCTCCAGGCCCTTGTACTTGCGCTGGGCATCCGGGTTGTTGTCCCACACGCGGATATAGATCGGGGTGCCCGTGGGATCGGACACGGTGCCCATGTTGCCCACGCTGTAGTCGATGAGGTTCTTCCACTTCTTGTAGACGCCGGTGACCTTGACGTAGCCGTCGCCCATGGGGCCGTAGTTGAAGGAGTAGGCGTAGCTGCCCTGCACTTCATCGACGGTGGGGGCCTTGAGGTCATTGCTCAGGCGCACGTTCAGCTTGGGATCGTTGTAGTAGGTGGGCGTGCCGCCGATGTCGTAGAGGGACAGGTCCTGCAGGGCCGTCAGGCTCATGGGCTGCCAGGGTCCGATGTAGGCGTAGTCGATCTCGGTGGGGTTGCCCTGGCTGGTGACAGAGTTGGTGATGCCCTCCAGCACCTTGGCGTTGTAGCGGGCGTAGCTCAGGCCGAAGATGTGCTTGCTGTCGCCGAAGAGGTCGTACTTCAGGCCCAGGCGGGGGGACAGGCCGTCGGCGCCGGCGGTCTCGGTGCCGCCCTCGTTCTTGGCCTTGTACTTGTCGAAGCGCAGACCCAGCTGGAAGTTCCAGTGCTGGTTGAGGCTCCACTTGTCGTTGACGTAGAGGCCGTAGGAGTAGTTCTTGGCGGAGCCGGACCCGCTCTGGTAGGTCCAGACGTCGGCGCCAAAGGCCTGGCGGGTGGCCAGGTTCAGGCCATAGACACCGAAGATGTAGCCGGTGGGTGTCTGCTCGTTCTTGGCCTGGCGCTTGCCCTCGTAGTAGTCGATGCCGAAGTCGGTCTGGTGGCTGCCGGCGGCATCCCAGAAGAGGCTGGCCTTGACGTTGTAGGTGCGGTTGTCGCGCTCGTCACCGCCGTCGGCGCTGTTGAAGATGCCGTTGTTGCTGTAGCCGCCGATGCCGTAGGTGTAGAAGGGGCTCTCGCCGTTGGGCGAGCCGCCGGCGGAGAGGTTCTGCTTCTTGTTGCCGATGTTCAGTTCCGTGGTGAAGTTGGTGGCCCAGGCGGCGCGCCAGGACAACTTCCAGAACTCGCTGGTGTTGATCTGGGGCACCAGGGAACGCAGCTCGGCCGCGGAGTAGTTGCGGTTGATCTGGTCGGTGCTGGAGTTCATGAACGACGCGATGACCGTGTGGTCCTGGTTGACGGACCAGGTCAGCTTCGCCTGCCTGCGGATTTCCTTGGAGGTCGCGGTGTAGCCCGCGTTCAGGCCCTCGGGACCGTTCAGGTTGGTGCCGGCGGGCCAGAGGCCGTAGACATCCTTCTGGTTGCGCGTGATGGCGCCGGCGGTGGCCTGATCCGTCTTGAAGAAGGAGGCGGCGAACCACAGGCGGTCCTTGAGGATGGGCCCGCTCAGGAAGAGGGTCTTCTCTTCGTTGAGCACGTTGTTGATCTTGGTGCGGTCCTGCGTGGGGGCCGTGGCATTCCACGCGGCGTTGCTCAGTTCCCAGCGGAGGGAGCCGGAGAACTCGTTGCCGCCCGAGCGGGTGATGGAGTTGATGACGCCGCCGTCCACGTCGCCGTACTCGGCGGACATGGCGCCGGTGATGACCTGGGTCTCTTCGATGGAGTCATCGATGGTGCGGACGCCGCGGTTGTTGTAGGCGTTGTCGGCGATGTTCTGGCCGTCCAGCAGGTAGAGGTTGCCGGAGGTCATGGCGCCGCGGATCTGCACGCGGCCGCCCACGCCGGCCGTGACGCCGGGGGTGAGGAGGGCGACGCCTTCCATCGTGCGGGCGTTGGGAAGGAGATCGACAGTGTCGTTGCGGTAGTTGCTGGCGGTCTTGACGTCAGTCTTGTCCACGGCGGGAGCGGCGGCGATCACTTCGACCACGGCGCCACCAGCCTTGCTCAGGGTGACCTTGGGGCTGAAGGTCTGGTCGATGCCGATCTGCTCGGTGATCTTCCGGGTCTCGAGGCCGTCCTTGGTGTACTGGATGGTGTAGAGGCCGGGAGGCAGCAGGCGGGCGATGAACTTGCCCGTCGCGTCCGTGACGTAGGTGCGGACGCCCTGGAGGGCGGGGGAGGTGAGGCGGACAGTGACGCCAGCCACGGGGGCGCCAGCGGCGTCGACCACCGTGCCGGTGATGTTCGCAGTCTGGGTGCCCTGCGAGTACAGCGCTGCCCCGCCCAGGGCGATGAGGGCCGTGAGGCGGCCCAGGCGGTTGTTCAAGAGATGCATTGCATCCTCCGAAGACCAGAGCCGGACAGGGCGGCTCTGCGTTGAAAAAACATCCGCGATCTCCGAGGGCGCCCGGGGAATTGCCCAGGCATCGGGGACGGCAGAAGGCATTAAAGGGGAGAAAGATCAGAGCACGATGATGCGGCCATTGTCTTGCGAGGGATATTAATTTTTGTGAATTCGGCCAGAAAGTTGGGAACCGATTCGACCGAATCGGCACTCCACTTTAGCTTCGAAGGCATGCCTCTACTTGCGAGGTTATCGCAGTGTCAAGAAGCTGTCTGAACGGGTGAGACGGTATTTTCTTTGGTCTACCCGGAAGACCATGCGGGCTGGGCCGAGCCTGCAGGTTTGACCGGGTTCGGCAGACGTAAAACGGGCCCCCGAAGGGGCCCGTAGTCCTCGTGGCGAGGGTGGATCAGAACTGGTACTTCAGACCCAACCGGATCCGGCGGGCTGTCTGGTAGGTCAGCACGTTCATGAAGTTGCCGTTGGGGGCATCCACCGAGGCCTCGTAGTTCTGGTCGTAGGTGACCGGCTTGTGGACGTTCCACAGGTTGAACACATCGATGCGGGCGGAGATCTGGTGCTTGTTGGCCAGCTTCCAGACGTACTGGCCGCTCAGATCGAAGTTCAGGGTGTTGGGGGTGCGCCCCATGGAGCCCCGGCCGCCGGCGGCGAGCTCGCCGCTGTTGTCGTAGTCGATGAGGCCATAGAGCTTGTTCAGGGGCGTGCCTGTCTGGAACTTGACCAGGGTGGTGAGAGAGAAGCCGAAGTCCCACTGGTAGGTAAAGCCACCATTGGCCACGACGGTGCGGTCGTTGGGGAGGGGGCCCGAGGCGAAGGCCTCGTCACCCGTCAAACCACGGGGGTGGTAATCGGGATTGCCAGGGGTTTCGTACTTCTTCATGTACTCCAGGGAGAAATCGAAGAGCGAGGTGATGTTCGGATCGCTCTGGCCGTTGTCATTGCGGAACAGGCCCTCATAGTTTCCTTCGAGCCGGGAGAGCCGGAGGTTGAAGAAGGCCATCCAGTTCTTGGCGTTCTTCGTCGCCTCGAATTCGAAGGCCCAGTAATCACGCTTGGGTTTGGGCCAGGAAGCGGTGGGGGTGATGCTGTTTCCCAGGGTGGGGTCGATGGCCGCCGCCATGGAGGTGATCACGTCGGTGTTCTCGCCGGGGTTGCCGATGAAATAGGGCAGGTTGTTGCCGCCGTCGATGCCCAGGTCCTCGAGGACGCGGCCCACGGAGCGGTAGATGATCCGGTTGCTGAGGGTGAGCCCTTCGGAGGGGCGCATGTCCCAGCCGAGGACATACTCGTTCGTGTAGGGAAGTTTGGTATTGGGAAGCACAGGCGTCAGGAACCCCTGGCTCCCGATGAAGTGGGTGGAGTTGGTGCTGCCGGCGATGCCGTAGCCATTGACCGTGTCCGGACGGACGTCGCGGATGGACACGCCATTCTCGATGGGGTTGCTGAGGCCGTTGTAGCCGCTGCTGATGTTGTAGAAGTCGGACCGGCTCACGCCGACCTCGGTGCTGAGGGAGCGGACCGCGAGATCCAGGGGGACCTTCTCGAAGTACTTGCCGTAGAAGGCGTAGATCTTGTTCCGGCCGTCACCTTCCGGATCCCAGGTGATGGAGAGGCGGGGCGCCATGGCGTCCTGGGCCTTGAACTTGTAGGTCTGCTGCAGGCCCTTCATGTCCTCCTGCTCCCAGCGGAACCCGGCCTTCACGAACAGGCGGTTGTTCCATGAGTACTTCGCCTGGATGAAGTAGCCTTCCCAAGGCGCCGAGGTGGGGATGAGGGGAGGCGAGGTGCGGGCGCGGGTGATGCGCCAGTAGGGGGCGATGTTGTTGAGGGGCGTGTGCCCGTTCACATCGACGAGGGTGGGATCCAGCATGTAGTAGCGCTGGCTGACCAGGGCGCCGCTGGAGTAGGGCTGGCCGGTGGCCGTGGTGTGCGGATCCACGAAGCCCGCGGGGCCTTGATAGGTGTTGCCGCCCTTGTGGTCGATGTCCTCCTTGAAGTAGCCCACCTTCATTTCGACGGGGCCAAAGGTCTTGGTCAGCTTGAGGTCGTACTGGCGGTTCCGGTCGTCGGTGCCGTCCACGAATCCGGGGCCGGGGGCATAGGCGAAGCCGGTGTAGACGTCCGTCACCCGGAAGGTGGCCTGCACGGCGGGATCCAGCTTCCGCCGGAACTTGTTGTTGGCCTGGGAGACCCGGGCCTCCACCAGGAAGTCGTTGAAGAACACACCGTTGTATTTCAAGGTCCAGTTGCGGCCGCCGAACTCCACTTCCTCCCAGGAATAGGGGGCGTTGTAGATGGCGTTGGTGAGGTTGGGGCCGAAGGGCAGCTTGCCGGGATCCCCGAAGATGCTGAATTCCAGTGACTGGGTGGTGGTGATCATCCAGTTCAGTTTTCCGTAGTAGGTGTCCGTCTCGGTCTTCTGCTCGACCTGCCGGCCGTAGTAGGGCTGGTCGGGATCCACCTGGGTCCGCTTCACCTTGGTGCGGATGGGGTTGTAACCGATGAAGTAGAAGAGGCGGTCCTTGATGATGGGGCCGGAGACCGTGAAGCCGATTTCATAGCGGTCCCTGCTGTCGAAAGACGGAGTGATCCGGAGGGTCGGATCGATCCGGGGCGGGACCTTGTCCTTGGCCTGGAGGCTGTCGATGTCGAAATAGGTGAAAACCTGGGCATGCAGGGAGTTGTCACCGGTCTTGGTGACAGCGTTGACCATGCCGCCGGTGGCGCCGCCGAACTCGGCGTCCATGCCGAAGCTCTTGATCTGCACCTCACTGATGAAGTCGGTGTTGATGCCGGTTCCGAGGGATCCGTAGACGATGGAATACGATCCGCTGGCCCCGTAGCCGGCGCCCGTGGTGTTGACGCCATCGATGATGTACTGGTTCTCAAGGCCGGACGAACCGCCCACGGAGGGGTTGTTGGCGTCGATACCGCTGCTGGAGACGCCAGGGGCCAGATTCACCACGGAGGAGAAGGACCGGCCCAGGGGGAGGGCGGAGATGGTCTCGGCGGTGTAGGTCGAACCCGAGGTCTGGGTGGTGGTGTCCAGGACCTGGGAGGCGGCGATGACCTCGACCACGGCGCCTGCCGCCTTGGTCATGGTGACCCGGACGGGCGTCAGGGTGTTGATGGAGGCGGTGGCGATGAGCTTCGTCGCCGTCTCGTAGCCGGCCGCCGTCACCGTGAGGTGGTACTGGCCGGGAATCAGGGCGGAGGCCTTGAAGGCACCGTTGGCGTCGGTCACGCGGACAACCTGGCCGCGGCCGCCATCAAGGATGACCTTCGCGCCGGCGACCGGGGCCCCGTTCGGGGCGGTCACCGTCCCCGAGATGGCGCCCGTCGTGGCGTCCTGTGCGCACAGGATCACCCCGCCGAGTGCGAGGAGGGCCGTCAGACGGCCGAGGTGGGAAAAACGTCCATGCATACAGCCTCCATGGAAATCGGGGCCATGCATCGCAGGTCCCGAGGGTGAACACGGGTCCTCCACCAGACGTCGTCGATCAAGGGTCCGCTCGGGCCCCCAGGCTTGACGTCTGGGACTTCATCGTGGAAAAGATCGATTCTGGTTGGGTCGCATTATAGCGGCTGGACCCAGGTCAATCGTCTTTTTTTATAAATTTTCGGGAACCCTTGCCGGCAAGGGCGCACTTGTCCGCTTTATTGAGACTCAGCAGCCGATGCTGTCCAGCAGCCAGGGGGCCTCCGCGGGCCGCGCCGCCGCGAGTTCCAGGGTGGCCAGGTAGGCGTCCGGCTTCAGCAAGTAGCCGGCCTTGGCATGGGCCGTGAAGACCACGTCCCCCGGCTCGATCCGCTGGCCGACGGTGGCGCGAACCCGGATCCCCACGCCGAGATCCAGCACGTCCTTCTGATCCTTTCGCCCTGCGCCCAGCTCCATGGCGAGGAGACCCAGGGCGCGGCCGTCGATGGCGGACACGTAGCCGGCCCGATCGGCCCGGATGTCCAGGGTCTGACCGGCCTGGGGCAGGCGGCTGAAGTCGTCCAGGGCCGTGGCATCCCCGCCGTTGAGGGCCACGAAGCGCCGCAGGGTCTCCAGGGCCGAGCCGTCCTGGATGCTGGCCTCCACCAGGGCCTGGGCCTCGGGCAGCGTCTTGGCGCCGCCGCCCATGATCAGCATCTCAGCAGCTAGGCGGAAGCTCATCTGGGCCAGCTCGGAATCGCTGTGCTCGCCGCGGAGGATCTCCACGGACTCCATGACCTCGAGGGCGTTGCCGATGGCCCAGCCGAGGGGAGCATCCATGCGGGTGATGAGGGCGCGGATCTGCATGCCGTGGGCGGTGCCCACGTCCACCATGCTCTGGGCCAGGGTCCGGGCGTCCTCCAGGGTCTTCATGAAGGCGGTCGGGCCGCACTTCACGTCCAGCACCAGCGCGTCGGCGCCCCCGGCCAGCTTCTTCGACATGATGCTGGCGGTGATGAGGGGGATGCTCTCGACGGTGGCGGTGGTGTCGCGCAGGGCGTAGAGCTTCTTGTCCGCGGGGGCAATGTTCCCCGTGGGCGCGGAGTTGGCGAAGCGGGTCTCCTTCAGGCTGCGGATGAATTCCGCGTCCGTGAGCTCCACCTTGAGGCCAGGGACGGCGGCGAACTTGTCCACGGTGCCCCCGGTGTGGCCCAGGCCGCGGCCGCTGAACATGGGGCAGGGCACGCCGCAGGCCGCCACGATGGGACCGAGGATGAGGGTGGTCTTGTCGCCCACCCCGCCGGTGCTGTGCTTGTCCACCTTGGTGCCGGGCACGGCGGAGAGGTCCATCCGCTTGCCGGAGTCGCGCATGGCCAGGGTGAGGGCCAGGGTCTCCTCGGTGGTCATGCCGCGCCAGCAGATGGCCATCAGCAGCGAGGCGCTCTGCTCGTCGGGGACGCTGCCGTCGGCCGCACCCTTGACCCAGTAGGCGATCTGCTCAGGCGACAGGGCGCCGCCCAGCTTCTTGGTGTAGATCAGGTCGTACATCCGCATGGGATGACTCCTCGGCCGAAGGCCCTCAGATGCTCTGGATCAGGCTTTCGAAGGTGCCGACGTCACCGCGGCCCTTGAAGCGGGCCTTGTACTCGGCCAGGTCCTTCATGGCCTGCGCACGGTCACCGGCCAGACGGTCCACATCCATCTGGCTGGCCCAGAAGGCCTCAGCCCAGGGCTCGCCGGGGGTGGCCTTGGCCCGGAGGCCTTCCAGCTGGGCCCGCGCGGCATCGGCCTGCCCCAGGGCCAGGGCCCGCTGGGCGAGGCGGATCTTGCCCCAGGGGTCGTCAGCCTTGTTCGGGGCCTGCTCTTTCCCGTCCAGGGCCAGGCGCCAGCTGCTCAGCAATCCCGCGGTGGCGGCCTTCCGCGACGAGGGCGCCTGGTTCACGAGGGCCTCCAGGCGGCCCAGGCGCTCCCGCATGCGCTTCTCCACCTCCGCGGGGGGGACGGGCGTCACGCCATCACCCTCGACTTCCATTTCCAGCGCCGAGAGGGCGGCCTCGTGCTTCTCCACGGCCTGGGTTTGATAGGCACTCCAGCCGCCGTAGGCGAGCCCCGCCAGCACCAGGGCCCCGATGCCGATGAGGATGGGCTTCAGAAGCCCCCCATCCTCGTCCTCGTTCTTGCCCAGCTTGGTCTGGAAATGGGCCAGGCTCTGCGCTGGCTTCTGGACCTGAATCTCGCGGTTCTTGGTGGGACGGGCCATGGCGGACCTCTCTGTCGGAGCAGCACTCAAACCATTGAGGATGCACCAATCCCCCCGGTTCCGGCACTTGAAAATGCGCCGCTGCCTGATATGCTGGCTCTTCCCGCCTGGGTAGCTCAGTTGGTAGAGCAATGGATTGAAAATCCATGTGTCGGCGGTTCGATTCCGTCTCCAGGCACCAAAAATCAAGGCCCCCAACCGGGGGCCTTGGTTCGCGAGCGCGCGAAAGGTTCCTATTCCGCCCCCGCCGGCCGGTAGTCGTCGGCCAGGGTGACGGGGACCTTCTGCTTGACCTCGTTCTGGATCTGGTCGCTGAGGGTCTGCATGTGCTGCTGGCGCCAGAGCTCGGGCAGCTGGGACTTGACCGTCTCGAAGGGGGGGATGCCCTGGGCACGGCCCTGGGTCTTGAGCGCTTCGACGCGCTCCTTGTAGAAGGCCTGGAGCTGCTCGTCGGTGGGGTTCATGCCCGCCATGCGCTTCTTCATCAGGGCCTGGAAGTAGACGTTGGCCTGCTGCTGCTCCAGCTGGCGCTTCACGGAGGGATCCTGGTCGAGCCCCGTCTGCGCCGCATAGGTGGTGATGGCCCGCGACATGGCGATGCGCTGGGCGAGTTGGGCCCGGTCGTTGCGCGCGGCGGCGTCCGTCAGGAAGGCCTGGGCTTCCTTGGGATCTGGAGACAGGCTCTTCACGATGTCCTGGAACTCGGCTTCGGTGAGCTTGCTCCCGCCGATGTTGGCAATGACGCGGCTGGAATCCGGCTTGACGGCCTTGCCGCAGCCCAGGGCGAGAGCGAGGAACAGGGCCGGCACCGCGATCAGGCCGGCTCGATGGGTCATCTTGGACATGGAACCCCCAACAAAGGCATCTAAACTCCAGAATGACAGGTCCGGGAGGATCGCATGAGTCGAATTGATGACCTGAAGGGCCTAGATCTGGCGGTCTACAGCGCCGCCTGGTGCCCGGATTGCCGCCGCCTGGAGACTTGGCTGGCGGGTCAGGGCGTGGGTTACCGGAAGGTGGACATCGAGACGACCCCGGGTGCCGCGGAAAAACTCGAGACGGAGACCGGGAAGCGGGCCATTCCGTTCGTGCTGGTGAACGGGAGGCGCTGGGTCCGGGGCTACCACAAGGAGCTGCCCCAGCGGCTGGACGGGAACCTGCTGGTGGAGGAGCTGCTGGCCGCGGGGATGTAACGCCGCCCCGGACACGCGCCATGGGTGATCGGGGACTTCGACCCACCCGGGCGTGATTCCCTCCCTGTGGGGCCCCGCTCCACAGGCGGCCCCGCAGCCTGTTCCGCGACCCACAGGGTCGGGAGGTGGAGGAGCTGCTGGCCGCGGGGATGCAACGCCGCTCCAGGGCCCGGCGGGCGGATGTTCCTCGGCTGGCCGGGGAGGGGTGGTTCGTGGCACTCTAGGAGGTTCTCCGGGAGCCGCCAGTGGCCAGCATTTTTTCCAGCCAGTTCTGGTCCAACATCTTCAATTCGGACCTCGCCATCGACCTCGGCACGGCGTCGACCCTGATCCATACGAAGCAGGCGGGCCGCATTGTCATCTACGAGCCCTCCATCGTGGCCGTGAACACGGTCACCCATGACGTGGAGGCCGTGGGCGACGAGGCCAAGCAGCTGCTGGGCCGGGCCCCCCAGGGCGTGCGCACCATCCGACCCATGAAGGACGGCATGATCTTCGAGGTGGACGCCGCCGAGAAGATGCTGGCTCAGTTCATCTCCAAGGCCCGGCCCAACCGCGGCATCGCCCGCACCCGCATCGTGGTGAGCGTGCCGCCCCGGGCCCACCAGGTGGCGCGCCGGGCCGTGAAGCAGGTCTGCTACGACGCCAAGGCCGGCGAGGTCTTCATCGTGGACCAGACCATGGTGGCCGCCATCGGCGCGGGCCTCGCCATCAATGAGAAGCGCGGCTGCATGATCGTCGACATCGGCGGCGGCACCACGGACGTGGCCGTCATCAGCTACAACGGCAAGGTGTTCTCGGATTCCATCCTCATCGCCGGCGACGAGATGGACGAGGCGGTGATCAAGTACATCCGCGAGAAGTACAACGTGCTGATCTCCGAGGCCTCGGCCGAGGAAGTGAAGTGGACGCTGGGATCGGCCTTCCCCTCGGAGCTGACGCGCACCATGGAGGTGAGCGGCCGGGACCAGTTCGAGGGCCTGCCCAAGACCCTGACACTCAACGACGCGGAGATCCGCGAGGCGCTGGCCGAGCCCATCAACGCCATCATTGACCTGGTCCGCAAGGCCCTCAACGAGACGCCCCCCCAGCTGGCGGCCGACCTCATCGATCGCGGCATCTGCCTCACGGGCGGCGGCTCGCTGAT
The DNA here is from genome assembly GCF_022808885.1 of Geothrix alkalitolerans. Lineage (NCBI taxonomy): Bacteria > Pseudomonadati > Acidobacteriota > Holophagae > Holophagales > Holophagaceae > Geothrix > Geothrix alkalitolerans. The sequence goes on along the minus strand of NZ_JAKZLE010000003.1, from coordinate 82,044 downwards.
CCAGGGCCTGGACGAGCGGCTGCGCAAGGAGACCCACCTGCCGGTCTTCCGCGCCGAGGATCCCCAGACCGCCGTGGTTCGGGGAACCGCGCTCCTGCTGGAGAACATCCCGCTCCTGCGCCGCATCCAGATCCTCGACTAGCTGGCGGGAGGTTCGACAGATGGCCCTCCGCGCAGCCAAGTGGGGATGGAGCCGCACGGGCTGGCAGCGCCTGCTCGTCCTCCTCCTGTGGCTGGGCCACGGAACCTGGGTCCTGCTGGGCCCGCATCCCGGCCGTCACTGGGCGCGCGCCGCCGATGTCCTCTCGAAGCCCGGACAGGGCCTGGCGTCCCGGTGGACGCAGTGGCGGGCGGCCCGGCGGGTGTCGGCCCGCAGCTTCGCGGAGACCCAGGCCGAGAATGAACGGTTGCGCGCGGAGCTTGCGCAGTTGCGGACCCAGATGGCACAGGAGGCGCCCCGGCTGATGGAGGCGGACGAGGCCGTGCGGCTCCTGGGGCTGAAGCGGCAGGTCCCCCTGGATCTGAAGGGGGCACGGGTGATCTTCAGCACGCGGCCCGCCGCCTTCGGGGGGCTCATCCTGGATCGGGGCCAGGACCTGGGCCTGGTGGCGGATCAGGGCGTGCTGGTGCCCGAGGGCATCGTGGGTCGCCTCTGGTCCGTGGGGCCCACCCAGTCGAAGATCCTGCCGGCGGACGCGCCGAACGCTTCCGTGGCCGTCATGCTCATGCGCAGCCGCGCGACGGGCGTGCTCCAGGGCCTGGGGTCCGGGCGCGCCCTGATCCGCTACATCAGCAACCAGGAGGTGGTGCAGGTGGGCGAAGCCGTCCTCACGTCGGGCCTGGACCGCGTGTTTCCCCGGGGCCTCCTGGTGGGCTACGTGGCCGAGGTGGCGCGCGGCGACCTGGAGCTGAAGGTGCAGGTGAACCTGTCGGCGCCTCTGGATCGGATCTCCACCGTGCTGCTGCTGCCCGCCCAGCCGCCGCTGGAAGTGCAGCCGCCCTTCGTGGCGCCGGAGCAGAAGCCGCAGCGCAAGCGGGGGACGCCATGAGGATCCCGGCTCCTTCCGCCATGCGTCAGAACCTCCTGTGCGCGGCCGCCCTGGGCCTGGTGTTCCTCTGCGCCCCCTTCCCGCGGCTCCAGGCCGTGGTGCATGTGCTGCTGGTGCTGGCCCTGGCGCCCCGGGCGGGCTCTGCTCTGACGGGCGTGCTCTGGGCGGCGGCCGCCGGCTGGGCCTTCGAGGGATCCCTGCGACTCTATCCACACCTGGGCGGGACGGCCTGGGCCGACATGACCTTGACCTTGGCGGCCGGCTGGATGGCGGGCCGCTGGCCGCTGGAAGGTCTGAAGGGTTGGCTGGCGCGGCTGGCCTGCCTGGTCGTCGCGCACACCCTCCTGGTCCACGCGGCCGTGCGTCTGGCCGCGGGCCCGCATGCCTGGGGCTCCGGCTGGTTCTGGGCCTTCCTCAGCCTTCCGCTCTGGGGCTGGGCGACCTGGCGCCTGCTGTACTCCGGGCCTTCTCCCCGGCTGGGCTGATGGACCCCCGGCAGCGCCCCCTCCTCCACCGCCGCCTCGGGGTGTTCAAGGGCCTGGCCTGGGGCCTGGTGGCCCTGCTGGTGCTGATCTACGCCTGGCTCCAGATCGTCCGGCACGGAGAGTTCAAGCAGCTGGCCATGCAGCAGGCGGTGAAGATCCGCCCCATCGCCGCACCGCGGGGCCTGGTGCTGGACCGCAACGGCTACCGCCTCGTGGACAACCGCCGCGCGTTGCATCTCGTCATCCAGCGGGAGGATCTCCCCACCCGACCGGAAGTCGTGCAGAGCCTGGCCCAGGCCCTGGAGTTGGACCCGGCCGGGCTCATGCGGAAGATCCAGAGCTACCGTCTGGCCGGGAAGGGCCGTCCGCTGGTACTTAAGGAGAACCTGGATGATGTGGGCATCGCTCAGGCGGAGCGGGTCCGGGCCCGCTTCCCCTTCCTCAGTGTGGACGTGGCGCCGCGGCGTGTGTATCTCGGCGACGAGCTGGCGGGTCACGTGCTGGGGTACGTGGGTGAGGTGGACGAGCCGATGATGAAGGCCAATCCCGATGTCTTCCGGCTGGGCGAGACCATCGGGAAGGAGGGCTTCGAAGCCAGCGGCAACGACAAGCTCAAGGGGGTGGACGGCCAGCGGCGCATCCTCGTGGACCAGCTGGGCACGGAAGTCGCCCACTTCGGCCAGACGGACGCCGTCGCGGGTCACAGCCTCTACCTCACCCTGGACGCGGGCCTCCAGAAGGTCATGCAGGACGCCTACGGAGAGGAGGCCGGCGCGGCCGTGGTGCTCGACCTCCGCGACGGCGGCATCCTGGCCATGTACTCCAGCCCTTCGTACGATCCGAACCTCTTCCTCAACCGCCTCAGCCAGGAGATGGTGGACCGCTACCTGAACAATCCCACGCGCCCCATGATCAACCGGGCCATCCAGGGCATCTACGCGCCGGGCTCCACCTTCAAGCTTCTGGTGGCTCTGGCGGGTCTGGAGAAGGGCGTCATCACCCCCCAGACCGTGATCTACTGCGCCGGGAAGAAGAACTTCTACGGCCGCGACTTCCGCTGCGACAAGCCCACGGGCCACGGGGGCCTGAACCTGGTCCAGGCCATCGCCCAGAGCTGCGACGTCTACTTCTACGAGGTGGCCTCCCGGCTGGATGTGGACGACATCTACGCCACGGCGGAGAAGTACGGCCTGACGGAGCGCACGGGCATCGACCTGCCCCGGGAGAAGCGCACCCGCATCCCCAGCCGGGCCTGGAAGCGCAAGGCCGTGCCCAAGGATCCCAAATGGTATGCCGGCGAGACCATCAGCGTGGGCATCGGCCAGGGGGCCGTGGGCGTCACGCCCATTGGCCTGGCGCGGTTCTACGCCACGCTGGCCACCCGGGGGAAGGTGCTCACGCCCCACCTCTTCTACGGCTTCCGCAGCGACCAGACCAATCAGCTGGAGCCCGCGCCTCCCCCGGGCACCAAGGAGACACCGCTCGATCCGAGGCTCTGGGCGGTGCTGGACGAGGGGCTGTACGAGGTGGTCCAGAGCGGAACCGCCGCGGCCAACCCCTTCATCCGGGAGATCGCGCGGGAAGCCCCCTTCGTGGGCAAGACCGGCACGGCCCAGGTGGCCACCTTCGTGGACAAGAGCCACTACGCCCGCCAGGCCAAGCACCTGAAGGACCACGCCCTCTTCGCGGGCTACGCGCCCCACGACAAGCCCCAGATCGCCTTCGCCGTGGTGGTGGAGAACGCGGGCTTCGGCTCCACCGCCGCCGCGCCCATCGCCGCCAAGCTCGTGAAGTACTGGTTCGTGGATCGCGTGAAGAATCCCATCCCGCCCCCGAGGGGCCGCATGGTGGATCCCTTCGCCCCTCCTGCGGAGGCGGCGGAATGAAGGATCGCGTCCGAGCCCTGGATTCCCGGTTGCTGTGGGTCATCCTCGCCCTCATGGCCCTGGGCACGCTGACCCTCTATTCGGCGGGCCGGAACACGCCCCAGGCCACCATCTGGCTCAAGCAGACCGTCTGGAACCTCATGGGGCTGGCGCTGATGCTCCTGCTGGCGAACACGAACCCCCGCCGCGTCCTCCGCTACAGCTTTCCCGCCTACCTGCTGGGCTTGGCGGCCCTGGCGGCGGTGCTGGTGGTGGGCAAGAAGATCGGAGGCGCCACCCGCTGGTTCGTGGTGGCCGGCCAGACCTTCCAGCCCTCGGAGCTCATGAAGTGGGTGACGCTGCTCTACGTGTCCCAGCGCCTGGGCTCCCGGCCCGCGGACAGCATCGGCCGCCTCGAGCTGCTGGGCGCGGTGGGCCTGGTGGCCTTTCCCATGCTGCTCGTCCAGCGCCAGCCCGACCTCGGCATGGCCCTCAGCTTCCTGCCCATCCTGCTCATCATCCCCCTCATGAAGGGGCTCCGGGCGCGGTGGGTGGTGGCCCTCCTGCTGCTGGTGACGGTGGGTGGGTTCGCTGCGTGGAAAGTCGTGCTGAAGCCCTATCAGAAGCAGCGGGTGATGATCTTCCTGGATCCCTCCAGCGACCTCCAGGGCAAGGGCTACCAGGTGAATCAGAGCCGCATCGCCATCGGTTCCGGCGGCCTCATCGGCAAGGGTTTCACCAGCGGCTCCCAGACCCAGCTGAACTTCCTGCCGGTGAAGACCACCGACTTCGCCTTCAGCGTGTGGGCGGAGGAGCGGGGCTTCCTGGGCGTGCTGCTGGCCCTGGGCCTCTTCGGCCTCCTGCTCGGCCGCATCCTCGACGCGGCCAAGGCCGCCCACACCACCGCCGAGGCCTACTTCTGCGCCGGGGCGGCGGGCATCTTCGCCCTGCACCTGCTGGTGAACGTGGGCATGGTGGCCGGGGCCCTGCCCAACAAGGGCATGGTGCTGCCCTTCTTCAGTGCCGGGGGCAGCAGCACCCTCAGCTTCTTCCTCGCCCTGGGGCTCATCATGGGCATCCTGTACCGGTCGAAGGTGAAGTGATGGATCTCCGGACCCGCATGAAGCAGCTGGCTGACCAGGTGCGGCAGCACCGCCACCGGTACTACGTGCTGGACCAGCCCACCGTCTCCGACGCGGAGTACGATGCCCTGGAGCGGGAGCTGCGCGACCTGGAGGCCGCCCATCCCGAGCTGGCCGATCCCAACAGCCCCACCCTGCGCGTGGGCGCGCCGCCCGTGGAGGCCTTCGAGAAGCGCCGCCACGCCACGCCCATGCTGAGCCTCGACAACGCCTATTCCGAAGCGGAACTGCGCGACTGGGAGACCAAGTGGCGGAAGCTCGCGCCGGAGGCTCCGCCGCGGTACGCGGCAGAGCTGAAAGTGGATGGGCTGTCGCTGTCGCTGCGCTACGAGAAAGGCGAGCTGGTGGAGGCCCTCACCCGCGGCGACGGCGAGACCGGGGAATTGGTGACGGAGAACGCGCGGACCATCGCGGACATCCCCATGCGGCTGCCCGAGAACGCCCCGGACACGCTCACCGTGCGCGGCGAGGTGTTCCTGTCCCGCAAGCGATGGGAGGAGCTGAACCGCCAGCGGGACGCCCGGGGCGAGGCCCGCTTCGCCAACCCCCGCAACGCCGCAAGCGGCACCATGAAGCTGCTGGACAGCCGGGAGGTGGCCAGCCGCGGGCTGTCCTTCCTGCCCTGGCAGGCGCTCTGGGATGGCGGCCCGGCAGAAGATCACGCCCGGTCCATGGTCCACCTCGGCGCCTGGGGCTTCGGGGTCATGCCTGCCCATGCCACCGGGGACCTGGAGGCCATGCTGGCCTTCATCTTCACCCAGGCCGAGGCTCGCCAGAAGCTCCCGTTCGACACGGACGGGGTGGTGATCAAGGTGCTCGATGCCGACCTTCAGCAGCGGCTGGGCGCCACGGATCGCGTGCCGCGCTGGGCCATCGCCTTCAAGTACCCCGCCACGCAGGTGACCACCACGGTGCTGGGCATCACCTGGCAGGTGGGCCGCACGGGCAAGCTCACGCCGGTGGCGGAGCTTGAGGCCGTGGAGGTGGCGGGCTCCACCGTGCGCAGGGCGACGCTCCACAACGCCGACGAGCTGGCTCGCCTGGGCCTGAAGGTGGGCCACCGCGTGTTCATCGAGAAGGGCGGGGAGGTCATCCCCAAGGTGGTGGCCCTGGTGCCCGGAGAAGAGGACCGCGACCTGCCGGCGCCGGAGGTACCTCCCGTCTGCCCCGTGTGCGGCGGCGAGGTGGGCAAGGCCGATGACGCCGAGGTGGCCATCCGCTGCCTGAACCCCGAGTGCCCGGCCAAGCTGGTGGCGCGGATGCTCCACTTCGGCGGGCGGTCCGCCCTGGACATCGAGGGGATGGGCGAGGCCCTGGTGGAGCAGCTGGTGGCGTCGAGCCGCTTCCAGCAGCCCTGGGAGATCTTCACCCTGCTGGAGGAGCCCCTGCTGGGTCTGGCGTACCTGTCGAACCTGGAGCGCATGGCGGAGAAATCCGCCCAGAACCTCATGGACGCCCTGGCGGCGGCCCGCACGAAGCCCCTGTCCCGGTGGCTCCACGCCCTGGGCATCCCCATGGTGGGCGCCCGCACCGCGGAGCTGCTGGCGGAGGCCTACCCGTCACTGGAGGCGCTGTGGACGGCCGAAGAGGGCCGCCTCCAGGCCGTGGAGGAAGTGGGTCCCAAGGTCGCCGCCGCCCTGCGCGCCTTTGCGGCCCTGCACCCGGACCTGCCCGCGCGGCTGTCCGCCCTGGGCATCCATCCAACTCCGCCAGAACCCCGCGACCGGAGCGGCCTGCCGCTCTCCGGCGAGGTGGCCGTCGTCACCGGCACCCTGCCCACGCTCTCCCGGGAGGAGGCTGAGGCCTTGCTGAAGCGCCTGGGGGCGAAGGTCACGGGCAGCGTCAGCGCCAAGACCACGCTGCTGGTGGCCGGGGAGAAGGCCGGCTCCAAGCTGGCCAAGGCCGAGGCCCTGGGCATTCCCGTGCGGGACGAGGGCTGGCTGCTGGGGCAGGGGGACTGAAAAGGCCTGGACGCCGGCTTGGGGATCGTCCGATGATCGGGGCCGAATCCTTGGAAAGTCCCGTGCTCACGCGCCTCGGCAAGTTCGACATTCTCCGCCTGCTGGCTCAGGGAAGCATGGGCGATGTCTACGTGGGCCGCGATCCCATCATCGGGCGGGAGGTGGCCATCAAGGTCATCCAGGCCTCGGCGGCCGCGGGGCCCGAGGCGCGCGAGCGGTTCGCCCGGGAGGCCCGGGCCGCCGGGGCGCTGAACCATCCGAACATCGTCACCATCCATGAGATGGGGGAGGAGCAGGGGGTGCTCTACCTCGCCATGGAGCTGGTGAAGGGCGAAGACTTGGCCACGCTCATCCGGGCGGGCACCCTCTCGCCGCGGGACACCCTCGAGGTGCTGGCCCAGGTCTGCGACGGGCTGGCGGTGGCCCACCAGCACCAGGTGCTGCACCGGGACATCAAGCCGTCCAACATCCGGGTGGTGTGGGACGGGAAGGCCCTCCAGGCCAAGGTTCTGGATTTCGGGGTGGCCAAGATCTTCAACACCGACACCACGGATGAGGGCATCGTCTTCGGCACCGTGACCTACATGGCGCCGGAGTACCTCCAGGGGGGCCGTCCGGATGCCCGCAGCGACCTGTTCGCCGTGGGGGTGGTCCTCTACGAGACGCTGACGGGCATCCCCCCCTTCGACGGGCCCAATCCCGGCGCCGTGATCTACCGCCTGCTGCACGAGCCTCCGCCGCCCCTCCTGCCCACGGCCTTCCACGGCATCAGCCGCGACGTCTGGAACCTCCTGAGCGGCGCCTTGGCCAAGGACCCGGCGAACCGGTTCCAGAGCGCCGAGGCCCTGGCGGCGGCCCTGAGGGCCGCCAAGGATCCGAACTGGCGCTGGAGCCCGGAGTGCCTCCACGCCGGTCCCCCGCCGCCCCGCGGGGCCCCGGCCCCGTTCCCAGCGGCTCCTGCGCCTCGGCCCGCGAGAGCCCAGGAGGCCACAGTGCCGAGGGAACTCCCCGCCTCTGCCCCCGCTGCCTCCGGGCGCCCCCGGGACACCCCCCCTGCGAGGCCCCCGTCCCCGGGTTCGGGGCCCCGGGGGGTCGCCAGGGCCGGAGGGGTCGCGCCGGCTCCGGAGCATGAGGGGGAGGTTCCACTGGAAAAGCGTCCCGCGGGCCAGGCGGAAGTCCGGAAGGATGTCCTGGAAACCACGCGACGCCAATTGCTCCAGGCCCTCGCCATCGATCCGGGCAATGCAAGGGCCCACGCCATGCTGCTGGTCACGCTCTACCGCCTGGGCTGGCGGGAGGCCATGATGCAGAGCCTGCGCCACGCCCGGGATGGGGGCATTCCGGCCTCGCTCCTGAAGGCGGTCCCCCGCTGCGCTCAGCTCGTGGATGAGGAGGCCGCCGCCTGCCACCTCCCCCTGGAGCTGCACCAGGAGTTCATGGCCTACCTGGGGGATTAGCGCTCCCAGCGTTCTTGACGTTCCTAGCGCTCCTGGATCTCCAGGATCCGCCAGTCGTCGCCGGCCTTCCGCCAGCGCAGGCCGAAGGATCGGCGCGTGGCGTCCCGGGGCAGGAGACCGCCTTGGCGGCCCGTGATGATGAGGTCCACCTCCTGGAAGGCCTCGTTTCCCCGCACGGCGAGGTCGTTGCGCAGCACGGTCACACCCACCTTGTCCTGCCTCAGGAGGCCCGTGAGGAACAGCCGGGCGCCACCTTTGTCCATGCCTTCTGGGCCGCGGAAGGCCGGGTCCAGAGGCCCCACGGCGGCCGCCGCGTCCCCGTCCTCCACGGCGGCGCGACAGGATTCGAAGGCCTTCCGGATCCGGTCCTCGGGCTTGTCGGATCGACAAGCCAGGAGGACCGCCAGCATAGAAACCAAAGCGATGCTTTTCCTCATGGACGCTCACCTTCACACTGGTGGACCAGGAAGGATGGTCCCATGAATCCCCAAGGCCGTTTCGACACCCGCTGCATCCACGCCGGCCAGAGCCCGGATCCCACCAGCGGCGCCATCATGACGCCCGTCTTCTTCACCAGCACCTACGTGCAGGAGGGCCTGGGCCAGAACAAGGGCTTCGACTACGCCCGCGTGCGCAACCCCACCCGCGACGCGCTGGAGGCCAACCTGGCGGCCCTCGAGGGCGGGGCCCACGGCATGGCCTTCGGTTCAGGCATGGCGGCGGTGCAGGCCATCTTCGAGCAGCTCTCCAGCGGCGACCACGTGGTGCTGGGCGACAACGTCTACGGCGGCACCTTCCGCCTGCTGGACAAGGTAATGACCCGCTTCGGCCTCACCTACACCCAGGTGGACACGGGCGATCTGGCGGCCTTCAAGGCGGCGCTGCGTCCCAACACGAAGCTGGTGATGCTGGAGACGCCCACCAATCCCATGCTGGGCCTCACGGACATCCCCGGCGTGCGCCGCGTGATGACGGAGGCGGGCTGCACGGCCGTGCTGGCCGTGGACAACACTTTCGCCACGCCCTACAACCAGCGCCCCCTGGAGCTGGGGGCTGACCTCGTCTTCCACTCCACCACCAAGTACCTGAACGGCCACAGCGACACCATCGGCGGCATCGCCATCACCAGCCGCGACGACATCGCAGAGGGCCTGCGGTTCCACCAGAAGGCCGCCGGCGGCATCCTCTCGCCCATGGAGTCCTGGCTCATCCTGCGTGGCACCAAGACGCTGCACCTGCGCATGGAGCGCCACAACCAGAGCGCCCTCCAGATCGCCCGCTGGCTGGAGGCCCGCAAGGACCTGAAGGCCGTCTACTACCCGGGTCTGGAGTCCCACCCCCAGCACGCCCTGGCCAAGCAGCAGATGAAAGGCTTCTCGGGCATCGTCAGCTTCGACACGGGCGACGCGGAGCGCACGCGCCGCATGGCCTCCAGCTTCAAGGTCTTCTCCCTGGCCGAGAGCCTCGGTGGCGTGGAGAGCCTGGTCTGCCACCCCGCCAGCATGACCCACGGCAGCGTGCCCGAGGCCGACCGCCAGCGCCTCGGCATCAACGACAACCTCCTGCGCCTCAGCGTGGGCGTGGAGGACGTCCAGGACCTCATCGAGGACCTGGAGCAGGTGCTGAAGGTCTAAATCGCGCCGACCCATCCGGGCGGTTGATTCTCCGCGGTTGGCGGTTCTTCTTTTAGGGGCCTAACCGAGTCCGTGGGCCTGGTAGAGCTCAGGGTAGCTGCGGGGCTCCGCGCGGTCGGGGGCGAGGCCCAAGCCCTCCATGGCGGCGCGGATGGCCTGGGGGTCGCCCTCCAGCTCCAGGTAGCAGCCGAAGGGGGTCTCGTCGAGGCAGGCCTCCAGTTCCTCCCGCTCCCACACAGCCCGGCGCTTCTCCATGCGCAGCACGGGGACGTAGCCCAGGGCGCGGAGGATGGCCTCCAGGGATTCGCCGTCGTCGATGCCAGCCTCGTGCTCCGGGCGGATCTTGAGCATGGGGTCCGGCACCTTGGGGCCCTTCCAGGTCAGCCGGAAGGCCCCGGCGAAGCGCCGGGTCCGCAACGCCGAGCCCGCGGCCCGAAGCTCGCCATCCCGGTCCCAGAGCACGCTCACCTCGGCCTGGGCGGGGATGACCTCGCGAAACCCGAGAGCCTCCAGCAGGGCGCGGTAGGGCCCCGTGGCCGGGATGCGCAGCTTGAGCTCGGTCTCCACGGCGGGTTTGTGCTTCATCGCGGCGCGCCTCCGATCAGGCATGATGGTGCTGTCTCTGCGGTCCCATCGTGATCCCACAACGGTACATCATCGCCACCCTCTTCATCGCCGCCATGCTGCTGCTCTTCGCGGTGGTGCAGGCGCCGCGTCCGGTGACCTCGGGCGGGGTGGGCGCGGCGGACGCCCCCGCGGTGATGAGCTTTGGCGGCAGTGAGACCCTCGCCGAGCTGAGGCTGGAGGATGGCTGGGCGCCCCGCTTCCAGGGGGCCCTGGACCCGGACCAGTCCGAGCCCTGGCCCTTCGAAGGCGGCTTCGGGACACCCTGGGAGCCGGCCTCGCCCTACCTTGGCGACCAGGGCCTAGCCCTGAACGGTCCCCAGGGACGGAGCGAGGTCGTCCTCTGGCGCGGGCTGGAATGGCGCCGGTACCGATTCGATGCCCCCCTTTCCTCCGCTCGGCTGGATCCGGGCAAGGGCAACCGCCTGCTGGTCACCCTCCAGATGGGAGACGGCCGCTACGAGACTCGGCTGCTGGAGGTGCCCGAGGGCCGGGTGATCTGGTCCACGGAGTCCGGGCCCTGGAGCCGATTCAGCTGGGACGGGAAGGCCGTGCTGCTGGGCTTTTTCGAAAAACCGGATCCCCGGGCGGAATCCCGCCTTCTGGTCGGCGTCCTGCCCCTGGAGACCGATCTGGGGGAAGCCACCCTCGCCGCCTGGGACGAAGCGGGTCTCCCCCCTCCGCCCCGGGGCCTGGCCACGAAGCTGGAGGCCCTGTCGGACGATGGCCGGGACCTGCCCGGGGCCCGCATCGAGCTGCCCTGGCACGCGGGGGACCGCCTCTGGTTCCCGCGGGCGGACCGCCTTTGGTACGGAGGCGTCCAGGGGTGGGCCGCCTGGGTTCTGAAGGAGGGCCGGTGGCGCCGCGCCGCCGCGGGACCGGGGCTGCTCACGGCCCACCCGCCTCAGCGCATGGCCCTGGCTTCGCCTCTCGCCGACGAGGGGATGGCCCGCCGCACGAGCCCGATGACGGGGGTGGACTGGACCCCGGTGCCCGAGGGGGCGCTGCCTTGGCCCGCCTGGGACGCGGCCTGGGCCTGGCGGGACAACGGGGCCTTCGATGCCTGGGACCAGCGGTGGAACGAGAGCGCCCTGCCGCCGGAGCGCCAGCGCCAGGCGCTGAACGAGGCCTTCCGTCCGGATTGGCGCGCCGCCCTGAACCTGCGCGTCTCCGTCAAGGGCTGGCTGCCCGGAGGCCCCGAGGTCGCCTTGCGCGAACCCCTGGGCGTCGCCTGGATCTGGGTGGGGGACCGGGTCCTGCTGGTCCGCCTGGTGGAAGTGGAACGGGTACGGGTCTTGAAGAAGCTGTTGCGCTAGCGTCAGATTCCAGACACGCCTCCGGCCCATTCGCTTGCGTTGGAAGTGCAGATTTCTGGTAGCGTTGTGCCCAGCCACTCTTTCTTCCTCCCGGCCTCCCGAGGTAACCAGATGCCCCGCCTCCTCCTCGTGGACGACAATCCCAGCATCCACCGCATCGCCGAATCCCTGCTGGCTCCCACGGATGTGGAAGTGGTCTGCGTCGACTCCGCTGCCGAGGCCCTGGACCGGATCGCCCGGGGCGAACGGTTCGACGTGGCGCTGGTGGATACCGCCATGCCCGGCATGGACGGGTGGGCCCTGCTGGCCCGCATGCGGGAGATGGAGGCCACCGCCCGCCTTCCCATCGCCATGATGGCCGGTGTGCTGGACCCCGTGGACCCGGCCAAGCTGGCCCAGGCCCCCATCCAGGGCTTCCTGAAGAAGCCCATCGAGCTCCGGGAGCTGGCGGACCGCGTGAAGGCGCTGCTGGCGACCCCGGTCGCCTCCGCTGCGCCGGTGGCTGCCGCGCCTGCCGCCGCACTGGTTGCCGCCGTGGCCCCTCCGACGCAGGAGCCTGCGAAGACCGCCGAATTCGCCCGACCGGTCTTTCCGCCCGACCTCCCGCCTCCGGCGGTGGCGGCCGACTTCCCAGTTCCGGACATCAGCCTGCCAACCCTTGATGCGGGCCCCGAGCCTCCCCAGATCGCCCTCGTCGACACGGCCGAGGATGACCTGCTGGTCCTGACGGCCGAGGACCTCTGGCCCGAGGATGTGGCGGTCGGGGCGGCCCCCGTGCCGGCTCCTGAACCGATTCACGCACCGGTTCCCGAACCGATGGCTGTGCCGATTTCCGCCTTGGCCTCCGAACCCCCGGCTGTGGCCCAGGTCCACCTCGACCTGGAAGAACTGGACCTGGATAGCCTTCACGGCCTGGCCACCGAGTCGCTCCCCTCGCTGCCGGCCGCGATCCCTGCGGCGGCCGAGTCCCTGCCGGTCCCTCCGTCGCTTCCCCCGGTGGCTGCCTCGGTGCCGGAGCCCGCCCCCGAACCTGTCTCTGAACCTGCCCCGGCGGAGGCCCTGGTCGAGGAAAGCCTGCCGGCCTTCTCGGGCCTCGAGGCCCTCGACGACCTGGGAGGCACCCTCGAGCTGCCGCCCTTGCCCGAACCGCCCGCCGCGGCCGAGCGTCCTTCGGTCCTCCCTGCGGCGGGCGTCGCCTTCGCCGGCCTGGCGGCGGGAGCCGCCGGTCTGCTGGGGCGGTCGCAGGAGGCTCACCAGCCCGCTCCCGAGACCCCTCACCCGTCCCCTCATCCGGCCGCACCGGAGCCCCAGGCGGTCCCGTTCCTGGAGCCTCCCCTTCCGGCGCCCCCGGTCGCCGGGATTCCGCCGGTGGTCCCGTTCGCGCCGCCCGCTGCGCCAGTCATGCCCGTCCTGGCCGCCCCGGTGGAGGCGACCACTGCCGCGCCTGGGCAGGCGCCTGCCGCACCCGGGCAGGCAGCCCTCACGCCCGCCCAGGTCCAGGCGCTCCTGGCCGATCCTGCGCTGATGGATGCCCTGGTGAAGGCCCTGGTGGCCCGCATGGGCGATCAGGTGATCCGCGAGATCGCCTGGGAGGTCATGCCGGAACTGGCTGGAAGATTGCAAAGGTAGGTTCATGAACCGCCCTGCCACTTCGTCTTCCGGGTTCCTCCCATGATCACCGGCTACAACACCGATGTCCGCCATGGGAATCGCGTCTACCACGTGCAGACCGAAGACAAGGGCATGTCGAACCCCAAGATCGAGACCCTCATCTACGTGGGCGGCGAGATCCTGGACAACTACCGGTCCTCCTACGAGGACCTGATCTCGACCCCACCCGTGTCCGATGTCGCCGTCCAGGAGCGCATGGATGAGCAGCACCGGGCGGTGATCCGGGACATCAAGAACGGCAAGTACGACCAGACGCCGCCGGACCTGCTGGAGAAGCAGGCCTTCAACGACCGCCCCCTGGACCAGGCCATCCTCGAGTTCCTCCAGCTGGAGGGCGATGTGGACACGCTGGAGCTGGTGCTGGACCAGCCCCTGAAGCCGGCCTTCGGAGCCCCCTTCCGGGTGCGCCTGCAGGCCCGCCTCAGCCAGAGCCAGAGCCCCGTGGCCGATGCCGAGGTCTCGGTGAAGCTGGTGTCCAGCCTCAAGAAGGCCACCAGCCTCCTGAGCGGGCGCACGGCCAGCGATGGCCACTTCGACGGGGAGGTCCAGCTGCCGCCGAGCCAGCCCGGCCAGTGCGCCGTGGTGATCAGCTGCACCTGCGACCAGGGCTTCGACGAGCTGAAGGCGGCCGTGGTCGCGCTGTAGGCCGCATTGCAGGTTCCGCGGTCATCCACGTTGTAGCCAACGATCCGCCGCCCGGGGAGGGCCGGAGGTCACGGCGTCGTGTGGTCCGGATCCCACTGTCGGCGGAGGCGGTGCAGCAGGAGGCGCATCTCCAGCAGCAGGGGACGGGCCGCGAGGAAGCACAGGAACAGGGCCAGGGGCACCGTGACCTTGAAGCCGATGTGCCGGAACCCGAGGGCCCCCGACACGCCGCCGACGATGAAAGAGACCAGGATCAGCAGAAGCAGCGTGAGCTTCTGGCGGTTGGCGACGATGCGCTCCCGGCCGTGCCGGTGGTGGACGTTCACGTAGGTCAGGCGGCTCAGCTCGATGCCGATGTCCGTGACCGTGCCCGTGAGGTGCGTGGTGCGCACCGCGGCGCCGGAGATGATGGAGGTGACGGTGTTGTGCATGCCCATGATGAAGCAGAGCAGCATGACGGTGCTGGGCAGGGTGAACCGGATCTCCTGCTGGAGGCGGTTGCCCATGAGTCCGAAGACCATCATCAGAAGGGCCTCGAACACGAGGGTCAGTGCGTAGCGGCTGCGCATGCGCCGGCGCTGGCCGAAGCTGATCAGGGTGGTGCAGACGAAGGCCCCCGCCAGGAAGCTCAGCATCATGGCCAGCGCCGCCAAGGCGGTGGCCAGGTCCCCGTCGGCCAGCTCGTCGGCCATGGAGGACACCACGCCGGTCACGTGCGAGGTGTAGTGGCTCACGGCCAGGAAACCGCCGGCGTTCACCGCCCCGGCGATGAAGGCCATGGCCCAGGCCAGCTGACGGTTCAGGGTCTCAGAGCGCAGGGCCCCCTCGCGCACCAGGAGTTTCTCCTGGATGGGCAGGGTGGCGATGGCCGTCTCCACGGCCGTCTGCAGTTGCCGGCCGGACAGACGCCCCCTCAGCAGCCGCCGGAGATAGCGGCCCGCGATCAGCTGGAGGTAGCGGGGAATGCGGCGCATGAGCTGGCGAAGGTCCCGGTCCAGTTAACCATCCGGAAGGGGCGTGGGCCAACCATGGACCAGAGCATCGACGGTGCGCCGTGCCCGATGGAGAAGTCCGGCCCGTTTCGATTAGGGTGGAAGCATGCGGACGATCCTCCTTCTCCACACGGGTGGCACCCTGGGCATGATGCCCAGCGGGGAACCGGCCTCGCTGGCGCCGGGGCGATTCCTGGACCACCTGCTGGAGCAGGTGCCGGAGCTGGGCCAGATGGCGAAGCTCTCGGTGGAGGTGCCCTTCAACCAGGATTCCTCCTGCCTGGAGCCGGAGCACATCCTGGCGCTGGCCACCCGCGTGCGGGCCGCGGCCCAGGACTTTGACGGGTTCGTGATCATCCACGGCACGGACACCATGGCCTTCACGGCCTCATGCCTGGGTTTCCTGCTGGCGGACCTGGGCAAGCCCGTGGTCATCACGGGCAGCCAGCGCCCGCTGGCCTTCGTGCGCAGCGACGCCCGCAGCAACCTCGTCAACGCGGTGGACCTGGCCTGCCGCGGCATCCCCGAGGTGGGGATCTGCTTCGGTACCCACTGGATCCGCGGGGTGGCGGCGGACAAGCTGAGCGTCCACCAGTTCGAAGCCTTCCAGAGCCCGAACCTGCCGCCCCTGGCGGAGATCGGGGCGGAAATCCGCCTCCACCCCGATGTGGGCCAGTTCGTCCGCCAGGTGCCGGAGGGCGTGGGAGCGCGGCTGGATCTGGCCATCCACACCCTGACGCCCCACCCGGGCATGGCCTGGAGCCTGGCCCCCGCGGGCGCCAGGGCGATCCTGATCCAGGCCTTCGGCGCGGGCAACCTGCCCATGGGCCGGGCGGACCTCCGGGCCATGCTGGAGGACGCACGGCAGCGGCGGCTGCCCGTGGTGGTGATCTCCCAGTGCCCCTACGGCGGCGTGGACCTCTCGGCATACGAGCTGGGGCGGCAGATCGAGGCGATGGGCGCCATCTCCGGCGGCCTGCATACCCGCTGGGCGGCCCTGGCCAAAATGGGCCTGGTCCTGGGCACCGATGGCGGCATCGAGGCGGTGCGGGAGGCCTTCGGGGTGGCTTGGGCAGGAGAGCCCATGCCGGAGGGAGCCTGGGCGCAGGCCTGAGCCTCCTCCGAACGCGCCAAGGCCCGTTCGGAGCAAGTTAAACTGATCGTTTCCGGGAAT
This sequence comes from Geothrix alkalitolerans, assembly GCF_022808885.1. NCBI lineage: Bacteria > Pseudomonadati > Acidobacteriota > Holophagae > Holophagales > Holophagaceae > Geothrix > Geothrix alkalitolerans. The sequence goes on along the minus strand of NZ_JAKZLE010000003.1, from coordinate 66,029 downwards.
CCCCACCATGATCGACGCCAACCTCCTGCGCAACGACCTTGACGCCGTGGCGGCCCGCCTGTCCGAGCGCGGCTACGCCCTGGATCAGGCGCGCTACCAGGAGCTGGACCAGCGGCGCCGGGCCGCGCTCCAGGAGGCGGAGGCCCTCAAAGCCGAGCGCAATCGCGTCAGCGAAGAGGTGGGTCGCCTCAAGCGGGCCAAGGAGAACGCGGACCACCTCATCGCCCAGCAGCGCGAGGTGGGCGACAAGCTCAAGGACCTGGAAGCGGCCGAGCGCGAGATCGAAGCCGCCTTCCGGGACTTCCTGGCCGGCATCCCCAACCCGCCCCACGCCAGCGTGCCCTCCGGACGCGACGAGCATGCGAATGTCGAGGTCAAGCGCTGGGGCCAGGTCCCCTCGATCGCCGCGCCGAAGGACCATGTGGAGCTTGGGACCGCCCTGGGCATCCTGGACCTGGACCGCGCCGCCAAGCTGAGCGGCGCGCGCTTCGCCGTGCTGAAGGGCCTGGGCGCCAAGCTGGAGCGGGCCCTCATCGCCTTCATGCTGGACCGCCAGACGGCGGCGGGCTACACCGAAGTGATTCCGCCCTACCTGGTGAACGCCGAGAGCATGTACGGCACGGGCCAGCTGCCCAAGTTCGAGCAGGACCTCTTCAAGACCTCGCGCGGGGACGGCGCGCCCCTCTACCTCATTCCCACGGCGGAAGTCCCCGTCACCAACCTCTACCGCGACGAGATCCTGCCGGCGGAGACCCTCCCTCTGCGGCATTGCGCCTTCACGCCCTGCTTCCGCAGCGAGGCGGGCAGCTACGGCAAGGACACCAAGGGCATCATCCGCCAGCACCAGTTCCACAAGGTGGAGCTGGTGACCTTCGCCGCCGCCGATGACGCGGAGGCGGAGCTGGAGCGGCTCACGGCCAACGCCGAGGCCATCCTCGAGGCCCTGGGACTGCCCTACCGCCGCGTGCTTCTCTGCACGGGGGACATGGGCTTCAGCAGCCAGAAGACCTACGACCTCGAAGTCTGGCTCCCCTCGCAGAATACCTATCGGGAGATCAGCTCCTGCAGCTGGTTCGGCGACTTCCAGGCCCGGCGCGCCAACATCCGCATGAAGGGCAAGGAGGGCAAGCCCGCCTTCGTGAACACCCTCAACGGCAGCGGCCTCGCCGTGGGCCGAACCTGGGTGGCCATCCTCGAGAACTACCAGCAGCCCGACGGCAGCATCCCGGTGCCCGAGGCCCTGCGGCCCTACCTGGGCGCCGAGGTGATCCGCTGAGGGAAGGGCCCGTCCTTTGCGCTGAAGGCTTGCGCCTTCAGCGCATGGGGAAGGATGTGCTCAGGGGTGTCTCTTTTTCCATTGCCCAGGGGGAAGCCCTGGGCGTGGTCGGCGCGAGCGGGGCGGGAAAGACCACCCTGCTGAATCTCGTGCTGGGTCTGCTGGAACCGACGGAAGGCCGGATCCTCCTGGAGGGCGCGCCCTGGTCGCCCCTGCCGGAGCGGGAACGGCGGGTCCGCCGGCCCCGGATCCAGGCGGTGTTCCAGGATGCGTTGGCCAGTCTGCCGCCCCACCGCACGGGCTGGGAGATCCTCCAGGAGCCCCTCGAGATCTGGAATCGGGGCACGGAGTCATCCCGCCGGGAGGCTGCGGCAGCCATGGCGGCGCGCGTGAGGTTCCCGGAGGCGGCCCTGGATCAGCGGCCCGGGGCCTGGTCCGGGGGCCTGGCCCAGCGCCTCTGTCTGGGACGGGCCCTCATGCTGGAACCGGTCCTGCTCGTGCTGGACGAACCCTTTTCGGCCCTGGATGCGACCCTGGCGAGCCACCTGCTGACCCTGCTCCTGGACCTCAAGGCCGAGGGCACGGCCCTCCTCCTGGCCAGCCACGATCAGGCGGCTGTGGAGGTCCTGTGCGATCGGGCGATGGAGCTGTCAGCTATCAGTCACTGACAGCTGACAGCCGATAGCTGTTAGCTACTCCTCCACCGGCACCTGCACGGCGCTGGCGTTCACGTAGATGCCGCCGAAGTGGCCCCAGAAGCTGCTGAGGCCCGGGCGCAGGCGGCCTTCCTGGTCCAGGGACTGGAGCTCGGCGGAGAGGAGCTTCTGGGCCTCGGAGGTCTGGACCTCCTGGATGAGGCTCCGGCGCTTTTCGAAGTCGAGGGCCGGGGCGGGCTCCCGCGAGACGATGCGGGCCGCCCAGAGCTTGCCGTCCGGAGCCCAGAGCAGGGGCGTGGTCTGGCCCACGGGGGTGTCCAGCAGGGCCTTGCGGATGCCGGGGTGGGACACCAGGTCGCGCAGGCCGCTGAGAGGGGCCGCAGCCTGGTCGGAGACGGGGCCCACGGCCTGGATGCCGCCGGTCTTGATGGCCTGCTCGGCCTTGGCCAGAGCCTGCTTGCGGGATTCCTCCAGGCGGTAGGCGGTCAGCACCTTGGCGCGGATCTCTTTGAAGGGCGGCACGGCCTCAGGCAGCTCCTCCTGCACGCGGAAGAGGATGTGGCGATCGGCGAACCGCATGGGCTTGGAGACCTCGCCCACCTTCAGGCGGAAGGCCTCGCCGGCGATCTGGGGCAGTTCCGGCAGGCCTTCGGACTGGGCGCCGGGCTCGTTGCTGAAGGGCTGGCTGAGCTGGGCCTGGCTGGCGAAGCTCTTGGCCGCGGCTCCGAGGTCGCCCCCGTTGGCGCGCTTGCGGATCTGCTCAAGGCGTTCCTGGGCGCGGGCGTTGAAACGGTCCTCCGAGATCTCGCGGGCCAGCTGGTCCTTGACCTCCTCGAACCGCTTCTCCCGGCGGCCTTCCAGCTTGATGAGGTGGACACCATAGACGGTCCGCACGGGCTGGCTGATCTCGCCGGGCTTGAGCGTCGCGGCGGCATCCGAGAAGGGCTTGACCATCTTCGAGGCATTGAACCAGCCCAGGTCGCCGCCGTTGCCCTTGGCGCTGGGATCCTCGCTGAGCTCCTCGGCGGCCTTGGCGAAGTCCTGCCCCTTCACGAGGCGCTCCCGCAGCAGCTCGGCCTTGGCCGTGGCCTCCTGGAACTGGGTGTCGCCCTCGGCCTTGAAGAGAATGTGGCGGGCCTTGAACTCGATGAAATCGTTCTTCCGGGCCTCGAAGGCGGCCTTGAGGGTGGCGTCGTCCACCTGGAGGTCCTTGCCCAGGGCGGCGCGGTCCACCGCCACGTACTGGATCACCCGGCGGGGGGGCTGGAGGAAGCGCTGGCCGCCGGCCTTGTAGAACGCCTCCAGGGTTGCGTCGCCGGGGTCGGCCACGGCGGCGGGGTCCACGGCCAGGGTGGCCTGCTGGAAGGCGACCTTCTCGTTGCGCAGCCGGTTCTCCACCGCCAGCCAGGCCTCGTCCACGGGCACCTGGACGGCCGCCTGCTGAATGAGCTTGGTGCGCAGCAGCTCGCTGCGCAGGTTCCGCTCCTGGATGGCCGGGTTGAAGCCGGTGTCCTGGAAGATCTGCTTCAGTTCCGCGGTGGACTTCAGGTTGCCGTTGGCATCCAGGAGGACGGGGTACTGCTTCAGGAAGGCACGGAGACGGGCGCCCACCTCTTCATCCGTCACCACCACGTGGTGCCGCTCCGCCAGCTCCTCCATGAGCTTCTGGTTCATGAGGTCCTTCAGGGCCTGGGACTGGACGAAGGGCTTGAGGGCCTCGGGGCTGGCCTGCTTGCCGTAGCGCTGGTAGAGCTCCTGCATGTGCTCGGCCAGGTCGCGCAGGAGCACCTCGCGGCCGTAGACCCGCGCCACGACGGTATCCGGCGTATCCACCCGCCCGGAGGGGGCCAGATACGCCACCAGGCCCAGGAGGACCACGATCATGACCGCCGCCATGGGCGTGCGGTTGGATTTGAAGACCTGGCGGAAGGAACGCAGCATGCGGGGCTCCGGGGTACGGACCTCTCAGATTACCCCGGGAACCCCGATGGATTACACTGGAATGCTGGAGCGAATGCATGGCCGTCCTGCCCGTACTGACCTGGGGCGATCCCCGATTGAAGAAGAACAGCGAGGATGTGGGGGCATGGACCCCCGAGCTGGAACAGCTCGTGTCCGACATGTTCGAAACGGCCCTCGACGAGGAAGGTGTGGGCCTCGCGGCGCCGCAGGTCGGCGTGAACCTCAACCTGGCCGTCATCGACTGCTCCTGCGGAGAGGATCCGGCCCAGAAGCTGGTTCTCATCAACCCTGAGATCGTCCGGACCGAGGGCAGCCAGGTGGGGCCAGAGGGCTGCTTGTCCATTCCCGGCATCCGGGAAGTGCTCGAGCGCCCCCAGAAGGTGGCCATCCGCAACCGGGCCAAGGACGGCAGCTGGCACGAGCTGGAGGGCGAGGACCTGCTGGCCCGGGCCTTCTGCCATGAGATCGACCACCTGCGCGGCCGGCTCTTCGTGGAGTACTTCGGACCGGTCAAGCGCCAGGTCATCCAGCGCAAGTACCAAAAACAGGCCCGGGGATGACACGCATCGCGTTCCTTGGCACCCCCCGCGCGGCCGTCCCGGCCCTGCGGGCCCTGGCCGAGGAAGGCATTGAGGCGGTGTTCTGCAATCCCGACCGGCCTTCGGGCCGGGGGCGCCACCTGGAGGCCCCGCCCGTGAAGGGGGCGGCCCTGGAGTTGGGCCTGCCCGTCCACCAGCCCCCGACCTGGAAGGCGCCGGAGACCCGCGAGCTGTGGGACTCCCTGAAGATCGACCTCGCCGTGGTGGTGGCCTATGGCCATCTGCTGCCCGGCTGGATGCTGGATTCCTGTCCCAACGGTGTCTGGAACCTGCACTTCTCCCTGTTGCCCCGCTGGCGGGGCGCGGCGCCGGTGAATCACGCCCTCCTGGCGGGGGACGAGGAGACGGGTGTCAGCCTCATGCGCCTCACCCCGGGGCTGGACGAAGGGCCCATCCTGGCGCAGTCCCGCCGCGCCATCGGCCATGGGGACACGGCCGAGAGCCTGCTGGCCACCCTGGCGGAAGACGCGGCCGAGCTGCTCATGGATCAGCTGCCCCTGCTGCTCTGCGGCTGCGGCCGACCCGTGGAGCAGCGCCACGAGGAGGCCACCTACGCCTCGAAGCTCCGCAAGGACATGGGCCACCTCGACTGGCACCGCCCGGCGGCGGAACTCCACCGGCAGGTGCGGGCCCTCTGGCCCTGGCCGGGATCCGAGCTGCAGCTGGAGGGTCAGCCCCTCAAGGTCTGTGGCGTGGGGGCCCTGCGCACCTGCTACCGCGACCCGGGCCAGCTCCTCTGGGGTAAGGAGGGCGCCTGGCTCACCACCCCCGAAGGCGCCCTGGAGCTCACCCAGCTCCAGCGTCCCGGCAAGCCCGTCCAGCCCGCCCTCCAGGCCCTCCAGCCCTGGGGCGCCAGCGGCAGCCGGGTAGTGAGCTAGCTCACGCCAGGCCCGAGGGGAAGCGGGTGGGCAAGCAGGATGAAAGCCCTCGCCCGGCTTCGCTGGGCGGGGGCGTGGGGGACCGGGGGTGTGCGCGCAGCGAAGCGGAGCGCGGGTCCCCCGGAAAGCGTCAGGCCAGTCTCGCGGCCACGTCGCGGTAGTCGGGGTCCATCTCGTGGACGGCCTTGAACTCGGCGGCGGCGAGGGCGGTCTGGCCCTGCTGGAGGTAGATCTCGGCCAGGTCGTAGCGGAGGCCGATGCTGTCCTCGGGCGGGAAGCCGGGGGCCTCGACACCCTGCCGGAGCCAGTCCACGGCGGCCTGGAGATCGCCCCGGCTCTGCTCGCAGATGCTGAGCATGGAGCAGCACTCGAGGGTCCGCTCGGGGTCGCCCATGGCGATCTTGAACTCCTCGATGGCGGGGTCGATGAGCATCATCTCCTTGTAGGCGATGCCCAGGTTGTAGTGGGTGTCGTAGTCGTCGCCCTTGACCTGCTTCTCCACGCCCTCGCGGAAGGCGCTGAACAACTCGTCGACGCTCTGGATCTTCTCCACCACGTGGGTGGCGTCGTGCATCTCCTCGCCCTCGCCCGTGTCCAGCAGGGCGGTGCCGAGCACGTCCGTGAGGTCGAAGAAGGAATTGGCGAAGTCACCTTCCTCCAGGGCGCTGGCCTTGGGGGCGTGGCCCAGCTTCTGGAGGGCGATGGAGGCCCGCTCCATGCGGGCTTCCAGTTCGGGGTGCCCGGGGAACTGTTTGAGGGCGGCCTGGATCTCGACTTCCGCCTCCTCCGGGCTTCCGTAATCCAGCTGGAAGTCGATGTCGCCCAGGAGGCCGCCCAGCTCATCCGGCAGGGCCGGCTCCGCCGGGGGCGCCCAGGGCTCTCCGGCCGAGAGCGGCGGCAGGGCCTCGACGACCTCCGGTGAGAGGACGCCCGTGGGCATGGGGGGGAGCTGCAGCGTGGGGGAGGAGACGGCTTCCGATCCGGCGCTCAGGTCGGACAGAGTCTCGTCCATCCAGCTCAAGTCGGAGGCGTCGAGCGCAGCAGGCGGGACCGCCGCCGCTGTGGGGGCCGAAGGCAGGGCCGCGGCCGGGAGGATGGGCTCCGGCAGCACGGGCAGGCCTTCACCCAGGGGGATGGGCTCCCGTGAGGGGGTGCGCGGCTGCTTGGCCGGCGGCGCCGGAGCAAGGTCGGGAAGCTCCAGCTCGATGGGCTGTTCCAGGGAGAGGGAGGGCTCGGGCTGGGGCTCGGGCTGGGGTTCTGGCAGGGGGATGGGAGCGGGGGCCGGAGCGGGCGCGGGAGCGGCGAGGGGGATGGCCGGTCGCGGCGGCGGCGGGGCCGGCGCAGGAACCGGCGGAGGGGGCGGAGGCTCGGGCAGGCGGGCGCCGGGCTCGGGCAGGCCCAGGGTCCGGCGGTGGATGCGGGTCGATCCCGGGAAGAGCTGCTCGGCCATGTCCAGCAGCTGGGCGGCCTCGCGCTTCCTGCCGAGCTGGTTGAGGGCCTGGGCGCTCTGCACGTACTGCATCTGCACCTTGGTGAGGTGCCCGGTGGTCCGGTGCACGGCGACGATGGCCTCGATGATCGCGAGATCCGATGGATCGAGCTCCAGGGCCTTCTTGTAGCTTTCCACGGCGCGGTCGTGGCTGCCGCCGCGCAGCAGGGCCTCGGCCTCCCGGGAGAATTGCTCGATGCGAAGGCGTCGGACGGGATCCAGCTCCGTGTCCCCCCCGCCCTGAAGGGTGGTCTCCATGATCGCCGGAGCCTGGAAGCCCGCGGAGGAACCGGCCTGGAGCGGGCTGGGCAGCGGCGCCGAGGCATCGGGAACCACGCCCAACCCGCGGAGCTGGTTGGCGAGCTGTCCGATCTGGGACTGGTCATTGGCCTGGTGGGCCAGACTGTACGCATTCTGCAGGGCATGGACCTGGTCGGCCCGGTTGCCGCTCTGGTGGGCGATCTCGGCGAGCAGCACCCAGGCCTCGAGGCTCATGGCGCTCTGCATGGCCCCACGGAGACTGCGGCCGACGATGTCGCCGGAACCCCGGCGGGCCAGTTCGCGGGCGATGGGCGCGAACAGCAGGAGGCCTTCGTTGCCGCGGTCGGCGTTCACCAGGTTGCGGAGGGCCTTCTCGGCCAGCGGAAGGGACTTCTCCGGGAGCTGGGCGATCTCTCCCAGGGCCTCCAGGGCGCGGTCGGGGTGTCCGCTGCGGAGTTCGATCTCCGCCAGGGCTTCCAGCAGCTCCGTATCGCGCGGGTTGCTGGCCAGCCCCTCACGCAGGTGCTGGGCGGCGAGGGCATAGTCGCCCTGGATCACCCCCAGCCGGCTCTGGGTGAGGAAGACATGCGGCGTGGAGATCATCGACTTGGCGCGCTCGAGGATCTGGTTGGCCTCCCCGTGCATCTGCTCCATGGCCAGGGACTCGGCCACTTCCAGGTAGATGCCCGCCGCGCGGTCCTTCATGCCCTCCTTGTTGTAGAGGTCGGCCAGCTTGACCTTCATCTTCAGGTTCTTGGGGTCGAGGTCGACGACCTTGTTGAATTCCTCCAGGGCCCGCTTGATGAGGCCCTTCTTCTGGAAGTGCTCGGCCACCTGCAGGTGGACCTTCACCGCATCGGTGACCTTGTTCATCTGGCGGTAGAGGTCCGCCAGGCGCTGGGCGGCGTCGATGTCCTCCGGTGCGTTGCGCACCACCTTCTGGAAGATGGCGGCGGCCCGGGCGTGGAAGCCGTCCCGCTCGTAGGACCCGCCGAGCCGCTTGTGGATCTCCACTCCTTCCCGGGACCGGCCGATCTGCACGTAGAGGTCGCCGATCTGGTTCAGGGTCGCGTAGTCCTTGGGGTTGTCCTCGACGAGCTTGTGGAACTCCTCGATGGCCCGATCGACCTTCCCCGCCGTCAAGAGCTTGTCGGCTTCCTTCTTGACTTTGACGCGATCAATGGCCATTCACTTCCTCAAGATGCCTGACGGTTCGGAAAGTGTAGGCGGCGGGGGCCCACTTGGATAGATCCTGTGGTCTAAGTGAAGTTGCGCCCTGTGAAGCTGTGGGGCAGCAAGTCCTCCAGGCGGTGAAGCTCGCGGCCATGGCGGTTGGCCAGGAGGATCGGCAGCCGCTCGGCGAACTCGGCCAGTGCCTGCCGGCAGGCGCCGCAGGGCGGCGTCAGCATGTCCACGTCCGTCACCACCACGGCGGCCACCAGGCCTCCCGGGCGCAGGCCGGCGGCCACGGCCGCGCTGAGGGCCCCCCGCTCGGCGCAGAGGGTGACGGGGTAGGCGGCATTTTCCACATTGCATCCGGCCACGATGTCGCCCGAGGCGGTCAGCAGCGCCGCCCCGACCTGGAAGTGGGAGTAGGCGGCGTGGGCATTCGCGCGGGCCTTCCAGGCCGCCTCCAGCAGGGGCGTCCAGGATGGGGATTGGGGATCGTCGAACACCGGCGCCTCCGTCACGTTCAGATTAGCGGAGGTTCTCGGGGGCCGCTGGGTCTCCGGAACCCTCGGCCTGGGCGAGGGCCAGGGCGCGCCAGCAGGAGGTATGCCCCCGCACCTCCCGGGTCTCCAGGGGGCCCTGGAGCTCCAGGCTGACCTCCCGCTTCTGGAGGCGGGCCTGGAGCACCGCGCCGGAGAGGCGCTCCAGCTCCCGCTCGAAGGGCCGGCCCGGGGTCCAGGCGGTGAGGTCGAGCCGCAGATGCAGGCCCTGGGGACGCTCCTCGTGGAAGGTGCGCACCCAGAGCTGGCTCCGCTGGGCCGTGCGCTTCCAGTGGACGCGGCCTGGGGGATCGCCCGCCCGCCAAGGGCGTGCCCCCTCTGGGCTGCTGGTTCCCTCCTGGGTGACGGTGCGATGGCCCTCGCCCCGCCATCCCACCGGGGAGGCGGGCGGGGTGCGGGGGTGGGGGAGGATGAGCAGGTCCTGATCCAGGTCGATGAAGCGGGCCTTCTCCACCAGGCCGAAGGGGAAGCGGGTGCGGAGCTCCAGCCGCCGCGCCTTCGTCCAGCCCCGGTGGCCCGCGCGGGCCTGGAGGACCACCAGGATCTCGCCATCGGAGGTGGACCGGCCCAGGAAGCCGGGCTCCACCTGGCCGTCCTCCAGGGTGAGGTGGAGTTCCAGGCCCCGGATCCGGCCGCGGCCATGGTTCCGGCCCTGGTCCTGGAGGCGGAGCCGGAGGCCGCCCCGGACGCGGGCGAAGAGGTTGCCCTCCTCGAGGCTGGCGATCCGGAGGCCCTGGAGGGCGCGGCGGCTCAGGACCCCTGAGACCAGGAAGAGGCCCAGCATCAAGGAGAACACCAGGTAGAGCAGGTTGTTCCCGGTGTTCACGGAGAAGGCGCCCACCGCCAACAGGGCCAGCAGGCACTGCACGCCCAGCCCCGTGAGGGAGAGCCGGAGGCGGCGGTCGTTCCAGAGCCTCACGCGGCACCTCCGCCTAATGCACGCGTCGCGTGCTCCGGCGCGCTCCGCTTGCCGAGGCGGAGCCTCCCTGCGCCCCGCCCATCGGGCTTCGGCTGCGCCAAAGTGGCACTTCGCTCCTGCTTCGTGCTCATGGCTCCAGCCTACCCCGCCATGGGATCGGAAATCCGCCTGCTAGCATGGTCCTTCATCCCCACAAGGCCCCCCATGCTGGAACGTGTCCTTCGCACGAAAACCCTGGAGCAGCTCCGCGCCAGCGCCGAGGAGCCGGAGCACCAGCTCAAGAAGAACCTGGGGGCCTTCGACCTCACCATGTTCGGCATCGGCGCCATCATCGGGGCGGGCATCTTCTCCAGCATCGGCACCGCCGCCGCCGGGAACATGGCCGACGGGCGCCTCCCCGCGGGACCGGGCCTGGTCCTCAGCATCCTCATCGTGGCGGTCATCTGCGGCTTCACTGCCCTGGCCTACGCCGAGATGGCGTCCATGATCCCCGTGTCCGGCAGCGCCTACACCTACGCCTACGCCACGCTCGGCGAGCTGATGGCCTGGATCATCGGCTGGGACCTGCTGCTGGAGTACGCCATCTCCAACGTGGCGGTGGCCATCTCCTGGGGCGACTATGCCCGCAGCTTCCTGTCCACGGTGCTCCATGTGGACATCCCCGGCTGGCTGGGCATGGACCCCCGCAGCGCCCTCAAGCTGGTCCAGGGGGTGCCGGCCATGGACCTGGGCGCCAAGCTCCAGGCCCTGGCCCAGGCCAAGGCGGGGCTCATCAGCGGCGGCGCCACCTTCGCCAACTGGGAGGTGCTGAAGGCCGCGCCCACGGTGGCGGGCTTCCCCATCACCATCAACTTCCTGGCGGTGATCATCACCACGGTCATCACCTGGCTCTGCTACATCGGCATCAAGGAGAGCGCGCGGGTGAACGGCGTCATGGTGGTGATCAAGGTGATCATCCTGCTGGCCGTGGTGGGGCTCGGCGTCAAGTTCATCAGCCCGGACAACTGGCATCCCTTCGTGCCCCACGGGTTCCGTGGCATCCAGGCCGGCGCCGCCATCATCTTCTTCGCCTTCATCGGCTTCGACGCCGTGAGCACCACGGCCGAGGAATGCCGCGATCCCGGCCGCGACCTGCCCCGGGGGATCCTGGGCTCCCTGGTCATCTGCACCGTCATCTACGCCGCCGTGGCCCTGGTGGTGACAGGCATGCTGCACTACACGAGGCTGGGGGGCATCGCGGATCCCCTGGCCTACATCTTCACCCAGCACAAGATGGCCGGCATCGCCGCCGTCATCAGCTTCGGGGCCGTCATCGCCACCACCGCGGCCCTCCTCGTCTACCAGGTGGGCCAGCCCCGCATTTTCCTGAGCATGAGCCGCGACGGCCTGCTCGGATCCTGGTTCGGGAAGGTCCATCCCCGGTTCAAGACTCCCTCCACCGCCACGGTGTTGACGGGTTTCCTGGTGGCCATCCCGGCCGCCCTGCTCAACATCGATGAGGTGGTGGAGCTGGCCAACATCGGCACCCTCTTCGCCTTCGTCATCGTCTGCGCCGCCGTGCTGATCCTGCGGAAGCGCCGGCCCGAGGCTCCCCGGAAGTTCGTCATGCCCTTCGCCTGGATCGTGGCGCCCCTGGGCATCCTCGGCTGCTTCTGGATTGCCAGGGGCCTGCCCGCCATCACCTGGTACCGCTTCTTCGGCTGGCTGGGCATCGGGCTGGTGATCTACTTCTTCTTCGGCTCGCGGAACAGCCGCCTGGAGTCGCCAGCTGCGCGATGATGGATCCGGAGCTGTCCCATGTTCACCGGTCTGATCCGACATCTCGGCACCCTTGACTCCCGGTCCTCCCGGGCCGGCGGGGCGCGCCTGCGCATCGCGGCCCCGGCGGACCTGCTGGCGCGCGCGGAGCTGGGCGCCAGCATCTCCGTGAACGGTGCCTGCCTCACCAGCGTCGCCGTGGACGGCCGGGCCTGGGAGGCGGACCTCAGCGAGGAGACCTTGGCGAAGACCACCCTGGGCCGCCTGCCCCTGGGCGCGACCCTGCACCTGGAGCCGGCCCTGCGCGTGGGCGATCCCTTGGACGGCCACCTGGTCTCCGGCCACGTGGACGGCGTGGGACAGCTGCTGGCGCGTCCCCAGGTCCAGGGCGGCGTGGCGGAAGGCATCTGGCGCTTCGCCATGCCCCCGGAGCTGGCGTCCATGACCGCTGCCAAGGGCTCCATCGCCGTGGAGGGCATCTCGCTCACGGTGGTGGACTGCGGCACGGACTGGTTCACCGTGGCCCTCATCCCCGAAACCGTCACCCGCACCGCCCTGGCCACCATGCGCCCCGGCGACCCGGTGAACCTGGAGGTTGACCCCATCGGCCGCTTCGTGGCCCGCGCCATGGCCCTCCGCGCCCGCGACGAGAAGCTCGCGCGCTTCGCGCAGGGCGGCTGGGACAGAGCCTAGTTCAGGGGTCCCAGGTCCTTGGCGGGATCGTAGGCGAGGGTGCCCAGGCCGTCGAAGAGGTAGCCCTTTCCTGAGGCCGAGCCGGCGCCGTACTGGGCCAGGGGCCTCGGCAGGGGGGCGCCCTGCGTCCAGGTCCCGCTCCCGGGGTCGAAGCGGTACACCGTGGTGAGGGCCGGCTCAGCGTTGGCGCCTCCGAGCACCACCACCTGGCCGCCGAGGGCCAGGACGGCGTGCTGGTACACCCCGGAGACGGCCGGGAGGGGCGGGGCGGAGGACCACGTGTCGGTGGCGGGATCGTAGACATCCACCCGCGCCAGCCAGGGGTTCACGGTCCCCCCGGCGTACCCGCCGACCACGTAGAGCTTTCCGTTGAGGGCGCAGGCGCTGGCCCAGGACCGGGCGACGGGGAGGGGCGCGCAGGTGATCCAGGCGTCCAGGACGGGGTCATAGGCCTCGACTGTGGTGAGATCCATGCCCTGGTTCCCGCCCGCGACGTAGAGGCGGCCGCCCAGCTCGCAGCCGAAGGCACCCTGCCGTTCGGTGGGCAGGGGGGCCACGGTGGTCCAGAGTCCGGCGGCCGGGTCGAACACCTCTGTGGTTCGGCTCAAGCCCCCGGCGGCCACGTAGATCTTCCCGCCGATCACGCCCGCCACGGCCGGATCGCGCGGCATGGCCAGGCTGGCCCGGGCGGACCAGAGGCCCGTCGCGGGATCGAAGGCCTCCACGGTGGTGAAGTGGTTGCCGAGGGAGTCTCCCCCGCCGAGGACGTAGATCACGCCACCCACCGTGGCCGTGGCCACGCGGTAGCGGGGCGTGGGCATGGCTGGCAGGGCCGTGTAGGGGACGGGTGCCACCCGGAAGGTCCCGTTCAGGGCCTGGGAGGCCGACGCCTGCTTGTCGGAGGCCGTGATCTGGAAGCTGAAGGTGTCTGCCTGGGTGGTGCCGATCGTCACCTGGCCGAAGAGGCTGCCGTGGGTCACGCCCGTCACGTCCGTGATGGGCTCGCTGATGGACTGGATCGTGGTCCCGGCCCCGTTCTTGATCACGAGGTTCACGGTCGAAAGGTCGCCCCCCATGTCCGTGAAGTCGAAACTGGCGGATACGGTGGCCGTCCCCCCGCCATGGCCCTGGTACAGCGCGGTGGGGGTGACCGAGAGGTTCGAGATCGTCGGCGGATGAGAGGAGGATCCGCCCCCCGATCCACCCCCGCCGCACCCCACCCAACCCAGGACGAGGACGGAGAGGATTCCCTGGAGAGCGACCGATGCGTGTCTCATGGCTGCTCCATGTGCCGCCTGCGCGGAGGGGACTTCACCGGGCCCAGTGTCGTTCCGCGCTGCGGGCCGGGCACGGGAAACTGCGTCCCCCGGGCAGGGGACCGGCACCTCCATTAAAATTCTCTGGCGCCTACTCCCGGGCGCCCTTGCGGATGCGATCCATCTCGCGCTTCTGTTCGCGGGCCTTCAGGGCCTCGCGCTTGTCGCCCACGGCCTTGCCCTCGGCCAGGGCCACCTTGACCTTGATCGTTCCCTTTTCATTCAGGTAGATGGCCAGGGGGATGATGGTGAGGCCCTTGCGGACGACCTTGGCGGTCATCTTGGTGATCTCGGCCTTGTGCAGCAGCAGCTTGCGGGGGCGCAGCGGGTCGTGGTTGGCGTAGGTGCCGAACTCGTAGGGCGAGATGTGGGCCTGCTTGAGCCACAGCTCCCCGGCCACGGCGTCCACGTAGGCGTCCTGGAGCTGGCCCAGGCCCGCCCGCAGGGCCTTCACCTCCGTACCCTGCAGGGCGATCCCCGCCTCCCAGGTCTCCAGGACGTGGTAGTTGTGCAGGGCTTTGCGGTTGCGGACGAGGTCTTCGGACATGACCCCAGTCTATCCGCCCGGTACACTCGTCCTTTTGGGACGCCGCCATGCTGCAGAAGCTCCTCGCCCCGATCATCGCCTGGATGGTGGCCCTCATGGCCGCCATGGGGCCCCTGGGCGTCATGCTGCTCATGGCCATCGAGAGCGCCTGCATCCCCCTGCCCAGCGAGGTCATCATGCCCTTCGCGGGCTACCTGGCCTTCCAGGGCAAGCTCACCTTCCTGGGCATCGGCGCCGGCAGCCCCGCGGGGCAGATCTGGATCGCCGGGATCTTCGGCGCCCTGGGTTGCAACCTGGGCAGCATTCCCGCCTACGAGGTGGGCGCCTGGGGCGGCCGGCGCGCCATCGAGAAGTACGGCAAATACATCTGGCTGCACACGGGCCACCTGGACCAGGCCCACCGCTTCTTCGAGCGCTTCGGCTCAGAGGCCATCATCATCGGCCGCCTGCTGCCCGTGGTGCGCACCTTCATCGCCCTGCCCGCCGGCATCGCCCGCATGAACCGCACCCGCTTCCACCTCTACACCTTCGTGGGCAGCCTCCCCTGGTGCCTGGGACTGGCCTGGGTCGGCTACAAGCTTGGCGAGAAGTGGAACACCCTGGGCCAGTACTTCCACAAGCTCGACGCCGTCATCGGCGCGCTCCTCGTGGCGGGCGTGGCGTGGTTCGTGTACGACCACCTCAAGCACCGGTCCAAGGGCTGAGGCCGCCGGGATCGCAAGGCTCACCGGGCCTCCGCCTCGCGGCGCGGGAACAGCCTGGAGGCCAGCATGGCGCCGCCGATCAGGCCGGCGATCACCCCGAGGCTCCAGACGACGGGAACCTTGTAGACCTCGGAGAGGAGCATCTTGGCGCCGACGAAGACCAGCACCAGGCTGAGGCCGACCTTGAGGAGATGGAACTTCCCCACCACCCCGGCGAGCAGGAAGTACAGCGAGCGCAGGCCGAGCATGGCGAAGATGTTCGAGGTGAACACGATGAACGGGTCCTGGGTCACCGCGAAGATGGCCGGCACGCTGTCCACCGCGAACACCAGGTCGGTCAGCTCCACGGCCACCAGCACCATAAGCAGCGGGGTGGCGAACCGGCGGCCGCCCTGGACCACCGTGAAGGCGGGCCCGTGGTAGCCCTCCACCGCCGGCACCAGCCGGCGGAACAGCCTGAACACCGGATTGGCGCGGGGATCGAAGGTCTGGTCCCGGAGCAGCAGCATCTTGAGGCCGGTGACCATCAGGAAGGCGCCGAACAAGTAGATCACCCAGTGGAAGCTGGCGATCAGGGCCGAGCCGAGGGCGACGAAGACGGCCCGCATGAGCAGGGCGCCCAGGATGCCCCAGAACAGCACCCGGTGCTGGTAGGTGGTGGGCACGGAGAAGGCGCCGAAGATCAGCACGAAGACGAAGATGTTGTCCACGCTGAGGGCCTTCTCGATGAGGTAGCCGGTGAGGAAGGCCATGCCCCGCTCCGCGCCGAAGCCGGCCCAGAGGAGGCCATTGAAGGCCAGGGCGAGGGCCACCCACACCGCGCTCCAGATGGCCGCCTCCTTCACCGAGACGGCGTGGGCCCGGCGGTGGAACACCCCCAGGTCCAAGGCCAGCATCCCGAGGACGAAGGCCAGGAAGCCGGCCCACATCCAGAACGAACCGATGGATTCCACGTCGTCTCCTTTGGCCTAGGCGGCGCGATGGCGGATCGGAGCCATGGCCCGCAGGCGGGCCACCCGGTCCTCGATTGGGGGGTGGGTGCTGAACCAGCGCAGGAGTCCGCCGCCGGCGAAGGGACTGGCGATCATCAAGCTGGCGGTCGCGGGCTCGGCCGTAGGCCCCTGCCGCTCGGGATCCTGCCCCCGGCCGAGCCTCAGCAGCGCCAGGGCCAGCCCCTCCGGGTCGCCCGTGAGCCGCGCCGCGCCCTCGTCAGCCAGGTACTCCCGGGATCGGGAGATGGCGAACTGGATCAGCGAGGCGCCGAGGGGCGCCAGCAGCGCGAACAGCAGGCCCCCCAGCGGGCTTCCGCCCTCCTCGTCCTCCCGTCCGCCGCCGAGCAGGGCGCCCCACTGCACCCCGTGGGCCAGCAGGCTCACTGCTCCGGCCAGGGCGGCCGCCACCGTGGCCACCAGGATGTCGCGGTGCACGATGTGGCTGAGCTCGTGGGCGATGACCCCGCGCAGCTCCCGGCGCGGCATCGTCCTCAGGATCCCCTCGGTGAAGGCCACCACGCCGTGCTCGGGATTCCGCCCCGTGGCGAAGGCGTTCGGGGCGTCGTCCGGGATCACGTAGACCCGGGGCTTGGGGATGCCCGCCTCGGCGGCCAGCTGGGCCACCTCACGGTGGAGCCAGGGCATCTCCTCCTCGGGCATCTCCTCGGCGCCCTGCATCCGCAGCACCAGCTTGTGGCTCCAGAAGTAGGCGCCCAGGTTCAGCGCGAAGGCCGCGGCGATGGCGAGGGTCAACCAGCCCGTGCCCATCCGGGCGCCGAAGGCCACCAGCAGCGCGGTGACCAGGCTGAGCAGCAAGAAGGTCTTCAGGCGGTTCATGGGGTCTCCTCCGGTCAACCGAGGGGCCGGTCCAGGGCGCGGTCCACGGCGCGGCCCAGCCGCCGGGACGCGGCGTCAACGGCGGCGTAGAAGTCTCCGGCCACCGCCTCCACCACCTGGCGGGGGCCGCCGCGCAGCTCGAACTCGATCCGGCAGCGCTTGTCCAGGCCGCCCCGCGGCCCGTTCTCGTCGCGCATCCGCACCACCAGCCGCAGGATCCCGTCGGCCCGGCGGGCGATGGCGCTCCCGAGCCGCCGCTCCAGGTGGGCGCGGAGCGCCTCGCTGGTGGTGAATCCGGAGCTTCGAACCTCGATCCTCATCGTCCTCCTCCCTGGCGCCCGTGGGCGCAGGGACAAGATGCGGCCTGGAATAAGTTTCATCAAATTTATAATTTATAAAAAATAGTTTCATTTTCTGGATATATTTCCGGCATGGCCTGGCTGAACTACCACCATCTCCTCTACTTCTGGACGGTGGCCCGCCTGGGCTCGGTGCGCGCGGCCGCCGAGGAGCTGAGCGTCAGCCAGCCCGCCCTCAGCACCCAAATCCGCCAGCTGGAGGAGCGCCTGGAGGAGCGGCTCTTCGAGAAGGACGGGCGCCGCCTCCGGCTCACCGAGGCCGGTCGCCTCGCCTACCGCTACGCCGACGAGATCTTCACGCTGGGACGGGAGTTCCAGAACGAGCTCAAGGGCCGGCCCACGGGGCGGCCGCTGCGGCTCGTCGTGGGCGTCTCGGACGTGCTGCCCAAGCTCATGGTCCACCGGCTCCTCCGGCCGGCCCTGGGCCTCGAGGAGCCCCTGAGGCTCTCCTGCCGGGAGGACCGCCTGGGCGAGCTGGTGCAGGCGCTCCTGGCCCACGAGGTGGACCTGGTGCTGTCCGACGTGCCCTGTCCTCCGAGGACCGCGCCCCGTGCCTTCAACCACCTCCTGGGGGTCTGCGGGGTGGACCTCTTCGCGGCGCCCGGCCTCCTCAAGCGCCACCGGGGGGCCTTCCCCGCGGCCCTGGACGGCGCGCCCCTCCTCCTGCCAGCGGAGGGTACCGCGCTCCGCCGGGACCTGGACGCCTGGTTCGAGCGCCAGGGCCTGAGGCCCGTGGTGGCGGGGGACTTCGACGACAGCGCGCTCCTGAAGACCTTCGGCGCGGAGGGGGAGGGCTTTTTCACGGCGCCCGCGGCGCTGGCGGAGGAGGTCTGCCGCAGCTACGGCGTCCGGCGGGTCTGCGGCCTGGAGGGCCTGCAGGAGCGCGTCTACGCCATCAGCGCCGCGCGGCGGCTGGTGCATCCGGCCGTGGTCGCCATCCTGAAGAACGCCAAAGAGGAGGTCTTCCCCGCCTGACCCGCGCTGGGGGAGGCGGGATCCGGAGCCTCAGCCGGCGAATCGGTCCGTCGCCGCCACCAGAGCCCGGGAGATGCCGGGCTCGTAGGCGCTGTGGCCGGCGTCGGGGACGATGACGAGGTCGGCCTCGGGCCAGGCCTTCGACAGGGCCCAGGCGCTCTCGATGGGGCAGACCATGTCGTAGCGTCCCTGGACGATGGCGCCGGGGATGCCCTTGAGCCTCCCCGCATCGCGCAGCAGCTGGGCCTCGTCCATCCAGCCTTTGTTCAGGAAGTAGCTGCACTCGATGCGGGCGAAGGCCAGCGTGGTGGCCTCGTCGCCGTAGGAGGCGATGAAGTCGGGATCGGGGATGAGCTTGCTGGTGGCCCCCTCCCAGATGCTCCAGGCCTTGGCGGCGGGCAGGTTCACGGCCGGGTCGTCACTGAGCAGGCGCTTCGCATAGGCCTGCAGGAAGTCGCCGCGCTCGGCCTCGGGGATGGCGTCGCGGTAGGGCTCCCAGGCGTCGGGGAAGATGCGGCTGGCGCCCTCCTGGTAGAGCCAGTCCACCTCGCGCTGGCGCAGCAGGAAGACGCCGCGGAGGATCAGCTCGGTGACGCGCCCGGGATGCGTCTCGGCGTAGGCCAGGCCCATGGTGGCGCCCCAGGAGCCCCCGAAGACCATCCAGCGCTCGAGGCCCAGCTCCACGCGGATGCGCTCGATGTCTGCCACCAGGTCCCAGGTGCCGTTCTCGCGCACCTCGGCGTAGGGCGTGCTCTGCCCGCAGCCGCGCTGGTCGAAGAGGATGATGCGGTACGTCTCCGGGTCGAAGTAGCGCCGGTGCTTGGGGCTGGTGCCGCCGCCGGGCCCGCCGTGGAGGAAGATGACGGGCTTGCCCTGGGGGTTGCCGCTCTCCTCCACATGCAGCTCGTGCAGGTCCGACACCTTCAGGCGCAGCGCCCGGGTGGGCTCGATGGGCGGGTAGAGCCAGCTGACGGGATCCTTGCGCAGCGACATCGGGACTCCTACACGAAGAAGAGCGCCGCCGCGCCCGCCAAGGCCAGCAGCGTCCCCAGAATGGCATGCCAGCCCACCTTCTCCTTGAACGCGAAACGGGAGACAGGCAGCAGGAGGACCGGCGACAGGGACATGAGCGTGGCGGCGACGCCCATGGGGGCCCGGGCGATGGCCACCAGCGACAGCACCACGCCCAGCACGGGGCCGGTGACCGCGCCCAGGCCGATGTAGGCGGTGGCCCGGCCGTCGCGGAAGCCCCCCAGGGTTCCGCCCAGACGGTCCCTGGCGCCGAAGTAGAGCAGCAGGGCGCCCAGGCCCGCGGTCACCCGGATGAGGTTGGCGGAGATGGGCGGGAAGCCGCCTGCCAGGCCCTTCAGGCTGAAGAGGAGGCCCACGGACTGGCCCAGGGCGCCACCGACGCCGAGCGCCACGCCGCGCCAGAGGTGGGGATGGGGCTCGCGATCACCGCCATCCCACACCACCCACGCGATGCCGCCCAGGGTGACGGCCATGGCCAGGACCTTCGGGAGGTTCAGGCTCTGGCCCAGGAACAGCCAGGCCAAGAGAGCACTGAAGATGGGCGAGAGGGTCATGAGCAGCATGGCCAGCCGCGCCCCGATGACGACGAAGGCCTCGAAGAGCACCGCGTCGCCCACGGCGAAGCCGATGAGGCCCGACACCCCCAGCCAGCCCAGGCGCACCGCCCCCGCCTGCCAGGGGAAGACTTGGCCGTAGAGGACGAGGTGCAGCAGGAGCAGCAGGGCCCAGGCCATGAGCAGCCGCACCAGGTTCACGCTGGCGGACCCCACTCGCCGGCCCGCGATGGTGAAGCAGACGGAGTTGAGGGCCCAGCACGCGGAGGTGAGCAGGGCGGCGCTTTCGCCGAGGTACGTCATACGAACATCTCCAGGATGCCGTTGCTCATGAGCATGCCGCGGGGGCTGAGGCGCACCCGGTCGCCTTCCCAGACTGTGAGGCCTTCCATCGCGAGGGCCCGCAGCCGCGCCTCCCACCCATCCGCCAGGGGCCGCAGGTTCAGGTCCCCCGCCTTCTGCCTCAGAGCCCCCCAGTCCACGCCGCGGTGAAGGCGCAGGCCCAGCAGGGGGATCTCGGCCAGGGCTTCGGCGGCGCCCAGCTCCTGGAAGTCCAGGCGGCCGCGTCCTTGGGTCCAGGCGGGGATGACGGAGGTCTCCGTCCAGCGGAAGGCGCCCATCTGCGAGGCGGCGCTGGGGCCCAGGCCCAGGTAGGGGCGGCGCTCCCAGTAGCGGGTGTTGTGGATGGACTCGCCGCCGGGGCGGGCGTAGTTGCTGATCTCGTAGGGCACCAGGCCCAGCGGCGGAAGTTCGGCCTGGAGGGCCTCGAACACGTCCGCCACCTCGTCCTCGGAGGGCAAGGCGAGCCGGCCGGCGTCGATCTCGGCCCGCAGGGGGCAGGCTTTGTCCAGGTCCAGCAGGTAGATGCTCAGGTGGTCGATGCCTGTGGCGGCGAGGGCGCGGGCATCTTCGATGACTTTGGACAGCGACTGTCCAGGGATGCCCACCATGAGGTCCGCGCTGCGCCGCCGGAAACCAACCTGCTCGGCCAGCCCCAGCGCCTCGAGAGCCTGCGCCGCCCCGTGAATTCGCCCCAGCCGGGCGAGCAGGGCGTCATCCAGGGCCTGCACACCGAGGCTCACACGATCCCAGCCAAGATCCCGTGCCCCCTGGAGCCAACCCAGATCCACGGTGCCGGGGTTGGCTTCGAAGGTGGCTTCCACGAGGGGGGAGAGGTCGAAGGCGTCGCGGAGGGCGGCCGTGAGCGCCGCCAGTTCCCCCGGGGAGAGCAGGGAGGGGGTGCCCCCGCCCAGGTAGAGCGTGTCCACCGCGGGCCGCTCCAGGGCCTCGCCCCAGGCCCGGACCTGGGCCGTCAGGCGCCGGATCGTGGCCGGCTGGAGGTCGCGATCCCGGGTGGTGGCGAAGGAACAGTAGGTGCAGCGGTCCAGGCAGAAGGGAATGTGCAGGTAGAGCCCGAGCGGCTCCCCGTGCGCGGCGGCCCTGAGCGCCGGCAGCCTCTCCGCCAGGGGGGGCGGAAGGTCAGGGGTCAACCATCACCTGCTTCACAGCCTCCCGCAGGGCCCGGATCTCCTTCGGGAAGCGCCAGGGAGCCTGGGTGGGCTCCGCGGTTCGTTCCAGAGCCTGATACCGCTGCAGCAGGAACGCGTGGCGTTCGGGCCGGGGGATCCGCCCGCCCATGTGGAGCTCGAGGAGTTCGAGGTTCTGCTGGAGGCGGGCCGCCTGGGGGTGGTAGAGGAAGACGTTCAAGAGCAGGTGGCCGAAGGCGAGGCCCAGGATCAGGAACCCGCCCACCACCGGGAGGCGGAGCGCGGTGCTCAGCCCCAGGGCCAGCCACCAGCCCATGAGGACCATGAGCGCCAGCGCCAGGAGCGGCACCAGGGGCATGGCCCACAGGCCATTGCCCCAGAGGCAGTCGTGGATGAGGGAATCGGTGACGGCTTCGAGGGTGCGGCGGTCGTTGGCGATCCGGGCCCGGAGCAGGTGCTGGTCCAGGGCCTCCCAGGCCTGTTTCTGGGCGGGAGTGAGGGTCACCTGCCGGTACCCGCGGGGGACCAGGTTCTGGGAACCAGCCTGGGCAGGACGGAGGCGACCCGGCTCCACCGCGGGCGGGGGCGGGGGTTCCAGGATCTCCGCGTCGGCCGGCGGCGGCGTATTGGTGATGTGGGTCTGCCCGCCGGCATCGCGCCAGTAGTAGGTTCGCGAAGGCTGGCCCAGGAGGGCCAAGACGAGCAGTCCCGCAGCGGTGATCATCCGTCACGCTCAGAACTGGGCATCAAGGGCCTCGCACCAGAAGTGGTAGATCATCTGGTGGATCTCCTGAATGCGCGCCGTCACGGTGGAGGGCACCACGAGGGCGTCGTCCATCAGGCCCGCCAGCTTGCCGCCGTCGCGGCCCAGCAGGCCCAGGGTGCGCACGCCCAGCTCCTTCGCGGAGGCCGCGGCCCGGATGACATTGGGGCTGTTGCCGCTGGTGCTGATGCCGATGAGCAGGTCGCCAGGCCGGCCCAGGGCCTCCACCTGGCGGGAGAAGACCTGGTCGAAGCCGTAGTCGTTCCCGATGGCCGTGAGGGCCGATGTGTCGGTGGTGAGGGCGATGCCCGCGAGGGCGCGCCGCTCCTTCAGGTAGCGCCCGCTCAGCTCCGCGGCCAGGTGCTGGGCGTCGGCGGCGCTGCCCCCATTGCCGCAGACGAGGATGCGGCCGCCGCGGCGCAGGCGCTCGGCCATGTCGTCAGCCTGGGCGAGGAGGTGGTCCATCTCCCGGGTGAAAAAGGCCTGCTTGAGCTGGACGGACTCCTGGACGTGCTGGAGGAGGATCTGCTTCATGCCGCCGATTGTGACAGGAATTCCACTCCCAGGATTTCCCAGACACTGGCAGACTGCGGGGAGTCTTGCCCCTTCCGAGCGTGGGTCCCATGGAATGGATTGCCCTCAAACACGCCCTGCTGGCCCACCTCCCGGTGGCGACCGGATTGCTCCTGCCCTGGGCGCTGTTCGCCTCCCAGCGCGCCGGACGCGGCATGCGCCCCTGGTGGACGGTGTGCCGGTACCTGGGCTGGGTCGGCCTGCTGGGGCTGATCGCCGCGCTGGTCAGCGGCCCCGCGCTGGGCCGCCTGTCGGCGCTGATTCCCGCCGGGCGGATCTTCCCCCTGCCGGCCTCGGGCCTGGGAGCGGATGCCCTGCTGTTCCGCCATGCGGTGATCGCCACCGCCGCGGCGCTCCTCTCGGTCCCCGCGCTCTGGTCCATGAACCGCCCGCGGAAGGATCACCAGAGCCTGGGCCTCCTCGCGCTGCTGCTGGGCCTCGCCTGGTCCGGCGCCCTCCTGGCGACCGGGTATTCCGGCTATGCCCTGGCCCATCCCGGCCGGCCCGTTGCCCCCTCGCCCGCGAAGGTCGTCCAGGCGCCCCCCGCGCCGCCGGCGGATCCCGAAGCCCAGGCTCCCGTGCGGGCCCTGGACTATGCCTCCCTCGAGGCCATCCACGCGGAGCCCGTCAAGTCTCCCGCTCACGGCGGCCGGTGGATCCGCGCCTGGGCCAATCCCGCCGCCGCCTCCGCCTACCGGGCCGGCAACCCCCTGCCGCCGGGCTCCCTGGTGGTGCTCAGCACCCTGGAGGACCGCTGGGGCCGCCCCGGCACCGAACCCGGCCCGCTCTACGCCCTGGAGATGAGGGGCGAGATGCCCGCGCTCACGTTCTACTGGCCCCAGGTGCCCATCGACCGCCGGCAGGAGACCGGCGGCGAGGCCCGGGCCTACTGGCGGAACCAGAACACCCATCTGGAGGCCTGCAAAGCCTGCCACACCGGGGGCATGGCCGATCCCGCGCAGCGCAGCCGCTGGCGCGTGCCGCGCGCGAGGCCCGTTTCCGAGAATTGACCCGAGGCTAGGCCCGTTCCACGAGGGGGAACAGCCGGGCTTCCTCCAGGTCGATTCGCCGGCGGAGGACCTGGAGCAGGTCCCTGGACGTCTCGATGAAGGCCTCCGGTGCCAGCCGGATGGCTTCGGCGCTGGGCCAGTGGTGGCTGAACTGGCGCAGCCGGGTCTTCAGCTCGCCCAGGCCCGCCTCCAGCCCTCTCGCGGTGGCCTGGATGTCGGGGTCCATGGCTTCCAGCAGCGCCGGATACAGGACGGTGTTCTCCATGGACACGTGGGCCTTGACCGTGACGAGGAGGGCCTGCGCGCCGGCCAGGCAGAGGTCCGGATGGCTTCGCACCAGGGCCGGGGCCAGGCGGGCCTCATGCTCGCGCGCCAGGCGTCGCAGCTCCTGGTGGTGGTGGTGATAGGGGGCAAGGCTGGCGTCCATGGCAGACCCTCATGCCCCATGCTATCGGCCGAGTCGGGCCAGACTTGAGTGTTGCTTGGGGGTGGCTGGCATAAAAAAGGCCGGTCACGGGACCGGCCTTTTTTATGATGGCGAGGGGATTCAGTCGAGGGTGAACTCGCCGCTGTCGATGATGGTGATCTCCGTGGGGAGGAACTGCACGTCGTAGCCCTTCTCCTTCAGCAGGTGGTAGGCCAGCTCGGCACGGATGCCCGTGGAGCAGTGGCAGATCACCTTCTGGCCCTTGGGGACCTCGGCCAGCCGGGCCAGAAGCTGGGGTTCGGGGACGGTGAGGGCACCCTTGATGATGCCGTTCTTCGTCTCGTCGAGGTTCCTGACGTCCAGGATCACCGCGCCACGCTCGGCGGGAGCGAGGTTCGCGAGCCTGGTGAACTCCGCCGGGGCGATGGCGCCGGGGCGGGGCTTGGGCACGAAGGCGGCCTTGGTGGCCAACGTTCCCGTCTCCACCGGCATCGACGCAGCCTGCCAGGCCTTGAACCCGCCGGTGAGGACGTTCACGCCCACATAGCCGGCCTTGACCAGGTCGGAGGCCACGGCCTTCGCCGCGTCGCCGCCGGTCTCATCCACCACCACCACCGGGGGCTTGAGCTTGGCGGAGGGGAAGGTCTGGAGCAGGTCGGCCGTCTTCGCGGGATCCGCGGCCACGGCGCCCTTGATGAAGCCCTTGGAGGCTTCAGCGGCGGGACGGGTGTCGAGGATCACGAGCGGCGTCTGCGTGTCGAGGAACGCGACCTTCATGGAAGCCGGGCTCAGCACGCCGTAGGCCTTCTTCGTCCAGGCGGGCATGCCGTCGATGAACACCTTGGCGTTCGTGTAGCCCAGCTTCTTGGCCTTGGCGAGCGATCCGGGGCTCATGTTGCAGGTCTTCCCGCTGCAGTAGAAGATCACCAGCGCGCCCTTGTCGGCCGGCAGCTTGGCCACGTTCTTGTCGAAGGCGGGGAAGGGCAGGTTCACGGCCGTGGGGATGGCGCCTTCCATGAAGCGTGGCGCCGGGCGCGAGTCGAAGAGGAAATACTTTCCTTTCTCGGGGCCCAGGACCACCAGCTTCTGGAGCTCGTCGAGCGTGATGGTCTCGCTGGCGGCCAGCTTGACGGGAGGCTTGGCGAACACCGCCACGGCGGTCTTCACGCCGTCCTTCTCGGTGAACTGAACGCGCACCTCGTGGCCCTTGGCGATGGACTTGAGGGCCGCTTCCGCGTTGGCGGCGGGCTCGGGGGTGACCACCTTCAGCGAGGCCTTGTCGAACCGCAGCACTTCCGTGCGCTCGTCGAGCTTGAGCTGGAAGGAATTGTTCTTGAGGGCGAGGTTGTCGAAGTTGCCGCGGAGGTTGTCGGCGGCGGTGGTGTGGCAGGTGGTGCAGATCTTCGCGGAAGCCGGCTTTTGGGCCGCAGCGGGCTCGGCGGCCAACAGGCAGGAAGCGGCGGCCAGGAGGCTGGCGGCGCGGAGAAAGGGGACGGAATTCATGCAGGCTCCTCAGGCAGGGGTAAGCGAAGTCTGAGGATTCATGATCGATGCATCAAGAAATGTGTGACGCAGATCTACGGACAGTCCGATGGCGGGTTTCTACAAGTGTTCAATGGATTGAATTATGTTGATATGGTTATGAATCGATTAACGATATCGTCTGAGACTCACTCCGCCTCGACCAGCACTTCGCGCGGTTTCCCCGCGCCGCGGTCGGGCCCGACGATGCCTTCCTCCTCCATGCGGTCGATGAGGCGCGCGGCGCGGCCGTAGCCGAGGTTGAGCTTGCGCTGGAGGAGGCTGGTGCTGGCCTTGCGCTCCCGCTTCACCACGGCGAGGGCCCGGACGTAGATGTCGTCGCCGCCGCCCATCTCCGCCTCGTCGAAGAGGGCGGTCTCCTCCTCGGTCTCCATGGCGCTGACGAGGGACTGGTTGTAGTCGGGCCGGCCGCGCTCCCGCAGCCAGGTGACGAGGCGCAGGGTCTCGTCCTCCGTGAGGAAGGGGGCGTGGATGCGCCGGGGATGGCTGGCGCCGTTGGGGAGGAACAGCGCGTCGCCGGCGCCCAGCAGCTGCTCGCCGCCGCCGGAATCCAGGATGGTGCGGCTGTCGATCTTGGTGCGCACGCGGTAGCTGAGGCGGCTGGGCAGGTTGGCCTTGATGACGCCCGTGACCACGTCCACCGAGGGCCGCTGGGTGGCGAGGATGAGGTGGATGCCCACGGCGCGGGCCTTCTGGGCGATGCGGGCGATGCTGTCCTCCACCTCGCTGCGGGCCACCATCATGAGGTCCGCCAGCTCGTCGATGACCACCACCACGTGCGGCATGGGGTCCAGCACCGCGGGCCGGTCCGGCCAGCGCGGATTGGGCGTGCGCTCGGAGATGTCCAGGCTTCCGCCGGCGTCGGCGATCTTGGTGTTGAAGCCCTTGAGGTCGCGCACGCTGAGCAGGGCCAGGCGGCGGTAGCGGTCCTCCATCTGGGCCACCACCCACTTCAGCACGCGGCCCGCCTCCTTCATGTCCGTGACTACCGGCGCCCACAGGTGCGGGATGTCCTCGTAGACGCCCAGCTCCACCATCTTCGGGTCCACGAGGATGAGCTTCACCTCGTCGGGCAGGGCGCGCACGAGGCAGGAGCAGATCATGGCGTTCACGCCCACGCTCTTGCCGCTGCCGGTGCTGCCGCCGATGAGCAGGTGGGGCATCTTGTTGAGGTCGGCCACCACGGGCTTGCCCGCGATGTCCTTGCCGAGTGCCAGCTGAAGCAGCCCCGGCGCGTCGCGGAACGAGGGGCTGTCGATGACCTCGCGGAAGGTGATGATCTCCCGCTTGGGGTTGGGCACCTCGATGCCCACCAGGTTCTTGCCCGGAATGCGGTCCATGCGCACAGCTTCAGCCTGCAGGGCCAGGGCGAGATCCTCCTCCATGCCCAGGATGCGGGACAGGGGGATGCCGGGATCGGGCTGGAACTCGAACACCGTGACCACGGGGCCGGGCTGCATGCCGGTAACGGCGCCCTTGATCTTGAATTCGGACAGTTTCTGTCCAATGACTTCCTTGATGGACTCCAGCGCCGCGAGGTCAGCCTTCGCGTGCTGTCCGGGAGGATCGAAGAGCCGGCGCGGGGGCAGGGTCTCCCGGGAGGCCGGGCCCGGTTCCGGATCGGGCGGCGGGGCGGGCAGGGGGCGCGCCGGGGTGGGCTCCGTGAGGGGCAGCGGGGGCTGGACGATCTCCCGCCCGAAGCGGTCCTTGGCCACCTGGACCTTGGCCACGGTGGCCTTCGGCTTGGGCGGCGGCGGGGCCTCGGCGAGCAGCTTGGCCCGGAAGGGGGCGTCGGCGGGCAGGGGGGGCGTCGGTGCGGAGGTGGGGAGCGGCTGCGCGTCGATCAGGGTCTGGGTGGCATCGAGGTTGATGGACTGAATGGGCGGAAGCAGGTCCTCGGCGCGGACGAGGGGCTGCTTCCTGCGGACCTCTGCCGTCTCCAACTCGGCCTTCAGGAGGGCCTCTCGCTGGGCCTCCAGGGCCTCCTGGCGCTGGGCCAGGGCCAGCAGGGCCGCGCCATCCGCCGCGTCCAGGTCCGGCTGGTCCGGGTTGCGGCCGCGGAGGAAGGGCCGCTTCACCATGCCGAGGAAACCCTGGAAACCCTTCGCCGGCATGGGCTTCACCCAGGGCCAGGCGGTCTCGCCCAGCCAGCGGTGCAGCAGCCTGCCGATGCCGCGCGTCACGGAGGGGGCCAGGACGAGGGCGCAGGTGAGCATCACCAGGGCCAGGAAGAGGGGCAGTCCGACAGGCCCCAGGAGGTGACGCTGGGCGGGCCACAGGGTGCTTCCCAGCCAGCCGCCCCAGCGGATCTCCACGGTGCCTACGCCATCGAGGCCCGGCCAGGACCGGCTGCCGAAGGCGCCGAGGGCCGTCCAGACCGCCAGGGCCAGACCCAGCCAGGCCAGGCGGCCGGGCCAGCGGTGCTCCTCCCGGGGCCAGGCTTCCCAGAGCAGGTAGGGCGGGACGATCCAGGCGCCCATGCCCATGAGGGTCTGGAGCAGACCCGCGATGGTGGCCCCGACGGTGCCGCAGAGGTTCTGCACGCCCGCCACGGCGGCGCCCTGCGTGAAGGGGTGCGGGTCCAGAGGATGGAAGCTGGCCAGCGAGAGCAGCAGCACCAGGGCCACGAAGCCCAGTCCTGCCCTCAGCATCCAACGGCCGATCCCCTGCAACGCGCCTCCAAGGTGACTGGGCTTCAGTGTAGCCCAGGGGCGCGGCGCTCAGCGGGACTGGGGCGCTGGAGTTGGGGATTGCAGGAAGGCCAGGCGCAGCTGCGGGTTCCAGGCGGGCTTGCCAAGGTCGTGCAGGAAAGCGCTGGCCGGCACGAAGGCCCAGCCTTCCCGTCGCGCGCGGTCCATGAAGGCCCCCAGCCCCGCGGAGGGCCGGTCCTTCTCGGCCCGCTCCGAGCCCAGGTGCATGAGCACGATGAGGCCGTCGCCATCGCGGTCCAGGCGCTGCCTGAGGCGCTGGAGGATGGCATCGCCGCTGCGGTACAGGCGGCGCTCCTTCGGTGTCGCCCAGTCCAGGGTGTCCGCGCCTTCGCTCCAGCCCACGTGGCGGTAGCCCAGTTCCTCGGCCCACCGGCGGATCTCGGCGGTCTGTTCGCCATAGGGCGCCCGCCAGTAGGGATCCATGGGGCGGCCGAGGAGGCGCACCAGGGCCGCATCGGCCTCCAGGAGTTCCCGCTGCACCCGCTCCTTGGTCCACTTGGGATCGCGCTTCATGCCCGGCGCGAAGTGGGGATGGTTCATGGTGTGGTTGCCCAGCTCGTGCCCTTCTGCCGCCATGCGCTTCACCAGGGCCGGGAAGTGCTGGATGAAGGCGCCCGTGAGGAAGATGGTGGTGCGCACGCCCCGGGCCTTCAGGGCGTCGAGGATCTCGGTGGCGACCTCGGCATTGGAGCCGCCATCGAAGCTGAGGAGCAGCCGCTTCTGTCCCCCGGGGCCGCGGGTGAGGTTGAGCGCCTCGCCCATCCCGGGCCAGGGGCCTGGCCCCGGGGCCGGCGCCGCGGCGCGGGGGAGAAGGAACGGAGCGGGGCTCGGGAGGGGAGTGACCCGATCCGGGGCCACGGCGGGCAATCCGGGCAAGGCTTTCGGAGGCCGGGCGGGCACGATGGCGGGGCCCACCTCGGCCCGGGCCGGCGGGTCGGCATGCGGCGCCTTCGACGGGACCCTGGAAGCAGCGCGGGTGCTGGGTTTCGGGGGCGCGACCCTGGCCGGCGGAGGCAGCACGAACTCGAAGCGGGCCAGGATCTGGCCGGAGGCGGTGCGCAGCAGGGCGGTCTCGCCTACGGGGGGGCGGAACAGCTCCCAGCGCACGGGGCCGGCTTCGGCGAAGCGGGCCTCCCGGATGGAGCGCCCCTCCAGCACCAGCTCCGCGGGTGAGGCCAGCTCGCCTTCCAGGATGGCCAGCCCCCCCACCGGGCGCCAGGACCAGTCCTTCCGGGCCGAGGTGGCGGGCCTGGGCGGGGGAGCGGGCCGCGAAGCCGCCTCCCGGGCCGCCTGGCGCCCGCAGCCCGTCAAGGCCAGGAACAGGCCCAGGAAGAGCCCCGAGCCCAGGCCCGTGCACATGCCCATCCGCAGACTCGGGCCCGGACCTGACCTGCGGGCGGGTCTCATGACGTGGCGTCTCCCCGGCAGAGCGCCCAGTAGTTGGCCTTTTCCCGGATTTTCACGCTGTGCGGATGCAGGTCCGCCTCCCGCAGATGCTCGAAGGCCCACTCGGCCAGGGCCTCGGCGGTGGGGTTCCGCCCATCCAGCGGGGACAGGGTGTTCAGCAGGTGGTAGTCCACGGCTTCCAGCCAGGCATCCAGGGCCTTGGCGAAGGCCGCCTCGTCCGCTTCGGAGACCAGCTCGACCGTGGCCTCGACTTCCCAGTTGTGCCCGTGCCGATCCTCCTGGAATCCAGGAAGGTTGTGGAAATGATCGGCCACGAAGGGGCGTCGGAGAGAGAGGGTGAAAGGCATGGCTGAGTATAGCTATCGGCCATGGAACTGCGGACATGAGGAACGGCGATCAGGGCTCGGCCGTCGGCCCCAGCTCCGCGCGGAGCGCGGTCAGGTAGGCGGTCATGACCGCCTGGCGGGCCCCGGCGCGGCGGCGCCCCGCGGCGGTGGTCATGCCGGCGGCGAGCTTAAGGAGCTTCCGCTCGAAGTGGTCCAGGCTCCAGGCCTTGTCATCCAGGTCGCGGCCCTCGGCCCAGGGGTCCTCCGGGTGCCAGAGGCCGGCCCCAAAGCTGGCGCCCGTGGCGAAGACCCGGGCGATGCCGATGGCGCCCAGGGCCTCCAGGCGGTCGGCGTCCTGCAGCACGGCGGCCTCCAGGCTGCCGGGAGACTCGCCCCCGCTCCAGCTGTGGGTGGCCACGGCGGCGGCGATGGCCTCTGCCTTCGGCTCCAATCCCGGCGTCTCCCGGCACCACTGGGGCACCAGCTCCGCCGCCATGCGGGCGGTGAGCGGCGACTCCGGGTGGTTCTTGGGGCGGTAGACCAGGTCGTGGAGCAGGGCGGCGGCCACGCAGACCTCTACATCCGCGCCCTCCTCGGTGGCCAGGACGCCCGCCAGGCGCGCCACCCGCAGGATGTGGCCCAGGTCGTGGGCGGCATCCCGGGGGAAGGGCTCGGCGGCCAGGTGGGCCCGAAGGCGCGCCAGCAGGGGCGCGGACCAGGGGAAGGCGGGGCTCGACGTCATGGTTCCAGCCTAATCCAGCGACCGTGGGCGGGGATTGTGGCGCAGATCACACATTTCAATATTGAGACTCCTTCTCTTTTGATTAGAATGGATTCCTGAGGCCGGGCATGTATCTCTGCATCTGCAACGCCATCACGGAAGACCAGGTCGCCTGGGCCGTGCGGGAGCGCGGCGCGGCGTCGGTGAAGGCGGTCTTCGAGGTCCTGGAGGCCAAGCCGGACTGCGGCCGCTGTCTGGGAGCCATGGCCGAGGCGGTCCTGGCCATCCGGGCCGGGGAGCCGGTGGGGGTGGCCCTGGATCCGCTCGCGACGCCCTGGGGCTGCCGGGGACGCTGCCGCCCGGTCTGGGGCGTACCGGGCGAGATCGCCAAGGCCAGCTGAAACGAGTTGTGAGGAACCGGCAAAGGTGGCTATGGTGAGGGCCTTTCCAGGGGAGGCCCCATGCAAGGCGATGCGACCCTCATCCAGCACCTGAACCGGCTCCTCCGCAACGAACTCACGGCCATCAACCAGTACTTCCTCCACGCCCGCATGTGCCGCAACTGGGGCCTGAAGGAACTGGGGGAGCACGAGTACCGGGAATCCATCGACGAGATGAAGCACGCCGACCGTCTCATCGAGCGGATCCTCTTCCTGGAGGGCCTGCCCAGCATGCAGGACCTGCACAAGCTGCGCATCGGCCAGAATCCCAAGGAGGTGCTGGAGGGGGACCTGGCCCTGGAGATGGACGCCATGAAGGACCTGCGCGAGACCATCGCCTATGCGGAAGGCATCCGCGACTACGTGAGCCGCGACTTGGCCCAGGACATCCTTGAGAGCGAGGAGGAACACGTGGACTGGCTGGAAACCCAGCTCGACCTCATCGGGCAGATGGGCCTCCAGAACTTCGTCCAGCGGGCCGCGGGCGGCCTGTCCTGACCGCCGGCCCCTGCCATCGCAGTGGCCGCTGGCGGAGGGCGGTCCGCCCAGGGGATCATGGAGGGTGCCCCGAGGCACGCCTGGAGTGCCCATGCGGTTCCTGAAGTCCCTGTTCTGCTCCGTTCTGCTGGCGGCGACCGCCTGGGCCCAGAAGGCCGATCCCTCCTTCGATGCGATCAAGAGCGTGAGCCTGGCCTTCCAGAAGGGAGCCGTGGTGCTCACGGTGCCGCCGGGCGCCCACCTGAAGGCCTCGTTCATGGAGGTGGCGAAGAAGGGCGGCGCCGGAACGCTGAAGGTGGGTCCCCTGCCCGCCACGGACGCCCAGGACGAGATCGGCGACGGCGTGTGGCATGGCACGGTGCGCATCCCCCTGCGCGGCGAGAGCCTCAGCGGCACCGTGAAACTGGAAGTGACCTACCAGCCCTGCACCGAGGGCGAGGGCGGCGTCTGCTTCCCGCCGACCACTCGGGTGCTGGATGTGAGGGCGTCCGAGATTCCGACTGCCGCGCCCGCGGCCGTGCCGGCAGAGAAACCTGCGGTTTCTCCGGTGGAAAAAACGGCAGAGCCGGCGACCCCTGCGGCTTCGCCTTCTCCCACGGCGCAGGCGGCTGCGCCTGCGCCTGTCCCCGAGCACTCGGGCCTGTTCTGGTCGCTGCTCCTGGTCTTCCTGGCGGGCATGGGGGCCTCGCTCACGCCCTGCGTGTACCCGATGATCCCCATCACCATGGCCATCGTGGGAGCCAAGGGCAGCGGCAAGGCCAGGGGCTTCGCGCTGTCTGCCATGCTGGTGCTGGGCATGGCGGTCACCTACACCACGCTGGGCGTGCTGGCCGCGCGCAGCGGTGCGGCCTTCGGGGCCTTCGCGCAGAAGCCTGCCTTCCTCATTCCGGTGTCCCTGCTCTTCGCGGCCTTCGCGCTCTCCCTCTTCGGGGCCTTCGAGATCGCCCTGCCCCAGGGGCTCGCCCTGAAGCTGCAGGGTGACGGCTCCCGCAAGGGCTTCGGCGGGGCTTTCCTCATGGGCCTCGTGCTGGGACCCCTGTCGGCGCCCTGCGTGGGCCCCGTCATCGGCGCGGTGCTGGTGGGCATTGCCCAGCGGGGCGATGTCTTCATGGGCGGGCTCCAGCTCTTCGTCTTCGCCCTGGGCATGGGCGTGCTGTTCCTGGCCGTGGGCACCTTCTCGGCGGCCCTGCCCAAGAGCGGCGACTGGCTCACGCGGTTCAAGCAGGGCATGGGCCTGGTGGTGCTGGGCTTCGCGGCCTGGAACGTGCGGCTCGTGGTGCCGGACTGGGCGAACTTCGCCATGTGGACCATCGTGATGCTGGCGGGCGCGGCCGTCTTCGGCGCCTTCGAGGCCGCCGCGGGCCTGGTGGGCCAGCTCCGCAAGGGCTTCGCCCTCCTGATGCTGGTCCTGACCCTGTTGCTGGGCGTTCGAACGGTGGAGACCTACCTGAAGGTGGACCTGCTGCCCAAGGGCGGCGCGGCGGCCGTGGCAGACGAACACGCCGGCTGGATGGAGCAGGACCTGGAAGGCGCACTGGCCAAGGCCAGGGCCGAAAAGAAGCTCGTGCTGGTGGACATCTACGCCGAGTGGTGCGCCCAGTGCAAGGAGCTGGACGAGAAGACCTGGCCCGACGCCTCCGTGAAGCAGTGGATGGCCCAGAACGCTGTGCCCATCCGCATCGACACCGACGCCAAGCGCAAGGACCTGGCCGCCAAGCTCCAGATCCGCAGCTACCCGACGGTCCTCCTGCTGGACGCGGACGGCAGGGAGCTGCGTCGCATCCTCGGCTTCCAGAAGCCCGAGAGCATGAGGGCGTGGCTGGAAGGCAAATGACGAGGGCCCGCGAACGCGGGCCCTTTCTGAATTCACGCTGCCGGTTAAGCGCGTGCTACTTCCCCAGGAACGTCTCCAGCGTCTTCTCCAGGTTCTCGCCCCGCAGCTGGGCGCCGCTGGCGACGATCTTGCCGTCGGGTCCGACGAGCAGGGGCTTGGGGATGCCCTTCACGCCGTAGGCGTCGGCCACGGGGTTCTGGAAGCCGCCCTCGATGAAGGCGTGCTTCCAGGGCATGGGTGTGGCGGCCTGCTTCCGGAAGGGCGCGATGTGCTCGACGCGGCGGTCGAAGGAGAGCGAGAGGATCTCGAAGGGCTTCGTCTTGAACCTGGCCCAGGCGGCGTGCATGGAGGGCATCTCGGCGCGGCAGGGCGGGCACCAGGTGGCCCAGAAGTCGATGAGCACGTACTTGCCCTTGAAGGTGTCCAGCGTGTAGGTGGTCGTCGGATCGCCCAGGGCCTGGAGGTGGAAGGCCGGCGCCGGGCGCCCCAGGCCGGTCTTCAGCTCGCCCTCGAGGATGCCCTGGGCCTGCTTGGCCTGGCGGCTGCCGGCGAAGTCCTTCTGCAGGGTCTCGTAGGCGGGCTTCCAGGCGGCCTCGTCCTTGGCGTCCAGGCGCTCCCAGAAGTGCTCGAAGAGCAGGGTGCGCCGGAGGTCCGCGTCGGCGTGCTTCGTCCGGGCCTCGGCCACGTAGGCGTCCCAGCCCTTGGGGTCAGCTTCGGCGCGGGCGGTGAGCAGGCCCGGGTCCAGGCTCCAGGCGGCGGCGGTGGGCGGCACCTCCTGCTTCAGCTGGGCCAGGAAGGCCGGGGCAGGCTCGGCCTTGGCCAGCTGGAGGTGGAACAGCTTGCTCACCAGCAGGGCCTGGCGCAGCTCCGGGGCTTTTTCGACCGCCAGGCGCGCGTCCAGGTCCGCCAGCTCCTTGGCGCAGTCGCCACGGAAGTCCTTGGTGTTGCCCCCGGCCTTCATGAAGGCGGCCCGGGCCTCCATCACGGCCTTGGCCTTCGCCTTGGCCGCCTCGATCACGGCCTGGGGGGCCGGGGCAGGGGCGGGAGCCTGCAGGGCAGGCAGGGCCGTCATGAGGCAGATCAGGGGCAAGGGCATGGATCCTCCGGCGGGGCGGGCAGCCTCGCCGGACAGGTTACCTCAATAGATGAGGTCAGGGCTGGGCAGGTTTGGCGGGTTCGGCCAGGGCGGGTGCCGGGGTTGGCGCCGGGGCTGGCGCCGGGGCGGGCGTCCGCTCCCGCAGGGCCCGCATCACGGCCTGGCCCACGAAGCCGTCATGGTAGCCGATGTGCAGTTCGGCCAGCTTCCCCTGGCGGTCCACCACGAACAGCACGGGCACGGAATAGACCATGTCCATGAAGTTGGACGGACCCTCCTTGCCGAGGCCCGGCGTGAAGACGGGCATGTGGCTGCTCTCGAAGAACTGGCGGTTCCGGTTCATGAACTTGTGGATGGCCCGCCAGCCGCCCTCAATGCCGCTGTCCTGCTGGTTCTCATCGAAATTGATCGCCAGGATCTCGAAACCGTACTGACCCTTCTTGGGATAGAGGCTGGCGAATTCCTGGAGCATCTTGGCGGAGGGATCGCAGTTCTTGCTCCAGAGGCCCACCAGCACCACCTTGCCCTTGAGGCTGGCGATGGAGATGCCCTTGCTCTTCTCGTCGTAGGCGGTGAAGGCGGAGACATCCTTCCGGGCCGCCGGAGGGAAGAACTGATCCCCACGCTGGGAGTAGCGGACCGCGGAGGCGTCCGCCCCGTTGGGACCGTACTGGCTCTTGTCGTTCAATTCCGTCTTTTCCTGCATGATCCTCGGGCAGGTGGGGTCGCTGGGGCTGTTGGCGTTGTTGAAGATGCCCTGGGCCCCCAGGGCGAGGCCGGAGAGGGCCAGGAGAAGGCTGCACAGCGGAGGACGCGACACGGGACACCTCTCGGTGGGGATTGCCCACCACCCTATCGGAAGCTCCGCACCAGGTCGAGGCCCAGCTCCGTCCGGCTGAGGTACCAGGTGAGGGCCTGGCCATCCACCACGCGCACCTCCGCGTCCGGGAAGCGCCGCTGCAGCTCGGCCTGATGGCGCCGGTTGAAGCGGTAGGGCTCGGTGGGGAGGAGGATCAGCTCGGGCGAGAGGGCCGCCAGATCGTCGTCGGTCAGCGTCGGGTAGCGGTCCGGGCCGAGGGGCGTCAGGCCCCCCGTCCGGAGGAGATCGCCCACGTAGGTGTCGGGCCCGGCGCTCATCCAGGGATCCTTCCAGATGAGGGCGAGGGTGCGGGGACCCTTGCGGCGGCGTCCCTTCAGGGTGGCCTCCAGCGCCGAGGCGCGGGATTCAGCGACCTCGACGGCGCCGAGGCGCTCCCCCAGCTGGCGCAAGGCGCGCACGCAGTCCTTCACCGTCCGGATCTCCAGGGCCAGCCAGGGGATGTCCAGGGCCGTGAGGGCGTCGGCCACCTCCTTCGGGTTCTCGTCGCGCTCGAGGATCACCAGGTCCGGCGCCAGGTCGCGGATGCGGTCCAGGTCCGGGTTCTTGGTGCCGCCCACGGCCGGCACCGTGTTTCGGATCCACCGCGGCTCGATGCAGTACCGCGTGCGCCCCGCCAGCCGCGCCGCCAGGCCCCACTGGACGAGCAGCTCCGTGACCGACGGGACGAGGCTGACGATGCGCTGGGGGCCTGACAGGCTCCGGGGGGACCGCCTGCTCGCCTCGCTCGCGATGTCCCCCCGGGGCCCCGCAGGATCTTCAGGCAGAGCCTGATGATCCTGCCTGGCGCCTCTTGATCGGGGCAGGGGCACCGCAGGGCGCAGCGCGCTCGGCCCAGGATCTACCGTCAGCCTCACCCCCAGGTGCGGATCCTTGATCTGCCCCAGCCCCGTGGGGCAGAGGTCCAGCAACGGGCAGGCGGCACAGGCGGGGCGGCGGGCGTCGCAGGTGCGGCGGCCGTGGAAGATGAGCTGGTGGTGCAGCTCGATCCAGTCCTCCCGGGGGAAGAGGCGGCAGAGGTCCGCCTCCACCTTCTCGGGGGTCGCGGCCTTCGAGAGGCCCAGGCGGCGCCCCACGCGGAAGATGTGGGTGTCCACGGCCAGGGCCGGCACGCCGAAGGCGTTGGCCAGGACGACATTGGCGGTCTTCTGGCCCACGCCGGGCAGGGCGCCCAGCTCCGCCGGGTCCGAAGGCACGCATCCGCCGTGCTTCGCCATCAGCGCCTGTCCGAGTCCGATGAGGTTCTTCGCCTTGTTGCGGAAGAAGCCCGTGGACTTGATGAGGGCTTCCAGTTCCTCCGTGCGGGCCGCCGCCAGGCTGGCCGCATTGGGGTAGCGGGCGAAGAGGGCTGGCGTGGTGAGGTTCACCCGGGCGTCCGTGCACTGGGCGCTGAGGATGGTGGCCACCACCAGCTGGAAGGGGTCCCGGTGGTCCAGGGCGCAGCGAGCGTCTGGGTAGGCGGCGCGCAGCCGGGCCTGGATCTCGCGGAGCTGAGGCTTGGAGGAGCGCATGGGACCAGGATAGGGTGCCCGGCCCGCCGGGTGGATAAACTGGAAGGCGAGGTGCCGCATGCCCACCACGCTCACGGGGAAGCTCGACTGCCAGGAGACCGCCCGGCACTACCTGGACCTGGTGCGCTTGAACGTGAAGAAGCTCGGCTTCTCCCCGGGCCTCGGCGTGATCCTCGGGAGCAGCGACCCCGGCAGCGTCACCTACCAGCGCTGGCTCATGAAGGACTGCGAGGACCTGGGCATCAACGCCGCCGACCTGCGCGTGGAGAACGGCATGCAGCTCGTGAAGCTCATCGCCCGCCTCAACCAGGACGACAAGACCCACGGCGTGTTCATCTTCTATCCCCTGCGCTACCCCGAGATCAAGGATGACGAGGTCATGGACCTGGTGGATCCGGGCAAGGACATCGAGGGCCTCCACGCCATCAACATCGGGTTCCTGACCAAGTACCGGAAGCGCCTGGACGACGGCTCCCAGCACCGCTGCATGACGCCCTGCACCGCCCGGGCCATCGTGAAGACGCTCAAGCGGGGCTTCGGCGACGGCTGGATGGCGGGGAAGACCGTCCTCGTCATCAACGACAGCCTCCGCATCGGCCGGCCCCTCACGGCCATGGTGGCCAACCTCAAGGGCACGCCCATCCTCTGCCACGCCGCCACCAACCCCACGCACCTGGAGGGCTTCGTCCGCATGGCCGACGTCATCGTGAGCGCCGTTCCAGCCCCCGGATACCAGATCCGCACGGACTGGATCAAGGACGGCGCCCTCTGCTTCGACCTCAGCGGTGACGGCAATTTCGACTACGAGGCCCTGGAGCGCCGCGGCATTCTCTACACCGACACCACGAAGAACAGCGTGGGCAAGGTCACCCGCGCCATGGCCCTGCTGAACCTCACCTACGCGGCGGGCGTGGAGTAGGCCTCCGCCGAGCCCCCCCTACATTGGCCCGACGTTCCCGAGGTTCCCATGCGCCCCGCCGCCGGTCTCCTGGCCTGTCTCAGCCCCTTTCTCCCGGCCCTGGCCCAGCCTGCGCCGGCCGGTCCGGGCACCCTGGTGGCACCTCCCGCCGCGACTTCGGACCCGGTGCCCTACGACTTCCAGCGTCTGGTGGTCCGGAAACGGGCTGATTCGCCCCCGTACCCTCCCCTGGCCCGCTTTGCGAACCTGGAAGGTGAGGTTCTGCTGCGGCTGACCATCTCGCGCTCCGGTTGGGTGGAGCGGGCCGAGGCCCTGGAGGGCCCCAGGCTGCTTCGCGAGGCCGCGGCGGCCTATCTGCAAGCCTGGACCTTCCAGCCCGTCGTCATCGACGGGACACCCCTGCGGGTGCGATGTGACCTGCGGGTACCCTTCCACCTCGACGCTGCGCCAGGCGCGCCCCACCCCTCGGCGCCGCCATCCAAGGTGGTGGTGGAGGTGGCGCAGAACTCGACGGACGGACCGGCCGTTCTCGAGGCCGACCGGCTGGAGGCCGAGCTCGGACGCTTCTTGGACCGGAGCGGCCTGACCCGGGTCGCGCCCTTGGAGGCGGGACCGCAGGACGCCTTCCACCTCGGGCTGCAGATCCAGGTCGTCCGGGCGGAGGGCCTGGCCATCTGTCAGGTCCGAGCGCGTTGCTCGCTCTGGGAGGACCGGGACCTGACCGAGAACGTGGCCGGAAAACCGCCCCGCATCGCCTTCTTCAACCGGGTGGCTGGGCAGAAGGGCGATGCTGGCCTCCAGGATCTGGTCGCCGGTGTGCTCAGGCAGGGCCTGGACGAGGTCTTGGCGCCTCCGGCCCCGATTCGGGAGATCAGGCCGGCCGCGAAACCATCGGCGCCCGCTCCCGCCTCCACCGCGCCCGCACAAAAGGCCGGGGGCGTGGTGGACTTCGACTTCAGCCAGATCCGCGTAAAGCGCCAGCCGCCCGCGCCGCCGTATCCGCCCGCGGCAAAGCTGGCCCGCGTTCAGGGCACGGTGGTCCTGGACCTGATCATCGATCCGCAGGGTGAGCCCGTCCAGGCCGAGGCGAGGGAAGGGCCGGTACCCCTGCTGTTCACCGCCATCAGCTATTCCCTGGCCTGGCGGTTCGAGCCGGCCAAGCTCAACGGGGTGCCGCAGTATGCGCGGTTCCGCCTGACGATGCCTTTCCGGCTCCGCTGAAGGCCGGGTCGGCGCTCAGAATCGGCAGGTGAGGGCCAGCCCCAGGGCGCTCCGCCGGCGGGGCGTGATCCCGTCGGTGAAGGGGCGTTCCAGGTGCTCGCCTTCGAGGCTGAGGGCCCAGGACGGGTGGAAGGCCCAGCCCACACGGAGGCGGGGGCCGAGGAAGGCGCCCTCGCCGGGCGGCACCTCCACGATGGCACCGAATCCCACGAACAGCGCGTTGGCGGTGGCGTTGGCGTCCATGACGAACCGCAGGCTGGTGTCGCCGTCGTCCCAGTGCCGGGCCCCGAGGCCGACGCCCAGGTGGAGGTGCGCGAAATCGCCCTGGTCCCGCACCTGGAGGTCAGTGATGGGAACGGTGAACTCCGCGGCGGTGGCCTTGGGCTGGCGGACCACCGACACCATGGCCGTCTGGGCCCCCAGGGGGAGGGCGGAAAGGATGAGCAGGGGGATCCAGAGGCGCATGTCCCGGTTACTGCCGGGCGCGCGGGCGGTTTATCGGGTCCGCCATTCCTCCGCCAGCATCCCGTACACCGCATGATCCACGTAGCGGCCCACAAGGCGCTCGGCCTGGCGCAGGGTGCCCTCGTGGCGGAAGCCCAGGCGCTCGGGAATGGCGCGGCTGCGGCGGTTGCGGATGCCGGCGCGGATCTCCACTCGGTTGAGCTTGAGGGCGTAGAAGCCGTGGCGGGCCAGGGCCGACACGGCGGCGGTCATCAGGCCGTGGCCCTCGGCCTCCCGCGCCAGCCAGTAGCCGATGCCTCCGCTGCGGTTGGCCGGATCGAGCCACACGAAACCCGCCACGCCCACCAGGTCGCCCTTCCACCAGAGGCCGAAGGGCAGGGCCATGCCCGCGCGCGCCTGGGCCCGCACCCTCAGGATGTAGGCGCGGGAATCCTGCACGCTGCGGTTGTCGTCGGGCCAGGGCAGCCAGTGGCGCAGGCGGTCCCGGTTGGCGTCCACGAGCGCGAACAGGGGGCGGGCGTCGCGCAGGCAGAGGGGGCGCAGTTCCAGGGCGCGCCCGGCCTTGATCGCCTCCGGCATCGCGACCCTCACTTGCCGGCGGGATCGAGCTGCGCCGCGGCGCGGCCAGCCCTCCACAGGACCAGCAGCTCATCGAGCAGGGCGCCGAACTGCTCGAGGCGCATGGCGTTCGGGCCGTCGCTGAAGGCCTTCTCGGGGCAGTCGTGCACCTCGAAAAAGAAGCCGTCCACGGCCGTGGCCGCGGCCCGCGCCAGGGTGGGGATCATCTCCCGGGCGCCGCCGGTGGCCTTGCCCAGGGCGCCGGGCTTCTGCACGCTGTGGGTGGCGTCGAAGATCACGGGGCAGCCCGTCTTGCGCAGGTGGGGGAAGCTCTGGAAGTCCACCACCAGGTTGCCGTAACCGAAGCTGGAGCCGCGCTCGGTCACCCACACGGGGCCGTGGCCGGGCACGGACTTCAGCTTCTCCACGCCGTGCTGGAGGTCCCAGGGGGCGAGGAACTGGCCCTTCTTCAGGTTCACGGTGCGGCCCGTTGCCGCGGCGGCCAGCAGCAGGTCCGTCTGGCGGCAGAGGAAGGCGGGGATCTGGAGGACGTCCACGGCCTGGGCCGCGGGGCCGCACTGGCTGCTCTCGTGGACGTCCGTGAGCACGGGCACGCCGTAGCGGCTGCGGATCTCCGCCAGGATGTCCAGGCCTTCCTCCATGCCCGGCCCCCGGTGGCTGTCGCGGCTGGTGCGATTGGCCTTGTCGAAGCTGGACTTGTAGATGAAGGGGATGCCCCGGGCCTCGGCCAGGTCGCGCAGGCTCGACGCCATCAGGTGGGCATGCTCCCGGCTCTCGATGACGCAGGGCCCCGCGATCAGGAAGAAGCTCTGGCCGGTGAAGGGTCGGGCGAAGTCCATGTGCACCTCTGCCTGCATTTTACCTCGACCCGGGCCATTTACGGGTTGTCATCCGTATTGCCGAACCTTCTAGCACAGTGTTCAATGATTCTCATCAACCCCATTCCCGGAGTCCAGCATGGCGAAGACGTTGATGGAAGACGATCTGAACCGGCGCCTGGTGGCCCTGCTCCAGCAGGAAGGCCGCATGAGCCACGCGGAGCTGGCGGAGCGGCTCGGCGTGAGCCGCCCCACCATCATCGACCGCGTGAAGCGCCTGGAAGCCGACGGCATCCTGGCGGGCTACGCGGCCCGCGTGGCCCCGGCGGCCGTGAACAAGCCCAATGTGGCCTTCGTGGCGGTGCGCTACAAGGACAACAACGAGGCCATCGAGCAGCGCTTCATCAAGGCGCTTGAGGACGAGCCGGACATCCTGGAGGCCCACACGGTGGCCGGCGAGGACGCCCTCATGCTGAAGGTGGTGGCGGACACCCCCGCGGGCATCGCCGAGCGCCTGCGCCGCATCCGCGCGCTGGGTCCCATGGTGACCACGCGCACCACCATCGTGCTGGAGACCCACTGGGAAAAGGCCGGTCCGAGCCCCTTCCCGGCAGGCGACGCCGCCGGGAAGAAGGCCAAGAAGTGATCGCGCGAACCCCCGAGCCGCCCTACCTCGCCGTCATCTTCACCAGCCAGCGCACCCCGGGCGACCAGGGCTACGAGGCCATGGCCGACCGCATGGTGGAGCTGGCCCGCTCGCAGCCCGGCTTCCTCGGCGTGGAGAGTGCCCGGGACGCCGAGGGCTTTGGCATCACCGTGTCCTACTGGAAGGACGAGGCCTCCATCGCCGCGTGGAAGGCGCACGCGGAGCATGCCGCGGCCCAGCGCCTGGGCCGGGAGCGGTGGTACGGATCCTTCCACCTGCGGGTCTGCCGCGTGGAGCGCGCAGCGGGCATGGGCACACCCTGATGCTCGCCTGGCTCGCCTACCTCACCGTGGCCGTGGTGTGGGGCTCCACCTACTTCGCCATCGCCCTGGGCCTGGAATCCTTCACGCCCTACGGCCTGGTGGCGGCGCGCTTCTCCCTCGCCTCGGTGCTGGCCCTGGCGGCGGGACGGCTGCGGCGGGAGCCCTGGCCGCCTGCCCGGGAAGTGGGCCACCTCATGATCGTGGGGGCCCTCCTGCTGGGAGGTGCCAACGCGCTGGTCTCCTGGGCCGAGCTGCACGTCTCCTCGGGCCTGGCGGCGGTGCTGGCGGCCCTGGTGCCCCTGTGGCTGGCGGTCTTCTCCATGGCGAAGCAGCCGCTGGGCCCCAAGGGGTGGATGGGCCTCCTGCTGGGGCTGGCCGGCGTCTGCGTACTGGTGTGGCCTTCGGGCGGCACGCGCGTTCACATGGGCGGGCTGGCGGCCCTGGTGGCGGCGCCCATCATCTGGTCCTGGGGCACGTTGCACGGCAAGCACTTCGTCCACGGCGGCGGGCTGCTCACCAACGTGGGCATCCAGATGGCCACCGCCGCGGCCATCGGGCTCACGGTCGCGCCCCTCGCGGGCGGGTTCCTGCGGGGACCGCTCACCCACAGGGCCGTGGGGGCCACGGTCTACCTGGCCCTGTTCGGCTCCATGCTGGCCTTCTCCGCCTACGTCTACCTGGCCAAGGCCTGGCCGCCGGCGAAGATGGGCACCTATGCCTACCTGAACCCGGTGGTGGCCGTGCTGCTGGGGGGCCTCATCCTCCACGAGCCCTTCGGCCCGCGCCAGGTCCTGGGCATGGCGGTCATCCTGGGAGCGGTGGCGCTGGTGCAGCTGCGGCCGGCGACTCCCGGGGCCGCGAAGGGCTGAGGGGGCGGGGAAAGCCGGGAATGGCCTCGAGGTCGTGGAAGAGCCTCCCTTCGATCTTCCGGAGGGAGGCCTGGAGCTGGCGCTCCCGCTTCGCCTGCTCGGCCGGAGCCAGGGCCCCCAGCTCCCGGAGGGCCCGCAGCACGTAGTAGGTCTCCTCCCAGTGGGGCTTCCCGGCGTCATGCGGCGGGGCTCTCCTTCAGCAGCTTCCAGGCGACCGCGGCCAGGACCAGCACCGCGATCCCCGCCAACCAGGGCATCCAGGGCCGGGCGCGCTCGTCGGCGCCGACGCGGCGGGGAAGGCCCTGGGGATCGGGCTCGCTGGCGCCGAGGGTCAGGGCGGCGGCGGCGGTCAGGACCTGGAGGGAGGGCAGGGCGCCCAGGCTGCCAGGCGCGGGTTTGGCCTCCCCCCCCAGGTGGAGGACGTAGGCCTGTCCCGCCTCCACGGGGAAGATCAGGGTCTGCCGCCGCACCAGGGCGCGCACCTGCTGGGGCGTGGCGCCGTCGGGCAGCGTCAGGGTGAGCGTCTTCGCCAGCGTCGGCGCGAGGGCGATGCGGCTGGAGCGCGTGCCCAGCGCCGGGAGGTTCCAGACGAGGTCACCGCCGGTCCAGGTCTGAGCCATCGTCTGGGCCATGCCGGGCCGCTCCGCCTCGACCCGCTCTCCCACCCGGACT
The DNA here is from genome assembly GCF_022808885.1 of Geothrix alkalitolerans. Taxonomy (NCBI): domain Bacteria; kingdom Pseudomonadati; phylum Acidobacteriota; class Holophagae; order Holophagales; family Holophagaceae; genus Geothrix; species Geothrix alkalitolerans. The sequence goes on along the minus strand of NZ_JAKZLE010000003.1, from coordinate 22,757 downwards.
TCCGGCGCGAGGGGCGCGGCCGGCGGCGCCAGCACCAGATCGAGCCCCACGATGCGCTCCGTGTCGGGCAGCGTCAGCCGCCAGGTTCGCGGCCGGCCCGGCTCCGGGGCGAGGGTGCCCTCGAGGGCCAGCTCCGCTTCCAGGGCCTCGGGCCGGGTCTCCGCCCGCACCGCGAGGCCGCGGATGCGCGGAGCTTCCCCCTGCGAGGCCACCAGCACCAGGCGGTAGCGCTGGCCGTCCCAGGGGAGGTGGAGGGTGTGCCGGCGCCCCGAGGGCGACAGGTCGTAGAGGTGCATGGCTGCGGGGGCATCGTAGGTGATGAAGCCGCGGCCGTCGCCCTCGTCCTCGCGTCGCCGTTCGGCCTTCACCTGAGCCACCCAGGGGGCGCGTCCGTCGAGGTCGAAGTCGAGCTCCAGCGTCTCCCGCTCGCCCACCCGCCAGCCCTCGGGAAGCTTCAGCGAGAACTCGGCCGTGGGCCGGCCCTCGGCGTCCCGCCCGGTCAGCAGGCGATCCAGGGCCAGGGTGCGCGATTCCCAGAGACCCTCGCGGGCCACCAGGAAGGGAACGCTCCGCCCCTCCGCATCGCCGATCCAGGCACCCTTCATCTGACGCTGGGCATCCGCGTCCAGTGGCAGGCGCGCCCACCCGCTGGCGGCCGGCGCCAGGATGGGTCGCCGGCGCAGGGCTGCGGCGTCCTCGCGGGCGCAGGCGAGGCCGAGCAGGAGGAGGCCCAGGGGAGCGATCAGTCGGATGGAGGTCATGCGTTCCCCTCGGGATGATGCCGGTGGGCGAGGATGGCGGCCGCCATGCCGATGGCCCCCACGCCGAGGAAGGCCAGGGCGCGCAGGGGGGTGTCGGCGCGGTCGAGGTCCGACACGATGAGCTTGAAGCTGGCGATCCCCATCCAGGCATAGCCGGCGGCGAGCAGGGCGCGGCGGGCCGCCTCGCGCTGGCCCAGCCCCCGCATCCACTGCCAGGCGCCGGACAGGGCCCACACCAACGTCATGGCGATGGAGGCGGCGCGGGAGGGGCCCCAGGCGGCCGGGGGGGGGGTCTGGAGCCACTGCACCAGCCGGGCCGCTTCGAAGGCCAGGGTCACGTTGGCCGTCACCTCCAGGGCGAGGAACGAGACCACGCCCAGGGGGCCGCCGCGCCGTGTGAGCAGGAACCAGGCGGCGGAGGCCAGGGCTCCTTCGACGAAGGAGGCATGAAGGAAGGGCACCGTCCCGCTGCCGTGGAAGAAGAGGCTGTCCAGGCCGTGGAAGGCCCAGCGGAGCGTGGTGAGCAGCGCCATGCCCGCCGCCAGCCAGCGCAGGGCGGTGGCCTCCTGCGTGAACTCCCCCTCCTCGGCCTTCCGGGAGGCCCAGGCCAGGCCCAGGGCGAAGACGCCCCAGAGGGGGCCGACCCAGCGCCAGGCCAGGGCCACGGGCACCGCCAGGGCGAGATGCCCCGTGGCCAGGGCCAGCAGGCCCCAGTCCGCGTGGCGGCCGCCCAGGCGGCGGCGCAGCGGCTTCACGAGAGCCAGGTTCAGGGCGGCGAGGCCGAGAACCGGTCCCGCGAAGGCTTCGGGCGCGAGGTCCAGGCGCTTCCACACCAGGCCGCCGTACGTGGTGGCCAGGATCGAGGCGACCAGCCAGAGCACGGTCGGCGTGCCCGGTTTCTCCTCCCGTCCTGGTAGCCAGGCCCAACCTCCGGCCAGGGCCAGGTGGAGGGCCAGCAGGCCCGCCAGGGCCGGGGCGTCGGCCTTCAGCACCTCGGTGCAGGCCGGGAGCAGCAGGAGCCAGGTGCCGATGAGCGCGGTCCAGCGGGCGCCGTGCCAGGCCTCCCCGGTCCTGGCGAGGTAGGGCACCGCCAGCGCCGCGGCCATGAGCACGGCCAGGTAGATGGCCAGGGCCACCTCGTGGTGGCCGCCCTGGCTGAAGACCAGCGGCGCGGCGAGGCCGGAGACCAGGGCCACGGTCAGGGCGCCGCCGCTGCGGCCCCGGGCCGCCAGACCGCCGGCCACCAACGTGACCAGGGCCGCCGCCACCAGGCCCAGGGTGGCGGGGTAGAAGTGGTAGGCCATGGCCCCGGCCCGGAAGGTGAACTGCAGGGTGCCCAGGCCCGCCAGGAGCAGGGCCACGCCCAGGCGGCGTCCCTCACCGAAGATGAGCTTCCCCGCGGTGCCGGCGATGGCGGCGCCGACCAGCAGCCCCAGGGCGAAGCGCAGCTCGGCCCCGAGCCAGCCCTGCTGGATGGCCCAGTGGAAGAAGAAGACGGCCCCCACGAGGAAGAGGGAAGCCGCCGCACCGGCGATCCAGACCACCGGAGAAAGCGGCTTCCGGGGCGCGGCGGCAGGTGCTTTGCGGGCCCTGGGCGCGGTGGGCGGAGGCACGGGCGCCTGCTGGCGCTGGAGGAGCCAGGCCACCTGGGCCTCCAGGCGGGCCACCCGCTCGGTGAGATCCGGGGAGGCGGACTGATCCTGCGGAAGCTCGGCCATGAGGTCTCCATACGGAAGCGTATGGAATCATGGGATGGCGGTTCCGGCCCTGTCAAGCGGCCTGGTCTTCCCGGCAGGTCAGCCGATGACGCGGTCCCGGCCCTCGGCCTTGGCCCGGTAGAGGGCCTTGTCGGCCCGGGCCAGCAGGCGCTCCAGGCTGTCCGCGGGGCCTTCCCAGGTGGCCAGGCCGACGCTCAACGTCACGCGGTCGTTCTTGGGAAGTCCCGGCAGGGGCTCGAGGGCCACCTGCTCGCGGAGCCGCTCCGCCAGGGCGCGGATGCCCTCCAGCTCGGTCTGGGGCCCATAGGCCAGGAACTCCTCGCCGCCGATGCGGCCCAGCTGGTCCACCTTGCGCAGGGCGAAGGACATCCGCTGGGCCATGACGCTGAGCACCTGATCGCCGGTGGCGTGGCCGAAGCGGTCGTTCACGGCCTTGAAGTGGTCCAGGTCGATGAGCATCAGCGACAGGCTCTGTCCGAACCGCCCGCACTGATCCACCTCGATCTTGAGCATGTCGAGGATGTGGCGCCGGTTGAACAGGCCCGTCAGCGGGTCGCGGATGGCCTGGTGGTAGAGGCGGAGGCGGGAGTCCTCCAGGGTGAGGAGGCGGCCCAGCTCCTCGTTGGCGATCTCGAACAGCCGCTCATATTCCTCGACGGAGCGGCGTTCGGCGAAGAAGCCCAGGGCGCCCACGGCCGGGTAGCCGGGCATGAGGGCGGGCAGCACGCGCATCACCGGATCCCGGAGGGTGCGCCGCCGTTCGTCGCCGTCATCCACGGGGTGCCATCGGCACTCGGTCGGAACCCCGGCGGGCGAGAACTGGAGGAGGGCGGTCTCGAGGGCCCGGCGGTCCTCCTCGCTGGCCGAGGTGCCGTGGGCCCCGTGGCAGACGGTGCCTTCTTCGCCCATGTAGGACACCAGGATGGCTCCCGGCAGCACGAGCTCCTGGAGGATCTCGATGAACCCGCGGATGAGCCGCAGGGTGTCGTGCTCCACGGTGTAGAGGCGGGAGATGGAGTCGCGCAGCGCCGTCTCCACCACGCGCTGCTCCAGGGCCATGGCCAGGCGGCGCTGGATGGCGTCCACGCCGAAGTTCTCCTGGGCGAGCCGGGGGGTGCCGGGAAGGGGCCGCAGCCGGTCGGTCTGCTCCACCAGGGAGGTGGCCGCCTCCACCACATGGTCGAGGTCCCGCCCCTTCACCAGGAAGCGGTCCGCCCCGCAGGTCTTGGCCCAGAAGCGCGCCAGGCCCACGCCCTGGGCCGTCAGCAGGAGCACGGGCAGGTTGCGCGTGGCCCGGTCGTCCTTCAGCAGGCGGCAGAGCTGGTAGCCGTCCAGCAGGGGCATGACGCAGTCGCTCACCACCACGTCCGGGCATTCCGTGGCGAGGACGATGAGTGCCTCGGCGCCGTTCTTGGCCTCGAGGGTGGTGTGTCCGTGCCGCTGGAAGAGGTGATGCAGGAGGCTCAGCTGAATGGGATTGTCGTCCACCAGGAGTACCTGGAGGGTCTTGGTGGCCTTGGCTGCGGCAATCGTCATGGGTCCAGCGTCAGGTGGAGGAGGAAAGCCGGATGAGGGGGGAGGTGGGAACCCTCCCGGGGCCAGACATGGGATGCTGGACGGGGAGGCTGCCCCATGATGGCCACCGTCGGGTGGAAAGAACAGAGAAAGGTGAGTCCGTGGATGCACCCCTGATCCTGGCCCTGAGCCGGACGTGGCTCCGGGAACGGGGGGAGCTGCCTGTGGAGGCCGTCTGGGCCTCGAACCGGGCCCTGGGCCTGCGCTGGGCGGGACGGAAGGCCGCCGAGGGCTGGGTGCTGCTGCTCCAGCCCAGGCCCGAGCTCTGGCTGCTGGACTCGGCCCATCCCGCCTGGGCGCGCCTCCAGGCCGAGGCCCCGAAGGACAGCGGGAAGCTCTGGGGCCCCTGGCTCCAGGGGGCGAGGCTGAAGGCCGTGGAGGGGGACCCGCGGGAGCGCTGGCTGGGCCTCGTCTTCCAGCGCCGGGCCATCACGGGCCGCCTGGAGACCGTGCGCCTGGCCTTCCAGGCCATCCCCGGCCGGGCCGGCATCCGGGCGGATGGTCTGGATACCCAGATGCCCCGCCTGGGCTTGGGCTCGCCCTTCCCTGCCGCGGCGCCGGAGCCGCAGGAGGACCCGCCCCCCCTCCGTCGCTGGCGAGACCGGTGGGGCGCGGACCTGGAGCGGGCCCTGGCGGGGGAGATCCCCGAAGTCCTGGAGGGCGAAGGGGGCCTGCTGGACCGGCATCACGCCTGGTCCGCGGCCCGGGCCGAGGAACTGATCCTGGCCCCGGCCCAGGCGGCGGTCGAGCGGAAGCGCCAGGCGGAGGTCGCGCGTATGGCGCGGCTGGCCCAGGCCCTGGCCCGGGACCGGACGAAGCACGAGGCGGTGCTGCCTCTCAAGGTCCAGGCCCAGCGTCTGGCGGCGGAGCTGTACCGCCTCAAGGGGGCCACGGGGGAGGCCGTGCTGCTGGATGGGACGCGCGTGCCCCTGCCGGAAGGGCGCCTCGCCGAGGATGCCGCCCAGGCCTGGTTCGCCGCGGCCAAGAAGGCCGAGCGGGGCCTGGCCCGGGTGCGGGAACTGGAGGCAGAGCTCGCCCGCGAGCGGTCGGCCTGGGCGGAGCGGATGGAGTCCGAGGCCGCGGGCCTTGCGCCGGAGCCGCCTTCCACGCGACAACGGAGCGGCAAGGACGCGGCGAAAGGCCAGGGGACGAAGCGGATGGGCGCACCGGAGACGAAACGAAAGGACGGCAAGGGCGCGGCCTTCCGCAGCGTCATGGTGGACGGCTTCGAGGTGCTCATCGGCAAGGGCGATGCGGAGAACGACCAGCTCACCTTCAAGGTGGCCGACAACACGGACTTTTGGCTGCACGTGGCCAGCGTGCCCGGCAGCCACGTGGTCATCCGCAATCCCGACAAGCTGAGCGAGCTGCCGCGCCACGTGCTGGAGCGGGCCGCCGAGCTGGCCGCCTACCACAGCAAGGCCCGCGACGGCGGCAAGGTGGAGGTCCACCTCGCCCGCATCGCCGACATCAGCAAGCCCCGCGGCTTCGCGCCGGGCAAGGTGATCCTGAAAAAGTGGGTGGGGATCCGCGTCTATCCCAAACCCTGAGGTCCCAAGCCGTGAAGGTTCAGCCTGTGGAGGCTACTCCGCCTTCACGGCGAAGGGCTTGAAGCCCGCCTTCTTGAGCCTCTCGGCCGTCTTGTCGATGGCGGCGCGGTCTGCCGACTTGGCGAGGCGCACCTTCAGCTGGCCCTTGTCCTTGAGGGTGGTGGTGGCGAAGCCGGCGGCCTTGGCCTTGTCGGCCACGCGCTTGGCCTCGGCCGCATCAGAGGTGGACACGAGCTGGAGGGTCCAGGCACTCTCCCGAGCTGGGGCCGCCTCAGGTTTCGGCTCGGGTCTGGGAGCGGAGGCATCCACCCGCGGGGTGGCCACGAGCTTGTCCGGGCCGTCGCCTTCGAAGATCTTGAGCTGGTCGACCAGCGGCTCGGGAAGGTCCTTGAGCTCCTCCTCCACGCCTTTCTGGGCAGGGCGGCGCAGAGCCGCGCCCTGCTTGCCGACCTGCACGCCCAGGACGAAAGCCAGGGTGACCAGGCCCACGCCCACGCCCGCCACCCACAGGATGGATTGGCTGCCGATGCTGATCTGGTCACGCTGGGTCATCGTCGTTCCAGCCTAACGCCTTCGAACAGCGCCGCGAACTGGGCACCCGAACTGGCGGGGGCGGTGACGAGGGCGCGTTCCGCGGGTTCCAGCAGCGCCGCCGCCAGCAGCTGGCCGCCGGAGCCGCCGAACTCGCCCCAGAGGGCCTTGGGGAAGCGGGCCGCGGGCCAGTCCGGATGGGCGGCGGCCAGACGGGCCTCCAGGGCGTCGAGCCGGCCCAGACCGTTGCTGCCGCCGATCCATCTGGTCGGAGCGGCCTCGCCAAGGGCCTCTATCGATGCCTCGGCCAAGGCCCGCGCCCGGATCTCGATTCCGGCTCCAGGCGCGGACCGCGAGGTCACGGCGCGCAGGCGGGCCCGGGGGCGGGCGCCCCGGGCTTCGGCGCGTTCCCGGGTCTCCAGCAGGAAGGCCTGGGCCCCTTCGCCCGGCAGGAAACCCCGGTCTGAGCCCACCTCGGGGCGGCCGTGCCGGGCCAGCAGGCGGGCGCCGGCGCAGATGTCGAGGAGCAGGGGGAAGAGGCCATCCGCCCCCAGGACCAGCGCGGCGTCCGCCAGGCCGGCGCGCAGCCAGCGGGTCGCCTGCTCCAGGGCCGCGAGGGCGGCGCTCTCCCGGTCCACGAAGGTGGCGCTGGGGCCCTTGAGGCCGAAGGCCAGGGCCAGGTGGCCGCTGGCGGCGTTGGCCACCGTGTTGGGGAAGAGCAGGGGCGAGGCCCCATCGGGTCCGCGCTGGAGGTAGGGCCGCATGAAGGCTTCGCTGGCCTCGCTGCCGCCGGTCATGGTGCCCACAGCCACGGCGATGCGGTCGCCCACCGGCTTCGGATCCAGGCCCGCATCCTGGAAGGCCTGGTGCGCTGCTACCCAGGCGAATCGCGAGACGCGATCCAGGCGCCGCAGCTGCATGGGTGGGATGATGCCGGCGGGGTTGAACGCGGCGCAGGCGGCGCCCCGGCCCTGGCCCAGCGTTTCCGGCAGATCCGCGAAACAGGGCTGCCCCGAGGCGAGACAGGACCCCGCGGCCTCGATGCCGTCCCCGCAGGGCAGCACCAGGCCCAGGCCGGTGATGACGAGGTCGCCGCTCATGCCCCGCTCCAGCGGCGCAGGGCCAAGCTCACGTTGTTGCCCCCGAAGGCGAAGGCATTCACCAGCGCCGCGCGGAGCCGGCGCTGCTTCGCCACCAGGGGCGTGCAATCCAGGTCGCAGGCGGGGTCCGGGTCCTCCAGCCGCAGGGTGGGGCTCACCGCCTGGTCGCGCAGGGCCAGGATGGCGGCGGCGGCCCCGAAGGCTCCGGCGGCGCCCAGGGTATGGCCGAACTGGCTCTTGGTGCTGGTGACGGAGACGGCGTCGGCGGCCGCGCCCAGGGCCCGGCGGATGGCCAGGCACTCGGCGCCGTCGTTGGCGGGGGTGGCCGTGCCGTGGGCGGAGACCAGGTCCACCTCGGCGGGATCCAGCCGGCCCGTGCGGAGGGCCATGGCCATGGCCCGGGCCGCGCCTTCGCCCTCGGGATGGGGCGCCGTGGCATGGTGGGCGTCCATGCTGGCGCCGTAGCCCAGCACCTCGGCGTAGATGGTGGCGCCCCGGGCCAGGGCCCGGTCCAGGGGCTCCAGCAGGATCTGCACGGCGCCCTCGCCCAGGTTGAGGCCCGCCCGATCCCGGCTGAAGGGACGGCATTTCCGGGCATCCACGGCCTTGAGGCTGGAGAAGCCCGCATAGGTGGTGCGGCAGAGGCCCTCGGCACCCCCGGCCACGGCCAGGTCCAGCTCCCCGGCGGCCAGGCGCTCCCAGGCCTGGCCCAGAGCCAGGAGGCTCGAAGAGCACGCGTTCATGACGGTGGCGCGGGGGCCTTCGGCGCCGAGCACCCGGGCGAGGGCGTCCGTGACGGTGCAGGGGCTCTGGTAGGCGGGCTCCGCGGCCCGGCCGCGATGCCCGGCCAGGCGATCCTCCAGGTAAACCTCGGCCACGGGCAGGCCGCTGGTGCCCGCGCCCTGGAAGACGCCGATACGGGCTGGATCGCCGCTGGGCTGGAAGCCGCCGAGCGCCTCCACCAGGGCCCTCAGGGCGGCGACCTCGCACAGGGTCTGGTGCCGAAGGGGTTCCAGGGCCACCTGGCCGGCGACCTGGGCCGGTTCCGCCGGCAGGTCCAGGCGGGAGAGGGGTCCCAGGCCGTCCCGTCCGGCGAGCATGGCGGACCAGGTGCCTTCGCGGTCCAGGGCCAGCGAACTCACGATGCCGAGGCCCGTGACCGCCACGCGGTTCATAGGCGCTTCACCAGCAGGGTCGCAGTGCAGAGGTCTCGCCCTTCGCAGGTCGCGGCGCATTGAAGGCGCATCAGCCCCGCGAAGGCGCCTTCCGCGGCCACCTCCAGGCGCAGCCGGTCTCCGGGAACGGCCGGGGCGTGGAACCGGGCGTCCCGCACGCCCGCCAGGAAGATGGAAGCCCCGTGGAGGGTTTCCGCCTCCAGGAAGCCGCCGGCCTGGGCCAGCATCTCGAGCAGCAGGGGGCCGGGGACCTGGGCACCCCCGGCGGGGTGGTCCAGGAGGTAGGGCTCACCGGCCGTGACGAGCTTCTCGGCCACCACCCGCAGGCCCGGCTCCCGCTCCAGCAGCCGGTCCACGAGGAGCAGGGGCGCGCGATGCGGGAGGTGGGCCAGGATGTCCATGGGCGGGACGTCAGGCTTTGGCGTGCTCGGCGATGAAGTCCGTGAGGGCCTGGACGGACTTGAACGCCCGCATGCCCGCGGCCTCGTCCTCGATCTTCACCCCGAACACCTGCTCGATGCCCAGCACGAGTTCCAGGGCGTCGATGGAGTCGAGCCCCAGCCCTTCTCCGAAGAGGGGGGCCTGGTCCTCGATCTGGTCCGGGGTCAGGCCCTCAAGCTTCAGGCGCTCGATGATCATCTCTTTGACGCGCAGCTTGAGGTCGCTCATGACAATCCCGGCAGATCAGTGGAAGTGGTGATTCTATCCTCAACCCGGGGGCCCGGTGGGGTTGTGATATTGGCACGGTTTCGGGATCCGCAAAGGGCGCTAAGCTGGATCCTCGCGGAACCCTCCGCCCGAGAGCGCCATGGCCCATCCCGCATCGCCCTTCCTGCCGGTCCTGATCCTGCTGCTGGTCGCCGCCGTGACGGCCGTCGCCATCCTCTTCCTGTCGGGCAAGGCGCTGGCCCTGCTCAAGCCCCGCAACCCGCAGGAGGCCAAGCTGCGGCCCTACGAGTGCGGCGTGCCCATCCAGCAGCCCGGGGCGCGGCACAAGTATTCCGTGCGGTTCTACCTCACGGCCATGCTGTTCATCCTGTTCGACGTGGAAGCCGCCTTCCTCCTGCCCTGGGCCGTGAACTTCAAAAAGGCGCTTTGGACCTTCGTCCCCATGTTGAGCTTCATGGCCACCCTGCTCGTGGGCTTCATCTACGCCTGGGGCAAGGGCGCCTTCGAGTGGGAGCACTGACCATGGCCGAGATGAACCTCAACGACGCGGTGGTGACCACCCGCCTGGACGCGGTCGTCAACTGGGGCCGCAAGAACAGCCTCTGGCCCATGCCTTTCGGCACCGCCTGCTGCGCCATCGAGTTCATGAGCATGCAGGCCTCCAAGTACGACATGAGCCGCTTCGGCGCCGAGGCCATGCGCTTCAGCCCCCGCCAGAGCGACATGATGATGATCCTCGGCACCGTCACCAACAAGATGGCGCCGGTGCTGCGCACCATTTACGCCCAGATGGCCGAGCCCAAGTGGGTGATCTCCTTCGGTGTCTGCGCCAGCTCCGGTGGCATGTACCGCACCTACGCCACACTCCAGGGCGTGGACCGGGTGATTCCCGTGGACGTCTACGTGCCAGGCTGCCCGCCCCGGCCCGAGAGCATGCTCTACGGCGTGATGAAGCTGCAGGAGAAGATCGAGAAGGAATCCCTCTCCATGCGCAAGGACCACATCGCGCGGTTCTACGAAAGCCTGGCACGGCAGGACGCGCTCCAGGCGGAAAAGGGCCTCACGGGCCAGCAGACCATCCGCGAGATGCTGCTGGACGCCGCGGAGCGCGGCGCGGGCACGATCTTCTAGCCTGGGGAAGACCATGATCATCGAGCACATCGACGCACAGCTGCCGGGCGCCATCACCGACCGCCATGACTTCCGGGGCGACCAGACCGTGGTCGTCGCGAAGGAGAACCTGCTGCCCCTGGTGGACCTGATCCACCGGGAGGGCTTCCAGCTGCTGGTGGACATCACCGCCGTGGACTGGCCGGAGCGTGAGCAACGGTTCGACGTGGTCTACCACTGGCTGAACCTCGCCAGCCAGGAGCGCCTGAGGGTGAAGGTGCCCGTGGCCGACGGCGAGACCGTGCCCACCCTGACCGGCCGCTTCAAGACCGCCGACTGGTTCGAGCGCGAGGTCTTCGACCTCTTCGGCATCCGCTTCGAGGGCCACCCGAACCTGAAGCGCCTGCTCACCTGGGACGACTTCCAGGGGCACGCGCTCCGGAAGGACTTCCCCCTGGATGGCGGCGATCCCTTCTGCATGGAAGGCTGCACCGCTCCCTACAACAACGGCGAACGGGCCAGGGGCTGAGGACGCTATGACCATGGATTCCATCGCCCTCTCCCGCCAGATGCTCGACGGCGATCACATGATCGTCAACTTCGGGCCCTCGCACCCCACCACCCACGGCACCCTGCGCATCGTCCTCGAGCTCGAAGGCGAGACCATCATCCGGGCCACCCCGGAGATGGGCTACCTGCACCGCGGCGTGGAGAAGCTGGGCGAGAGCCTCAGCTACCAGCAGTTCATTCCGCTCACCGACCGCCTGAACTACTGCAGCTCCATCATGAACAACGTGGGCTACGCCTGCGCCGTGGAGAAGCTGCTCGGCATCGAGATCCCCAAGCGGGCCCAGCAGATCCGCGTGCTGGTCTCCGAGCTGGCCCGCATCGCCGACCACATCGTCTGCGTGGGCGTGAACGCCGTGGACATCGGCGCCTTCACCGCCTTCCTCTACCTCTTCAAGCAGCGCGAGACCGTCTACGACCTCTTCGAGATGGCCGCCGGCCAGCGCCTGCACACCAGCTTCACCCGCATCGGCGGCCTCTTCCGCGACATCCCAGAGGGCTTCGTGCCCCTGACCGAGCGGTTCCTCGTGGAATGCGAGGCGGCCGTGGACGAGTGCGAGCGTCTCCTGACCCACAACCCCATCTGGTACAACCGCACCAAGGGCATCGGCGCCATCAGCCCCGAAGACGCCGTGAACAGCGGCTACACGGGCCCCTGCCTGCGCGCCGCCGGCGTGCCCCAGGACCTCCGCAAGGCCCAGCCCTACCTGGGCTACGAGACCTACGACTTCGACATCCCCGTGGGCACCACCGGCGACGTGTTCGACCGCTACCTGGTTCGCATCGAGGAGATGCGCCAGAGCCTGCGCATCATCCGCCAGGTGCTGGACCGCCTGGAGCCCGGCCCCGTCATCGTGGACGACTACAAGGTGGCCCTGCCGCCCAAGGAGAAGGTCTACACGCGGATGGAGAGCCTCATCCACCACTTCAAGCTCATCATGCACGGCATCGACATGCCCGTGGGCGAGGTCTACAGCGCCACCGAGGCGGCCAACGGCGAGCTGGGCTTCTACCTCGTGAGCGACGGTGGCAAGAACCCCTACCGCATCCGGGTCCGTCCGCCCTGTCTGCCCATCTTCAGCAGCTTCGAGGAGCAGGTGAAGGGCTGCCTGATCGCCGACGCCGTCGCCGTCCTCGGCGCCATGAACATCATCGCTGGCGAGCTCGACCGCTGACGCGCCGAGTGAGCATCATCGCCGGCGGGCTCGACCGCTGACGCGCCGCCCGCAGATTACTTGCCCAGGGCCTCCAGCTGGGCCCGGTAGTCGTCCCGCAGGCGCTCCAGCATGGCCAGGAGCTGGTTGCGCTCCTCCACGGAGAGGCAGCGGTCCACCTGCTGGCAGAGTGCCTGATGGCAGTCGTGCATGCGGGCCTCCAGGGCCAGGCCCTTGGCCGTGATCTGCACCCGGCTGCCCCGGCGGTCGGAGGGATTCTCGCAGCGCTTCACCAGGCCCCGGGCCTCCAGGCGGTTCACCAGGCGGGGCACGTCCGCGAAGCGGTAGATCATCCGGCAGCGGATGTCCTTCACCAGGTAGCCGTCCTTCCCGCCCCCCTTGAGGATGCGCAGGACGTTGAACTGCTGGTCGGAGAGGTCCTCGGGCTCATAGAGCGCCTGGTCGAAGAGCCGCGCGACATACTCCCGGGTCAGGAGGATCGCCAGGGCCACCTCGTGGCCCGGCTCGAGGGGCTTGGTGATCTGGAGTTCTTCCTGGATGTGCATGGTTCTGCTCCGGCTGATCCAAGATTGACATGATTTCCCCCAAAAAAGGTGTTGCAACTTCATTGGAAGCGCCTAGACTGAATTGCATGGTGAAACACCTAATTTCTGGAGGCTCCATGCGACACCCCTTCCGCACCCTGCTCGCCACCCTCGCCCTGGCGGCCGTGCCCGCCCTGGCCGGCCAGGACACCTACAAGATCGACCCGGTCCACAGCGAGGTCAGCTTCAAGGTCAGCCACCTGCTCGCCAAGGTCAGCGGCCGCTTCACGAAGTTCGAAGGCACCATCCAGGTCGACACCGCCGACATCAGCAAGTCCAGCGTGGCCGTCACCATCGACGCCGCCAGCCTGACCACGGACAACGAGGCCCGCGACAAGCACCTGAAGTCCCCCGACTTCTTCGACGTGGCGAAGTACCCCACCATCACCTTCAAGAGCACCTCCGTGAAGGAAGTGGCCAAGGGCAAGCTGGAGATCACCGGCGACTTCACCCTGCATGGCGTGACTCGGCGCATCACCTTCCCCATCACCAACGCCGGCACCCAGCCTGGCATGGCGCCCGGCAGCGTGGTGGCAGGCTTCATCGACGGCGCCCTCAGCCTCAACCGCAATGAGTACGGCATCAAGACCTTCCCCGGCGTCATCGGCGAGACCGTCGCCGTCAGTCTGAACGCCGAGGCCGGCAAGGTCGCCCAGACCGCCCAGAAGTAACCGGACGTCCCGTTTCGTGATGGGGGGCACAGGGGTTTACCCCGGTGCCCCCCAGCGTCTTTGGGCTAAACTGGCCGTTCATGCGAGCGCGCCCATGAACCATCCTCTGCCTCCCGAGACCTCGAACGAGCCCCTAGCCCCGGGCCAGCGGCTGCCGGAATCCGAACGGAAGGAATTCAGCCCCGAGGCCCTGGCGGAGATCCAGGCCCTCATGGTCAAGTTCCCGGACAAGCTCGCGGCCACGCTGCCGGCGCTGCACATCGCCCAGCGCGAGTTCGGCTTCGTGAGCCTCTCGGCCATGAAGGCCGTGGCCAAGGCCATCGGCATCCCCGAGGGCCACGTCTTCGGCGTCGCCACGTTCTACACGATGTACCAGAAGGCCCCGGTGGGTCAGTTCCACCTCCAGGTCTGCACCAACATCAGCTGCGCCCTGCGCGGCGCCGCCCAGCTGCTGGAGAAGGTCTGCGAGAAGACCGGCGTGAAGCCCGGCCAGGGCCCCAGCGCCGACGGCATGTGGAGCGTGGAGGAGGTCGAGTGCCTCGCCGGCTGCGGAAGCGGCCCCTGCGTGCAGGTGAACCACGATGTCTACGACGAGTTCGTGGACGAGAAGAAGCTCCTCGAGGTGATGGAAGCCTGCAAGCGGGGCGATTACCGGCCTTGGGCCCACTGAGCGGAGACACAGACATGGCCGCCATTCGCACCAAGCCCGATCCCCAGATCTACACCTTCCCCGGCTTCGGCACGGAGAAGTACCCGAACCTGATGCTCCGCGGGGCGGGGGACCTGGACAACTGGCACCTCAAGGTCTACGAGCAGAAGCACGAGGGCTACGTGGCCCTGAAGGCCGCGCTGAAAATGGAGCCGGTGGCCGTGGTCGAGGAAATGAAGACCTCCGGCATCCGCGGCCGCGGCGGCGCGGGCTTCCCCTGCGGCCTGAAGTGGTCCTTCATGCCCAAGGACACGCCCGAGCGGAAGTTCACGCGCTACCTCGTCTGCAACGGCGACGAGGGCGAGCCCGGCACCTTCAAGGACCGCGCCATCCTCGAGTACAACCCGCACCAGCTCATCGAGGGCATGATCATCGGCGGCTGGGCCATGCAGTGCAAGCTGGGCTTCGTCTACATCCGCGGCGAGTTCCTCTGGCTCATCGAGAAGCTGGAGGCCGCCATCCAGCAGGCCCGCGATGCCGGCTACCTCGGCAAGAACATCCTGGGCACGGGCTGGGACTACGACATCCTCGTCTACCGCGGCGCCGGCGCCTACATCTGCGGCGAGGAGACGGCCCTGCTGAACTCGCTGGAAGGCCGCCGCGGCGAGCCCCGCGTGAAGCCGCCCTTCCCGGCGGCCAAGGGCGCCTTCGGCCAGCCCACCACCGTGAACAACGTGGAGACGCTCGCGGCCGTGCCCCCCATCCTCCGCATGGGCGGCGCCGAGTACGCCAAGCTGGGCACCCCCAAGAACACGGGCACCCGCATCTTCGGCGTCAGCGGCCACGTGAAGCGCCCGGGCCTCTTCGAGCTGCCCCTGGGCACGCCCATGGACTTCGTCGTGAACGAACTGGCGGGCGGCTCCAGCACCGGCAAGAAGATCAAGGCGATCATCCCCGGCGGTGCCAGCGCCCCCATGTTCGACGAGAAGGACTTCGACTGCCCGCTGGACTTCGACACCGTGAAGGCCCGCGGCTCCATGGCCGGCTCCGGCGGCCTCATCTGCATGGACGAGGACACCTGCATGGTGCAGGCCACCCTGCGCCTCATCCGCTTCTACGCCCACGAGAGCTGCGGCCAGTGCACGCCCTGCCGCGAAGGCTGCAACTGGATGGAGATGGTGCTCCACCGCATCGAGCACGGCGAAGGCCGCATGGAGGACCTGGACCTGCTGGCCAGCCTCACACCCCGCATCGGCCTGCGGACCCTCTGCCCCCTCGGCGACGCCGCCTGCGGCCCCATGGACTCCGCCCTCCAGAAGTTCCGCCACGAGTTCGAGCATCACATCACCCACAAGACCTGCTACGCCCAGGGCTCGCGGCTGCTGACCGCGGTGGGCGCGCACTAGCGGCCATCCTTCCGTTCCGCAGAACCGGGCGCCGACGGCGCCCGGTTCCTTGTTCGGGAAAGGTCGCGCCACTCAGGAGCCGACCAGGGTCGGGTGCGCGGGGCCGGCCTTGTAGCCGCCCTTCAGATCAGGCCAGCCGCATTCGACAAGCCGGAGGCACGCCTGGGCGACGCTTTCCACCCGCTGTCGTCCGTTGTTGAAGACGGCGTCGTACCAGTGGAAGGAGGTGATGTCCGTGTGCAGGCACTCGCTGATGAACTTCTCTCGCAGCTTGGACTGGACCCGGACCACGTCCCCGGCGTCCTCCATGGGCATCTCGAGGCGGCGCGCGATGGATCGGACGCGGAACTCGAAGCTGCCCACCAGGCGGAAATGGAAGCAGTTCTTCATGTCCTGGCAGACGACAGCCCCGCCCCGGCCGACGATGATCGCACCCCCGGCCATGGCGATGGGGACCAGGTGCTGCACCACCTTGGCGTAGGCGTCATCGTGGGTGAGGAAGCCGAAATGCGTCCGGAGGACATCCTGGGCGTGGCTTTCGTTCCCGAGGTGGGCCAGGAGCTCCCGGGAGAGCTTTTCGTCGGAGGCCACCTGATCCACCAGCGCCTTGTCGAAGATGGTCCAGGGCAGGCCTGTCACCTCGTCGAGGAGGGTTTTCAGGTGGAGGGCCAGGGGATAGCCCTGGCAGCCGAACTCCCTGGAGATGGTGATGGTGGGCAGGTTCCGCCTTTGATGGGAGCGCGCGAGCCGCTCCTGCAGCTCGGTCCACGTGCATTCCCGCTTCTCGATGCTCGGGACGAGGGACGCCAGGGGCTTGGGCATACGACCTCCAGTGGCGGGACAGCCAGGCGAGGACGGCCGGCGCTTGGAGCATAAGGCCTTCCTGGGCACAGGCAAGGCCCGGATCGTCTGGAGCCTCCTGGGAGGACCACCTACCCTGGAAGGATGCGCCTCTCCATCCTCCTCCTGCTCGCCTCGCTCCTCCGGGCCCAGGAGGTCTTCCTGGTGCAGCCCTACCTGCAGCTGGGCGATGCTCCGAAGGCGGCGGCCGTGGACCGGCTGGATCTGTTGTGGCAGACCGAGGATCGTGACGCCGCCTGGCGCGTGGAGGTGAAGGTCGGCGACCGCTGGAAGCCCCTGCGGCCCGCCTTCCGCCGGCTGGATGCGCCGCCTCTGCCGCCCCACCGCATCTACCGGGCCACCCTGAAGGACCTGCCGCCGGGGGCCCGCGTGCCCTATCGGGTGAAGCGGGATGGCGCGGTGGTGTTCGAGGCTCAGGCGCAAGTGCGCAAGCCTGACGCCCATCGGATGGTGGTGTTCGGGGATGCGGCGGACGGGTCGCGGGAACAGGCGGCCCTCGCGCAGGCCGTGGCCGGCGCGCATCCGGACGCAGTCCTCCTTGTCGGGGACCTGGTCTATGGCATGGGCCTGGCCTCCGAGTACCGCCAACGCTTCTTCCCGGTCTACAACGGCGGCTCCCGCCCGCTCATGGCGGAGGTGCCGTTCCTGGGCCTGCCCGGCAATCACGACGTGCCGTTCCGCCGCGCTCCGGATGCGGCCGCCTATTTCGCCTACTGGTCCCTGCCCCTGAACGGGCCCGCCCTGGAGCCCGGCGGGCCGAACGCCGCGCCCGTCGTGGCCGGCGTGCACGATGCCATGGTGGCTGCCGCGGGCCCGGCCTTTCCCCGCATGGCCAGCTACAGCTTCGACTACGGCAAGGTCCACTGGACCGTATTGGATTCCAACGCCTACGCGGATTGGACGAGCCCGGTCCTGAGGGCCTGGCTGGAGGCCGACCTGAAGGCCGCGAAGGCGGCCACCTGGCGCATCGTGGCCCTCCACCACCCCCTGTTCCAGAGCTCCCGCAGCCACATGGATGACCAGTGGATGCGCCCCATCAGCCCCCTCCTCGAGAAGTACGGCGTGGACCTGGTGCTGGCCGGCCATGTCCACAACTACCAGCGCACGGCTCCCCTCCGCTTCACGCCCACGAAGGTGGGGCCCCGGGGCAGGCCGGTGGAGGGCACCTTCACCGTCGACGAGGCCTTCGACGGCAAGACGGTCACCCGGGCGAAGGGCGTCGTCCACATCGTCACGGGCGCCGGCGGGGCCGAGCTCTACGACCGCTGGCAGACGGATGTCCGCGCCAGCTGGCAGCCCTGGACCCGCGCCTTCGTCTCCGACCGGCATTCCTTCACGGTGCTGGACGTGGACGGCCGCGAGTTGAGGCTGCGGCAACTGGATGCCGAAGGGCGGGAGCTGGAGGCCGTGACGCTCACGAAGTGAGCTTGTCAGGGGCCGCTGGGACCGTGCGGGGAACCTAGCGTGTTCCTGAGGCGAGCGAATAGGCGCGGATCCTGTGGTCCCGCATCTCGAAGATCCAGGTGTCAGACCAGATGGCATCGGTCTGGACCTTGACCCGGGCCTGGATCGAGCCCTGGACCACCGCCAACGTCCCGACCTCCACGCGGAGGTCGGGGTGCTTGCGGAAGGTGGTCTGGAAGAAGGCCCGGATCTGTGGCTTCGAAAGGATTCCGCCGGATCCCCGGAAGACGGCGTCCTCGGTCAGGCACCGCATCATCCCCTCGAGATCCCGGCGGCCGTAGGCCTCCAGGAAGCTGAGTACGAGCCGGGTGTCCGGCGTGTCGGGGGCGGACGGGGCCAGCGCCGGGGGACGGCACGAGGCCAGGAGGATGATCACGGAAGCCACGGCGTACGGCGCGGTGCGTGTCATGCGCCACCTCCGCAGGCCGCCCGGGCCGTCGAACGGCGCCTAGCGGCCGAAATGGATCGAATAGGTCAGCGGCTTCGGCAGCTGGGGGCTCTTCACCGTGGCGGTGAGGGTCAGCGCCTTGCCGTCGGGGCTCAGCTTGAAGAAGTTGGTGCGCTCGCCGTCCTCGTTCTTGAAGGTCTGGACGAGCTGGTCCTTGCCCACCTGGGCGGCCACCATGAACTTCTCGCCGTCCTCGCGGGTCCAGGGCGCGGCCTTGCCGCCGGCGGGCATGAGGATGGGGGCCCGGTCGTCCAGCTTCACGGCCACGCCCTTGTCGGTGATGGTGATGGTGACCTTCCGGTAGGCGGGGTTCAGCTTCCTGAGCCGCCCGCGGGCGATGGGTCGCTTGTAGAAGGCCATCTCCTTCACCGTGGCGTCGATGGCCGCGGCGATGTCATCGGCCTTGGTCTGGGTCCAGGCGCCGGAGAGGGGAGGCTCCTGGGCCGCCAGAGACAGAGCCGCGAGTACAGGTACGATGAACAGCCGGGCTGCGCGCATGGGGACCTCCGTGGAATGGGTGGTCCCACCATAGCACCGGGTGGTCCGCGGCAACACCTTCAAACGCCAACCGCAGAGAACGCGGAGAAAAACCTTCTCTGCGTTCTCTGCGGTGAAACAACCGATGGGGCTGGGTCGTCCCCTACCCGATGGTCGCCACCATGACGGCCTTGATGGTGTGCATGCGATTCTCGGCTTCGTCGAAAACCACGCTGTGGCGGGACCGGAAGACCTCGTCCGTCACCTCGCGGATGTCGTGGCCGAGAGCCTTCTGCTCCTTGGCCAGCTTGGTCTCGAAGTCGTGGAATGCGGGCAGGCAGTGGAGGAACTTCACGTCCGGGTTGCCGGTCTTCTGCACCATCTCCATCGTGACCTTGAAGGGCGTGAGCAGTTTCACGCGCTGGGG
Organism: Geothrix alkalitolerans; assembly: GCF_022808885.1. Lineage (NCBI taxonomy): Bacteria > Pseudomonadati > Acidobacteriota > Holophagae > Holophagales > Holophagaceae > Geothrix > Geothrix alkalitolerans. The sequence goes on along the minus strand of NZ_JAKZLE010000003.1, from coordinate 3,839 downwards.
GATCTGGTCCTCCTCGCCCATGCTGGCCCAGACATCGGTGTAGAGCACATCGGCGTCCTTGACGGCGGCGGCGACGTCATCGGTGACCTCGATGGTGGCGCCGGTCTCCTCGGCGGCCTTGCGGGCGGCGGCCAGCACGGCGGGATCGGGGGCGAGGTCTTTCGGCCCCAGGGCCACCATGTGCATGCCGGTCTTGGCGGCGCCGTACATCAGGGCGTAGCTCATGTTGTTGCGGATGTCGCCGCAAAATACCAGCTTCACCTTGTTCAGGGGCTTGGCCACGTGCTCCTCGATGGTGAGGAAGTCCGCCAGGATCTGGGTGGGGTGGTCGGTGTCCGTGAGGCCGTTCCACACGGGCACGCCGCTGTGCTGGGCCAGGGCCTCCACCACTTCCTGTTTGTAGCCGCGGTACTCGATGCCGTCGTAGAAGCGGCCCAGCACCTTGGCGCTGTCCTCGATGCTCTCTTTCTTGCCGACCTGAGAGCTGGCGCTGTCCAGGAAGGTCACGTGGGCGCCTTCCTCGAGGGCGCCGACCTCGAAGGCGCAGCGGGTGCGGGTGCTGGTCTTCTCGAAGAGCAGCACGATGTTCTTGCCCTTCAGGGCCTCGCCGTGGAGCCCCATGCGCTTCTTGGCCTTCAGGTCCCGGGAGAGGTCCAGGAGGTAGCGCACCTCCAGGGGGGTGAAGTCCATCAGCGTGAGAAAGCTGCGTCCCTTGAGGTTGACGGCCATGGGGTCCTCCGAAGCGAATCCAGGCCCCAGGGTAGCCGCCCCCCGGGGTGACGGCGGTCCGGAAGGCGCCGGCCCGAACCCCGGTTTACAGAGTGTCAGAGCCCGTCCGGAGGGTCACCAGCAGCTGCCCCTTGGCCACGGTCGCGCCGGGGGCCGCGGTCACGTCGAGCACGGTGCCGTCCAAGGGGGCCGCCACGTGATTCTGCATCTTCATGGCCTCGAGGACGAGAAGGCTCTGGCCGCGGCGCACGAGGTCCCCGGGCTTCACGAGGACTTCCAGGACGAGGCCGGGGATGAAGGCCGTGATCCGGCCCGGGTCCCTGGGTGCGTAGGCCTTCCGGAGGGTGTACTTCCGGGTGTGGGCCGTTTCGTAGACGGTGTCGTTCAGGGTGAGGGTCTGGCGCGTGGTCATGGAGGCTCGCTCAGAAGGGGGGCACGCCGTGCTTCCGGGCGGGCCGCGGCTCGTCCTTCTGCTCGGAGATCGCCAGGGCGTGGAGCAGGAAGTCGCGGGTCTGCCGGGGGGCGATGACCGCATCCACATGCCCATTGGCCGCGGCGACGTAGGGGCTGGCGAATTTCTCGGTGTATTCCTGGACCTTCTGCTTCCGGAAGGCCTCGGGATCGGCCGCGGCGGCGATCTCGCCCTTGAAGATGATGTTGGCGGCGCCCTCGGGGCCCATGACGGCGATCTCGGCGCAGGGCCAGGCGAAGACGAAGTCGGCGCCCAGGTGGCGGGAGCACATGGCAATGTAGCCGCCTCCGTAGGCCTTGCGCAGGATGACCGTGATCTTGGGGACGGTGGCCTCGCTGTAGGCGTAGAGCAGCTTGGCGCCGTGGCGGATGACCCCGGCGTGCTCCTGGTCCACGCCCGGCAGGTAGCCCGGCAGGTCCACGAAGGTCACCAGGGGAATGTTGAAGGCGTCACAGAAGCGGATGAACCTCGCGGCCTTGTCCGAGCTGTCCACATCGAGGACGCCGGCCAGCACGGCGGGCTGGTTGGCCACCATGCCCACGGTGCGGCCGTTCATCCGGGCGAAGCCCACCACGACGTTGGCGGCCCAGAGGGCCTGGACCTCCATGAAGTCCGAGCCGTCGCAGACGGCCCGCAGCACGTCGCGCACATCGTAGGGCCGGTGGGCCTCGGAGGGGATGATGCGCTCCAGGTCCTCCTCGGTGCGGGAGGGGCTGGTGTTGAAGGGGTCAGCCTTCTTGCGGTTGTTCCAGGGGATGAAGGTGACCAGGCGCTTCACCTGCTCGAAGCACGTGGCCTCGCTTTCCGCATAGAAATGGGCATTGCCCGAGATCTCGGACTGCACCCGGGCCCCGCCTAGGTCCTCCATGGAGATCTCCTCGCCCAGCACGGTCTTGATGACCTCCGGGCCCGTGATGAACATCTTGGAGATCTTGTCCACCACGAAGACGAAGTCGGTGAGGGCCGGGGAGTACACCGCTCCGCCCGCGCAGGGGCCCAGGATGATGGAGATCTGGGGGATGACGCCCGAGGCCAGGGTGTTGCGGTAGAAGATCTCGCCATAGCCCGCCAGGGAGTTCACTCCCTCCTGGATGCGGGCCCCGCCGGAATCGTTGATGCCGATGAGGGGGATGCCCAGCTTGATGGCGTGGTCCATGATCTTGGTGATCTTGCGGGCGTGGGCCAGGCCCAGGCTGCCCCCGGCCACGGTGAAGTCCTGGGCGTAGATGGCCACCGGGTGGCCCGCGATGGTGCCCGTGCCGGTGATGACGCCGTCCCCGGGCAGCTGCTTTTTCGCCATGCCGAAGTCGGAGCACTTGTGTTCCACGAAGAGGTCGTACTCATGGAAGGAATCGGGATCGAGGATGGCGGTGATGCGCTCCCGGGCCAGGAGCTTGCCCTGGGCAGCCTGCTTCCGGGCCGCCTCCGGATGGGGCTCCTTGGCTTCGGCTTGGCGGGCGGCGTGATCCTTGAGTTTCCGGGGGAGGGACATGGGCGATCCTTGGAGGCATTTCGCGGCCCTGAGCGCAGGTCCGGGCAGGCTTTCAAAAAGCTGACCCATGCATCATAAATGCCTTGTCCCGGGAAAATCCACGCCAAGGATCACGAATTCCCGGAACCGGAGGGTCCCATTGGGCCCTCCTTGGCCGTATAGTCAGGGCCATCCATTCCATCCAGTCCGGCGCCGGGAGGCACGCATGCGACCACTCGCCCAGTTGATCCAAGGCAAGAAGGCCCTGGTGTCGGTAGGCCCCGACGACACGGTGTTCACCGCCCTGACCCTGCTGGCCCAGCACGACATCGGCGCCCTGCTGGTGCTGGAAGGAGGTCGCCTGGTGGGAATCTTCTCGGAGCGGGACTACGCGCGGAAGATCATCCTCAAGGGCAAGTCCTCGAAGGACACCCTCGTGCGGGAGATCATGAGCGAGCGGGTGAGCTGCGTGACCCTGGGGGAGACCGTAGAGGAGTGCATGGCCCTCATGACGGGCAAGCACATCCGCCACCTGCCGGTCCTTTCGGAGGACAACGAGGTGCTGGGCATCCTCTCCATCGGCGACCTGGTGAAGGAAACCATCTCCGACCAGCGGTTCACCATCGATCAGCTGGTGCACTACATCCAGAACTGAGCCGCTCGGCCGGTGTCTAGCCCCGGGTCTTCTCCGGGACCTTGTTGTGTCGGTAGGAGCCGAGCAGGAGGTTGGGACCCTGCTGGGCCACGCCATCCTCCAGGGGCTCCGCGCCGTAGTAGAACTGGTGCTGCATGTAGACCAGCGAATGCCCGGCGAGCTCCGGGAGGCTGCGCAGCACGGCGAAGGCCAGGTGGATGAGCGCATCCGTCGTCTGGTACTGGGTCATGGAGACGCGGTCGAGAAGCAGGTGGTCCTCGTACTTGTTCATGGGGCGGGAATAGAAGATGGTCTTCCCGTTGAACAGGATGTCCGTTCCATCCGTGGCGATGGTGTAGGTCTTGCCCTTGTCCGTGACCTCGAACTTGAAGGCCGTGCCCCGCTTGAAGGCGGTCATCAGGCTCTGGAACTTCGGGTGATCCAGGTAGGCCGCCCCGAAGTTGACCTTCTTCACGGCGGGCTTCATCTCCTTCGCCGTGGGACCGTACATCATGCGGTTGTAGCGCATGAGC